>CATXEA010000004.1 GCA_958367245.1 uncultured Blautia sp.
AACTCCCACCAAAGGTTTTGGAGACCCCTATCATACCATTTGACCAATCCCCTATATTCGCTACTGTTTGAATTATACATTCAAAAGATACTATTGTCAAGATGTGTCTTGAAATTTTTTGAAAAAATCTCAGGTAGGTATGTAACTTTTGGGTTTTTAAAGTGTTATATTTATAGAAACACAGTTAAGAAGCAAAAGGAAGGAGGGCACCTGTGGAAAAAGAAATGCTTCAGATGTTTTATCAGCGTTATTCCAGAGAGATTTATCTTTATTTATATTTGCTTTGCAAAAGCCATGAGACAGCAGAGGATTTGATGCAGGAGGTTTTCCTCAAGGCGCTTCTTTCCTTTGAGGAGGGCAACTTGAGAGCCTGGTTGTATAAGGTGGCGCGCAATACCTGTTTTAATCATCTAAGGCAAAGAAAACGAGAGACAAATCTGGATGACGCACAGAAACTGGAAAGTGGACATTCTCCGATAGAGTTATATTTACAGGACGAGAAGAATCGAATACTGTATCAGGGGATGATGACTCTCCCCCGGAGACAGAGAGAGATTCTGGAGCTGTATTATTTCTCAGAAATGAGTTTTAAGGAAATAGCGGTCCTTTTACAGTTGACTCCTGAGAATGTACGGGTGCTGGCTCATCGAGGAAAAAAGGCACTGAAAATGTATATGGAGGTGAATGGTTATGACGTATAGGGAAAAACTGGAGAATTACAGGAAAAAACTTCTTTCCGAGAAAGAAATGGAAGAGGTGAAAGAAGAAATAGAAAAAGTGGATGCCATCAATGATTATCTGGCAGATTGTCTGGAAGAGGAATTGGATTTTGCGGAAAATCTGCCTGAGAAAAAAGCTTCGGACCGGGAAACTCAGGAAGAGGCCGTAAGTTTCGAAAAATATGTAAAGAAATCCATACGCCGTGTATATGTAAAATTATCTATGGCAACAGGAGCTGTACTTCTGGCGATACTTTTATTTATTCAGTTTGGACTTTCTCCGCTGATGGATTCCATGTATTATGATCCGACAGAACAGATAGAAGAGGTTTCAGAAGATGGACAAAGAGCAGGTATTTATAATAGAATGAGTATGGATTACATGATTTATTCAGAATTAATGATGCCATATAAAAATGATATCATTGTACAGGCTTTTCCGCAGGGATACGGCAATTACGCAGTGACAATGAACCCGCTTGCAACATATGGAACAAGGCAGTCTCAGGGAGCAGTTGGACAGATTCGAAAGGGAAAGCTGGAAATGTATACTTCAAACTATCTGGACATGCCTCCGGCAAACTATTTCGCCTGCTGTGGTATGGACTATAAGTCAGAGAAGGACTATGAAACCCAGCTAAAAGAAATGTCAGAGGAAGTACATGTAGACGAGGATGGTAATGAATATTGGAAGAAATACTGGTATTATGATAGTCCGGAAGCTTCTCTTGAGGAGGTAAAAAGCCTGGATGATGATAAAAAATATATTGCATATGTTTCGTTTAACAGGGATTTGAACTTTCAGGAGACAACGGCCCTTATGGATGGTTTCAGTCTTGATGGGATAACAGCGGGAGACGCGTGGCTGGTTTTTAGAAACTGTAAAGAAAATACCATGCCATTTGGAGTTTCAGGTCATAACCATGAGGTGTCGCTTATGAAGATGCCTAAAGCATATAACGAAAAATATCCATATCTTTCTATATTTACCGGATTTGAAGAGCATAATTATGAAGAGTATCTGGCAATGAGAAGAAATGAAGAGATTATGACACAGCATATACTTAGTATGTGCGGATATATGGATGATCAGGATAAATTTACAGAAATGATGAATATTAACGGCAGGTTAAATGATCAGATGTTTGGTATTTACAGAGATTATGTCACAGAGCATGGATTAAACTACTATGGAATGGTATGCACGGCGACAAAGGCAGATATGCTGAAAATGATGAACAATGAAGACATACTGGGTATTGTTCCAAAAGAGTGGAATTAAACAATTCTCTATGCTGGAGATTTGGCGCTAATTCATAGCGCCAAATCTCCTTTTCTATTTATTGAAATTACCGGAAATCATTGGTTATAATAAAGCCATCAACAGGAGATTGATTGGCCAGTCATACCTCTCACGGACGAAAAAAGAAAACTGAAAGAAAAAGAAAGAAAAGAAGAGGTGTGAAATCAATGAAAGAAAAAGTTCAGCTTTTCGGAAGATTTTTGAGCGGAATGGTAATGCCCAATATCGGCGCCTTTATTGCATGGGGACTGATTACAGCGTTGTTTATTGAAACAGGGTGGCTTCCCAACGGAAGATTTGCGCAGCTTGTAGGACCGATGTCCTCTATGCTTCTGCCCCTTTTGATTGCTTACACAGGAGGATGTGCAGTTGCCGGACAGAGGGGAGGCGTAATCGGAGCGATTGCGACAATGGGTGTAATTGTCGGCTCTGACGTTCCGATGTTTATCGGCGCAATGATCGTAGGCCCGCTTGCAGCATGGGTGATCAAAAAATTTGATAAACTTGTGGAGGAAAGAATAAAAGCCGGATTTGAGATGCTGGTAAACAATTTTTCCCTTGGGATTATCGGAGCTTTGCTCTGCCTTGTGGCAATGGTGGGAATTACTCCCCTTGTAAATGTACTTAACAGTTTGATGGAAGCCGGAGTAGGATTCTTTGTGGAACATGGCTTACTTCCTTTGACAAGTGTGTTTATTGAACCTGCGAAGGTACTCTTCCTCAATAATGCAATCAATCACGGTATTTTATCACCAATGGGAATCAAGCAGGTGGAGGAAATCGGAAAATCCGTCTTTTTCCTTCTGGAAGCAAATCCGGGACCCGGACTGGGTATTCTTCTTGCATACTGTATTGCAGGAAAAGGCAGTGCGAAGAGTTCTGCTCCCGGAGCAGTAATTATTCATTTCCTTGGCGGAATCCACGAAATCTACTTCCCGTATATTTTAATGAATCCCCTTCTGATTCTTGCAGTTATGGCGGGCGGCGCATGCGGTGTGTTTACATTCAATCTGTTAGGCGCAGGTCTTACAGCTCCTGCTTCACCCGGAAGTATTCTGGCAATCTTGGCAATGGCAGAGCGTCACAGTTATTTGGGAATTATTCTTGGGGTACTGATTTCCACAGCCGTATCTTTCCTGATCGCAATACCGATTCTGAAATTTATGGGAAAAGATACAAGCCTTGAAGAAGCGCAGCAGAAAAAAGACGCAATGAAAAAACAGGCGAAGGGAATTGCAGAAACAACAGTTCCCACAGCGGGTAAAATCAGTAAAATTGCGTTTGCCTGCGATGCGGGAATGGGCTCCAGCGCAATGGGAGCAACTGTATTGAAGAAAAAAATGGCGGCAGCAGGAATTGAAGGAATTGAAGTTATTCACACTCCTGTGTCTTCCATTCCGGCAGATGTACAGATTGTTGTGACACATGAAAGTCTTGGAGAGCGCGCGAGACACAGTAATGCCGGCGCAAGAGTCATTACTATTACCAACTTTATGGCAGCTCCTCAGTACGATGTGCTTGTAGAGGAATTAAAAAATAATTGAGAGACAAAGGAAAGACACAGGTTGCGTGGTATTTCACAGGATGTTATTATGTAAATAATAAAAATCCGATGGTATTACGATGACAGCAGCCATGCTTTATGGAGGAGTCCGGCTTGCCGGACTCCTTTTGCAGGTATTTCATGCTGAAAACGACAAAGGGGGACGTAAATGACGGAAAAAATACGAAGGGCAGGGAAATTTTACAGCTCTGTGATTATGGGGAATATCGGTGTTTTTATGTTTATCGGATTGCTGTCCGTAATCTTTAACAGGAACGGCTGGTTTCCCAATGAAGAACTTTACGAGATTTCACAGTTTGTTTATACAATAATTCTTCCGGTTTGTATTGCCTGTTCAGGAGGCGAGCGTATCAGCGGAAAACAGGGTGGAATATTGGCGGTTTTGGCAGTGTCGGGAATGCTTTGTGCAGATGATTCGCTGGGACTTCTTGCAGGAATGGCAGCAGGTCCGGCGGCAGGTTTTATCTGGAAATATATATGGGGATTTCTGGAGAGAAAGGTTCCCTCCAGTATACAAATGTTGATGAGAAATCTTGCAGCCGGTGTGATCGGAGGAGGGCTTGCGGCTCTTGGATTCTATTTTCTGACGCCGTTTTTCTGGGCAGTGGAGAATGGAATCGCTCTTTTTATTCATGGACTTCTTAACAGGAATCTGACAGGGCTTCTCAATCTTATGATTGAGCCTGCCAAGGTATTTTTCCTTAATAATATCCTGAATCACGGAATCCTGGTACCTCTTGCCATGAGTGAATTAAAAACAGCAGAAAGCTCTGTGCTCTTTCTTCTGGAGGCAAACCCCGGACCGGGGCTTGGAATGTTGGCTGCGCTTTATTTTTATGAGAAAAAAGAAAAATACCTGTCTGCTCTTGCAGCTCACGGAGCAGGAGGGATTCACGAGGTTTATTTCCCTTTTGTGCTGTCGGATTTACGGCTGCTTCTTCCATTGATTATATCAGGGGTTACAGGCGCCGTATGGTTTGACATTTTTAATGCGGGATTAAATGCTCCGGTTTCTCCGGGAAGCATTGTTACAATTCTTGTTATGGCAGGAAAGAAAAATATAATTCCCGTATTTTTCGGGATTCTTCTGTCTGCTGCGGTTTCTTTTGGGGGAAGTATCCTGATTCTGGTATGGCATAAAAAAAGGAACGCAGGGCAAAAAATACGGGATATGGAAAAAAGCGGAGAGAAAATGGGAAATATCTCACAGAATGCAGAAGAAAAAATAAAGAAGGAGGAGGCAAAAATGCCGATAAATAAAATCGGATTCGTATGCGACGCAGGAGTTGGTTCAAGTGCTATGGGCGCTGCGATTTTTCGAAGAAAGCTTCATCAGAATAACATAGAAGGCATGGAAGTACAGCCGTATGCTGCGGACAGCATTCCCGAAAACCTTGACCTTATTGTTTGTCAGAAGGATTTTTTCCAGCTTCTTCCACAGGAACAGAAAGAAAAGGAAATTTTTACAGTGGATAATTTCGTGTCAGCTCAGGCATATGACGGTCTTGTGAAACTGGTAGAGGAACGGAGGCGGTTATGAGCGGATTTACACCGAGAACCAGACAGATTCTGAGCGTGATGCTGAAAGAAGACTGTAAGATGTCTGTGAAAAGTCTGGCAGAGAAAGCGGAAATCAGCAAGAGGACGGTACAGCGTGAGCTGGAGTATCTGAATGCTGATCTGAAACCATATGGAATTTCCCTGATGTCCAGAACAGGAGTGGGAATCTGGCTGGAGGGAACTGAAGAAAAAAAGGAAGCTCTTCTGGCTGATATTACATCCGGCGATAACTATGATATGGGCAACAGGGAGGACAGAAGAAAGCGCCTTGTGCTTGAAATACTGAAAGATAAAGGATTGAAGAAACTGTTTTATTACAGCAGTAAATTTAAAGTCAGCGAGGCTACAATAAGCGGTGACCTTGAGGCAGTAGAAGGATGGCTCAATCGCTGCGGACTTACCATTGTAAGAAAGCCGGGAAGCGGCATATCCATTGGAGGCAGCGAGGAGAATTACAGGAAAGCAATTCGCGTTTTTATCAACGAAAACATAGATACCAGTATGCTGCGCGAGGCTTATGAAAGCGACCGCACACTGGAGGAGGACAGCGAGAAGCTTCAGAGGAGCAGCATTGGACAAATTTTAAACGATGATATTCTCAGGCGTGTGGTGAGCTGTATTATGGGAATGAATGATGCCAGTGTGATGACTTTAACGGAAAACTCCTATATAGGTCTTGTTATTCATATTACAATTGCCATTAACCGCATTCTCAAACACGAGACCATAGATGCAGACTCGAAATGGGCGGAAAATCAGGAAAACGATGAGGAATACCGTCTGGCAAAGCGTATCGTGGAAGCGCTGGAGGAGGAATTTGAGATTGAGATACCGGCTCTTGAAACGTCCTATATCTGTCTCCATATCAAAGGGGCAAAGCACGAAAAAATCCGCTGGAACGGGGAAAAAACTGTAGAAATGGAGAATCGGGAACTGCAGAAGCTGGTAAATGAAATGATAGATGCTTTTGATGAAAAATCTGCTTTCATGCTGAAGCAGGACGAGGAATTTATTCAGGGGCTTCTCGCCCATCTGCAGCCGACTCTGATTCGGATTGCATATGATATGCAGATATCCAATCCTGTTCTGGAAGAGATAAAAAGAGACTATTCAACTGTTTATAAAAAGTGTGAACAGGTATCTGATGTATTAAAAAAATGGCTGGGAAAGGAGATTCCGGATACAGAAACAGGTTTTCTTGCCGTGCATTTCGGCGCTGCTGTGGTACGTATGGAAGGCAGAAAAGAAAATATCCGGAAAGTAAGCGTAGGAGTGGTCTGCTCCAGCGGAATCGGTATTTCACGGCTGATGTCTACGAAGCTTGAAAAGGTATTCCGTGACAGAATCGAGCTTACCACTTATGGAAAAAATGACCTGACTCCGTATATTATGGGAAAAACAGATTTTTTTGTATCAAGTATTTCTCTGGAACAGCTTGAGGCTCCGGTAATCTTTGTAAATCCTCTCCTCAATGAAGAGGACATGGAGGCTGTGCGCAGAAAGGTTTATGAATATGAGCGCCTTCCCAAAAAGCAGGAGGAGACGCCGCTCTCCATAGAGATGGAGGAGATTAATGTTCTGGCTGCTCATATCAATGCGGTCATCAAATATATGGATGTACTCAAAGTAGAGGAAAACATCACGTTTGACGGGCTTTTAAGCGCAGTTGGGGAAGCGCTTTCTCCATATAAGGACCGTGGGGAAATGATACAGAAGGATATACGAAAGAGAGAAGAAATTGCCAGTCAGATATTCGTAGAATTCGGGTTTGCTCTTTTTCATACAAGGACAAAAGGAGTGGTGCGTCCAAGCTTTACTGTTTGCATGACAAAAGACCTGACTCCCTTTTCAGACCCGTATTTTAAGCAGATTCCGGTGGCGTTTGTCATGCTGATGCCCATAGACGAGGCAGTTAAGATTAACAGTGAGATTCTTGGGTATATCAGTACCATGCTGATTGAAAATTTTGAGTTCATGGACATTGTACTTACCGGAGAGAAAGAGAAAATCCGTACAGCTCTTTCTGCGGAGCTGAAGAAATTCTTTGCCAAATATATATCGAAAATCTGAGAAAAAAGAGGAACATTCCAATGGCCGGAATGTTCTTTTTTTTGCCCTTTTTGTAAAGAAAGGAATGCAGCCATACAGATTCTTTTAAGGCAGTTTTGGCGCTATCTGATGACGCCAAATCCCATCTTCTTTAAGTTGAAAATATACTTTCCGGAACATATAATAAAATCATAAAGAACAGCGGATGAATCAAAAATGTTATAAGGAGGAAAAGATTATGTTTTTTGGAAAGAAAAAAGAAAAGGCAGCGGCGGAAACAAAAAAAGAACTCTTATATAGAGAAAATATCAAAGTAGGATGCAAGGCTGACACAAAGGAAAATGTAATCCGACAGGTAGGACAGATGCTTGTGAACAGCGGATATGTAGACCAGCCTTATGTGGATGCTATGTTGGAAAGGGAGAAATCATTTTCTACATATATGGGAAATGCCCTTGCGCTTCCTCACGGTGTGGAAGCGGCAAAAAAAGAGATCAAAGCATCCGGAATCGCAGTTATGGTATTTCCTGAAGGAACACAGTGGGACGATGAGGTTGTCAAAATTGTTATAGGAATTGCGGGCGTAGGAGAAGAGCATCTTCAAATCCTCGGAGTTATTGCAGACAGGATGCTTTCCCCGGAAGCTGTGGAAGAAATCGTAAATGGAGATGAAGAGACAGTATACCGTATGCTGGCAGAAAAATAGGAATATAAAAAGAAAGGGGCGACAAAATGATCGTAACAGTAACGATGAATCCTGCCATAGATAAGACAGTCGAAGTTGAGGAGCTTCGCCTTGGAGGACTGAACAGAATAAAAAAAGTGGAATATGATGCGGGCGGAAAGGGTATTAATGTTTCCAAAACAATCCGTGAGCTGGGGGGACAGAGCGTTGCAGTGGGTTTTCTCGGCGGAAATGCAGGAAAGACGATTGAGAATGTTCTGAAAAGCAAGGGTATTTCTTCGGATTTCATATGGGTAGACGGTGAGACAAGGACGAACACCAAGGTTTTTCAGGAAAAAGGCGGAGTAACAGAACTCAATGAGCCGGGACCGGCGCCCACGGAGGAAGATTTAACAGAGCTTTTGAAAAAAATTGAAAAGTATGCGAAACCGGATACCCTGTTTGTACTTTCGGGAAGCGTTCCGTCAGGTGTGGACAAAGGGATTTACGGAAGAATTACAGAACTGGTCCATGAAAAAGGCGCGAAGGTACTGCTCGATGCAGACGGTGAGCTTTTCCGCAGATCTCTTGCATTCAGACCGGATATTATGAAGCCAAACAGGGAAGAACTGGCAGAGTTTGCCGGAATGGAGGAGGATATTTCAGCGGAAAATATCCGCAGTATCGCAGAAAAATTTCAGGCGGAAGGAACGGATATAGTTGCCGTTTCCATGGGAAAAGACGGCGCCATGCTGTTTATGGAAGACTATAAGGTGAAATGTCCTGCAGTTCCGGTGAAGAAGCATTCCACAGTAGGAGCCGGGGATGCTATGGTGGCAGGTCTTGCCTATGCATGGGAGAAAAAGCTTGGCAAAGAAGAGACAGTTCGTCTGTGTATGGCAGTTTCTGCAGGCGCAGTTTCTACGATTGGAACAAAACCGCCTGCAAAAGCTTTCGTAGACGAGCTGATACCTCAGGTAGAAATAGAAGAACTTTGATTTACAGCGAAACAGATATGGAAATAAATAACAATTAACTTATATCAGGAGCAGAAAAGGAGAATTGTAATGAAAACGAAAGCAGTCAGAATGTATGGAACAAGAGATTTAAGATTAGAGGAATTTGAATTGCCGGAGATTAAGGACGATGAGATTCTTGTAAAGGTTATGAGCGACAGTATCTGTATGTCGACTTATAAGCTTGCAGAGCAGGGAAAGAAACATAAAAGAGCGCCGCAGAATATCGACACAAATCCTGTTATCATCGGACATGAGTTTGCAGGCGTAATCGTCAAGGTAGGAGAAAAATGGAAAGATCAGTTCAGACCGGGAATGAAATTTGCTCAGCAGCCGGCTCTTAACTACAAAGGAAGTCTTGCATCTCCGGGATATTCCTACGAGTTTTTCGGCGGAGCATGTACTTACTGCATTATCCCTCACGAGGTTATGGAGCTGGGATGCCTGATGGAGTATAAGGGCGACAGTTTCTTTGAAGCGTCTCTGGGAGAGCCTATGAGCTGCTGCATCGGCGGTTATAACGGCTGCTATCATACAAATAAGATTAACCATGACCTTGCAGTAGGAACGAAGAAGGATGGAGACATTATCATATTGGGCGGATGCGGTCCCATGGGACTGGGGGCTGTCAGCTATGGTATTCAGTTAGAGGAGCGCAAACCAAAACGAATTGTTGTTACGGAAATCAGCGATGAAAAAATCGCACGTGCAAAAGAGGTGATTCCGGAGTCAAAAGCGGCAGAAAACGGTGTGGAGCTTATCTATGTAAATACTGCAAAAATGGCAGATTCTGTAAAAGAACTTCGCGATATTACAGGCGGAAAGGGCTACGATGACGTATTCGTATATATCCCTAACCGCGCAGTGGCGGAAATGGCAGACCAGCTTCTCGCATTTGACGGATGCATGAATTTCTTTGCAGGTCCTACGGACAATCAGTTTAAAGCAGAAATCAATTTATATAATGCGCATTATATCAGCACCCACATTGTGGGAACAACAGGCGGAAACAATGACGACCTTATTGAGGCAAATGAGCTTGCAGCAGCAGGAAGGATTGAACCGGCGGTTATGGTTACTCATGTGGGAGGAATCGACAGTATTGCGGACGCGACCTTAAATCTGCCGAATATTCCGGGAGGAAAGAAGCTTACCTATACGCAGTTTGACATGCCTCTGACTGCAATCACAGACTTTGAAGAGCTTGGAAAGACAGACCCTCTGTTTGCAAAGCTTGATGAGGTATGTAAGAAAAACAGAGGTTTATGGAGCGCAGAAGCAGAGAAAATTTTATTTGAACATTATGGAGTAGAAGCTTAAACTGAGATTAAAAGTTTGGCAAAAAGATAAGGAGAGACAATATGGTATCACAGAAAATCGTAATCAATCTTGAATCCGGAATTCATGCAAGACCTGCAGGAGTGCTTGCCAAAACAGCGTCAAAATGCAAATCAAACGTAACCCTTCAGGTAGGGGAAAGAACCGTACAGGTCAAAAGTATTTTAAACATTATGGCAGCCGCGATTAAATGCGGTACAGAAATTGAAGTCCGATGTGACGGGGAAACAGAAGAAGAAGATTTAAAGACTCTCATTGCCGCAATCGAAAGCGGATTAGGAGAAAATTAAGATTTGCCCCCATTTTATACTTTTCCATAAATACACATATGAAAAACCGCAGGAAGTGTTTCCTGCGGTTTTTCGATAGAGATGTTTAATGAAAGATACAATATTCATGTCGAAATATGTGATAAACACAAGAATATTCATGCGTTTTAATGCTATAATTACAATAAAATTCATTGATATTTACATGAATATGCGATATACTATGATTAGCACCTTGAAGGAGGTCTGATTATGTATCGGAAAATTATGAGTTATTTAAAAGCGTGGAAAGAAAACGAACACCGTAAACCTCTTATTTTACAGGGGGCAAGGCAGGTTGGCAAAACTTATTCAATTTTGGAGTTTGGTCGCACCTGTTATGATAATGTGGCTTATTTCAACTTTGAAACCAATCCAAAGCTGAATGAAACTTTTGAAGAAAATATCAGCCCGGATTATCTGATACCCATTTTATCGCACATTGCAGGGCAAACGATAGTGAAGGAAAAAACGCTGATTGTATTCGACGAGGTACAGCTTTGCGAACGGGCTTTGACTTCTCTGAAATACTTTTGTGAGGACGCACCTGATTATCATATCATCGTAGCAGGAAGTCTGCTCGGCGTTGCGGTAAACAGGGCGAAATTTTCGTTTCCCGTGGGTAAGGTGGATATGAAAACTCTTTATCCTATGGATATGGAGGAATTTCTGGTAGCCTGCGGTGAAAGTGTCCTTGTAGAACAGATTAAGAAATGTTTTGCAGAGGATAAACCGTTGCCCTCTGCCCTGCACGATGCGGCAATGCAGCTTTACCGTCAATATCTTATTATCGGCGGTATGCCCGAATGTGTAATGCAGTTTATAGAAACAAAGGATTATATCCTTGTGCGCCACACGCAGGATACCATTCTTGCAAGTTATCTCAATGATATGAGCAAGTACAATAATGTGAACGAAATCAAGAAAACAAGACTTGCCTACGACAACATTACCGTCCAGCTCTCAAAAAAGAATACCCGCTTTCAATATAAGCTGATAAAGAAAGGCGGACGGGCATCTGAATTTGAAAATGCTATTGAATGGCTCTGTCTGTCAGGTATCGTTTCACAGGTATATAAAGTGGAACAAATCAGGAAGCCTTTAGAGAATTACCGTGATATTGATGCGTTCAAGATTTATGTTTCTGACATGGGATTACTCTGTGCAAAGAAAGACTTAGCGCCAAATGATGTCCTCTATATGGTTGAAGAGTTGGACGACTTTAAGGGTGGTATGGCTGAAAACTATGTTGATGTGCAGCTTACCATTAACGGATATAAGACCTACTATTGGCAGTCTGAGCGTGGAGCTGAGATTGATTTTGTTATTCAGAGAAACGGTCAGCTTATTCCCATTGAGGTCAAGTCTGCCGACAACACACGGGCAAAGAGTTTGAAGGTCTATATGGATACTTATAAGCCTGCCTATGCGATTAAGCTCTCTGCAAAAAACTTTGGGCTTGAGGATAATAAAAAGATTGTTCCTCTTTATGCCGCATTCTGTATCTGAATCTAAAAGAATTTGTTTTATAAAGCAAACCAGACATTGGAAAAAGAAAAGCCTGCAAACGGCAAAATCGCTTGCAGACTGAGTTTTCTGGCGGAGATGGAGGGATTTGAACCCTCGCGCCGGTTGCCCGACCTACCGCATTTCGAGTGCGGACCCTTCAGCCACTTGGGTACATCTCCGTGTCATACCTTTTTATGATAAAATAAAAAGAAGAAAAAAGCAAGGTTTTTTTCTGGCGGAAAAATTTTTGTGTTTTCCGGTTGACGAACGGCGGTCACTATAATATGATAGAGCAATAAAGTGCAAGGCGGTCGTTTTTTTCATAAAATAAAATATAGTAAACTACGAAAGGTGAGGACAGCAATGAAGGATAAAAAGAATACAATTCAGGAAATCGTAGGGCAACTGGCGGAGAATTATGAACAGGAGGAAATTTTTCTTCCCAAGGATAAGGGACAGCTCCCCAGCCGTGCGGCAATTACCACCTTTTTGAAGGAGATGCAGGCGATTATCTTCCCGGGATATTTCGAGGTGGATTCCAGCTCAAAGATTTTTCCGGAGTATTATCTCGGGTATCGTCTCAATGATCTTTATGATAATCTGGAGAAGCAGATAGAAATCGCGCTTCTTTATAAAGGTTCGAAAGAAGAATGCGCCAGAGAGCAGGCGTCTGAAATCACAGCGGGATTTTTTAAGAAACTTCCGGAAATCCAGAATATGCTTTTGAAGGATGTGCAGGCTGGTTTTGACGGGGACCCTGCTGCGAAGAGCAAGGAGGAGATTATTTTTTCCTACCCGGGGCTTTTCGCTATCTATGTGTATCGGATTGCCCATGTTTTATATGAAGAAAAAGTACCTTTTATTCCGCGAATTATGACGGAATACGCTCACGGCAAGACCGGAATCGATATAAACCCGGGAGCAACCATCGGAGAATACTTTTTTATCGATCATGGTACGGGAGTTGTTATCGGCGAGACTACGGAAATCGGGCGAAATGTGAAGCTGTATCAGGGTGTGACCCTTGGCGCGCTTTCCACAAGACAGGGACAGCAGCTTGCAAATGTGAAGCGTCATCCTACAATTAAAGATAATGTTACCATTTACTCCAATTCCTCCGTACTCGGCGGAGAGACTGTAATAGGAGAAAACACTATCATCGGCGGCAATACCTTTATTACGGAATCTATTCCGGCCAATACAAAGGTCAGCGCAAAGAGTCCGGAACTTGTGATCAAGAAACCTAAAACAGAGATTGCTTCTGCAAATGTATGGGAATTTTAAAAAACAAGGTGTTTCGGGCAGGCTTTCTGCCCGAAACTATAAGGGATATTGTTGGTGTTACATATTTTTTTGAAAAAAAATAAAAAATTTTCAAATTAGGTGTTGACAAATCCTTTAAAGTAATATATACTCATCAGTGTTGAAGCGAGAGAGCAAAAACAAAGCACAAAAGCACATAAGATGTGCGGGTGTAGTTCAATGGTAGAACACCAGCCTTCCAAGCTGGATACGTGGGTTCGATTCCCATCACCCGCTTATGCGATAGTGGCGTAGTTGGTAACGCGCGACCTTGCCAAGGTCGAGACCGCGGGTTCGAGCCCCGTCTATCGCTCTTGAAACTCCGAAGAATATTCGGAGTTTTTTCTTTTTATAGCAGATAAATCGGTCGGCGCAATATATGCTTTTGACGATTTCCGGATTTGCTTTCCTGTTAAATTGTAAATGCATTAAAATTATTATCAATCATAAATTGAGTGGTGATTGATAACATTTGTTCAGGGGGATAGTTAATAACTGTCCCTTTTTTGCTGCTTGGAACCAGCTTGGAAGACATTTTTCTCTTGAACTCATTGGGGGTGTAATGAGAGTATTTTTTAAATGCATTATTCATATAGCGATAGCTGGAAAAACCACAGTTATAGCATATATCAGTAAGTGTAAGTTCCCCTTTCATCAACAGAGATTTGGCATTTAGGTATCTGGTATAGGTTAGAAACTCGCTGAAAGAACGATGCAGATTATCCTGAATAAAGTGGGAGAGGTATGATGGGGATAAATTCAAATGTCTGGATAAATCTGTAAGTGTTATTCTCTCGGCGTAATGTTTTTCAATATAAAAAATAATTTCTGAAAGCTGCTGATTGCGCTTCGCGTTTGTTTTCAGTTTGTTTCCATGCATTTCGTAATAGGCACAGTTTTCGAGAATATCATATACCATGATATTGATAAGGCTGCTGCAGTGAATCTGATAATACGGCTCCTGGCTGATGTATGTTTTTAACAGCTTACAAAAAGTATAAATAAACAGATCATTATTTTTGCTTGTCAGCTTGTTTTCGTGAAAACGTATAAATTTCATTTGCGGAAAGTAACCTTCAAAATATTCAGGAAGTATGTGAAGGCTAAGCAAGGTGGAGGGCTGATCTTCTGAAATTATTTCGTGAAGCTCATTGGTATTGATTAATACGATGCTTTTCTGGGCAAACTGCGTAAGTGTACCGTCAATATTGAAAGATGGAGTTCCTTTCAGGACCAGTACTAATTCTATCTCAGGATGAAGATGAGGTGCTTTGTAGCTGATGTCTGTGACAGTGAGATTCATATTTTTAATTTGAGGGTGGTGAATCGTTTCTACTTCCAAATGCAATATAGTTCGCCTCCTTTGAAACTGTCTATTGGTACTTTTGTATATTAAGAGTTTTAAGTTTATTCTATTATACAACAGATTTATGGAAATAGCAAAAAAGGTATATAAGTAGAGCAGGAAAGGTATATAAAAAATACTGTAAAAATAGTATGGTAATATACATAATTAAATAAAAATAAAGAAAAGGAAAGCGAAATGAAAAAGAAATTCAATGCAAAAGCAGGGCTTGTTTTAGCCCTTGTTGTGACATTTATGAGCCTGATGGGCGCATATCTGGTCATGACGAATTTTTTCTCAGTCAAAGTAACGACAACTACAACTAAGACAACATCGGGCGATACGGTAAGTTTAAGAATTTATAAGCCTGATAGTGCAACAGCGCAGGAGAAAGCGCCTGCTATTGTTTTTGCTCATGGACTTTCAACAACAAAAGAGTGCTATACACAGTATGCAATCGAATTATCACGTCGCGGTTATGTTGTGGTTACGCCGGACATGTTAAATCATGGCGGATCTGATATTACGCCTTTTGAGACATTTTTTACAGATCCCGGTGCGGATGGATATGGTGTTTATGCGGCTGTAAAATACATGGCAGATCTTGATTATGTTGACACAGATCGTATTGGTATTGCAGGACATTCTATGGGTGGAAATGCAACAAATATAAGTGTTGAACTTGATAATATGAGTGAAAATCCTTTAATTGACTCTGTATTTTTAGCGTCCAGCAACCCTACATTTAAGGATAGAGAAGGCAATTGGACAAATGTTTACGGAGACAGAAGTGTTGGTGTATTCTATTCAGATTATGACCATGTTTATTTCAGCAGCATGGACGAAAATGGTGCGCCTGTTTCTGCCCAGAAGTTTTTAAGCAGCAATGAGGCGAAATCCTTTGCGGCATTTGGCGCAGATCCGTCAAAGTTTGAGGGAGAAAAGGTTCTTCCGGGACATACCTACACATCTGAGGATTCCATTCGTCGTATTTATGAAGCAGCAGTTATCCATCCTTATGCTCAGGGTGGAGATAAGGCTATTGCAGCAGTAGTAGACTTCTTCCAGGATACGCTCGAAGCACCGGAATATAGAATTGGTTCTGCTCAGATTGCAAATATTTATCAGATTTTTTCAATTTTAGGTTTATTTGGGGCGTTAGCCATTGCAGTATTCCTTGTAGCAGTTTTAGTGAAAACGAAATTCTTTAGTGACCTTGCGGCAAAAGAAGGAAAGGCTTTGAGACAGGCGCCGAATAAAACAGGAAAAATCTGGTTCTGGGGACTTACAATTCTTAACTGTGTATTTGCCTTTGTAAGTATTTCTCTTATTTTTGCAAATGGACTTGGATATTTTGTAATTCCACAGCTTCCACAGCAGGTTTCTAATATCTTTGCGTTATGGGCATTGGCAAACGGTTTATTTATGCTGGTTACTTCTTTTGTTTCCTATTTCCTGCATGGCAAAAAGCAGGGAGAAACATTAAAGGACTGGGGCGTTGCCATTGGATTTAAGAAGCTTTTGAAATCAATTTTACTGTCTCTTATTGCGGTGGCAAGTGTTCTGGCAGTTGTTTATATTGCTTCTTATGTATTCCAGATGGATCTTAGAGTATATCTTTGGGGTATCAGAGATATTCCTGTTGACCATATGTATTTATTCTTTATCTACCTGCCATTCTACTTAGTATTTGGCATTGCTGTAAGTATTGCTATTAATTCTGCATACTATGCAAAAATTGGTAAAGAACCGACTTGGGTAAATGATTTATTCTTTGCATTTATGAACTTTATTCCAGCCTTTGTTATTACAATTGTTGGTTATTATCTGTTCATGAAGAATGGTATTCAGCCAAACATATTCGGATCTACATTTACCTTTACTTATATGATTAATGCAGTTCCTGTATTTCCGGTAGCTGTACTGTTTATGAGAAGAATCAACAAATATTGTAATAACCCATATATTCCAGGTATTATTGCAGGATGTCTTATGGCATTCTTCCAGGTGGCATCTGTATTTACCTGTCATACAGTAATGTTTATGTAATTTACAGAATTTTATAAGAGGCTATTGTGAAATAGATAGTTTCCTAAAGGGGCAGGTGTGACTCTCACGAGTCACACCTGCCCCTTATTTGGAAGAAGATGTTTCCTGACAACTCCTCAAATCATACATGACTCTTTTCAGAGTCCACCTGTCCATAGAAAGACAGAAGATAAATCCCGCAAATTCCCACAAGACCGTAGATGATTCTGGAAAGCCAGCTCATGCTTCCGAAAATCATGGAGACGAGGTTAAAATTGAAAAATCCAATCAGTCCCCAGTTTACAGCTCCGATAATCGCAATGGTCAGAGCAGAGTATTTCAAAAAATTATTTCCCATAAGTCACCATCCTTTCCGAAGACAAGAATAGTATGCCTGAAAAATAAAAAAATGATACGCGATTTGAAATTATTTAATTTTTAAAATCTGCGAAGCTTTTGCTGTGTCCGTTTCAGAGACTGTCTCTGCCTCCACTGTAACATCTCCGGTTCCCTCAAGAGAGAAAACCTGACAGATATTGATGGTTTCGCCGGGTTTTACTTCGTCGAAAAAACGGTCTGAAGCGTCGTTGTTTTTTTCAGGGATGGCGGGGCTAAGGGCGGCGCCGTCCTGCCATGCCTGCAGACTTACGTCTACCATAGCGCTGGATGGGGCAGAAGAGGTATTCGTGTAATCATAATAAATAAGAAGACAGGGTTTCCCGGCAAAATCTTTTTCCACCTTGTGGTCTGTATAGCGGATGGAGAAATCCGCCGTATCCAGAATAAGACCGTCTGCGGTTTCTCCGGCAGGTACGGAAGTTTTCGAAGAGTCTCCTGCCTGAGGAGCAGAAGGGGATTCTTCCGGCTCTGAATCGGAAACTTCCTCTGCAGTGGTATTCAGTGTTTTATGAACTTCTTCTGCAGCATTTTTGAAATTCGCAGACATGATTTTTACAGTATCCTCGTTAAGAGCAACGATTTTCCATACACGGTTTTCGCGAATCAGAGGGTAGGTGAGCTCTGTCTCTGTAAACTTATCTTCCACAACAGATGCCTTTTCACTGAGGATGGAAGCCAGACGTTCCTGCGCTTCTTTCTGCGCGTCGTCTACATTTTCGCCGGAAAATGCGGCAGATACAATCTGACGGAGAAATTCGCTGATTGCTTCCTGATAAATATCAGTACCGTCAATATAGCGGATAAGAACCGTGATTTTTGCAGTGCCGTTCTGGAAATCAAAGCTGTTTCTGGTAATTTCATAGGACAGCTTCTCATTAATCTGGCGGAAAAAAGGCTCGTAGGCTTCGTTGCGGATATCTGCGTTATCCAGTGCGGAAAGATCGCTGCTCTGAAGATGGGAAGCCATCCCGTCGAAATTCATATTTTTCATATCGTTCAGAAAAGCTTCCACGGTTTCCTCCGGAAGTTTTTTCTGATAAAAATAGTAAGCAGTTCCGGCACACGCGGCAAGAATCATAATCAGAAGCAAAAGAATAAGCCATAGACGGCTTTTTTTCTTTTTTACCGGAAGAGCTGTGTCGTTGATATCTGGTGTTGTATTCATACTTTCTGTCACTTCCTTTTTAAAAAATACATAGATGTATTGTAGCAGAATTCATTGACAATAGCAATGTGTTTCCATATAATTACCTATATGACTGACCGGCCGGTCGGAAAAGAAAGGGAGTAAAATATGCTATCGAAATACAGTGTAAAAAAACCGTATACAGTGGCAGTAGCAGTGATTCTCGTGCTGATTCTGGGCGTGGTTTCCTTTGGGAAAATGAACACGGACCTTCTGCCCAGTATGAATCTGCCCTATGCGGTTGTGATGACTACATATCCCGGAGCCAGTCCGGAGACAGTAGAGATGATGGTGACGAAGCCTATTGAACAGTCTATGGCTACAGTGACAGATATCGAGAATGTCAGTTCTCAGTCGAGAGACAATGTATCTCTTGTTGTTCTGGAATTTCAGGAAACTACGAATATGGATTCTGCAACCATAGAAATAAGAGAGAAGCTGGATCAGATAAGCGGCTACTGGGATGACGCTGTAGGGAAACCTATGATTATGAAGCTGAATCCGGATATGATGCCTGTTATGGTAACGGCAGTAGAAATTGAGGACATGGATGCTGTGGAGGTTACGGATTACGTAAAGAATAACATTCAGGCAGAAATCGAAAGCATTGCCGGAGTTGCCAGCGTTTCTACTACAGGTAATATTACAGAGCGCGTAGACGTTCTCCTCAGGGAAGACCTGATCAAAAAGACGAATAAAAAGGTTATGAAGGCTTTGAACGGACAGTTTGAGGAAAAAGAGGAGGATTTAAAAGAGGCGCAGAAAGAACTTAACGAGGGAAAAGAGGCTCTTGAAAAAGGCAAAGAGGGGCTGGAAAGCGGCAGAGAACAACTGGAAAGCGGAAAAAATCAGCTCGTAAACGGAATTGCCCAGGGGCAGCAGCAGATGGCGGCTGCAGAGGATAAAATGGAAGCTGGTAAAGCCGAAATCGACAAACAGCTTGCAGCCCTCGATGAAAAACAGGCAGAGCTTGATGAGGGCAGGACGAAGCTTGAAGAGAGCAGAGTTCAGGTTCTGGATGGGCTGAATAAGCTTTCTGACGGAAAAGAAGGGATAGAGAAGCTTGAACAGGCATCTGCAGCTCTTGAGGGCAAGGAAGAAGAGCTTGCGAATGCTCTTGCCGGAGTTACACAGGGGATAGAGGCAATTGATAAACAGCTTGCTGCGTTGGAAGAGACACCGGAGCTTCCGGATTATGAAAGCCTGAAACAGCAGCTTACAGCACAAAAAGCAGAACTGGAAGCTCAAAAAACAGGAATTGAGCAGGGAAAAGCAGAGCTTACTGCCAGTAAGGAGGCTCTGAAAGAGCAGTTAAACAGTATTGTCGCATCCTTTGGCAAGGAGACTGTACAGGAGGCGCTTGAGGAGATTTCAGCACAGTCTTCCACATTGTGGGCTTCACTGGATGAAATAGAAGCAAATCTTTCGAAGCTTTCGGAAGGGCAGGCACAGCTTGACCAGGGAAGAGCGAAACTGGAGGAGGCTAAGAGAAAGGCTCAGGCAGGAGAAATCCAGCTTGATTCCGGAAAAATAGCTCTTGAAACCCAACAGCTTCTCGCATCCCTGCAAATGGGAGCTGCGCAGTCCAAGCTGGATACCGGAAAGCTTGAAATCGCCCAGAATGAGGCGAAGCTTAATGAGGCGCAGACGCAGCTTGATTCCGGAAAGGAACAGCTAAAGGATGCGAAAACTCAGGCAAAGGAGAATGCAAGTCTTTCAAATATCCTCACAGCGGATATGATTAAGGGACTTCTGGCAGGACAGAACTTTTCCATGCCTGCAGGATATATAGAGGACGGAAAAGAGAGCTGGCTCGTCCGTGTTGGTGATAAAATCGAAAACACAGAGAATCTGGAAGATATGGTCATTCTTGACCTGGGAATCGACGGTCTTGAACCGATACGGCTTAAGGATGTGGCTGAGGTCACGAAAAAGGACGACAGTGATTCTGTGTATGCCCGTCTTGGAAGCAATCCGGGCGTAATGCTTACGATAGAGAAACAGACAGGATATTCTACCGGCGATGTAACAGACAGGATTCTGGAAAGAATCGGGGAAATTGAGTCTGAGCAGGAAAAAGTTCATTTTTCTGTACTCATGAATCAGGGAGTCTATATTGACCTTGTTGTGGATTCTGTTATGAATAATATGATTTACGGCGCGATTCTGGCAGTGCTGATTCTGTTCCTTTTCCTGAAGGACATTAAACCGACCATCGTGATCGCTCTGTCAATCCCTATCAGTGTGGTAACGGCTGTTGTACTGATGTATTTCAGCGGAATTTCCCTGAATGTCATTTCTCTTTCCGGACTTGCTCTCGGCATAGGTATGCTGGTGGACAATTCCATTGTTGTGATTGAGAATATTGACCGTATGCGCCAGCTTGGAGTTCCGGCAAGAAAGGCGGCTGTACAGGGCGCATGGCAGGTGGCAGGGGCAATTGCAGCCTCTACCCTGACAACAGTCTGCGTATTTCTTCCGATTGTATTTACAGAGGGAATCACAAGGCAGTTATTTGTGGATATGGGACTTACCATTGCGTATTCTCTTTTTGCCAGTCTTATTGTAGCCCTGACTCTCGTTCCTGCGATGTCAGCAGGGCTGCTGCGTAAATCCGAACCAAAAAAACACAGGCTTCTGGATAAGATTACGGAACTTTATGCAAAGATACTTTCCGGAGCTCTCCGTGTGAAATGGCTGGTTCTCCTTCTGGCTCTTGTACTTCTCGGAACAAGCGCAGTAGCTGCTATTCGAAAAGGTACTGCTTTTATGCCTGCAATGGAGAGTACGCAGGCAACGATGACCATTATCCCTCCGGAAGGCACGGAGTTTGTGAAAATGACAGAGTATGCGGACGATATTATCGCATCCATAGAGGATATAGAGGATATTGAGAATATCGGAGCAATGGCGGGAGGCGGCAGCGCATCCTCCATGATGGGAGGAGAAGCGAAATCCATCAGCGCGTATCTGCTTCTGAAAGAAGATAAGAAGCTTTCCGGAGAGGAGCTGGAAAAGGAAATTCTTGCCAGAACAAAGGACAGTCCCTGTGAAGTACAGGTAAATACTCAGTCTATGGATATGAGCGCTCTTGGAGGCAGCGGAATCCAGATTCAGATTAAAGGAAAGGAACTGGATACTCTTTCTGAGCTTTCCAAAAAGGTGGCGGAAATTGTAGAAAAAACAGAGGGGACTCAGAATGTGTCCGACGGACAGGAGGATGCAGACAGAGAATACAGGATTATCGTCAATAAGGCAAAGGCAATGGAGCATCAGTTGACTGTTGCTCAGGTATTCCAGGAAATACAGGGAAAAATAGAAGAAGCTTCTGCAGCGACGACTCTTTCCACAGAAGATAAGGATTACAGCGTTTATGTCAGGGATGAAAAGAATGAAGCTCTTACCCGTAACGACTTAAAGGAAATGGAGCTGGAGGTCACAGGCGCAGACGGAAAGAAGAAAAAAGTAAAGCTTTCGGATATCGCGGACTTCCGGGAAGCAACGGGACCGCAGTCCATAAGCAGAGAAGGACAGTCCCGTTATATGACAGTATCTGCGGAAATCGCGCCCGGTTATAACATCGGTCTGGTAAGCGACGAGGTGGAGAAGAAACTGGCAGATTGTGAACTGCCGAAGGGATATACAGCAGAAATGAAGGGAGAAGATGAGACCATAGGCGAGGCAATGGGACAGCTTTATCTGATGCTTATTCTGGCGCTTGCTTTCATGTATCTTATTATGGTGGCGCAGTTCCAGTCCCTGCTTTCTCCGTTTATCATTATGTTTACGATTCCTCTTGCTTTTACAGGCGGATTTATGGGACTTCTGGTTGCCGATCAGGAGGTCAGTGTCATTGCAATGATCGGATTTATCATGCTTTCCGGTATTATTGTAAATAATGGTATTGTGCTGGTTGATTACACGAATCAGCTTCGTGCAGAAGGAATGGAGAAACAGGAAGCTCTGCTCAGAGCGGGAAAAGACCGTCTCCGTCCGATTGTTATGACAGCTCTTACCACGATTCTCGGACTTTCCACTATGGCGGCTGGAGTCGGCATGGGCGGAGATATGGTGCAGCCTATGGCAATCGTTACCATCGGAGGATTGATTTACGGTACGCTTCTGACATTGTTTGTGGTTCCGTGCATCTATGACCTTTTAAATCATAGGGAATACAAAAAGGATGAACTGGAGGGGGATTCGGATGATTCTGGAAACAAATGAAAAGGTTCTTGCCATGTACACGGCTGTCTGCAGCCTTATAGAAGAAGGCTGTGATATTCACAGGCTGAAGGTGGCTGATATCACGGCGAAGGCCGGAATCGGAAAGGGAACTGCATATGAATATTTTCGAAGTAAGGATGAGCTACTTGTACGTGCGCTGCAGTATGATTATTATCTGAACTGCCGAAGGATTGAGGAAGCTTTGGAAAAGGGAAAGACATTCAGGGAAGACGTAGAGGTGATGTTTGAGCAGATTGAGCTGTGCAGCGCAAATAAACGCCTGACTATGCAGTTTTTAAAGCTCCTTGATGAAATCCGGGAAAAGGATGAAACCTGCGTCAGAGAACATGTGGCAGAGGAGCTGAAGATTTTTACAACGCTTCTTGACAGGGTAAGAGAGATGGGGCAGAAGGAGGGCTGCATCAGCAGCAGTATCCCGCCGGAATGTGTGAGGCTTGAGCTTGGTTCGAAATTTATGGGATATTATATTTTTCTGCAGACTGAGAAGCCGGAAGAGGAGCGTACGGAAATGAAGAACTTTTTGTATCATACAATGATAAAAAGTCTTGGCTGAATTTTGGTTGCCAGTGCAGCGTATAATAAGTTTCTGTTATTGTCGCTGCACCGGTATAACAGATAGGAGGATTAAGAAATGGGTGCAAAATATGAGTCATATTTAGTGTCAGATGTGGATGAACTGGAGATTTCTGTTTTGGCGGTAGTTCCGCAGAAAAAGCCGTACAGAGCAGTGGTGCAGCTTGTTCACGGAATGAGTGAACATAAAGAGAGATACCTGCCCTTTATGGAATATCTGGCAGAACAGGGCTATGTGTCTGTCATCCACGACCACAGAGGACATGGTAAAAGTATCAGGGGAAATGCAGATTTGGGCTATATGTACGGAGGCGGTGCAGAGGCTGTTGTCCGGGATATTGGTCTTGTAAACAGAAAAATACGCGCAGAGCTTTCAGGGCTTCCTCTGATTCTTATGGGACACAGCATGGGTTCTCTTGCAGTCCGTGCCTTTGCCGCGGAGCATGACAGTTGTATGGATATGCTTATTGTCTGCGGTTCTCCGAGCTATAATGGGGCAATGCCGCTTGGGAAAGCAATTGCCTCTGTAGAGAAAGCCGTTCTGGGAGAAAGGCATAGAAGCTGTCTTATTGAATCCATAAGCTTCGGTCCAAATGTATGGAAATTCAGGAAGGATAAAACCTGTACGGCATGGATTTGCTCAGACCCGGCTGTTGCCAGAGAGTACGAGACATCCAGACTTTGTGGTTTCACCTTTACAGACGATGCGTATCTGGCGCTTTTTGACCTGATGAAAAGGGCATATGATACGAAACATTTCTGCTGTACCAATCCTGATATGCCGGTGTTATTTGTGAGTGGCGCAGAAGATCCCTGCCTGATTGACGTGCGCCATTTCGCCAAAGCCGTACAGGCTATGAGAAGCGCAGGATACTTTGATGTGAAAGGGAAGCTTTACCCGGGAATGAGACATGAGATTTTGAATGAAAAGGACAAGTATAAGGTATATAAGGATATTGTCACCTATATGAGACGAAAAGGTTTTTAAACGACTTAGATGAATTTTCAGGTCCTTTTGAATAGAGTGAAAAGTCTTTGCTTATAATAGGAACAGGTTCAGATGAAAAAGGGTTCAGATACGCAGACAGACTGGATTTTGGGATATGTCTGAAAAGAAAGGAGCTGATTCTATGTGGAAAAAAGGCTGGATTCTGTTTTTGCTTCTTTTGTGTGTTGCTTTTATGGTAAGCTGCGGGAAAGAGCGGGGAAAAGGACCGGAAAAAGGAGAACTGGTACGTATTGAGGCTGTCGGTGGAATCCGGCAGCCTTTATCTGTAAAAACAACATAATATTGTGAAAAATTACCTAAAGTTATTGACCATAAAGCTGTATTTTGGTATAATTTCAACAGTGCGCGGCGGATGCCGCAGAAGAAAAGCAGCTTTGAACGGAAAGAAAAGCTGCAAAAATACATAAATACAGAGGTGCATAAGATGAGAGCTAGCGGTGTATTGTTACCAATATCAAGTATTCCGTCCAATTATGGGATTGGATGTTTTTCAAAAGAAGCGTATAATATTGTGGACCAGCTTATTGCGGCAGGTCAGAAATACTGGCAGATTCTGCCTCTTGGACCTACCGGATACGGAGATTCCCCTTACCAGTCATTTTCTACTTTTGCAGGAAATCCGTATTTTATTGATCTGGAGGTTCTGATTCATGAAGGACTTCTCACAGAGCAGGAATGCAGAAGCTGCGACTGGGGCGGAAGCGAGAGCTATGTAGATTATGGCAAAATTTATGAGTCCAGATTTAAACTGCTCAGGATGGCATATAACCGTTCCAATTGTACGGCGGATGAGGAATTCGGGAAATTTGTCCGCGCTAACGGTTACTGGCTGGAAGACTACTGCCTTTTCATGGCAATTAAAAATGAACAGGGAGGAAAAGGCTGGACACAGTGGCCGGCAGAGCTTATGAAGCGTCTTCCGGGAGCAATTGCTCAGGCGAAGGAGAGACTTCGTGATGAGATTCAGTTTTATCGTTTCCAGCAGTATTGGTTTTATAAACAGTGGTGCTGGCTGAAAACATACGCAAACAATAACGGGCTTAAGATTATAGGAGATGTGCCGATTTACGTTGCCTTTGACAGTGCAGACGCATGGGCGAATCCGCTTCTCTTCCAGTTCGATGAAGACAGCCAGCCTTTAGCGGTAGCAGGCTGTCCGCCTGATGGTTTTTCTGCTACAGGACAGCTTTGGGGAAATCCTGTATATAGTTGGGAGTACCATAGAAATACGGAATACGCGTGGTGGGTTCAGCGAATGACTCACAGTATGGAGACATACGATGTGGTGCGTATTGACCATTTCCGCGGATTTGATGAATTTTATTCCATTCCTTACGGAGATGAGACTGCGGAATTCGGTCACTGGGAAAAAGGTCCCGGAGCAGAGCTCTTTAAAGTCCTCAAGGAAAAGGTGGAGAATCTGGAAGTGATTGCAGAAGATTTGGGCTTCCTTACGGAAAGCGTTCTTGATATGCTGAAAGAAACAGGATTTCCGGGAATGAAGGTTCTGCAGTTTGCTTTTGACAGCAGTGAAGACAGCGCTTATCTGCCTCATAAATATGACAGAAACTGCGTGGTTTATACAGGTACTCACGACAATGAGACGACGAGAGGCTGGTACGAAAATCTGAATGACCATGACTTTAAATTTGTACGTGCTTATACGGCATGTGAGGACAAGTCTGTGGAAGAATGTGTATGGGCGCTGATTCGGACTGCAATGGCAAGTGTGGCGGATCTGGCGATTATTCCTGTGCAGGATTATCTTTGCCTTGGAAATGAGACGCGTATGAACGCGCCGTCCAGTCTTGGGCTGAACTGGAAATGGAGACTTACCAGAAATCAGCTCTCAGGCGGACTGATTGAGCGAATCCGTGCCATGACGAAATTGTATGGAAGAATTTAAGGTCAGGACAGATTTTTTTGCGGGGAGCTGAACTTTTAAGGAGGATTATTATGGAAGAACAGAAGAAAGAAAATCAGGAGACAGAAGGAACGAAAAAGAGTTTCAGAGATATTGTAGATAATATGCCGGGACGAAGTGTGGTTTTATGGTGTCTGGCGGGCTTTTATCTGCTTTATACAGGATTTACACTCTGTTCCAATGTGATTAAGGGAGACGGCGGAATCGGGTTTTTGCTGGCGGGAATTGCTTTCCTTGTGATTGGAGGCGGACTGATGTTTTTCGGAATCAGGGGACGCTTCGGAGGACACAGAAAAAAAGAGGAAACAGCAAAGGCAGAAGCAGCAGAACCGGAAGTGACAGAGGAGATTTCAGAGGAACCTGCGGAACCGAGAAAAATGAGTATTTCCGAAAGGGCAGCCCTTGCCAGCCGGATTGATGAGGAACCGGAGGAATAAGGGGATGCAGGCTGACTAAAAACAGATATGTATAAAGATACCAGATGAACTTCCGGGTAAAGAAGAACATCTGGTATTTTTAATGGGTTCGTTTTTTAGATTTTTTCTTTGAGGAATGTCTGCCGGATCCTGAGGGATTGTGGAGGGTAGACCAGCAGAACATCTGAACAAGAAGGATTCCAAGGAAGGCGCCGATACTGTCAATGCCCACATCCTTCACAGATGGTCCGCGGTTTGCAACAAAGGACTGGTGATATTCGTCCAGTCCGGCAAAGCCCACGCATACGATTCCTGCAAGGAGCATCAGCCAGATTCCTCTCACACCGTAGACATAAAGGGGAAAAGAAATGGCGATGGCAAGTAAGAAATATTCTGTCATATGAGCTGCCTTGCGCACGTAATAGTGGATTCCGTCGGCAGCATAAGCAAGTTCATCGTAGGTTTTGTTTTCGTTTAAAATCTCATTCTTAGTCTCTACGATCTGGTAGCTGATTTTATAACTTAAATTCCCGGACACCTCCCCGGTCTGGGCAGAAAACGAATAAATCAGATACATCATAATGAGCGCAGGTAAAAAAGAAAGAGGTTTTAATAAGGTAATTAATACTTTCATGGGCTTTACTATAACACCGGGGAAAAGGATTGTAAAGTAGTATTGATTCTGTTATAGTGAGTATTAATAAAAGAAAAGAGTACGGGAGGATAAAATACATGAGCTATGCAGACGATGTTTTTATAAAAATGTGTGAAGATATCATAGAAAATGGTACCAGTACAGAAGGTGAAAAAGTGCGCCCTGTATGGGAGGATGGAACTCCTGCGTATACGATTAAGAAATTTGGTGTGGTGAACCGGTATGACCTCCGAAAAGAATTTCCGGCGATGACACTTAGAAGAACTGCGCTTAAAAGTGCAATGGATGAAATTCTCTGGATCTGGCAGAAGAAATCCAATAATATCAACGATTTACACAGCCATATCTGGGACAGTTGGGCAGATGAGGATGGTTCTATTGGAAAGGCTTACGGATATCAGCTTGGGGTGAAGCATGAGTATAAAGAAGGTATGATGGATCAGGTGGACAGAGTGATTTATGATTTAAAAAATAATCCCTTCAGCCGCCGTATTATGACAAATATCTATGTGCATCAGGATCTCCATGAAATGAATCTCTATCCGTGCGCATATTCCATGACTTTCAATGTAACACAGACTCCGGGAAAGGATAAACTGACCTTAAATGCCATTTTAAACCAGCGTTCTCAGGACATTCTGGCAGCAAATAACTGGAATGTGTGCCAGTATGCGATTCTTCTTATGATGATTGCACAGGTCTGCGATATGGAGGCAGGAGAGCTTCTTCATGTGGTGGCAGACTGTCATATTTACGACCGACACATTCCGCTGATCAAAGAACTTATCAGCAGAAAGCCATTCCCTGCGCCGACAGTTCGTCTGAATCCGGAGATTAAAGATTTCTACAAGTTTACAACGAATGATTTAATTGTGGAAAATTATGAGACCTGGCCGCAGATTAAAAACATTCCAATTGCGGTCTGAGAAAGAGGAGGAAGAGTATGAATATTATTGTAGCAGCAGATAAAAACTGGGCAATCGGAAAGGATAACAGACTCCTTGTAAGTATTCCGGCAGATATGAAAATGTTCCGTCAGGAAACCACAGGGAAAGTGGTAGTAATGGGAAGAAAGACTTTGGAGAGCTTTCCAAACGGACTTCCGCTCAAGAACAGAACCAATATTGTAATCACAGGAAATAAGAATTATAAGGTGAAGGATGCAGTTGTTGTACACAGCATAGAAGAAGCCTTAGAAGAGATTCAGAAGTACCCTGCAGAGGATGTATACTGCATTGGCGGAGACAGCATTTATAAACAGATGCTTCCTTATTGTGATGTGGCTCATGTGACAAAAATTGACTTTGCTTATGAAGCTGACAGCTTTTTCCCGAATCTGGACGAAGATCCTCAGTGGCAGATTACCGCAGAAAGCGAAGAGCAGACGTACTTCGACCTGGAATACCAGTTTGTAAAATACGAGAGAAAATAAAAAATTTAAAGTGAACACTGAGCGGCAGGGAGTTTATTCCCTGCCGTGTCTTATATAGGGCGTCCTATTTTGGGGCTGACAGGTGAGAATTTTCGGTTATTCAATTGTCATAGCAGTTTACTGAAGCGGATGTTTAAACTTAAATCATGTAAAAGATTTATAAATTTGGGAGTGATTATAATATGATAAAAAAGTTCAATAGGATTGAAGGCAGATATATTGAAAAAATATATGGGCAAGATAGATTCGGATATTCTCAATCTGATTTTGAAGATTTGTATGATTTGATTCAATGGGCTGAAAAAGGAGGATATCAGGGAGCTGAATTGCTGTTTTATGATTTTTATACTGGAAAGGTTTATAAACCTTTTGATAAGAAAAGAAATACCGTTTATAGTGCGCCTGTATATGTAGAGAAGTTTTTATATTTTTTACAGGGGGATTACGATAATAAAAAGGTGAATTTATACAGATATTTTCCGGAAAAAGTTTTGGAAAGGGTTACAGAATTAAACATGGAAGACGTGAAGTTATATAATTTATCAATCATTGGTAATCCCCTCTATATTGTCAGTCAGGAACAAGAAGATGGCTTTCATTGTTACTATCCGGATAAAATTTCATTTCCGCTTCAAGAACAAGAGTCAGTTATTTTTATAGAGGACGGGAAGGTTTATATTGAAGCGTGGGTGGAAGAAGGATGGGATGAGGAAAATGATTGTGCAACTGATGAGTATAAATACTACAACCGAATTATTATAAAAGATTTTGCAGGGAACACGATTTCTGACGAGATTGGATGCTTAAATAAATCGGCAGATGGAGACTGGTGGATTTCGTGAATTCCGGTAATACGGCGAAAGGAATTTAAAGGAGAAAATATGAAGACAGTCTATATAATTGGAGGCACGATGGGAGTTGGAAAGACTACAGTATGTCAATATTTGAAGAACAAACTTAACAACAGCGTATTTTTGGACGGAGATTGGTGTTGGGATGCACATCCATTTTTGGTTACGGATGAAACGAAAAAGATGGTTATGCACAATATTTGCTTTTTACTTAATCAATTTATACATTGTTCAGCTTATGAAAATATAATTTTTTGTTGGGTAATGCATGAACAATCAATTATTGATATGATTTTGGAAAATATAGATAAAACTAATTGTACGATTAAGATAGTCTCCTTACTGAGCAGTGAAGAGGAACTGCGTAAAAGATTAATGAAAGATGTTGCCGCAGGAAAAAGAACTGTGGATGTTATAGAGAAAAGTATTTCTCGCATTTCCAATTATCAAAAATTAGATTCTGTAAAAATTAACACAGATGGTAAAAATATCGAAGAAATTACAGAAGAAATTCTTCAACTGTAAATTGGGAATATGGAGAGAGTTATCAAAAGCTTTTGGAGCTGAAAAATGAATTATGAGTTGTTGGGGAATATCAGACAGGATGTGGATATCAAACCAATATTGAAAAACTCCGACGGGTCTCAGAACCGCCGGAGTTTTTCAATGGAGAGACTCACTATATATAAAAAGAGAGTCAGCCTTGGTTATTCGATCACCTTCAGCCATCCTTCAGGAGCCTCAAGGCGTCCCATCTGGATACCTGTCAGTGTTTCGTATAATTTCTTTGTTACAGGTCCCATTTCTGTCATTCCGCTTGGGAAACAGATTTCTTTGCCGTGATCTACGATTTTTCCAACAGGGGAGATTACGGCAGCAGTTCCGCAAAGACCGCATTCAGCGAAATCTTTCACTTCGTCAAAGTAAATTTCTCTTTCCTCTGCTTCCAGTCCAAGATATTCTTTCGCAACATAAATCAGAGAACGGCGTGTAATGGATGGAAGGATGCTGTCAGATTTCGGTGTGACAACCTTGCCGTCTTTGGTCACAAAGAGGAAGTTTGCGCCGCCTGTTTCTTCAACCTTTGTGTGGGTTGCAGCGTCAAGGTACATATTCTCGTCAAAGCCCTGTTTATGAGCGTCAACAATAGCGTGAAGGCTCATGGCATAGTTAAGTCCTGCCTTAATGTGTCCTGTGCCGTTAGGCGCAGCGCGGTCGAAATCGCTGACACGAATTGTCAGAGGCTTCACGCCGCCCTTGAAGTATGGGCCTACAGGTGTTGTAAACACACGGAACTGGTACTCATCAGCCGGTTTAACGCCGATGACAGGATTCGTTCCGAACATATATGGACGGATGTAAAGAGTTGCGCCTGAACCGTAAGGCGGAACATAGGCTGCATTTGCTTTCACAGTGTCAACAACAGCCTGAATAAAGCGGTCCTGAGGGAAAACAGGCATTTCCAGTCTCTTTGCTGAATTTTCCATACGTTCTGCATTTAAGTCAGGGCGGAACGTAACGATACGTCCGTCTTCAGTTGTATATGCTTTCATTCCTTCAAAAACAGTCTGCGCATACTGTAATACGCCGGCACACTCATTTATAACAACGGAAGCATCTGTTGTGAGACCGCCCTCGTCCCATGCGCCGTCTTTAAAGTTTGATACATATCGATAATCTGTCGGTACATAACCAAAACCAAGGTTACCCCAGTCAATATTCTTTTTTTCCATAATAGAGCCTCCAATGCTTTTTATCTCTTTACCATTTTAAAACTTTTTATCACTAAATTCAATGGGAAAATTTCGTTTTCGGAAAAAATTTACACAGTCCGGGAATATTTTTGCCCACTCTTGCTATTATGGGCGGTCAATGCTAAAATTGAATCGTAAAATGTTACGGAACAAGCTTCGGAGGTGAAGATGGACAACAGAGAATTTGACGATTTGGGAAATAAGATTCAGGATATTATAGACCGCGCAGTAAATTCCAGGGATTATCAAAAACTGAATCAGAATATTAACCAGACTGTGAATAAAGCAATAGATACAGGCAGCGAAGCATTGAGAAAAGCTCTTAACGAAGCATTCGGGCAGGGCAGTGAGCATACGGAAAAATACGAAAATAAGACAAAAGAATTTGAGGAGCGCAGACGCCGTGAGCGTATGGAACAGGAACAAAAGGAGCAGGAGGCGCGCCGCCAGGCAAATCTTCCGATTCTTTATAAAGGAACTGCCGGAACCCGTGTGAAAGGAATTCTGATGACTACCTTTGGCGGTATTTTTACAGGAGGAATGGGTGTGGGAGCAGCAGTTCTCCTGATTACAGGAGCGGTGCTGGAACCGGGACTCATGGCAGGGGGAGCGGTTATGGCAGCGCTTGCTCTCGCAGGAGGCGGCGTTCTTGCAGGAGGAATCAGCAGCCTCAATAAAGTGAATCGTTTTCAGAAATACAGAAAGGCTTTGGGAAATCACACCTATTGTAATTTCGAACAGCTTTCCCGAACAGTGGGGAAATCTGTGAAATTCGTAAAAAAAGACATTAAAGCTATGATTACAAAGGGCTGGTTTCTCGAGGGACATGTGGACAAACAGGAAACCTGTCTGATTACCAGTGACGAAACCTACAGACAGTATGTGGAAACTCAGAGACAACTGGAAATGAGGACAAAGGAAAAAGCTGCGGAAGAGACGAAACGAAAGGTATCTCCGGAAGTGGAGGAAATCCTTGACAGGGGAAATGAATATCTGCGAAAAATCAAAGCAGGCAATGATGCGATTTTGGGAGAGGAGATTTCTGCCAAGATTTCCAGAATGGAACTGATTGTAGAAAAGATTTTTGAAAGGGCAGAAGAGCATCCGGAAATCATTCCTGATTTAAAGCATCTGATGGACTACTATCTTCCTATGACAGTTAAGCTTCTCGATGCGTATGAGGATATGGACAGTCAGCCTGTTCAGGGAGAAAATATCCGCTCGTCCAAAAAAGAAATCGAGGATACCATAGACACCCTGAATCTGGCTTTTGAGAAGCTTCTCGATTCTGTTTTTCAGGATACGGCATGGGATGTTTCCAGTGATATATCTGTTCTTCGTACCATGCTTGCAAGAGAGGGACTGACAGAAAATGACTTCGAAAAGATGAAAAAAATGCAATAGACGGCAATACAAGAAGGGAGAAAAATATGGGAAACGAATTTAATGATTTTGAGATGGAAGCGCCGACACTGACCCTTGAGCCTGAGCTTGACGAACCTGAGAAAAAGCCTGCCCCGATACAGGAAAAAATACCGGAACCTGAGATTCCCGTTCTTTCTGAGGCGGAGGAAAAGCTGGTTAATGACTTTGCTGAAAAGATTGATATTGAGAATACAAATCAGATTCTTCAGTACGGAGCAGGAACGCAGAAAAAAATGGCGGATTTCTCAGATGCGGCAATGGAGAATGTAAGGACTCAGGATTTAGGGGAAGTCGGAGATCTGATCACCGATGTGGTAAGCGAGTTGAAAGGCTTCGACGCTGAGGAAGAAAGAGGGATTTTCGGATTCTTTAAAAAGCAGGAAGCCAAAATTGACACCTTAAAAACCCGTTATGCGAAAGCGGAAACCAATGTGGCAAAAATCACGGACGCGTTGGAGCAGCATCAGCTTCGCCTTTTAAAAGATTCTGCAATGCTTGATAAAATGTACGAGCAGAACCTGAATTATTATAAAGAACTGACCATGTATATTCTGGCCGGCAAAAAGAAGCTTGCACAGGTGAGGGAAGGAAAGCTGCGGGAACTGGAAGAAAAAGCAAGACAGACCGGATTTCCGGAGGACGCTCAGGCAGCCAAAGATCTGGACAGCAAATGCGGCCGTTTTGAGAGGAAGCTTCACGATCTGGAGCTTACAAGAAATATTTCCCTGCAGACAGCTCCTCAGATTCGTCTTCTTCAGAACAACGACACTACTATGGTAGAAAAGATACAGACGACAATCGTAAATACCATTCCTCTGTGGAAGAGTCAGATGGTTCTTGCGCTGGGAATCGCGCACTCTGCAGAAGCTGTCCGCGCGCAGCGGGAGGTTACAGATCTGACAAACGAACTTCTTCGAAAAAATGCCCAGACTTTGAAGATGGCAACAATAGAGACGGCGAAGGAATCTGAACGAGGCGTAGTGGATATTGAAACATTGCAGCAGACGAACGCAGACCTTATCTCAACTCTGGACGAGGTAATGAAGATTCAGAGAGACGGACGTATGAAACGTCAGCAGGCAGAACAGGAAATGCGCCGTATGGAAGGCGAGCTTCGTCAGAAATTACTGGAAATTCAGCGATAATCTGAATACAGAAACTAATATTTGACAGACAGGAAGCAAAGAGGTGAGGGGAATCCGGCACCTCTTTTGCACTTGAAAAAGATACGGGAGGAAAAGAAATGTACAGAGATCATACGAAAGTAATCACCATAGGCGACCGGAAAATCGGCGGCGGAAATCCAATTCTGATTCAGTCTATGACAAACACGAAAACAGAAGATATAGAAGCGACAGTGGCACAGATTCTTGCTCTGGAAGCGGCAGGCTGTGAGATTATCCGCTGTGCAGTACCTACAATGGAGGCTGCAAAGGCGCTCAAAGAGATTAAAAAACAGATTCATATTCCCCTTGTTGCAGACATTCATTTCGACTACAGACTGGCAATTGCAGCTATGGAAAACGGGGCTGATAAAATCCGTATCAATCCGGGAAATATCGGAAGTACGGAACGTATCAAAGCAGTGGTTGATGTGGCAAAAGAGAGAAATATCCCTATCCGGGTAGGTGTAAACAGCGGCTCTCTGGAAAAAGAGCTTGTAGAAAAATATCATGGAGTAACTGCCGAAGGACTGGTGGAAAGCGCTCTTGATAAAGTGAAGATAATCGAAGATTTAGGATATGATAATCTTGTTATCAGCATTAAATCTTCAGATGTTCTCATGTGTGCAAAAGCCCACGAACTGATTGCAGAAAAGACAGATTATCCTCTTCACGTAGGAATTACAGAAGCAGGAACACTGTATTCCGGAAACATTAAATCTGCAGTTGGTCTGGGGATTATCTTAAATCAGGGAATTGGAGATACTATCCGCGTTTCCCTTACAGGCGCGCCTCTGGAAGAAATCAAATCTGCTAAAAGGATTCTGAAAACACTGGGACTTCGAAAAGGAGGCATAGAGGTTGTTTCCTGTCCAACCTGCGGCCGTACTCAGATTGACCTGATCGGACTTGCAAATAAGGTAGAGACTATGGTACAGGACATACCTCTGGACATTAAGGTTGCAGTTATGGGCTGCGTAGTCAATGGTCCGGGAGAGGCAAAGGAAGCGGATATCGGAATCGCAGGAGGCGTGGGAGTCGGTCTTTTGATCAAGCACGGAGAAATTGTAAAGAAGGTACCGGAGAATGAGCTTCTGGATACCTTAAGAGAAGAACTTCTCAACTGGGAAAAGAAATAAAGGAGAGCAGCTTTGGAAAAAGACTTTTTTGACGTATTTCCCAATTTAAGAGTAAAAAAAGAACTGGAAGAGCTTCTGGATATGGTGTATGTCACCAGAGTTTCCTGTAATCCGGCAAAAACCAGAATCTGGGTGTACATCAAAAGCGAGCGCTGGATTCACAAGAAGAATATTCTGGATCTGGAAGACCAGATAGAGAGACAGTGCTTCCCGGGACTGGGGGTTTCTGTCACAGTAATCGAAAAATTCAAGCTCTCCGGACAGTACACGCCGAAGAATTTTCTGGACAGTTACCGTTCCAGCATGGAGCTGGAGCTGCGCAATTATAATATGCTGGAATACAATATGTTTAAGCAGGCGCAGATAACCTTTCCTGACGATCATACCCTTCATGTGGTTCTTCCGGATTCTGTTGTGGCAAGAGAAAAAAGTGAGATTCTTCTGGAATATTTTCATAAAGTATTCTGTGAGCGCTGCGGAATGGATTTAAAGGTAGAGTTGGATTATGTGGAAACACAGGAGAGTAAATACCGGAAAAATGCGGCAGTACAGATACGTCAGGAAGTGGAAAATGTTATCAGAAATGCCGGTATCAGTGTAAAAAAAGACGGGGAAAAACAGGAGAAAGCAGCAGAGGAAGAAGCAAAAAAAGCAACAGCTACAGACAAAAAAGAAGAGAAAAAATCGCCTGTCAGAGAGCAGAAAACATTCGAGAAGAAAGGGAAAAAAGGAGAATTTGGCGGAGGATTCCGAAGAGACAGCAATCCGGATGTGGTTTATGGAAGAGATTTTGAAGGAGAAGCTATTACCCTCGAATCCATTACAGGAGAGATGGGAGAGGTCATTGTCCGTGGTCAGGTTATGGATGTGGAAGCAAGGGAAATCAGAAATGAAAAGACGATTCTCATCTTTCCGATTACAGACTTTACAGACAGCATTGTAGTAAAGATGTTCCTGAGAAACGAACAGGTACCGGAAGTAAAAGATGCGGTCAAAAAAGGAGCTTTTCTGAAAATCCGCGGTGTTACCACCATCGACCGTTTCGACAGTGAGCTTACCATCGGTTCGATTGCAGGAATCAAGAAAATCTCCAATTTCCGGTCTGTACGTACAGATACAAGTCCTCAGAAAAGAGTAGAGCTTCACTGTCATACGAAGATGAGCGATATGGACGGAGTTTCCAATGCAAAGGACCTTGTTAAACGCGCCTACGAATGGGGACATAAGGCAATCGCTATTACAGATCATGGTGTGGTACAGTCCTTCCCGGAAGCGAATCACTGTTTCGACGCATGGGGCGGCTGTGTGCCGAAGGAATCTGATTTCAAGGTGCTTTACGGAATGGAAGGCTATCTTGTAGACGATCTGAAAGGTATGGTTACCAATGGCAAAGGGCAGCGTCTGGACGGCAGTTTCGTTGTCTTCGATATAGAGACAACCGGCTTTTCCTCTCTTACCTGTCAGATTATAGAAATCGGTGCAGTGCGTGTGGAAAAGGGAGAAATCACAGACCGTTTTTCCACTTTTGTAAACCCGAAAGTACCTATTCCGTTTCGGATTGAACAGCTTACGGGAATCAACGACGGCATGGTAATGGATGCGCCGGAGATAGGGGAAATTCTGCCGGAATTTATGAAGTTTTGCGAGGGCGCTGTCATGGTTGCCCACAATGCGGATTTCGATATGGGCTTTATTATGAATAACTGTGACAGACTTGGAATCCCCCATGATTTCACTTATGTAGATACAGTTGGCATGGCGCGTTTCCTTCTTCCTGCGCTTAACAGATTTAAGCTTGATACAGTTGCAAAGGCGGTGGGAGTGTCTTTACAGAATCATCACAGAGCAGTAGACGATGCAGCGTGTACTGCGGAAATTTTTGTGAAATTTGTCAAGATGCTTTCAGAACGGGATATTCTGAACTTAGATCAGCTTAACAGCGAGGGGGCGGTATCTATTGATACTATCCGGAAGCTTCCAGCCTATCATGTTATAATTTTTGCATGTAATGAGACGGGAAGAATCAACCTTTATAAGCTGGTAAGTCAGTCCCACCTTAAATACTACCACAGGCGTCCCCGTGTGCCAAAAAGTGTTCTGAACGAATACAGGGAAGGGCTGATTGTGGGAAGCGCCTGCGAAGCAGGGGAGCTTTATCAGGCAATTCTGAGAAACGCACCTGATACGGAGATTGCCAGAATCATAGACTTTTATGATTATCTGGAGATTCAGCCTCTCGGAAACAATAAATTTATGATTCGGGACGAAAAAAACGATATGATAAACTCAGAGGAAGACCTGATTGAGATTAACAAAAAAATCGTAAAGCTGGGAGAACAGTTCCAAAAGCCTGTGTGCGCTACCTGTGACGTTCACTTTATGGACCCGCAGGATGAGATTTACCGCAGGATTATTATGGCAGGAAACGGCTTTTCAGATGCAGATGATCAGGCGCCCCTTTATCTTCGGACAACAGAGGAAATGCTTGAGGAATTTGCCTATCTTGGAAGTGAAAAAGCAGAAGAGGTTGTAATCACAAATCCGAATAAGATTGCAGATAGGATTGAAAAAATATCGCCTATCCATCCGGACAAGTTTCCGCCTGTCATCGAAAACTCAGACAGAGATTTAAGAGAAATCTGCTTCAAAAAAGCGCATGAAATGTATGGGGAAAAGCTTCCTGAAATCGTGGAAAGCCGTTTGGAAAGAGAACTGAATTCCATTATTTCCAATGGCTATGCGGTTATGTATATTATTGCTCAGAAGCTGGTGTGGAAGTCCAATGAGGACGGATATCTGGTAGGTTCCCGAGGGTCTGTAGGGTCGTCCTTTGCAGCTACGATGTCCGGTATCACAGAGGTAAACCCTCTGCCGCCTCACTATCTTTGCACCAATCCTGAGTGTAAATACAGTGATTTTGATTCACCGGAGGTACTGGAATTTTCCGGTATGGCAGGCTGCGATATGCCGGATAAAATTTGTCCGAAGTGCGGGCAGAAGATGAGTAAAGAAGGTTTCGACATTCCATTTGAAACCTTTCTGGGATTCAAGGGAGATAAGGAGCCGGATATCGACCTTAACTTTTCCGGTGAATATCAGGCAAATGCCCATCATTACACAGAGGTAATCTTTGGAAAGGGACAGACTTTCAAGGCAGGGACAATCGGTACTCTGGCAGAGAAGACAGCCTTTGGTTATGTGAAGAACTATTTTGAAGAAAGAGGAATCCACAAGCGTTACTGTGAAATTAACCGTATTGTTCAGGGATGTACGGGAGTCAGAAGGACGACAGGACAGCATCCGGGCGGTATTATCGTACTCCCGAAGGGAGAGGAGATTGAGAAATTTACTCCTGTCCAGCATCCTGCCAATGATGTGAACAGCGATTTTATCACCACACATTTCGACTACCATTCCATTGACGGAAACCTCCTGAAACTGGATATTCTGGGGCACGATGATCCGACCATGATTCGTATGCTTGAGGACCTGACGGGCATAGATGCAAAGACAATTCCTCTTGACGATAAGAGCGTCATGTCTCTGTTCCAGAGTACCAAGGCTCTTGGAATCGAGCCGGAAAGCATTGGAGGGTGTAAACTTGGATGCCTTGGAATTCCGGAATTCGGAACAGATTTTGCCATGCAGATGCTCATTGACACGCAGCCGAAATACTTATCAGACCTGGTTCGTATTTCCGGACTTTCTCATGGAACAGATGTATGGCTGGGCAATGCGCAGGTATTGATTCAGGAGGGAAAGGCTACGATTTCTACTGCAATCTGTACACGAGATGACATTATGATTTACCTGATACACAAAGGTCTGGAGAGCGGTCTTGCATTTACCATTATGGAGAGTGTGCGTAAGGGAAAAGGGCTTCGTGATGAGTGGATTGAAACCATGAAAGAGCATGGAGTACCGGACTGGTATATCTGGTCCTGTAAGCTGATTAAATATATGTTCCCGAAAGCACATGCTGCAGCCTACGTTATGATGGCTTACCGCATTGCATGGTTTAAAGTGTTTAAACCACTTGCTTATTATGCGGCGTTTTTGAGTATTCGTGCGACTTCTTTTTCTTATGAACTGATGTGTATGGGAAAAGAAAGACTGGAATATTATATGGATGAAATCCGAAAAAAAGGAGATTCTGCCACACCGAAGGAGCAGGCGACTCTGAAGGATATGCGTATTGTACAGGAGATGTATGCAAGGGGATTTGAATTTCTGCCTATTGATTTATATACGGCAAAGGCACACAGATTCCAGATTATTGACGGTAAGCTGATGCCTGCCCTTGATACCATAGACGGTCTTGGCGATAAGGCTGCAGATGCAGTTGTGGAAGCTGCGAAGCAGGGCAAATTTCTGTCGAAGGATGATTTCCGGGACAGAACGAAGGTCAGTAAGACTGTGATTGACCTGATGGACGATTTGAAGCTTTTCGGTGATATTCCGCAGTCGAATCAGATGTCTTTATTTGATTTTACGGGCTGAGACAGAAGCAAACAGTAAGAAATAAAGGAGAAAGGCGCAATGAAAAAAGAAGATTTACGGTATTTACAGAGACTTGCAGAGCTTTATCCCACCATTGGCAAAGCATCTACGGAGATTATCAACTTTCAGTCAATTCTGAACCTGCCCAAGGGGACGGAGCATTTCATGTCCGATCTCCACGGGGAATATGAAGCTTTTTCTCATGTTCTGAGGAATGGTTCAGGGGCGGTGAGAAAAAAGATTGACGATGTATTTGGCCATACATTAAGCAACAGTGACAAGCGTTCTCTTGCCACTCTTATCTATTATCCGAGTGAAAAGATGGAGCTTGTAAAGAAAACAGAAGAGGACATGGAAAACTGGTATAAGATTACGCTTTACCGTCTTATCGAGGTATGTAAGACAACGGCATCCAAATACACCAGATCCAAGGTCCGTAAGGCTCTTCCGACGGATTATGCCTATGTAATCGAGGAGCTGATTACAGAAAAAGCAGAGGTTCTGGATAAGGGGGCGTATTACGATTCTATCGTAAATACCATCATTGAAATTGGCAGGGCAGAGAACTTCATTGTTGCTCTTGCAGAACTGATTCAGAGACTTGTTGTAGACCATCTTCACATACTGGGCGATATTTTTGACAGAGGACCGGCGCCTCATTTTATTATGGACAGGCTGATGGAATATCATTCTCTTGACATCCAGTGGGGAAATCACGACGTAGTGTGGATGGGAGCTGCAGCTGGGCAGCCGGCCTGTATTGCAACGGTTATCAGAAACAGTATCCGCTATGGAAATCTTGATATTCTGGAGGATGGATACGGCATAAATATGATGCCTCTTGCAACCTTTGCAATGGAAGCATATAAGGATGATAACTGCAGTATTTTTGCGCTGAAAGGAAAGACCAGCATTAATCTTCTGGAAGAGGAACTTGGGCGGAAAATGCATAAAGCGATTGCTGTTCTGCAGTTTAAACTGGAGGGACAGCTTGTGCGCAGACGCAGCTCTTTCCATATGGAAAACAGAGCTCTACTCCACAGAATTAATCCGGAAAACGGCACGATTTCCATGCCTGACGGAAGTTCCTGCTCCATGCGGGACTGTTATTTTCCGACTATTGACTGGGCAGACCCCTATGCTCTGACAGAGGCGGAAAGTGATGTGATGGAGCGTCTTTCTTCTGCATTTCGAAATTGTGAAAAGCTTCAGAACCATATTCGTTTTCTTCTGGACAAGGGAGGTCTTTATAAGACATATAACGGAAATCTCCTGTTTCATGGAAGTATACCGCTGAATGAAGACGGAACCTTCCGGGAGGTGGATGTCTACGGTGAAAAATACAGGGGAAAAGAGCTGTATGATGTACTGGAAGCCTATGTTCGCCGCGCTTTTTATTCTATGGATGAGGAAGAGCGGGAAAAGGGCAGAGATATCATGTGGTATATCTGGGCAGGTCCTGATTCTCCGCTCTTTGGCAAGGATAAGATGACTACTTTTGAGCGGTACTTTATAGAAGATAAAGAAACTCATGCGGAGAAAAAACGTGCTTATTACCAGCTTCTGGAGAAGGAAGAGGTAGTAGACGCCATGCTTTTGGAATTCGGGCTTAATCCGGAGAAAGGGCATATTATCAACGGGCATGTGCCGGTTCATCAGAGCGAAGGAGAGAATCCTGTGAAATGCAATGGAAAGATTATTGTCATTGACGGCGGTTTTTCCAAAGCATACCGCAAGGTTACGGGAATTGCAGGCTATACGCTTGTATACAGCTCCTACGGCCTGTTTCTGTCTGCCCATGAGCCATTTACATCTGCTGAGGATGCGGTGCTCAGAGAGACAGATATTGTGTCTAATCAGGTGGCAGTTCACTATACGCACAGACGGCGTCTGGTGGGAGACACAGATAATGGAATGGCTTTAAAAGAAAGAATCACAGAGCTTACACAGCTTTTGGACGCTTACAGAAAAGGTGTTATAAAAGAGAAAAAATAAGAGGGATTCCACAATAAAAAAGAAATTTTTTGACGTAAAAAAATAATTTTAAAGAAGCAAAAGCCTTTACTTATCATAGGGGGTTCTATATAATAGAGCGGTGTTAAAAATGTAAAAGATGAACGGCGAAAATACGCCAGGACAAAAGGAGATATAAAAATGGGTGGAATTTTTGGAGTAGCTTCAAAGTCCAGTTGTGTTTTGGACCTTTTTTTTGGAATTGATTATCATTCCCATCTGGGAACCAGAAGGGGCGGCATGGCAGTTTACGACAGCAAAAAAGGCTTTGACCGCGCAATTCATAACATTGAAAACTCCCCTTTTCGTACGAAATTTGACCGTGATGTAGCAGAACTGGAGGGGAATCTGGGAATCGGCTGTATTTCAGACAATGAGCCTCAGCCGCTGCTTGTACGTTCCCATCTGGGAAATTTTGCCATTACGACAGTCGGAAAGATTAACAATATGGACGAGCTCATCGCGCACTCTTTCAGAAACGGAAGCACACATTTTCTGGAAATGAGCGGTGGAAGCGTGAATCCTACAGAGATGGTGGCGTCTTTGATCAATCAGAAACAGACTATGGTGGAGGGTATCCGCTATGCGCAGGAAATGATCGAAGGCTCTATGACCTTGCTTGTAATGACACCTAAGGGACTGGTCGCTGCCCGTGACCGTCTGGGAAGAACTCCTCTTATTATTGGTAAAAAAGAGGATGCCTGCTGTGTATCTTTCGAGAGTTTCGCATATTTGAATCTGGGATATGAAGACTATAAGGAACTGGGACCGGGCGAGATTGTAAGCGTTACACCGGAAGGTGTTGAGACTCTGAACGCACCGGGAGAAGAAATGCGTATCTGTTCCTTCCTCTGGACTTATTATGGATATCCGACCTCAACCTATGAAGGTATCAACGTAGAGGATATGCGTTATAAATGCGGCGCGATTCTTGCGCAGCGTGACATGGGAGAAGTCGATCCTGACATTGTGGCAGGCGTACCGGATTCCGGTATTGCCCATGCGATCGGTTATGCAAACGAGTCCGGCGTTCCTTTCGCGCGTCCGTTTATTAAATATACACCGACCTGGCCGCGTTCCTTTATGCCGACACAGCAGAGCCAGAGAAATCTTATTGCGAGAATGAAACTGATTCCTGTTCACAAGCTGATTAAGGATAAAAAGCTTCTGATGATCGACGATTCTATTGTTCGCGGAACACAGCTTCGAGAGACATCGGAATTCCTTTACCATAACGGAGCGAAAGAGGTACATATCCGTCCGGCTTGTCCGCCGCTTCTTTATGGATGTAAATACCTGAATTTCTCCCGTTCCAAATCAGAGATGGATCTGATTACAAGAAGAACGATTGCCAAACGCGAGGGAGAGAATGTGGATGCAAAGACACTGGCGGATTACGCAAATCCGGATTCCGCAAATTATAAAGAAATGCTGGGAAGCATTTGTCAGGAGCTGAATTTCACATCCCTGAAATACCATCGTCTTGACGACCTTATTGAATCCATCGGACTTCCGGCATGTAAGCTTTGCACCTATTGTTTTAACGGAAAAGAGTAATAAAAAAGCTGACGCATTCTTTTTTGGAAAAGAGCGTCAGCTTTTCTCTTCTTATTTTGCCATCTCTCTAACATCTGTTCTTCCGACCAGATAATCGATACTGATATCATAATAATTCGCTATTCGTATTAGCATTTCCAGAGGAACGCTTCGTGTTCCGGTTTCATAATGAGAATAGCAGCGCTGGCTGATATGTAAAATTTCACTTACCTGTTTTTGAGATAAGTTTACTTCATTTCGAAGATCCTCAATACGCTCCAGTTTCATCATCTAACACCTCTCTTTTGTGGTTGCGGCAATCTTTTTATAAAGTATACATCAAATGAAAACAACTATTGCGAATTGGAGCAAAATGGGCTATACTAAAATTGTATTTTTTTACCATTTCAACATCTGTACAAATCTGTACTAATTTTCCATTTATATTATTTTTATCATAGCATTTCAGGAATCATTCGGGGCAGGTTTCCATATGCGGAAAGGAGAAAATTTGTTTGCAAGTGTATTGTCGGCATCCATAAGAGGAATGGAGGTGTGTCCGATTAAGGTGGAAGCGGATGTAAGCAGCGGGCTTCCGTCTTTTATTATGGTAGGGTTTCCGTCCGCGCAGGTCAAGGAGGCGCAGGACAGAGTCCGCACAGCCCTGAAAAATAACGGAATCAGCCTTCCGCCAAGGAAGGTAACGGTAAATTTTGCTCCTGCAGATATCAGAAAGGAGGGGGCTGGTTTTGATATGCCTGTGGCAGCGGCTGTGCTTGCTGCATCCGAGGTAGTAAGTCCTGCTCTTCTGGAAGGAGTTATGATGGCAGGAGAAATCAGCCTTAATGGTCAGATTCATGGGATTTCCGGTGTTTTGCCAATGGTGATACGGGCAAGGGAGATGGGATGCAGGCTCTGCATTATTCCCCATGAGAATCTTCCGGAGGGAAGACTTGTACGTGATATTCCGGTAGCGGGAGTAAAGAATATAACAGAAATGATGGATTGTCTGAAACGTCCCCAAGCCTATACAGAACGGGAGGAATCCGGTGAATCGGATGAAAAAGAGGAGGAGCTGCCGGACTTTGAAGAGGTTGAAGGGCAGCAGACAGCCAGAAGAGCAGCAGAAATAGCAGTGAGCGGATTTCACAATATTCTTTTTATCGGACAGCCGGGGACAGGCAAAACCATGATTGCAAGGCGTCTTCCTTCCATCATGCCGGAGCTTACTTTCGAGGAATCTCTGGAACTGACCAGAATTTACAGCATAGCAGGACTTCTTTCCAGAGAGCATCCTCTTATCAGGAGACGACCGTTTCGAAGTCCTCATCATACAAGCTCTGCCCAGGCAATGACAGGAGGAGGGAGAAATCCAAGACCGGGGGAGGTGACGCTGGCTCACAGAGGCGTACTGTTTCTGGATGAGATGCCGGAATTTTCCAGAAGAAGCCTTGAGACTTTAAGACAGCCTCTGGAAGATAAGGTGATACAGCTTTCACGGGTAAATGGTACTTATGTGTTTCCGGCGAATTTTATTCTTGCAGCAGCTATGAATCCCTGTCCCTGCGGCTATTATCCGGATATGAACCGCTGTCACTGCACTGCCGGACAGGTGAGTCATTATCTTGGAAAAATAAGCCGCCCTCTTCTGGACAGGATTGATATTTGTACGGAAGTTCCTCCGGTAAGCTTTTCCCAGCTTCGTTTCTCAGGGAAAAATGAATCTTCGGCAGTAATTCGGCAACGGGTGGAGAAAGTGCGAAAAATTCAGAGTCTTCGATATAAAAACGAAACGGTCCGTTTCAATGGGGAGCTTCACGGCAAACAGATTGAGAAATACTGTCCAATGACTGCGGATGGGGCTGCTCTACTTGGCTCTGCTTTCGAAAAAATGCAGTTCAGCGCCCGTTCGTATCACAGAATATTGAAGGTTGCCAGAACAATCGCGGATATGGAAGGAGAGGAAATGATAGGAACTGCTCATATCGGAGAGGCGCTTGCCTACCGGGTGTTTGACGGAGAATACCGGAGTTGAGGAGAAGATAAAAGTCTCAGGCGGGAATTTTTTGCCGGGGAAGGAATAAAAAGCAGGGAGGGCTGATAATTTATATGGAAGAAACTCGATGTATTTATAGGAAAGACAGGGAATATCCTGCGAACATGAGGAATTATTCCTCCATGCCCGGGCAGCTTTATGTGAAAGGAAATATGCCTGTCGCAGGGCAGCCTGTTGTGGCAATTGTGGGAGCAAGGATGTGCAGCCCTTACGGCCGCCTTCAGGCTTTCCGTTTCGGGAAAATTTTAAGCGGGCATGGGGTACAGGTTATAAGCGGAATGGCGCTTGGCATAGATGCGGAGGGACATAAGGGGGCGCTGGAGGGAGGTACGCCAACCTTTGCAGTGCTGGGCTGCGGCTGCGATGTGGTTTATCCTGCAAGGAACCGTCCCCTTTATGACAGGATATTGAGAAACGGAGGCGGGATTATCAGCGAATATGCGCCCGGAACGCCGCCCATGAAGTTCTGTTTTCCTGCGAGAAACAGAATTATAAGCGCTTTGGCAGATGCGGTTCTTGTGGTGGAGGCAAAAGAAAACAGCGGCTCTCTCATAACGGCAGGCTTTGCTCTGGAAATGGGGAAGGCGGTTTTTGCCCTGCCGGGACCTGTGACGGAAAAGCTGAGTCTTGGCTGCCATAAGCTGATCTATGACGGAGCAGGAATTGCGTACAGTCCGGAGGTGGTTCTTCAGGAGCTGGGAATCCCCTCCGAAGAAAAAGGAAAGGAGAAAACAAAAGAGGAGAACAGAGATTCGGGCAAAAAAAATAAGTTAGGACTTGCAAGAGATTTGAATTTGGTGTATAGTTGTCTCGATTTACGACCAAAAAGTCTGGACGACATAATCAGGAAAACAGGGCTTGCGCCGGAAACAGTAAGCAGATGCGCAGTTGAGCTTACGCTTCTTGGATGGATCGAAGAGACAGGTCGGCATTATTACGTAAAGGTAAAGTAACAGAAGTTACTGGCAACAGTAACGGACAGATTGGCAACTAGGAGAGGTAACATGGCGAAATATCTGGTGATAGTGGAATCACCTGCAAAGGTAAAAACTATAAAGAAATTTCTGGGTTCTAATTACGACGTGGAAGCTTCCAACGGACATGTTCGTGATTTTCCGAAAAGTCAGTTCGGAATTGATGTGGAGAACGATTTCGAGCCGAAATATATTACAATCCGCGGAAAGGGAGAACTCCTTGCGAAGCTTCGTAAGGCAGCGAAAAAGGCAGATAAGATTTATCTGGCAACTGACCCCGACCGTGAGGGAGAAGCAATTTCCTGGCATCTGATGCAGGCTCTCAAAGAAGACCCGAAAAAAATGCACAGGATTACGTTCAACGAAATTACAAAGAGCGCAGTAAAGGCATCTATTAAACAGGCAAGAGAGCTTGATATGGATTTGGTAGACGCACAGCAGGCAAGGCGTATGCTTGACCGAATGGTAGGCTATACAATAAGTCCGCTTCTCTGGGCAAAGGTTAAAAGAGGTTTAAGCGCAGGCCGCGTTCAGTCAGTGGCGCTTCGTATCATCTGTGACCGTGAGGAAGAGATCAATGCCTTTATTCCAGAGGAATACTGGAGTCTTGAAGGTACTTTTCATGTAACCGGAGAGAAGAAGCCTCTGGAAGCGAAGTTCTATGGTACAGATAAAAAAATGAACATCCATAATAAAGAAGAGATGGATAAACTCCTTTCTTCTTTACAGGATAAGGAATACGAGATTACTGAGGTAAAGAAAGGCGAGAGAATCAAAAACGCGCCTCTTCCGTTTACAACCAGTACACTGCAGCAGGAAGCGTCCAAGACACTTAACTTTTCTACTCAGAAGACCATGCGTCTTGCACAGCAGCTCTATGAAGGTATTGATATTAAAGGAAACGGTACTGTCGGTGTGATTACTTATCTGCGTACAGATTCCACCCGAATCTCAGAGGAAGCGGATGCGGCTGCAAGAGAATATATCACAGAGCAGTACGGCGAGGCATATGTGTCAAAAACAGAAAAAACAGCGAAAAAAGGGCAGAAGATTCAGGACGCCCATGAAGCAATCCGTCCTACAGATATCAGCCGTACACCGGCAGCGCTTAAGGATTCTCTCTCCAGAGACCAGTTCCGTCTGTATCAGTTGATCTGGAAGCGTTTCGCTGCAAGCCGTATGTCACCGGCGCGCTATGAGACAACTTCTGTAAAGATTGGCGCTGACGAATATATTTTTACAGTATCTGCATCAAAAGTGGTATTCGACGGTTTCCTGTCTGTTTATACAGATGAGGAAGACCATAAGAAAGGCAATGTCCTGAACCAGAGTCTGGAGAAGGGCATGAAGTTAAGCCTTAAGGAGTTAAAGCCTGAGCAGCATTTCACACAGCCGCCGGCTCATTATACAGAGGCTTCCCTTGTCAAAACAATGGAGGAGCTTGGAATTGGACGTCCAAGTACCTATGCGCCGACGATCACCACCATCATCAGCAGACGCTATGTGTCAAAAGAGCAGAAAAATCTTTATGTCACAGAATTGGGAGAAGTAGTGAACAACATTATGAAACAGGCGTTTCCAAGTATTGTGGATGTGAATTTCACAGCTACTATGGAAGGGCTTCTGGACTGCGTAGATGCGGGAACTGTCCAGTGGAAAACGGTTGTACGCAACTTCTATCCGGATTTGAAGCATGATGTGGATGAAGCGGAAAAAGAACTTGAAAAGATTGATATTGAGGATGAAGTGACAGATGTGATCTGTGATAACTGCGGAAGAAATATGGTTATCAAATACGGTCCTCATGGAAGATTCCTTGCATGTCCGGGATTTCCGGAATGCCGGAACACCAAGCCATATTATGAAAAAATCGGCGTAGCCTGTCCAATCTGCGGAAAGGACGTTGTTCTTAAAAAGACGAAGAAGGGACGTAAATATTACGGATGTGAAGATAATCCGGAGTGTGAATTTATGTCATGGCAGAAGCCGTCGGCAAAGAAATGTCCGAAATGCGGAAGCTATATGGTGGAGAAAGGCAATAAGCTCATGTGCAGTCAGGAAACCTGCGGCTATGTAGAGGCAAAAGAGTAACGTATTCAGGCGAAAAAAAGAATATTCAGAAAAATCATGACGCAGAAGAAGGTCGGCAATCCCTGTATTCTGCGTCTTTTTCTATGTAAAAAAAGGGATAAATATAAATTACGGGATAATAATTTGAAAAGAAGTATATTTTCAGAAAAGCTAAGTAAAAATGAAAAATAGTAAAATTTATCTTGTAATTTGTCTCGAAAACGTGTAGTATATAAAATATCAATAGAGTACAGCAGTTTTGCCGTGCATAATTTTGAATATTGAGAATTGTTATGCGCGGATGACCAAAGCGAAAGGAGGACAATATGAGCGTTCAGTTGCTGGATAAAACAAGAAAAATCAATAAGCTGCTCCATAACAGCAGCTCCAGCAAAGTCGTTTTTAACGACATCTGCCAGGTTTTAATGGAAACCTTAAATTCCAACATCCTTGTACTCAGCAAGAAAGGTAAAGTGCTGGGTGTCAGCTTATGTCCGGGAGTAGAAGAGATCACAGAACTGATTGAAGACAAAGTCGGAGGATATGTGGACGCGCTGTTAAACGAGAGATTTCTTGGAGTGCTGTCAACGAAAGAAAATGTAAATCTTCAGACTCTGGGCTTCGAGAATGTATCGAGCAGTTATCAGGGAATCATCAATCCGATTGATATTGCAGGTGAAAGACTTGGAACTGTATTTATGTACCGCTATGAGAAGCCTTACGATATTGAAGACATTATTGTCAGCGAATACGGCACCACAGTGGTAGGTCTCGAAATGATGAGAGCCGTACACGAAGAGAATGCAGAAGAAGACAGAAAGCAGCAGGTTGTGAAATCCGCTTTCAATACTCTTTCTTTCTCAGAGCTTGAGGCAATCATCCATATCTTTGACGAGCTTGACGGAGATGAGGGAATTCTGGTAGCCAGCAAGATTGCAGACAGAGTTGGAATCACACGTTCCGTTATCGTAAATGCGCTTCGTAAATTCGAGAGTGCAGGAGTTATTGAATCCCGTTCGTCCGGAATGAAAGGAACCTATATCAAGGTTCTTAATGAAGTGATTTTTGATGAGCTGGAAGAGATTAAGGCACAGAGGAATAAAAAAGCATAAAAAGAAACTTACGAAAAACATTCTGTATTTGAAAGATACAGGATGTTTTTTTTCGGGGAGCTTCAGGAGCGTCCAAAACCAACTGAAGAAAATTTCTAAATTAAGAAAAAAAGAGATAAAATGAGAATACATGAGAATATATGAGAATACACTTTATATTATCACGCTGAAAAGAGTTGCAGAAAAGAGCGCTTTTAAATAATATAAGGACAGTGATTAGCACTCGATGCGAATGAGTGCTAGCAAGGCTGAAAAGCAGAGATTTGAGTAAAAACAATTTTAAGGAGGAACATAGATCATGACATTAGTACCTTTAGGCGACAGAGTTGTATTAAAACAGTTAGAAGCAGAAGAAACCACAAAATCAGGAATCGTCCTTCCGGGACAGGCTCAGGAGAAACCGCAGCAGGCAGAAGTTATCGCTGTAGGACCTGGCGGAGTTGTTGACGGAAAAGAAGTAAAAATGGAAGTTTCCGTAGGAGATAAGGTTATTTACTCCAAATATGCAGGAACAGAAGTGAAACTGGACGGAGCAGAATATATCATCGTAAAACAGAACGATATTCTTGCAGTTGTAAAATAAGAAGACAGAACATTATAAAATATATTAAATTGGAGGAATCGTCATCATGGCAAAAGAAATCAAATTCGGCGCAGAAGCAAGAGCCGCTCTTGAAGCTGGCGTAAATAAATTAGCAGACACAGTAAGAGTTACAATCGGACCAAAAGGAAGAAACGTAGTTCTTGACAAACCATTCGGCGCTCCGCTTATCACAAACGACGGTGTTACAATTGCGAAAGAAATCGAGCTGGAAGATGCGTTCGAGAACATGGGCGCACAGCTTATCAAAGAAGTTGCATCCAAGACAAATGATGTAGCAGGTGATGGTACAACAACAGCAACTGTTCTTGCACAGGCAATGGTCCATGAAGGAATGAAGAACCTGGCAGCAGGCGCTAACCCGATCATCCTCAGAAAAGGTATGAAAAAAGCAACAGAGGCCGCTGTAGAGGCTGTTAAGAATATGAGCCAGAAAATCAGCGGAAAACAGCAGATTGCCAATGTAGCGGCAATTTCCGCAAGTGATGAGACAGTAGGACAGCTTGTTGCAGACGCTATGGAAAAAGTTTCCAACGACGGCGTTATCACAGTAGAAGAATCCAAGACTATGCATACAGAGCTTGACCTTGTAGAAGGTATGCAGTTTGACCGTGGATATATTTCCGCATATATGTCAACAGATATGGAAAAAATGGAAGCAAATCTGGAAGATCCATACATCCTGATCACTGACAAAAAAATCTCCAATATTCAGGAAATCCTTCCTCTGTTAGAGCAGGTTGTTCAGGCTGGCGCAAAACTTCTCATCATTGCAGAAGATGTTGAAGGCGAAGCTCTTACAACACTTATCGTAAATAAATTAAGAGGTACTTTCCAGGTAGCCGCAGTAAAAGCTCCGGGATATGGCGACAGAAGAAAAGAAATGCTTCAGGATATCGCTGTTCTTACAGGCGGTCAGGTAATCTCCGAAGAACTTGGTCTTGATCTCAAAGAAACTACAATGGAGCAGTTAGGCCGTGCAAAATCTGTTAAGATTGCAAAAGAGTCCACTGTTATCGTAGAAGGTCACGGAGACAAAGAAAAAATCGCGAACCGTGTAGCTCAGATTCGCGCTCAGATTGAAGAGACAAAATCTGATTTCGACAGAGAGAAATTACAGGAAAGACTTGCCAAATTGGCAGGCGGCGTAGCTGTTATCCGTGTGGGCGCTGCTACTGAAACAGAAATGAAAGAAGCAAAACTCCGCCTTGAGGACGCTCTTGCAGCTACAAGAGCAGCCGTAGAAGAAGGTATCGTTGCAGGCGGCGGTTCTGCATACATTCACGCTTCCAAAGAAGTAGCCAAACTTGCAGCTACTCTGGAAGGCGACGAGAAGACAGGTGCAAACGTAATCCTGAAAGCTCTGGAGGCTCCTCTGTTCTTCATCGCTGCAAACGCAGGTCTTGAAGGAGCAGTTATCATCAACAAGGTAAGAGAGTCTGAAGTGGGAATCGGCTTCGATGCTCTGAAAGAAAGATATGTAGATATGGTTGCAGAAGGCATCCTTGACCCTGCAAAGGTTACAAGAAGCGCTCTCCAGAACGCAACAAGCGTTGCATCTACTCTTCTTACAACAGAATCCGTTGTGGGAATCATTAAAGAAGATACACCTGCAATGCCTGCAGGAAATCCTGGAATGGGAATGATGTAATCTGCGCTCGCCCGATTTAAAGGGAGAGAGGGATAATCCGTTCTGACCACAAAATTTTCATAATTTAACGGAACCGTCGTCATAGACGATGGTTCCGTTTTATGTTATACTTAAAGATAAAATATGATACATAAGGAGAGGACGAAATGAGCGATTTATACTCAGAATTACTTGTCAAAAAACAGCCGACTGCCAAAGATGCCATAACGAAATACGGACTGATCGGCGCTACTGCGGTTTTTGCATTTGGAGGTCTTTTTATCCATCCGCTGCTGCTGATCGGGGCGATTGGTCTTGGTATTGCCTGTTATTTCATTGTTCCGAAAACAAGTCTGGAATTTGATTACCTGTTTGTAAACGGAGAACTGGATATCACAAGAGTAATGTCACAGAGCAAGCGCGACAAGAAGTCCACAAATATCAGCCTTTCTGAAGCTGATCTGGTAGCGCCTGTGGATTCTCACAGAATGGACTATTATAACGGCAATCAGAAAATGAAAGTGTATGACTTTTCATCCGGAAACAAGGATCACAAGCGTTTTGCCATTATTACCAGACTTAACGGCGAAAACTGCAAGGTTATTATTGAACCTGACGAAGCCCTTGCGCATGCTATGAAAAATTCAGCTCCGAGCAAAGTTTTTTTGGATTGACACGATTTCTGATTTTTGTTACACTAAGTCTCACATCGAAATGTTATACAAAAATGTAATTTTTAAATTAAATTCATAAGACAAGGGAGGAAATGCAATGGGTACTATCATTGGTGAAGGCATTACTTTTGACGACGTCCTGTTAGTTCCGGCGTATTCGAAGGTAATTCCGAATCAGGTAGATGTCACAACTTATTTAACAAAAAAAATTAAACTCAACATTCCTATGATGAGTGCCGGTATGGATACAGTTACTGAGCACCGTATGGCGATTGCAATGGCAAGACAGGGTGGTATCGGTATCATTCACAAAAATATGTCCATCGAAGCGCAGGCAGATGAAGTAGATAAAGTAAAGCGTTCTGAGAACGGCGTAATTACAGATCCATTTTATTTATCACCGGAGCATACATTAGGCGATGCAGATGAATTAATGGGCAAATTCCGTATTTCCGGTGTGCCGATCACAGAGGGCAGAAAGCTTGTTGGTATCATTACCAACCGTGACCTCAAATTTGAAACTGATTTCAGCAAGAAGATTAAAGAATGTATGACCTCTGAGGGCCTGATTACAGCGAAAGAGGGAATCACTCTTGAGGAAGCGAAAGCAATCCTTGCGAAATCCCGTAAAGAGAAATTACCCATTGTTGATGACGATTTTAATTTAAAAGGTTTAATTACAATTAAAGATATTGAGAAACAGATTAAATATCCGCTGGCAGCCAAAGATGAGCAGGGACGTCTTCTCTGCGGCGCTGCTGTAGGTATTACATCCAATGTCCTTGCGCGTGTAGACGCTCTGGTGAAGGCTGCTGTCGATGTAATCGTAGTTGACTCTGCTCACGGCCATTCTGAGAATATTTTAAAGGCTGTTCGTGAGATTAAGGCTGCATATCCTGATTTACAGGTAATTGCAGGAAATGTTGCTACAGGCGCAGCTACCAAGGCTCTGATCGAGGCTGGAGTAGACGCTGTTAAGGTTGGTATCGGACCTGGTTCCATCTGTACTACCCGTGTAGTTGCAGGTATCGGTGTTCCGCAGATTACAGCCATCATGGACTGCTATGAGGTTGCAAACCGTTACGGAATTCCGGTTATCGCAGACGGCGGTATCAAGTATTCCGGAGATATTACCAAGGCTATCGCAGCCGGCGCTAACGTATGTATGATGGGAAGTATGTTCGCAGGATGCGACGAAAGTCCGGGAACTTTCGAACTGTATCAGGGAAGAAAGTTCAAGGTATACCGTGGTATGGGCTCTATCGCAGCTATGGAGAACGGAAGCAAAGACCGTTACTTCCAGCAGGATGCGAAGAAGCTTGTTCCGGAAGGCGTAGAAGGACGAGTTGCATATAAGGGACATCTGGAGGATACAGTATTCCAGCTTATGGGCGGTCTTCGCTCCGGTATGGGTTACTGCGGTGCAGAGAATATTGAGAAACTGAAAACAACAGGTCAGTTCATCAAGATTTCTGCAGCATCCCTGAAAGAATCTCATCCACATGACATCCACATCACCAAAGAAGCGCCTAACTACAGCGTGGATGATAAATAATAAAGAATTAACTTGCAAAACTGACAGAAGTATTGTACTATGTTGGTGGAAAAGAAATATGTTAACCCTTTATCCTGTGGATAAGGGATGACAGACGACTGCATGACTGGCGGAAGTAGAAAGAACTACAGGGAGTGCGGTTTGTATATGTGCCGACCGCCTGGGCAGCCTGAAGAACGGGTTTCCCAGGCGTTTTTTTATACTTAATTTCACTTATCACTCACAAAAAGGAGAAAAAATCATGGAAATGTTATCACTGGAAAAAGAACTGAAAGAAAATTCCTACCCTGGAAGAGGAATCGTTATCGGACGCTCTGCAGATGGGAAGAAGGCAGTGACAGCTTATTTCATTATGGGCAGAAGCGAGAACAGCAGAAACCGCGTATTTGTAGAAGAGGGAGAAGGAATCCGCACACAGGCCTTTGACCCGTCTAAACTGGTTGACCCAAGCCTTATTATTTACGCTCCTGTACGTGTACTTGGAAACAAGACAATTGTGACAAACGGAGATCAGACAGATACAATTTATGAAGGAATGGACAAACAGCTTACTTTTGAGCAGTCTTTAAGATGCAGAGAATTTGAGCCGGATGCTCCAAACTATACACCTCGTATTTCAGGTATCATGCATGTAGAGAACGGTAAATTCAATTATGCAATGTCTATTCTGAAAAGCAACAACGGAAATCCGGAATCCTGCAACCGCTATACATTTGCGTATGAGAACGCAGCGGCAGGAGAGGGACATTTCATCCATACTTATAAATGCGACGGAAATCCGCTTCCAAGCTTCGAAGGAGAACCGAAGCTGGTGGCAATTCCTGACGACATGGAAGCGTTCACAGAGATGCTCTGGAACAGCCTGAATGAAGAGAATAAAGTTTCTCTGTTTGTAAGATATATTGATATTGAGACAGGAAACTACGAAACAAAAATTGTCAACAAAAACAAATAATAAAAACGGAGGACTTTTTTCATGAAAGAATTCGAATTAAAATATGGATGTAACCCGAACCAGAAACCATCTAAAATCTATCTTGCCAACGGCGAAGAACTCCCGATCAAAGTTCTTTCCGGAAGACCTGGATATATCAACTTTCTTGATGCTTTTAACGGCTGGCAGCTTGTGCGTGATCTGAAGAAGGCAACAGGGCTTCCTGCAGCAACTTCTTTCAAGCACGTTTCTCCTGCAGGAGCTTCCGTAGGACTTCCTCTTACAGAAACTCTGGCGAAAATCTACTGGGTAGACGATATGGACTGGAAAAACTTCTCTCCGATTGCATGTGCATATGCAAGAGCAAGAGGCGCAGACAGAATGTCTTCTTTTGGTGATTTCATTTCTCTTTCTGATGTCTGTGACAAAGATACCGCGCTTCTGATTAAAAGGGAAGTATCTGACGGTGTTATCGCGCCCGGATACACAGATGAGGCTCTGGAGATTCTGAAACAGAAGAAAAAAGGCAATTACAATGTTATTGAAATTGATGAGAACTATGTGCCGGCTCCTCTTGAGCATAAAGAAGTGTTCGGCGTAACTTTTGAGCAGGGACGTCAGGAACTGGAGATTAACGATGAGCTTCTGGCTAACATTGTAACAGAGAATAAAGAACTTTCTGAAGAAGCGAAACGTGACCTGAAGATTTCCCTTATCGTGCTGAAATATACACAGTCCAACTCTGTATGTTTCGTAAAAGACGGACAGGCAATTGGTGTAGGAGCAGGACAGCAGTCCCGTGTACACTGTACAAGACTGGCAGGACAGAAGGCTGACAACTGGTTCCTTCGTCAGTGCCCGAAAGTTCTGAATCTTCCGTTTAAAGATACCATCACACGCGCAGAGAGAGACAACGCCATTGACGTATATATCGGAGAAGAGTACATGGACGTTCTTGCTGACGGAAACTGGGAAAAAACTTTCACAGAGAAACCGGAAGTATTTACAAGAGAAGAGAAACGCGCATGGCTTGACCAGATGACAGGCGTAACCTTAGGCTCCGATGCATTCTTCCCATTCAGCGATAACATTGAGCGCGCATATAAGAGCGGCGTAAAATATATTGCAGAACCGGGCGGCTCTGTTCGTGATGACGCAGTAATTGAGACATGTAATAAATATGGAATGGTGATGGCCTTTACAGGAATAAGACTTTTCCATCACTAAAAAATCTATACAAAAGAATTCACTCATACAAAAAGGCTTTCCGTTCAGGGGAGCCTTTTTGTGCAGATAAAAAGAGAATCCTGAAGTATCTGTATTTTGAATACAACAAAAAACTCACAGTCTCTAAACTGTGAGTCAGAAGAGCGATAGACGGGGCTCGAACCCGCGGTCTCGACCTTGGCAAGGTCGCGCGTTACCAACTACGCCACTATCGCGTTTGCAATTGTATTTCCCTGAGCTGTTTCTCAGGAGAGCGATAGACGGGGCTCGAACCCGCGGTCTCGACCTTGGCAAGGTCGCGCGTTACCAACTACGCCACTATCGCATTTGTCATTTCATTTCCAAGCGTTCCGCTTGACGACAAAACATATAATACTACATGAAGAGGGGTTTGTCAAACATTTTTTTGAAAAAATATCAAAAAAGTTTTCCGGTAAAATACGGTATTTGATAAATGAAATTCTATATGCTATGATAGAAAAATCAAAACCTGTAAAGGAGGCAACGATATATGCGAAAGAAACTGACTGCCCTGCTTTTATGTTCAGCCCTGCTTTTCCCGGCATCTGTATCCGCTGAGGTTTCGGGATATGAGGACACCTTTAACATTTATAAGCAGGATAACAAAACACCTTATACTTTTCAGATAAATGATGAAAAAAATACTGCAGTGACTGCTGTCGCTAAAAGAGATACAGTTTATATATCTTCGAAACATGAGTCTATCCGCAGGAGACCGGACAGGAAGAGCGATAATTTAAAGACTGTTCTTCTGGGAACAAGACTTACAAGAGTGGCAGTATGTGAGAATGGATGGAGCAAGGTAGTATACACAGATAAAAAACTTGGAAAGCTTAATGGCTATGTCCGTACCAGTGTTCTGATGGATACAAGCTGCCGCGTTGCTGTAAGAGATACGCTTAAGGTAATCCGAGACGCGGATATTCTGGATTATCCGGGAAGAAAAGAAGGACAAGTGGTAGGAGAGGTTCTGGAGCTTGATGAGGTAAGACGGACTGCTACGATAAACAGTGTCTGGAGCAGGATTTCCTACAAAGATGAGAATGGAAAGAATAAAATCGGTTACATACCTACAAATGTACTGGAAGGACAGGGCGATGTAAAAGAGTCTGAGAGAGCGGAAAAGATTACTCTTGCAGACGGGGAAGAAGCCGGGGTTATTCACAAAAGCAAAGGTCATGGCGTCTTTGCGGAAGCTGCCAACGGAGTGACTTCCTCCGCAGAGACAAATGAAGACGGAGTTCAGGTGGGAACCCCGATTGCGGTATCTTCAGACGCTGTACTGAAGTCGCTTGGCACTTTCCGTATCACCCATTACTGTGACTGCAGTATCTGCTGCGGACCGTGGGCAAACGGTGTGACTTCCACAGGCGTAACAGCGACTACCAACCGTACTATTGCAGTTGATCCGACCCAGATTCCATATGGCTCCAAAGTTGTGATCAACGGACAGGTTTATGTGGCGGAGGACTGCGGCGGCGCAATTAAAAACAACTGTATTGATATTTATGTTGCTTCTCACGAAGAAGGGGAGAGCAAAGGAGTATTCTATACAGAGGTATATATTCTTCAATAAAAGAGAGAATGCTGCTGTGAACAGTAAAAAAGGACAGGCTATGAAGAACCTGTCCTTTTATAAAGTTCATATAATTCTTGAAGCTTTGAAATCAGGCGTTTTTCAGCGCTTTTTCAAGGTCTGCAATAATATCGTCCACATTCTCGATACCAACGGAGAGACGAATCATTCCGGGAGATACGCCGGCATCTGCAAGCTGTGCGTCGTTCATCTGACGATGCGTGTGGCTTGCAGGATGGAGAACCATAGTCTTGGAAGCTGCTACATGTGTGGCAATATTTGCAAGCTCAAGGCTGTCCATGAAGCGCACGGCTGCGTCTCTGCCTCCGTTTAATTCGAAAGAAATAACGCCGCAGGTTCTGCCTCCGTCCATATATTTCTGAGCTGTGGCATAATACTTGTCACCCGGCAGCCCTGCGAAGTTTACAGAAGCAACTTTTTCGTGGGCATTTAAGTATTCTGCAATTTTCTGAGCATTGGAGCAATGACGTTCTACACGCAGCGGAAGGGTTTCCAGACCTACATTTAAAAGGAAACAGTTCATTGGGGAAGGGATGGAACCCAGATCGCGCATGAGCTGAGAGGTTGCTTTGGTAATGTAGGCTTTTTTGCCAAACTGTTTCGTATATACAACGCCGTGGTAGGATTCATCCGGCTCTGTAAGCCCGTGATATTTATGACCGTAGGCTTCCCAGTCGAAGTTTCCGCTGTCAACGATAGCGCCACCCACCTGAAGGGCATGACCATCCATATATTTCGTGGTGGAATGAGTGACAATGTCTGCGCCCCATTCAAAAGGACGGCAGTTTACAGGAGTTGCAAAGGTATTGTCCACAATAAGGGGAACTCCGTTATCGTGTGCTGCTTTTGCGAATTTTTCGATATCCAGAACAACAAGGGCAGGGTTTGCGATGGTTTCTGCAAAGAGAACCTTGGTGTTTGGTCTGAAAGCTGCTGCAATTTCTTCAGCGCTTGCATCGGTATCTACGAAAGTACAGTCAATACCCAGCTTCTTAAAGGTAACTGCAAGAAGATTAAAGGTTCCTCCATAGATGGTAGAGGCAGCTACGATATGGTCGCCTGCCTCGCAGATATTGAAGACTGCGTAGAAATTGGCTGCCTGTCCGGAGGAGGTGAGAAGAGCTGCAACACCGCCCTCTAATTCGGCAATCTTGGCTGCAACAGCATCGTTGGTAGGGTTCTGGAGACGGGTATAGAAATAGCCTTCGGCTTTTAAGTCAAAAAGCTGTCCCATTTCATCTGTTGTGTCATACTTAAATGTCGTGCTCTGATAAATAGGGAGAGCGCAGGGCTCGCCTTTGGAAGGGGTGTAGCCTGCATGGAGACACTTTGTTTCTAATCTGTAATCACTCATCGTTCGTGTCCTTTCTTATAATATAATAACAGTTTTTTTTGATTATAACGCATTAATGTATGAAAATCAATATATTACTGGTTTGTACATCAACAATCATATAGAAGAAGCGTAATTGATGTTACAGGTAGTTGTCACTTGAAATCTCCTGTATTCTATGTTATATTAGCCACTGTATCATGCAGATTTTACCTTTGATATAGATAGAAGGAGAAAGAATTTAAAATGAAAAGGGTAATTACCTATGGAACCTTCGATCTGCTGCACTACGGGCATATCAATTTGCTCAGGAGAGCGAAACAGATGGGGGATTATCTGATTGTTGCTCTTTCCACAGATGAATTTAACTGGGAGCAGAAGCATAAGAAATGTTATTTTTCTTATGAAAAGAGGAAACAGCTTCTCGAAGCGATCCGTTATGTGGATCTTGTGATTCCGGAAGAAAGCTGGGAACAGAAACGTACAGATGTAAAAGAATATCATGTAGACACATTTGTGATCGGTGATGACTGGAGCGGGAAATTTGATTTCCTGAAGGAAGAAGGCTGCGAGGTCGTATATCTGCCGCGCACACCGGAAGTATCCACCACACAGATTAAAAAAGATTTAAACGCATAAATGTGTTACGAAAAACAGGAGCGAAATAAAATGAATCGATTTATTAAGGATATGAAAAGATATTTTTCCTATGCGAAATATTCTGCAAGATCCGACCTGAAATCAGAAGTAGCCAGCTCCTATCTCAACTGGCTCTGGTGGATTCTTGACCCGCTTTTATTTATGATGGTATATACCTTCATTGCCATCATCGTTTTCAAGAGCGGTCTTCAATATTTCCCGTTGTTTGTTTTCGTCGGACTGACACTCTGGAACTTCTTTAACAAAACGGTTATCCAGAGCGTGAAGCTTGTCCGTGTGAACAGTCCCATCGTATCGAAAGTGTACGTGCCGAAATACATCCTTATTATACAGAGGATGATGGTAAACGGATTCAAGATGGTGGTTTCCTTCGGACTGATTGTGATTATGATGGTTATCTACAAAGTCCCGGTTACAGTAAACATCATTTATATGATTCCGATTCTGATCGTACTTGGATTATTTACCTTCGGACTGAGCTGTATCGTACTTCATTTCGGCGTATTTGTGGACGACTTATATAATGTAATGAATGTTGTTCTCCGTCTGATGTTTTATATGACCGGAATTTTCTATTCCATCGGTTCCAAGCTTGACGAGCCGTACAGAAGCATTCTTCTGAAGTGCAATCCGGTGTCCATGCTCATTGAATCTGCGAGACAGTGTATGTTGTATTCCGCGACGCCGTACCGGAAACTGATTATCCTGTGGGGAATTGTTTCTGTGCTGATGTGCATAGTCGGAGTAAGGACAATTTATAAATATGAGAACAGCTATGTAAAGGTGATGTAATATGGATGAAAGAGAAAACGCAATAGACGTAAGGGACGTACACATCAGCTATAAATGCCTGAAGTCCTTTTCCATAAAAAGAAGTCTCCTGCGTCTGAAAAAAACAGATACAGAAGTTGTGGAAGCAGTAAAAGGAGTCAGCTTTTCCGTAAAAAAAGGAGAAATCCTTGGAATCGTGGGAAAGAACGGAAGCGGTAAATCCACCATGCTCAAGGCAATCGCAGGTATTTTTTCACCGGATAAGGGAGAAATCGATCTCCATGATAATTCCGTATCCCTGCTCTCCATTGGCGTCGGTTTTCAGAAGAAACTGACAGGAAGAGAAAACATTATTCTCTCCGGACTTCTTCTGGGATTTTCTGAGGAGCATATCCGTTCCAAGATGGATGAAATTATAGAATTCGCAGGTCTTGGCAAATTTATTGATATGCCTGTGAAGACATATTCCAGCGGTATGTATTCCAAGCTGGCTTTTTCCATTACAGCAATTCTGGAAGCGGACATTATGCTCATCGACGAAGTGTTAAGTGTCGGAGACGCCAAATTTAAAAAGAAAAGCTACAAAAAAATGAAAGAATTGATTTCCAATAAAGACCGTACAGTTGTTATTGTTTCCCATAGCTCCCAGCAGCTTGCAGAACTGTGTACCAGTATTCTGTGGCTCCATGAGGGAGAAGTACGGATGCAGGGAGATGTAAAGGAAGTCCTTGAGAAATATGAGGAATTCATGAGCTGAACATAAAGCGCAGGAAAGAGTCGAAAGGCTCTTTTTTTGTTACAAAGATGTTACTTTTTTGTGTGTATGGATTGACTTTTCGGTAAAACTATTTATAATGAATTTGATATGATACGATAACTATTCTATGGTCTCTGGGAACTATGGGGACTCTTAGAGACTTCCTTATAAAGAAAGAGAGGACAATATGAAGATTGCGGTAGCAGGAACCGGCTATGTAGGCTTATCTAATTCTGTATTGCTTTCCCAGAATAATGAAGTATTTGCAGTAGATATTATTCCTGAAAAAGTAGAAATGATCAACAATCACAAATCTCCCATCGTAGACAAAGAAATCGAAGAATATCTGAAATCAGGGAATTTGAATTTAACTGCAACCACAGACGCACAGATCGCATATAAAGATGCGGAATTCATTATTATTTCCACACCGACCAATTATGATCCGAAGTTGAATTATTTTGATACATCGTCTGTGGAAGCAGTAATCGAACAGGTTATGGAAATCAATAAAGATGCCATAATGGTAATTAAATCTACAGTACCGGTAGGATATACGAAATCCATCAGAGAAAAATTAAAATGTGAGAACATTTTGTTTTCTCCGGAATTCCTTCGTGAGGGAAGAGCTCTTTATGATAATCTTTATCCTTCAAGAATCATTGTAGGGGCGCCGGAGGGGAATGAATTTCTTGAAGCGAAAGCAAAGGAATTTGCAGAACTTTTGGCACAGGGAGCAATCAAAAAAGACGTTCCGAAGCTTTTTACGAATCTTACAGAAGCAGAGGCGATTAAACTTTTTGCAAATACCTATCTTGCCATGCGTGTTGCGTTTTTTAACGAACTGGACACCTATGCAGAGGTGCGCGGGCTGGATACGAAACAGATTATCGAGGGTGTGTGTCTTGATCCCCGAATCGGAAATCATTACAACAATCCATCCTTCGGATACGGCGGCTATTGTCTTCCAAAGGATACCAAGCAGCTTCTTGCGAACTATAACAATGTGCCGAATAATATTATCCATGCAATCGTAGATGCGAATACCACCCGTAAGGATTTCATTTCCGAGCGCCTTCTTTCCAGAAACCCAAATATCATTGGTATTTACAGACTGACAATGAAATCCAATTCCGACAATTTCCGACAGTCTGCCATTCAGGGGATTATGAAGCGAGTGAAGGCAAAAGGGGTAGAGGTTGTAGTGTATGAGCCGGCTCTGAAAGAAGAAACCTTCTTTAAATCAAGGGTTATCCGCGACCTGGAAGAATTCAAAAAAATAAGCGATGTGATTGTGGCGAATCGCTATAATGATGAAATTGCGGATGTGATTGATAAAGTATATACGAGAGACTTATACTATACAGATTAATTATAATACGAATGAATACAATGGAGGGATTTTATGAAAGAAAAATTACAGTCAGACCGCGGGATTAAGCTGTGTCTGTACATCGGATTTTTCCTTCTGCTGGCATATTACGGCGGACGTCTGGATATGCCGATCGTGCTTGATGAGACGGGGACAATGTCAAATACTGCGTTTCTCACGGGATTTGACTGGTCAGATAACAATAAGGCGATGGGAGGCTTCTATTATAAATATTTTCAGGCGCTTTTATATGTGCCGGTATTTATGCTGATAAAGAATCCGTTTATGCAGTATAAGGCAATCATGGTGCTTCATGCAGCAATTATCAGCGTTATCCCTGTGATTGGTTATGAAATTTCCCGAAAATATCTTCATGTGGAAAAGGCAAAAAGTGCGATTCTCGGCGCATCTGTGGGGATTCTGCCTTCTGTGATTCTTTACAGCCAGTATGCGAGAGCAGATATGCTGATGTGCGCAGTACCGTGGTTTACCCTGTATTTCCTTTTGGAGAGCTACGATGCGCTTCAAAAGGGAAAGAAAAAGCTGGCAGGTATATACAGTCTTCTGGTTGCCTTTTTTGCCGTTGTGTCTTATGCGTCCCATACAAGGGGAATCGTACTTGTGATTGCAGTATTTATGACAATCTATCTTTTCTTATTAATAAGAAAGAAAAAGCTGGTTAATAATATAGTGTTTTTGGCGGGAAGCGCAGTTTTTCTTATAGCCGACAAATTTATGACTGCATATATGAAAGTAAATGTATGGCCGCATGGCGTGAAACATGCCAGCGCAGAGATTTTTGATTTCGAGGCTCTGAAGCTGATTTTTACGTTTAAGGGTATCAAATCCATGATAAAGCTTATCATAGGATGGGTATTTAATGCATTTACCTCCACGTACGGAATGATTGCTCTGGGAATGCTTGTCAGTGTATTTGTAATTGTATATTTTTACAAAAAAACACATGAAATCACAGATACAGAATTGATTCTTGCCGGTTATGGACTTTTGAATCTTATGGGAAGCGCAGCTCTTGGAATTTTGTTTTTCTTTAAACCGGTTTATCTGTATTTTACAGAAGAGAAACTTTTGAGAGCGGACAGACCTGTATATGGAAGGTATATTGCCTGCGCCTTTGGCGTACTTTGCCTTCTTGCGCTTTATGCGCTGCTGTGCAGGAGAGACTGGATTAAATGGAAAGGAAAACTTGCGGCAGTTCTTATTGATGCAGGAATTTTGGGGATTTTTGCGTGGAAAGTAGCGCCGGCATTAAATGGAAAATCCATGACGCCGCGTAACTTTATCTCTATTTCCAGATTTTTGACGATGCCGTCTCCGGGAGCTACAAGCGGGAAGTATCCGGCTGTTTCGGTGGATTTGGTAAAAGCGGGAATATATGCGCTGGTCATCTTTGCAATACTGATGCTTCTTTCTGAGATGACAAAGAAGATGGCTTTGATAGGACTGATTTTTATCATAGTGAACGCAGAGAATCTGAATGCCTGTTATTTCCACATGCGTCTGGCAAGAAATGACAGGGAATATCCGGTCACAAAGACGGTTCGCGAAGAGCTGATGGTATTTTCTGATTTAGATCCGAAATACCGAAAGATTTATGTGGGGAAGGAAATCAGCACCCAGTTGTTCCAGATGGCTCTTCCGGATTTTGAATTTTTCGGATTCAGAAACAGGAATTCTGATGATAAGCTCAATAATATTTTTATGATTTTGAAAACAGATGATTCAAAAATCGAGAAATATAAACTGCGCTGTTTCGGTTCCTTTAAGCGGGGCAGCACAGAATTCGGATATTATGTAAAGGGCGAAGAACTTGCACAGGAAATGCTCGATCGAGGATATACATTTTATTGAAACAAACGGAAAGGAAGAAAATACAGATGAAACTGATTATTCAGATACCATGCTACAATGAAGCGGAAACTTTAAAAATTGCTCTGGACCATCTGCCAAGGCATATTGATGGAATTGATGAGATTGAATATCTGATTATTAATGATGGAAGTAAAGATGAGACGGTGAAGGTTGCGAAGGAATGGGGAATTAACTATGTAGTAAATTTCAAGCGCAACAAGGGACTTGCAAGAGGATTTATGGCAGGGCTTGACGGATGTTTAAGAGCCGGAGCAGACATTATCGTAAATACAGACGCGGACGATCAGTATTGCGGCGATGATATTGAGAAGCTGGTTCGCCCGATTCTGGAAGGCAGGACGGATATTGTAATTGGTGAAAGGCCGATTGACGAGACAGAACATTTTTCACCGCTTAAAAAGAAACTGCAGCATCTGGGAAGCTGGACGGTTCGTGTGGCATCCAATTCCGATATTCCGGATGCTCCCAGTGGATTTCGTGCATACAGCAGAGAAGCTGCGCTGCAGTTGAATGTTGTAAATGAATATACCTACACACTGGAGACGATTGTGCAGGCAGGCCGTAATAAAATCGCTATGGAATCTGTACCGATCCGCACAAATCCGGAGCTTCGAAAATCCAGACTGTTTTCCAGTATGTTCGGCTATGTGAAGCGTTCTATGGTTACGATTGTGCGTTCTTTCCTGATGTACCAGCCGCTGAAATTTTTTATGATTCTGGGAGGTATCATTTTCGGACTCGGTGTATTGCTTGGCGTTCGTTTCCTGATTCTTATGGCAATGGGACAGGGGGCAGGTCATGTACAATCATTAATCCTTACAAGTACCCTGCTGTTGATTGGTTTCCAGACATGGGTGATCGGTCTTCTTGCAGACACCGTACACGCAAACAGAAAAATTCTTGAAGACGTTCAGTACAGAGTGCGTAAAATGGACTACGAATTAGATAAGCGGGAAGAAAAAGAGGAAAAATAATGAAAAAGATCGTGATTGCAATTACTGCTGCCAGTTACAGTGGAAATAAAGGGGCGGCGGCTATGCTTCAGAGCTCTATCCGCCAGCTCCATGAAAAATATAAAGACAGGCTCACTATTAATTTGATGAGCGTATATCCTGGGGAAGATAAAGAACAGCTTCCCTGGGATTTTATTAACGTAGTCAGTACGAAACCGGAAGAACTTCTGTTTATTGCTTTTCCGCTTTCCGTACTCTACTGGCTGTTTCGCTGGTGTCCGCCGGTGAAGTGGCTGTTGAAAAAGAATCATATTATCAGAAATTATCTGGATACCAATGTCTGTCTTGACGAGGCGGGGATTTCTTTTGTTGACAGTCGCGGTTTCGTTATGAACACATACGCTTTTGTTTGCGCGGCTGTACCTCTTCTTCTTGGAGTGCCGGTTGTTAAGTATTCTCAGGCTATGGGGACGTTCAAAAATCCATATAATCGTTTTCTTGCCAAATGGATTCTTCCCAAGTTATCTCTTATCTGTGCAAGAGGACAGGGAACTTATGAGAACCTTAGAGGAATCGGCATTGAGAAAAATGTAAAGCTTTGTGCAGACGGCGCATTCACTATGGCAGACAGTCCCGAATGGAATAAAAAAATTGACGAACTGGTTAAACGGGATTCTTTTTATAATGATAATGTTGTAGGTTTGTCTATCAGTTCTGTTGTTCAGAAGAAATGCGCAAAACTGGGCATTGACTATACCGGAATTATGGTGCAGTTTATTGAAACCCTGAACAAAAAGGGCTATCCTGTTCTGATGATTGCAAATGCAGCAAGGATTAACAGTGAGAAATCAAGAAATAATGACCTTCTGGTTGGCGATGCTATTTATGAAGCGCTCAAAGACAGGGAAATGTGCCGCTGGTATCACGAGGAAATGGAGGCAGAGCAGATTCGTGCGCTCATCGGAAAATGCCGTTTTCTGGTAGCATCCCGTTTCCATGCAATGATCGGTTCTCTGGAACAGAAAGTGCCGGTTCTTCTTGTGGGCTGGAGTCATAAGTATCAGGAAGTTCTTGATATGTTTGAACTGGGACAGTATGCGATTGATTTTTCCGGTTTAAACCTTGAAGATCTTGTGAACGCATTTGATAATTTTGTACTGGCAGAAGAGGAGATTCGCGGGAAACTTGAAAAGAATCTGGAACGTGTTCAGGAAAGTTCATACAAAAATATAGAGTATATCAGTCAGGTCATTGACCGTACATTGTAGGAGAAAAAAATGAGTGCAGCAGAGAAAAAAGGAAAAAAAGCGACGATCATGAGGGTGTGCAAGATTGCATTCCTTGCAGCCGTTGTTATATTTATGGTCCGGTATTTTCAGAAGAATATCACAGAGATACGGGAACTGAATTTCAAGATTGACTGGAAAATCTTTATTTTATCCATGTTTTTTTACTTTGCCTATAAAGTAACACTTGCTACTTTCTGGCATTATATTACGATTTTGGATAAAGCGAATATCAAGTATTCAAATGCCCTTGTGGCTTATCTTTACTCCATTCTGGGAAAATATATTCCGGGTAAAGTATTTATGCTTGCGGCAAGATTTCCTGCTTATGACAGGGAAGGCGTTCCAATGCGTAAGGTTACAGTTTGTTTCTTTATTGAAAATATTTGCACTCTTCTGGGAGCTGCATTTCTTTTTCTTGTTTCCCTGTTTTTCTTTCCAAATGAGGCTCTGGATGATTATAAATGGGTGACAGCAGCTCTGGTTGTGGCGTTTTTTATTTGCCTGAATCCTAAAATTATTAATTTCTTTCTGGGAATTTTGGAGAAAATAACAAAAAAGAAAGATATACAGATTCCATTTACCTATTTACAGATGATTAAGGTTGTAGGATTATTTATTTTTAACTGGCTTATTGTGGGCGTAGGTTTCTATATCCTTACCTGCTCTATGTATAAGGTTCCGCTGTCGCAGCTTCTTTATACAGGAGGAATCTGGGGATTATCTGCGGTTGCGGGGATTCTTGCAGTATTTGCGCCTTCGGGAATCGGTGTCAGAGAAGGAGTTATGACTCTCGGCCTGTCACTGATTATGCCGTCCCAGATGGCGGTGATTATTTCTGTGGTTTCCAGACTGTGGCAGTCGGTAGCCGAGTTGATTCTGATTTTTGCAGCCTTTATTGCCACGAAGGTAAGTGAGAAAGTAAAGGGAAGGGAGTAGATATGGCGAACACCTTTTATTTGAGAGAGAATTATATAGATGAAGAAACAGGACTCTACCATGTGGTAAAGTCCTGCGAAAACGGTGAAAAAATAATTGAAAAAGTCTCAACAAGCAATCTCATTGCAGAGGAAGAAATAAGAGCGGATATAAGTTCAGAAAAAGAAGGTTTTTTTCATGTGACCCTGCTGGAGAGAAACACAGAAGAATTTGAAGAAATCAGAGTGCTTCTTGCAGGAGTGAAAAATCAGGAAATATATTTTCCGGAAATGAAGATAGATGAAGATCACCGGGGGTTCGAGGCGGATATCCGCTTTTTGACAGATGCTCTGGAAAACAACAGAAACAAGAGTACGAGAATTCTGATCGAAACAATTGAAAACGGAAAATATAACAGATATAATCTGATGAACGATAAAAAAGCCAATCAGAATAAAGCGCTTTCCAGAGGTCTGGTAAGCTGGATCGAGACGAAACAATGCACGGAAATCGTACGCTTTATGAATGAGGACGGGGAAGAATACCCGTACATGATCGCTGTTTATATGGATCAGAAGGGCAGGTGGTTTTTGAGCCTTGGCACAGAAACCAGAGTAGAAGCCATGTCCAGATTCTGTAACCTTCGCAGCTATTCCATAAAAAATGGGAAAATTACCATGAGCCTGAAAATAGAGGCAGACGGGAATGGTTATGAAATGGACAGCGTAATCCTGATATTCAGGAGTAAGCTGAAAGAAGAGCGGGAAGAGCACAGATTCGAAATTCTTGAAAGTAGAAAAAAAGGAAAATATTCCTATATAAAAGTTTCCATAGACCTTACAGGAATCAATTTAAAAAGTCTTTACTGGGATGTCTGTGTGCGCTATGTGAAAAAAAGCACAGGAGACAGCTTTAACTGTTTTATTTCCATGTCAAAACCTCTCAGATACTTTACCGCATTTTTGTATGTCGGAAAGCATAAGGAAAATGAAGGCTTTTTCCTGTATCCTTACAATACAAGCTCCAAAAAACTTGCTTTTCAGTATCGTGAAGAGGGAGAATTTGACAGGGCAGCTTTTCGTATCAAGGAAATCGCGGCAATGAGCCTTTATTATCTTCTTCTGCCTTATTGGAAGAGCAAACACATCCAGCTTGTATATGAGAAATTCTGTATGATGGCGCAGGATAACGGCTACTATTTCTTTAAGCACTGTATGGAGAACGGTGAGGAGGAGAGACAGAAAAGTCATATTTATTATGTGATTACCAAAGACTCAGCAGACAGAAGCAAGCTGGAGCCTTATATGGACCATGTGATTGATTTTATGAGTCTGCGCCATATGATTTATATGCAGGCTGCGGATCTTCTGGTAAGCACAGATACAAGAAGTCAGCTTTATGCAATGCGCCAGAGAGGAAGCATCTTAAAGAGAGCTCTCAGAAAGAAGCCTCTGGTATTCCTGCAGCACGGCGTTACTGCTCTGAAACGGGTTGATTTCTTTTATGGAAAAGGAAAGGCAGGAAGCTGCAACCTCTTTGTGGTAACCTCAGATTTCGAAAAACAGATTGTAAAAGAAAACTTCGGCTATGAGGAGGATGAGATCGTAAACAGCGGCTTTGCCCGCTGGGATGTACTGGAGGATAAATCAGAAGGCTTGAGAGAGATTCTGATTATGCCGACCTGGCGCTCATGGTTGGAAAATGCAACGGCGGAAGAATTTAAGGAGAGCGATTATTTCCGCAATTATATGGAACTTCTCAATTCTTCACGTTTCCATGATTTCCTGAGAAACAATGACTTGAAGGCGAATTTTTATCTCCATTCCAAGTTTCGCGAATTTATGCAGGATTTCTCAGTAGAATCAGAAAGAATACGTCTGATTGCTTTTGGGGAAGAGCCTGCGAATGAATTGATGATGCGCTGCAAAATGCTTGTGACAGACTATTCCAGCGTATGCTGGGACGTCTTTTATCTGGACAAGCCGGTTGTGTTCTTCCAGTTTGACAGAGACAAATATGAGGAAGCCCACGGAAGCTATCTGGATATGAGCAGGGATCTCTTTGGAGACTGCGCGCAGGATGTGGACGGACTGCTGGGATATATGGAGAAGTGTGTGGAAGATAACTTCAGAATTCAGCCGAAATATGAAAAAATGAGAAATAATTTCTATAAATATTTCGATGACCAGAACAGCCGCCGTATCTGTGATGCGATTGTGGGTAAATGGCAGAGAAAATAAGAAGAGAAAAACAATGGCAGAGGAGGTAGGAGAGATGGCGGAAAAAATAATGGTAAGAAAGCTGAAACTCAGACAAAAAAGGTTTCGTCTTGTCGTAGAAACATCCGAAAGTATGGAAATATGCGAGGCGAAGCTCGTGTACAGAAATGTAATCTGCCCCGCAGAATACCCATTGAAGCTGGAGGTAAAGCGCAGGGAGCAAAAAACAGAGCTTACCATATCAGCAGATGTTTCCGTCATGGAGCTTGCCCCGGGAGACTGGGATGTATATCTGTATCAGATAAACGGACAGAAGTTTCCCGTGATTCTGGATGCAGGAACGAGACTTCGACTGATTTTGGGCAGCTATGAGATTAAAACAGGAGAAGGGTTTATTCTGTTCCCCATGGGAAGCAGGGATTACATGCTGACTTTCCGATACAGAGCTGAATCAGAATATGACAGTCCTGCTGTGGCAGCAAAAGAGTTTTTGGCATTTGCAGTCTGGAAGGCGCTGAAGCCTTACTGGGAAAAAAAGCGAATCTGGCTGGTTTATGAAAAGTATGCAAGAGAGGCTCAGGACAATGGTTTTTACTTTTTCCGGTACTGTATGGAAGAGCTGCCGGAGCAAGAGAGGAAACGGATTTTTTATATTATGGATAAAAAATCTGTTCAGTGGGAAAAAACAGAAAAGTATAAAAAACAGATAATTTCATTTATGAGTTTTAAACATATGCTGTATCTTCTGGCAGCCAGAGTCTATGTGGCGTCCGATTCCAGAGCGCACAGCTTCGCCTGGCAGCCAAAGCCAAACCTGATCACAAGAGAGACGAGCAGAAAACCGATTCTGTTTCTGCAGCATGGCGTAACAGCTTTCAAGAGAGTAGATAAAAACTTTGGAAAAAACGGCTCTACCCCAATGACCCACTTTGCGGTTACCTCTAAATTTGAGCAGGATATCGTCACAGAAAATTTCGGCTATGCGCAGGAGGACGTACCGATTCTGGGCTTTTGCCGTTGGGACGTACTTGAGAATAGGGCTTCGGAGAAGGAGAAAAAGATTCTGATTATGCCAACGTGGAGGTCATGGCTGGAAGAACAGAGCAACGAGGTCTTTGCCAATAGTCAGTACTGCAAATGTTACAGGAGTCTTCTTGAAAACAGGGAGCTTGAGGAATTTCTCAAAAAACACAAAGTTAAACTGATTTTCCACATACACCCTAAAATGCGGGAATACTTAAATGCGTTTCAGGAAAAAAATGAAAGCGTGGAACTGATTCCTCATGGAAGCAGACAGTTAAACGAATTGATCATGGAATGCTCCATGCTGATCACCGATTATTCCAGCGTGAGCTGGGATGCGTATTATCTTGGAAAGCCGGTAATCTTTTATCAGTTTGACTATGAGCTTTATATGAAAGCTCATGGAAGTTATATTGATATGGAAAAAGATCTTTTCGGAGACCGCTGCCTTACCGAAAAAGAACTTGCGGAAAAAATCAAAGAATATGTGAGAAGCGATTTTGCCGAAAAAGAGAAGTACGGAGCTATGAGAAAAGAGCGCTTTGCGTATACAGACAAGAATAACTGCAGACGTACGATGGATTATTTAAAATCCAAAGGTTATTAAGAAAGGATAAATTATGAATACAACACCGACAACTGTGACAGAGAGAAAGAGATATCTTGACGCTGCCAAGGGCTGTGGAATCCTGATGGTTGTGTTCGGGCATATTACTACAATCAAAAATCCGGTAGACATCTGGTTCGGGGCATTTAAACTGGTCATATTTTATATTGTTTCCGGTTATCTTCTGGCTATGAGACAGTCATTTCGAAAGACATCCCCGGGGCAGTATATATGGAAACATGCAAAAAGTCTCCTGATTCCGTATTTCGGTTACAGCGCCATCGTAATGCTGTATAACATGGGAGTCGTTCTGGTGAAAGGTAAGCCCTTTTCAGAGCTGGTAGATAAAATGCTTTATCAGGGCTACAGTACCTTAAGTCTTCGAGGCATCAGTGCGCTGTGGTTTCTTCCATCCCTGTTTATTGCTCAGGTGATTTTTATTTTTGTTATGAAATCCCCGAAATGGGTAAAAGCGCTCAGCGCGGTTGTTCCCCTTGTCACAACAGCGTACAGCATACAGCTTCTTAATTATCTGAAGGATAATTTCAGCTCCAGAGATTATAAATTCCTTTCATTCCCGCTTCTGACTGTGAGCAAGGGAATTCTGGGCTTCTGGTTTGTAGGGGCAGGATATGTCTGTTATCTGGTATTTAAAAAGCTTCAGCAAAGAGAACTTCGTTTCCTTATCGGGCTTGCAATGACAGTGGCAACAATCTTCCTGTCCCAGAAGAATCCGGGCGTGGATATCAATATGCTGGGAGTCGGAAAGTATCCGATCCTGATGTATGTCAACGGAATCATGGGCTCTATGGGAGTGATTCTTGTACTGGAGTATCTGGAGAAATGGTGGAAGATGACCTTCCTGAATTTCTGCGGAAAAAATTCCCTCATCATTATGGCGACGCACGGAACCCTTGGCTTCAAGTCGCTGATGATAAATGGATGGCGCGCCATGTACGGTCTTTCAAAGGTGGAAGGACTGCGCTACATTCTGGAATGTACAGGAATCCTGTGCGAGCTTATGCTTCTGGAATGCGGTGTGATTTCTATTGTAAATAATTATTTCCCGTGGCTCACAGGAAAGTTCGGGCCGCGCAAAGGAAAAGGAGAAAAATAAATTGGGTAAGCTTAAAAACCTGATAAAGGCGCAGGCAGTCCGGCTTCTGGGATATCAGAAACCGGACCCGAAGGTCTGGGTCTTTTCTTCTACAGATAACTGTCATTACAATTATAATTCCAGATATCTGTTTGAATATGTAAAAGAAAACTGTAAAGACATTACGCCGTTATTTGTTATCAATGACCGGGAGCTTCGGGAGAAATTAAGCAGAAAGTACGGCGCGGAATATTTCATTGAAACAGAGTCTGCAAAAGGGATGAGGAGAGCTCTTGAGGCAGGAGTCTGGATGACCTCTGCAGGACTTCCGGTTTATGGAGTCCGCCTGGGAAAGAAAAGGATGATTGTCAATCTCTGGCATGGGATTCCATTAAAAAAAATAGCTCTGGAAGATCCGAATCTGAGCCGGATTTCGAGAATCTATTTTCGAAAAATTTTTACGGAAAATTATACCTGTATTCTGACCTGCTCCAAACCACTGATTCCCATTATGGCGAAAAGCTTTGATGTTCCGGATTCTATGATTAAAGTGTGGGGACAGCCTCGGAACGATACGTTCTACAGAGCGAATGACCGTCAGCTTATACTGAAGGAAATTTACGGGGAACTGCCGGAATATAAAAAAACCATACTCTATGCGCCGACTTTCCGGGATTACGGAACAACAGAGCTGTTTCCGTTTCCCGATTTCGACAGGGAGAAGCTGGAGGAATTTCTGGAAAAAGAGAAAATCCTGCTTTTTTTGAGAACTCATATAAATGAGAAGGGGAATGCAGAGAAATATGTTTCAGGAAGAATCCGTTATCTGGGAAATGAGCAGGCGGAAGATGTTGCAGGGATTTTAAACATCTTCGACCTTCTCATTACAGATTATTCCAGCATTTACATTGATTATCTGCTTCTCGATCGGCCAATGGTATTTCTGCCTTATGATAAAGAACGATATCTGGAGGGACGGGGCATGAACTTTGTTTATGACGATGTGACTCCGGGGGCGAAGCCGGATACAATGAGAGAATTTATGACTGCGATTCACGACGCTTTTGGCGGCAGGGATGAGTACGGTGAAGAGCGCAGAGCCTGCAGCGCATTTTTCAATGAGGTAAATGAGCCGTGTATGCAGCATATCTGCGAAGAGGTAAGAAAATATGTCGGTATTGACTAAAATAAAAAAGAAATTAAGAAGCGGTACCTGGTATCCTCTTTATAATACGTTTTATGAAAAAGAATCTGTAGATTCCAAAATGATTCTTCTGGAATCAAGAAGCGGACGCGGTCTGGAGAGCAATATCTTTGCCCTTGTAAAAGAATTGAACAGACCGCTGTACAGAGAATATACAATTGTAATTTCTTATGCAAAGGGCTTCAGGGATGCAGTTGAGAAGAAATTGGAGCAATATGGGCTAAAGGCGGGCAGGCTTGTTCAGGTCGGAAGTCTTTCTTATTATCGCTGCCTTTCCAGGGCGGGGATACTGATAAACGACAGCACCTTTCCCGGACGTTTTATCAAAAAAGACGGGCAGGTTTATCTTAATGTATGGCATGGGACGCCTCTGAAATGTATGGGCAGAGATAATACAGATGAGAGATACAGCATGGGGAATGTAATGAGAAATCTGTTGATGTCGGATTATCTTTTATTTCCCAATGCGTTCATGGAAGAGAAGATGTCGGGCGCCTATATGCTCAGCGAACTGTATCAGGGAAAGATTCTTCACGAGTGTTATCCCAGAAATGAAATTTTCTTCCACCCTGAGGAGGGTATCAGAATGAAGGAGGCTCTGGGCTTTAAGGGAAAGGAGCTCTTCGTCTATATGCCAACCTTCAGAGGGAAAGCGGACGCCGTTGACAGGAATGATTCTGTAGAGGAAATCAGAGGCTATCTGAAGCGTCTGGACGGGCTTTTAAAGAAAGAACAGATTCTTCTTGTAAAACTCCATCCTTTTGTGGGAAATGCGCTCAGTTTCAGCGATTACAGCCATATCATGCCATTTCCTGATAAGTATGATACCTATGAGGTATTGAATGCCTGCGACGCTCTGATTACCGATTATTCCAGTGTAATGTACGATTATGCCAATACAGGACGGAAAATTATTCTCTTTGCCTATGATTTGGAAGAATATATGGGAAGCAGGGGAGTCTATGAGGATATCAGGACGTATCCCTTCCCTCTTGTGCGCACACCGGAGGAGGTTGCAAAGCTTCTTCAGGAGCCGTTACAGCCTTTAGAGGAGGGATTCCGGCAGAAATATTGTACCTACGAACATGTGGGAGGAATCGAAAAGCTGTGCAGGCAGGTTGTCCTGAAAGAGGAGGTCTGCGAGGTACACAGGCTTTCGTCAAACGGGAAAGAAAATGTGTTGATTTATGCGGGAGATTTTGACAAAAACGGGATAACCTCTGCTTTTGGTAATCTTATGAGGCAGTTGGATAAAGAAAAGTATAACTATTTTATTTCCTACAGACTTAATTCCTTAAAGGAGGCGCCCGGACGTCTGAATGTGCTTGAGGAGGATGACAGAGTGTATCCCATTGCCAGCGAAATGAATCTTGATATTCTCACTGCTCTTGCACAGGCGGTTTATCTTAAGACAGGATATAGGGGAATGGGAATCGGCAAACGTCTGGAACGGGCGTATGACAGGGAATGGAAAAAGCATTTCGGAACTTCCGTTTTCCGTCATGTGATACACTATAATGGATATGAAAATTATATGCTTTCCCTGATGGAAAGGTATCCATATCCAAAAACAGTCTGGGTTCACAACGATATGATAAAAGAAGTGGAAACCAAAAAAAATCCCAGCCCTTACGTGCTTCGTGATACTTACCGTTCCTGTGACCATGTGGCAGCAGTGAGCAGGGATATTACGAAATCAGTGGTATCTATAAGCGGCAGAGAGGATAATGTGATTGTTATTCCCAATTGTCAGGATTATGAAGAGGTAAGAAGAAAGGCAAAACTTGCGTTGACCTTTGACAAGGATACAAAATCTACTGTGACGCAGGAGAGACTGGAGGAAATTCTGAATAATGAAGACAGGAAGTTCATCAGTATCGGAAGATATTCCAAAGAGAAGAGACACGACCGGCTGATAGAAGCCTTTAACAGATATTGGGAAGAAAATAAAAATATCTGGCTTATCATAATAGGAGGACAGGGAGGACTTTATGAGGATACCTGTGAGAGAGCGGCAGGATGCGCGGCAGGAAACCACATCATTCTTATCCGTTCTATGACTAATCCTATGCCGGTTCTGAACGCCTGTGATTTGTTTCTTTTGACATCCGACTACGAGGGACGTCCTGTAGTTCTCTACGAAGCGGATATTCTTGGGATTCCGGCTGTCGCAACGGACGTACCGGGAGCTCACGGCTTTATGGAGGATTATGGAGGATATCTTGTTCCGGCGTCTGCGGATGGCGTTTATGAAGGAATGAAAGCATGGGAAAACGGAAAAGTAAAGACTCTTTCTGTTGACTGTGAAAAAAACAACAGAACTTCTGTGGAACTGTTTATGGAACTTTTAGGAGGATTTTAAATGACAGAAAAACAGCAATATCTCCTGCAGCTTTTAAAGGAGATTGATGAAATCTGTAAAAAGCATAATCTGCGCTATGTGATGGCAGGCGGAAGTCTCATCGGCGTTGTCCGAAACGAGGGATTTATCCCCTGGGACGACGATGTGGATATTTATATGCCAAGAGATGACTGGGATAAATTTGTCGCCCTTGCCGAGACGGAGCTTCCGCCTGAGAGAGCGGTACAGTGTGTGGATGTAGACAGAAACTATACCAATACTTTCCCACGTTACGCGTCAACAGATACCTGCGCCATACACAGGCATCAGATTATCGGCAAAGATAAGGCCGGAGAAATCGTGGATGTTCTGACGCTCGACCCGATTCCGGCAGATGATAAGGAATATGAGAAATACAGAACCCATCTGATGATTTATTCTGAGCTGGTCAACATTGTGGTTGTATTCGGAAACAGATGGGAGATACCTGCGCGCCTCTATTTCAAATATCTCATGTCCTATTTATTTCTTGGAAAGGACAGAACATTAAAGAAACTGGAAAAGATTATGTTTTCCTATAAAGAAGAGGATTGCGACCGATATGCCATGCGCTGGGGAGGATGCCCTTTCCTGTTTGACAAGGATGAGATGTTTCCGGTGAAATACAGGAAATTCGAGGGGCTTGACGTTATGGTTCCAAACAGAATCAGCGATTATCTGATCTGGCATTACGGAGACGAGTGGTCTTATATTCCGCCTCACGGCGAGAGGGAATCCCATGACGCGGTAGAGTTCCATGATATTACTTATAAGGAATTCCGGGAAGAATACATGCCGAAAATAAATACGTTCCGTATGAGGGCAGACGCGGTAATCCGCAAGATGTATCATCTGGCAACTGCGAAGCGAACGCACAGACTGAGACTGAAAAGACAGCTTCTTCTTGCAAAAGAGATTGAGATGGACTTAAAAGCGCGCATCAGGGAAAATGACAAATCCCTTGCAGAGCTTACTGAAAAAAGAGACTTCCGGAAACTGACAGAGATATATCAGGAATACTACAGAGTACAGCTCAGTGCAGACTTTATCGGAAGGGAAGATTTCGTAAATATTTACAGCTTCTATCATCCTGTTCTGGTTGAGCTTGAGGACGAGGTATTTGAAACGGCTATGCTGACGCTGATGTATACAGAGAAGGTTTCCAAGGCATACAGAATGCTTCAGCTTCGGGAAAAAATGGGAACTATGACAGCGCGGATGCATGGATTTACAGAAGATATCCAGTTGTTCCGAAAAGCTGCCGGACATTATGAATTTGGTGAAATGGAAGAAGCTGAGAGAATCACAGATATGCTTCTGGAAAAATATCCGGAGAATCCGTCCTTTATGAAGTTTAAAATCCGCTTCGAAATGATTCGGGCAAGACAGGATAAAATAACGGAAACAGCATGGGAATACCTTGAAAAATGTCTGGAGCTTTTCCCGGAAGACGGTTATTTCCTGAAATATAAGGGAGAGCTTCTGTGGATGCAGGGAGAATGCAGAACAGCGCTTGAAATTTTTGCCGGAGCAAGAGAAAAGACGACAAACGGAATTACACAGCTTGAGCTGGATAAATTGCTGGAAGAGTATAAGGTTCCTGCATTAAAGACCTGCCGGGAGCTTGCAGAGAATGCAATGGCAGAGGAAGCGACTGAGCTTGCTCTTCTCTGGCAGAAGCTTTTGCCCGGAGACAGGATGGTGGACGAGTATATCTGCCTTGCCAGAGTATGGGGCGCACAGTCCATGTCTCAGATGGAAGAACTGACAGGAGAAATTACAGGCAAAATAGAATCCTGCCTTGCTGCGCGCAAAGATATGGATGCAAAGAAAATCCCTGTATACTGCGAGGCTCTGGAAAAGGCATGGGAACGTCTGGGATATCCGTCAGAGCTTGCCCGCCTTCGTGTAAAGCTTCTCTTTGTGGATAAGGCTGAGGAGCTTGAACTTCTCTGTGAAGAAATCCGAAGCTATACGATTCTCAAGGATAAACAGGCGGAGGTTCTCAAGCTTATCGGAGACGTCCGCATGAAACAGGGACAGACAGCGGCGGCATTTGAAAGCTACAGGAAAGCTGTTCGGGAATCAGGTTCTTCCTGTGTAAAAAAAGAACTGGGAAATATCATTCTGGAAGATCTGTATCAGGGCAGCAGGGCAGCGACGGCTTACGCAAAAAAGGTTGATGCTCTCGGATATATGGACGCATGGCTTGGCAGATACGGCTCAAAGGAAGAAATTCAGGAACTGATAAATAAGATAGTCTGATGGACAGAAATGGAGTTTAAAAGGTTGAACAGAGAACAAGAGACGATATTTTCTCTTTTGAAGGAAATAGATAAAATATGCAGCAGAAACGGGATTTCCTATTTTCTGACACCGAGACTGGCTCTTCATGCGGTCCGCGGCGGTAATATGCCGGACAGTCCTTTTTCCGGCGGAGTTTTAATGACAGCGGCAGACATGGAGAGATTCCGTGTTGCGGCGCAGGAAGAAATGCCCGAAAAAAGAGCGGTGGAATCCATGTATAACAATAAAAGGTTTTCCGGATTTTACCTTCGGTATGAAAATACGGACACACTTTGTCTTCGCCTAAATGAAGGAAGAAATTTACAGTATCCTTCCCTTGGAATCGATATATATCCTCTCAGGGGAAAGATAAAATCCAGGCTGGGACATTTATGGAACCAGCAGATGGAGACTGGCTGGAAACAGTTTTGCGACGGGCGTTCCGTGAAATATTCATTCAGGGACAAACTGTGTAAAATCCCAGTAGGAATCATGTTTCTGGGCGGAAGAGTCAGAGTCGGCAGATATCTTTACACGAAGCTTTGTAAGACGCAGGATGTGCCTGACACAAAAGAGTATGTAATAAGACTGAAGCAAAACACTTTGTACTATCCGGCTGCAGTTTTTTCAAAAACAAACAAAGCAGTTCTGGAAGGATATTCTTTTTCCGTGCCGGGGGATATGGAGACGTATCTTAAGGTATGGTTTGGCTCAGGATATGAAAAGAAGCTTCAGGATGTTTATGTGCCTTCTATGACTGTACTTACAAGCGCGCGTGTGAGCTGCGAAGAATTTTTCCGGGAAGCAGGAAGTGCAGATTCCCTTGTAAAAGAGAGAAACCGTCGGTACAGGAAAGACGCAAAAGGCCGTAAACGAAGAGAATATCTGGACTGGGCGTGGGAATATGTAAAAATGAAGGGTGCAGGAAGAACTCTCGCGCAGCAATATGCGGAGAAAAAATCACGTATCCTGAATCTCTATAAGAACGGAGATTACCCTCGTCTGGAGCAGGAGATGAAAGAGTACGGAAAAATGATGAACCGCTATCTGGAGGAAGAGGAGGTCTTTGCACCGGATGCGGAACTTCAGGAAATTTATATAAGTCTCCTTGAAAAAACAGGCAAGACAACGCAGCAGGAAAGAGTTGAGAAATACTGGATTAAAGAAAAAGAAATTTATTAAAAAAGCCGGGAACTTTTCCCGGCAATAAAAAAATGCCCAGAGCCGGAATCGAACCAGCGACACGAGGATTTTCAGTCCTCTGCTCTACCAACTGAGCTATCTGGGCATGTAAGTGATTTATTACTCTGACATACTACCATACTTATTTTAAAAATGCAAGATATAATTTCAAAAATATAAAAAATTAATACAATAACACCTGCAAATGACAAAAATATTTTGTGGCGCGGACAAATGTCTTTTGTTCATTGACAAACTATGCTGAATCTTATATAATATTTTTTAATGATTGAGCAGAGGAAAGCAAAGGAGGAAACACGGAATGTATTCAATAGACGAAATCTCAAAAGTTGATAAAGAGATCGCGGATTTAATCGAGGCGGAGGTTGCGCGCCAGAATTCACATATTGAGTTGATTGCATCAGAGAACTGGACAAGCAAGGCAGTTATGGCAGCAATGGGAAGCCCTCTTACCAACAAATATGCGGAAGGATATCCGGGAAGACGATTCTATGGCGGATGTGTTTGTGTAGATGAAGTGGAGAAGCTGGCGCAGGAACGCGCGAAGGAGCTTTTTGGATGCGAATATGCCAATGTACAGCCTCATTCCGGAGCACAGGCGAATATGGCAGTCTTCTTTGCAATGCTCAAACCGGGAGATACTGTTCTGGGTATGAATCTGGATCACGGCGGACACCTTTCTCATGGAAGTCCGGCGAATATGTCAGGAGCGTATTTTCATGCAGTTCCATACGGAGTCAACGATGAGGGAATCATCGATTATGAAGAGGTAAGAAGAATCGCGAAGGAATGCCAGCCGAAGCTCATCGTGGCAGGAGCAAGCGCTTACGCGAGAATCATTGATTTTAAGAAGTTCAGAGAGATTGCAGATGAGGTGGGCGCTTACCTTATGGTAGATATGGCTCATATTGCAGGTCTTGTAGCGGCAGGTCTTCATCCAAGCCCAATCCCATATGCAGATGTGGTGACTACGACGACACATAAGACTCTTCGCGGACCAAGAGGCGGTCTGATTTTGAGCAGCGCTGAGAATGCGAAGAAATTTAACTTCAATAAGGCTGTGTTCCCGGGAATCCAGGGAGGTCCTTTAATGCATGTAATCGCTGCCAAGGCAGTATGCTTCAAGGAGGCGCTTCAGCCGGAATTTAAAGAATATGCTCAGTTGATCATTGACAACTGCAAGGCTCTTTGCGAAGGACTCCAGAAGCGTGGAATCTCAATCGTATCCGGAGGAACAGACAATCACCTGATGCTTGTAGATTTGACAAGCCTGAATCTGACAGGCAAGGAGATGGAGAATCTTCTCGATGAGGTGAATATTACCTGCAATAAGAATGCAATTCCAAATGACCCGCAGTCTCCGTTTGTTACAAGTGGCGTGCGTCTCGGCACTGCTGCGGTGAGCACCAGAGGAATGCAGCCGGAAGATATGGATAAGATTGCAGAGGCAATCGCCATTACCTTAAAAGAGCCTGACAGAAAAGAACAGGCGAAGGCAATCGTTAAAGAGCTGACAGATAAATATCCGTTAGTTGGATAAGCGTAAATATACAAAGAGTCCTTTTCGAAAAAGAAAGGGATTCTTTTTTTGATAAAGAAAGTATGATTTTTTTGAAAAAGTTGTGTGTAAATGATGGAAATTTTGGTAAAATAGTTGTATAGTAGAGATATAGTAACGATTCAAAAGCATCACCGCTGAGAAAGAGTTACGATATATGAAATAAGCAGAAGGAAGGTGACAGAATTGGAAAAAGTGATTATTATTGGAGCAGGACCGGCCGGAATTTCAGCAGCCCTGTATGCAGCCAGAGGAAATATGGATCCACTTGTGATAAATAACGGGATCGGCGCTCTGGAAAAGGCTGAAAAAATTGAAAATTACTATGGTCTTGCCAGCCCCATGTCAGGTCAGGAGCTTTACGAGACAGGGCTTGCGCAGGCGAGAGCCCTTGGAGTTCGGATTCTCGACGCTCAGGTTCTTGCAGTGGAAGGATTCGATACTTTTCTGATTAAAACAACAGAAGGGGAATTTGAAAGCATAAGTCTGATTCTTGCCACCGGAAGCAGGCGTGTGTCTCCGAAGATTCCGGGACTGAAGGAATTTGAGGGAAAAGGTGTGAGTTACTGCGCAGTATGCGACGCCTTTTTCTACAGGGGCAAGGAAGTAGCAGTTGTGGGGAACGGTGATTTTGCCCTCCATGAAGCAGGAGAACTTCAGAATACCGCTGCTTCGGTAACGATTTATACAAATGGGAAAGAACCCGAATTTACCGGAGAAACATCTATTCAGGTAAACACTATGAAAATACAGTCCATAGAGGGCGAAGATAAGGTATCCGGCATCCGTCTGGAGGGGGATGTAAAAGCGCAGGAAAGCGAGGCGGTCCTTGCGCGGGCAGACGGTATTTTCATTGCTCTTGGAACTGCGGGAAGCGCAGAAATTGCCCGCCAGATGGGAGCAGAACTTGATGCGAAGGGAAACATAAAGGTGAATGCGGATATGGAAACCACGATTCCGGGAATGTATGCGGCAGGTGACTGCACAGGAGGGCTCCTTCAGATTGCGAAGGCTGTGCATGAAGGCTGTATAGCCGGAATTTCAGCAGGGAAATATGTAAGAAGCAGGAATAAGTAATTACTTTTAATTTATAATAAAGGAGAAGAATTATGGCAAAAACTTTTACAGCACAGAATTTTCAGGCGGAAGTATTGAAATCAGAGAAACCTGTACTTGTAGACTTTTGGGCAACCTGGTGCGGACCGTGTAAACGTCAGGCTCCCATTATTGACCAGCTTGCAGAAGAGGGCTACTGTGTAGGAAAAGTAAATGTTGACGAGGAGCCTATGCTGGCGCAGCAGTTCCAGATTATGAGCATTCCGACAATGATCATTTTCCGGGACGGCAGAGAGATTGAGCGTCTGGTAGGGCTTAATTCCAGAGAAACTCTGAAACAGGCGCTGGATGAATAACAGGATGGGTGGCGCGGCAATGCCGCGCTGCCTTTTTCATTCACTTACATTTGAACGGAGAGTCATATTTGATGAAGATTTTATTAGCGGCATGTAATGCCAAATACATACATTCCAATTTAGCTGTATATGACCTGAAAACCTATGCAGAGGAGTATGAGAAGCATATTGTTCTGAAGGAGTATACCATAAATCAGCCAAAAGACGATATTCTCAGAGACATCTATCTGGAAGCGCCTGACGTTATATGTGTTTCCTGCTATATCTGGAATATTACATTTGTAAAAGAACTGATGCGTGATCTGGCAAAGATACTTCCTGATACCGCGCTTTGGGCGGGAGGACCTGAGGTTTCGTTTGACGCGGAGGCTTTTCTTGCAGAGAATCCTTATTTCACGGGAGTTATGCTTGGGGAAGGGGAGGAAACCTTCAGGGAGCTTGCCGGCCATTATGTAAAAGATATAACAAAATTAACAGAAATCAGAGGGATTGTATTCAGAAACAACGGGAAGATACACAATAATGGCTGGAGAGAAATCATGGATTTAAGCCGTGTGCCATTTGTGTACAAAGACTTAGAAGATTTCCAAAACCGTATTATCTATTATGAAAGCAGCAGAGGCTGTCCGTTTTCCTGCAGCTACTGCCTTTCCTCAGTGGATAAAAAGTTAAGATTCCGTGATTTGGAACTGGTGAAGCGGGAACTTCAGTTTTTTATAGACAATAAAGTTCCTCAGGTGAAATTTGTAGACCGCACCTTTAACTGTAAGCATGACCATGCTGTGACAATCTGGAAGTATATCAAAGACCATGACAATGGGATTACAAATTTCCATTTCGAGATTTCGGCAGATCTGCTCAACGAAGAGGAGCTGGAGCTTATGTCAGATATGCGCCCCGGTCTGATTCAGCTTGAAATCGGTGTGCAGTCTACCAATCCGGAAACAATTAAGGCAATCCACAGAACTATGAATTTCGAGAAGCTTGCAGGAATTGTAAACAGGATTCACAGCTTTGGAAATATTCATCAGCATCTGGATCTTATTGCAGGGCTTCCCTATGAGGATTATGAAAGTTTCCGAAAATCTTTTAACGATGTGTATGCCCTGAAACCCCAGCAGCTTCAGCTTGGCTTTCTGAAGGTTCTGAAAGGTTCTCTTATGAAGGAAATGTCAGAGGAATACGGCATTGTTCACAAGGAGCAGGAACCGTATGAGGTGTTATCCACCAGATGGCTTTCCTATCGGGACATTTTAAAGCTGAAAACGGTGGAAAATATGGTGGAAATATATTATAATAGTGGACAATTCCAAAATACGCTGAAGTATGTGGAAGGATTTTTTGAAGACAGCTTTTCTCTGTATGAAAGACTCGGAGAATTCTATGAGGCGAAAGGCTACAGCAGCGTTTCCCATACAAGGATGCGCCGCTATGAGATTTTTCTGGAATTTCTTAAGACAGTGGAAGGAGTTTCAATGGAAGCTGCATCGGACAGGATGATCTGCGACCTTTATCTGCGGGAAAATTTAAAGAGCCGCCCGTCCTTTGCCCGTGACCAGAAACCCTGCGAAAAAGCAGTCTGGGAATACAGACGAATGAAAAGAATTCCAAAAACTGCCCATATTGAGATTCTGGCTGATAACAGAGCTCTGCTTTTTGATTATACCAAGCGCGATCCACTGACAAATAATGCATTTGTTACAGACATCAGCAAAGAACTGGAATGTTTCTGATTCAGGAACGCTCCCGATAAGAAAAAACAAGAGGTGAAAAAAATGGGAATGTTTGATCCGAAAAAAAGAAAAATTATAACAGCGATTATCGCGGTGATTATTGTACTTGCAATGGTAGTTCCGACTGCACTTGCATATCTTCTGTAATTACGGGGTATCATTTATGAGACTTGGAAAGGCAGCAATGGAGGCATTGCAGGCAGAAGTAACCGGAAGACTTGCGCCCGGCGACGAGATTCTTGTTGCCGGAGCGATTGCCCTTGAGGGGACTTCCCTTATTTCAGAATCAGAGAAAGAAAAGCTTGGGAAATTATTTTCACCGGGCTTTTTATATAATTGTCAGTCTCTTCTTAAAGACTACGGAGTGGGAGGCTGCGAAGGAGACGCGTGGAAGGCGGCAGAGGAGGCAGGGGCATCAGCGCTTTTTGCTCTTAAAGAAGGCGGCTTTCTGAGCGGACTGTGGAAGATGGCGGAGGCATCTTCTGTGGGACTGGAAGCAGATTTAAGAAAAGTGCCAATCCGTCAGGAAACGGTAGAAGTATGTGAGATTTTTGATATAAACCCTTACAGACTTCTGTCAGGAGGAGCGATTCTTATTGGAATCCGCGGCGGAGAAGCGCTGGTACAGGAGCTTAGAAGAAAAGGCTTCATGGCAGAGATTATCGGGCAGGCAAATTCCGGGAATGACCGTCTGTTGTACAGCGGTGGGAACGCAAGATATCTGGAGCGTCCCACAGCGGATGAAATCCGGAAAATACAGAAGTAAAGACTTGGAGGAAAAAGAATCATGGCAAAGCTTAATATTGTACTACATGAGCCGGAGATTCCTGCAAATACGGGAAATATCGGACGTACCTGTGTGGCGACGGGAACAAGGCTTCATTTGATAGAGCCTCTTGGCTTCCTGTTAAACGAAAAAGCCATCAAACGCGCAGGAATGGATTACTGGAAAGACCTGGATGTAACGACATATTTAAACTATGAAGATTTTCTTCAGAGGAATCCGGGAGCGAAGATTTACTATGCGACTACAAAAGCGCAGCATACCTACACAGAAGTAGAGTATGAAGAAGATTGTTATATCATGTTCGGAAAAGAGAGCGCCGGGATTCCGGAGGAAATTCTTGTAAATCATCCGGATACCTGTGTGCGTATTCCAATGATTGGAGATATCCGCTCTCTCAATCTCAGTAATTCCGTAGCAATTGTACTGTACGAGGCGCTGAGACAAAATCATTTCGACCACATGAACCTTGAGGGACATCTTCATCATTTACAGTGGTAATATTAAAATTGTTATAAAAGAAAAAACTATATGAAAAGGAGGAAGAGATATAATGGAACTGGAAAACTATCGGAAGTATTCAAGGATGGCAAGAGGACTGGAGAAGGCAGACCTTGTGTTTAAGAATGCACAGGTATTTCTTTCTCAGACGGGGGAATTTGTGAAAGGGGATGTGGCTGTTTCCGACGGAAAGATTCTGGGGGTGGGGTCTTACGATGGAAAAGAGGAAATTGACCTTACAGGGAAGATTCTCTGTCCGGGATTTATCGACAGCCATCTTCATCTGGAGTCTACACTTGTGACGCCAGGAGAACTGATTCGTCAGGCTGCGCAGTGCGGAACAACTACTTTTATTGTTGACCCCCATGAATCTGCCAATGTTTCCGGAACACAGGGGATTGATTATATTCTGGAGCAGACGGAAGAAGTTCCGGCAAATGTTTATGTAATGATGCCCTCCTGTGTACCCGCGACTTCTGTGGACGACAATGGATGTGTTTTAACTGCCGGAAAAATGAAAAGCTATCTCGATAACCCGAGAATTCTGGGACTGGGAGAGGTGATGGATGCGCCTTCTGTAATTGACGGGGCAGTTTCCATGCATGAGAAGCTTCGTCTTTTTGATGGAAAGGTGAGGGACGGTCATGCGCCGTTTCTTTCCAGAGGGGATCTGGCTGCTTATGCTCTGGCGGGAATATGCACAGACCATGAGTGTGTAGATTATGAATATGCGATGGAAGAGCGCAGAAATGGGATATATGTACATATTCGGGAAGGAAGCGCTGCCCGTAATCTGGATGCTATTGTAAAGGGAATTGTAGAGCATCAGACAGATACAGATGGATTTTGTTTCTGTACAGATGATAAGCACATTGAGGAAATCAGGAGAGAAGGTCATATTAATTACAATGTGAAGCGTTCTGTGGAGCTGGGGCTTCCTGTGAAAGAGGCGCTGAAGATGGCGACTATTCATGCGGCAAGGTGTTACAAACTGGAGCATCTGGGAGCCATTGCACCCGGATATCAGGCTGATTTTGTCATTCTTGACGATTTGGAGACACTTCATGTTTCCGATGTCTATTACCGTGGCAGGAAGATTATCAGAGACGAGGCTATGGAGATTAAACCCTGCTCTCCGCAGCTTAAAGATACGGTTCATATCGGAGAATTTTCAGAGGATAGCCTGAGTCTTGTCCATCCGGGCAAAAAGGCTCATGTTCTTCAGATGATAGAGGGACAGATTACAACAGAGGATGTACTGGAGGAAGTTCCGAGGATTTCTTCAGGGGGGACAGACTATTTTGCATCGGATGATACATACCAGAAGATTGCTGTGATTGAGCGCCATAAAAATACAGGAAAAATCGGCGTGGGAATCGTGAAAGGCTTCGGTCTTCGCGGCGGAGCTATTGCATCCAGTGTATCCCACGATTCCCATAACATTATTGTTGTGGGGGACAATGACCGGGATATGTATATTGCAGTTGAGGAATTGAAGCGTACCCGGGGCGGATATGTTCTGGTGTGCGGCGGAGAGGTATTTGGAACACTGCCGCTTCCGGTAATGGGACTTATGAGCGACGCAGGTTATGAGACAGTAAACGCGCTTCTTGCAAAGATGATTCCAAAAGCCCATGAAATGGGGATTCCGAAAGGCTTTGACCCGTTTATCACACTTTCCTTCATGGCTCTTCCGGTTATTCCGGAGATAAGAATCACACCGAGAGGCGTATATCTTGTAAATGAGGGCAGGATGCTTAAGACTCCTTTTGAAGAATAAAAGACAAAGATAAAGAAATGAAAAAAGATGAGGCATTATCCGTTTTTGACACCGGACAATCGCCTCATCTTTTTATTGTGTTTTTTCGAGCGTAAAAATAAATTCAGTTCCCACGCCGGGGGTGCTGACAACATCAATATGCTGCTGATGTGCGTTGATAATTTCTTTTACAATAGAAAGCCCAAGACCTGTGCTTTTTCGTTCGCGGCCGCGGGAAGCGTCATGCTTGTAGAAGCGGTCCCAGATTTTGGGAATGCTTTCTTTGGGGATTCCCTCTCCGTGGTCTTTCACAGAAACAAAAACCTTTCCGTTTTTTTCTGTAGTTTCCATGACAATGGTAGAATCATCCGGACTGAATTTAATGGCATTGTCCAGCAGATTGTAAAGAACCTGCTGTATTTTTTCCCTGTCTGCATTTACGGACAGCTCCTTGCCGGAAAGAATCAGTTCCAGACGAATCTTACGCGGAGTACATACGCCCTCAAAAAAAGCTGCTGTGCTTTTCAGAGTATCGTTAATATCAAATGGCCTAAATTCCATCATCCGCTGCTTGATATCTATTTCGTTTAAAGTCAGGAGACTTCGGGTAAGCTTTTCCAGACGATCTGTCTCAGTGGCAATAATCTTCAGATATTTTTCCTGAAACTCAGGAGGAATGGTTCCGTCCAGAATCGCCTCTACATAGCCCTTGATAGAGGTGAGCGGAGAGCGGAAATCGTGAGAAACATTGGAAACAAATTTCCGCTGATATTCCCCGTTCATGTTGAGCTCGTCTGACATATAGTTCAAAGTGTTGGCAAGATAGCCCAGCTCATCGTCAGAGTTTACAGGGATGTTATAACTGAGATTTCCGTTGGCGTATTCGGAAGCGCCGCGGATTATAGCTTTAAGAGGCTGGTAAATCTGCCATTTATATATCAGGATCAAAAGATATGTCAAGGCGTAAAACAGTAAGAAAAGAAATAGCATAATCTGCATAATGGTACTTCTTGTACGGTACAGGGCGCTTGCCTGGTAATGAATGGCAACATATCCTTTGGTAGTCATCTCTGAAGTAATAGGGGCTATGACGCTGATCTGGTCATTGGGAAAATATCCGTAAAACGTACCAATCTGATAATAGTTTCTTCCCCACGCAGAAACGTCGAAGCCTTCCACCGGTACGGGCAGATTAGGGTCAATTTTCCTGCGGCTGCTGAACAGAACGTCGCCTTTGCTGTTGATGATCCAGATAACAGTATCCTGAAAGACTGCCAGGGAGGAGAGAGATTCCCGTATCTCCTCCAGATTTTTGGCAGACAGATTATTTTTTATTGTATCATATGAGGCGATACTGTGAGCCTCTTTGTAAAGGGCATCGCTCAAATCGCGTTCCAGATACCGCTCCACGAGATAGGAACCGCCCAGGCTGATAAGGAAAAAGCCGCAGATTCCAATTAAAATATAGCTGGCGATAAACTTCAGGGATAAGAGATGCTTCATTCGTTTCTTACCTCAAATTTATATCCGATTCCCCAGACAGTTGCAAGCGACCAGCGGGGATGGTCTTTGATTTTTTCGCGCAGTCTCTTGATATGAACGTCTACTGTGCGGGTGTCTCCGATATACTCGTATCCCCAGATATGATCCAGAAGCTGTTCTCTTGTAAATACCTGATTCGGGGATGAGGCAAGGAAATAGAGAAGCTCCAGTTCCTTTGGCGGCATATCCACCTGTTTGCCCATGTAGGTGACTGCATAGTTTGTCAGATTTACGATGAGATCAGGGTAGGTTACACATTTTTCTCCTGTGGAAACAGAAGGCTGTTTCGTCTGAAAACGGCGCAGGACTGCGCGGACTCTGGCAACCAGTTCCTTGGAGTCAAACGGCTTGATCATATAATCGTCTGCTCCGAGTTCGAGCCCCAGAACCTTATCGAAGGTTTCGCCCTTTGCGGAGAGCATAATAATCGGTACATCAGAATTGTGGCGGATCTCACGGCAGACCTGATAACCGTCGATGCCGGGAAGCATCAGATCCAGGATGATAAGGTCGGGACGAAAGCTCTGAAATTCTCTCAGGGCTTCCTCTCCGTCGTTTACAATTTTTACCTCAAAACATTCTTTGGTGAGGTACAGTGCAATCAATTCGGCGATGTTATTGTCATCGTCAACAATAAGAATTTTCTGTTTATAAGCCATGTTAAAGTTCTCCTTCCTGTTGATCCTCAGATCATTTTTTGAACTCAACAATCGTTACACCTGCATCGCCTTCTCCAAATTCGCCAAGTCTGAAGGATGCTACATGCTTCTGGCGCTTCAGGTAGTTATGTACCCCTTTTCTCAGCGCGCCTGTGCCCTTACCATGAACAACACGGACACTCTTGAGATGGGCGATATATGCGTCGTCGAGATATTTGTCAAGCTCTGCGATTGCTTCGTCCACAGTTTTTCCCAGAAGGTTGATTTCTGTGGAGATGCTGGAAGATTTTGACATACGTATTTTTCCTGCGCCTGTGCGCTGCAGGGTGGGCGTTGTGATTTCTGCTTCGTCAACAAGCTCCAGATCGGAGATGTGGACCTTGGAACGGATAATTCCCATCTGTACAAATAAGTAGCCCTTGGAATCCGGTCGGCTGCTCACAGTACCGTTCAGATTCATGCTGAGGACTTTTACAGACTCTCCAAGAGAAAGGTCTTTGGCAGAAAGTTCTTTTTTCGGTTTCTTTACGGCTGCGTTTTGAGCCATGCCGGATTCGGCTTTGTTCATGCGCTGGCGGAGTTTCTGGCGTTCTTTTTCCATAGATGCTGTGTCCACATGGTCTTTCTGAAATTTGTGGAACATCTTCATGGTCTGGTCAGCGTATTCCTTTGTTTCGCGGAGGATGGCATGCGCCTCCTCATTTGCCTGACGCAGGATGCGCTCTTTTCGTTCATCCAGTTTTTCCTGTTTGGATTCCAGCTTTTCTTTGAGAGCTTCGATTTCTTTTTTGTATTGTTCAATTTCAGCGCGCTCATTTTCAATTGTTATCCGGCTGTTTTCCAAAGAGGTGAGTACGTCCTCAAAAGACTCGTCCTGTTCGCTGATTTGCTCTTTCGCTCTCTCGATAATGTAGTCCGGAAGCCCAAGCTTGGAAGAGATGGCAAAAGCGTTACTCTTTCCCGGAACACCGATGAGAAGACGGTAGGTGGGGCGCAGAGTTTCTACGTCGAATTCACAGCAGCCGTTCTCCACACCCGGAGTAGAAAGGGCGTAAACCTTCAGTTCACTGTAGTGAGTGGTAGCCATTGTACGGATTCCTCTCTCGTGAAGATGGGAGAGAATGGAAATAGCGAGGGCTGCGCCTTCAGTCGGGTCTGTTCCCGCACCGAGCTCATCAAAGAGGACAAGAGAGTGGGTGTCTGCGTTTTTCAGGAAAGAAACCACATTTGTCATATGGGAGGAGAAGGTACTTAAGGACTGTTCGATGCTCTGTTCATCTCCGATATCTGCGTAAACCTCGTGGAAAAGGGCAAGTTCTGAGCGGTCAAGAGCCGGAATATGGAGTCCTGACTGCCCCATCATGGTGAGAAGTCCGACAGTCTTTAAAGAGACGGTCTTACCTCCTGTATTGGGGCCTGTGATTACAAGAAGATCGAAGTCGTCGCCAAGACGGATGTCAATGGGGACAGCTTTTTTCCTGTCAATGAGAGGATGGCGGGCTTTTTTTAAGTTGATGCGTCCTTCGTCATTGAAGAGAGGTTCGTTTCCGTTCATATCCATTGCAAGAGAAGCTCTTGCGAAGATGAAGTCAAGCTGAACCATGATTTCGAGGTCAGCTTTGATAAGCTCGCCGTGGACAGCCGTCTGTTCGCTGAGACTGGCAAGGATTACTTCGATTTCCTTTTGTTCTTTTAATTCCAGTTCACGGATGTCGTTATTCAGTTTTACGATTGCCATAGGCTCGATAAACAGGGTGGAACCTGTAGAGGACTGGTCGTGTACCATGCCCGGAACCTGACCCTTGTATTCGGATTTTACAGGAATGCAGTAGCGTCCGTTTCTCATGGTGATTACTGCGTCCTGAAGGTAATTGCGGGCGCTGCCGCTTACCAGAGAGGAAAGCTGTGTGTGTATTTTGTCATTGGCTGCTTTCATGCTCCTGCGAATCTGGCGCAGAGCGCTGCTTGCATCGTCGCTGATTTCGTCCTCAGACAGGATACATCTGCGGATTTCCGTGGAAAGGGGAGTCAGCGGTTCCAGTGCGCTGAACATACCGTCAAGGGAATCCGGCAGGGAATCGCTTCTGTCATTTCGTGAATAAGCTTTTACACGGTTTACATTTTCCAGAAGGCTGCAAATAGAAAGAAGCTCTGTGATTCCCAGAGCGCTGCCGATTTCCAGTCTTTTCAGTGAACCGCGCACGTCTTTCACACTGCCAAAGGAAATGTTGCCTTTCTGAAAGAGGCGGGTAAGCGCATCCTTCGTCTGTGTCTGCATGTGACGGATTTCCTCAAGATCAGTGGACGGAGTAAGCTTTCGGCAAAGCTCTTTGCCCATGAAAGAGGATGCTTTATCTGTGAGCATATCAATAATCTTGTAGTATTCCAATGCTTTATATGCTTTTTGATTCATATATGTCTCCTAAATTTTGTTGTTCTGTAATACTGTGTATTGTATAAAAGGGTAAAAAACCCTCATTATTAGTTTACACGATTTTGGGTGGAAATGGAAGATGGATTAATAAGAATTATTATTTGGGAATAAAAATCTGGGGAATAGGATTTGCTGTTCTAATAAAACTTATTTAATTTGTCGGGTGATTTTTTGAATTTATTCAGATTTTATTTTTCTTATTTATAATATATAATCAAAGTATTTAACTTGAAATTAATAACAAAAGAGGAGTTTAGGAGGCGTGAAATGAAGACGTTAATAACAATAAAAAAGTGTTTTGCACAGAAATCTGTAGTAGGTGGGAAAGCGGGGGTGGCACTCATGTCAGATATGCTTAGTGATAAAAATATTATGAAGCTGGTAACAACCCACTACAATAGTATTACATGTGAAAATGAGATGAAACCGGAAGCGATTTTGGGTAAGACACCGGTATACATGACTGACTCAGAAGGAAATATATGCTTTGATGAGTGTGGAAGTCCGGTTTTAAAGCTTGATTTCAGAAGAGCTGATAAAATTATGGATTATGTAAGAAATTATAATGAAAAAAATCCGGATGATAAGATACAGGTAAGAGGACACGTATTAGTATGGCATTCTCAGACTCCAGATTGGTTTTTTCGAGAAGAATATGACAGCCGAAAAACATATGTTTCTAAAGAAAAAATGATTAAACGCCTTGAAAAATATATCCGGGATGTAATTTTACATTATGATGGGGAAAGCAGTCCATATCGGGGGATTATTTATGCATGGGATGTAGTAAATGAACAGATTGAACCTGATGATCTTCAGCCATCTGTTAATCCCGGAGCTTTACGATTTACATGCAGCGGAGAAAATACAAACTGGTACAATATTTTTCAGGGGGATACCAGTTATATTACCCAGGCATTTGTATTTGCCAATCGATATGCACCGAAAAACATTAAACTTTTTTATAATGATTACAATGATGCAGAGCCTATAAAGAGGGAGGCTATATGCAATTTACTCAGAGAGATTAAAGAAACAGAAGGTGCACGAATTGATGGAATGGGAATGCAGGCACATTATCATATGGATTGTCCATCGATTGAACTGATAAAAGAAGCGGTATGCAAGTATTCTTCTATCGTTGAAGAAATACAGTTTACTGAATTTGACGTACAGTCGAGCAGAGGATATGATGGAAGTGATAAAGAGACAGAATTGGAACTTCAAGGAGAACGATATAAAGAAATTTTTCAGACGATATATGCGCTTGATAAACAGGATGAAATTCATATCACGGGAGTTACATTTTGGGGAACTCATGACGGAGCTTCCTGGTTACAGGATACTTCTGTAGTCGGAGGAGGGGCGGATGGAAAAAGACCTCAGATGCCATTACCATTTGACAATGATTGTAACGTGAAACCTTCCTATTGGGGGATTATAGACGCATAAATGCTTCAGGCAGCGGTACACGGATTTACGAAAAATAAAATCAAGAGGAGGAGGCGGAAGTGAAATTCACATTAGAAAAACTTACAAGGCGGATTGATAACTTTTCAATTCGAAAAAAGATGATTTTAATCTATATCTTTTGTATGCTCCTGCCAATCACATTGACAGACGGGGCAATTATTTATACAGTTGTGCATACAGAGGAGCAGTTGCAAAAATCTGAATTGGAAGATGTTGCGGATGCAGTTAATAACCAGTTTTTTTATGATGTAGATACTGTTTCAAAAGTGGCAAAAAGAATATATTCTAATCAGTATATTAATGACTTTCTTGAAGCGGAATATATAAATCCATTTGACTATGTTGTTCATTATCAAAAATTTTTTAAGGACACGCTTTTTCAAAGCTGGGATATGACCGGAAATTCGACTATATCAATGTATACGGATAATACCACGATTGTAAGTGGTGGAACAGTGAAAAATCTGAATCTGGTCAAAGATAGCGAGTGGTATCAGGAAATGGATGAAAATAATGTGGAGCAAATATTATATTTTGCATATGAGCCAGATGTACCTGGAGCAGTAATGGATCCGGAAAGACACGTATATTTTGTCAAGAAGATGAATTATTACGGCGGTGGACGTTCGGAAAAACTTTTAAAGATTGAAATGGATTACAGTACAATAAATAGAAAACTTCGCAGTTTAAACTATGATATGCCAGTGTATATATGCCATGACGACAGGATTATATTTTCAAATCAGGAAGGTGAGAATATAGGAGATCCATATGAACGGTTTTCAACATCAGGGAAAGTAAAGTGCGTAAAAGAAAGTATTATTTATGGTGCAGATATGAAAATATACGTGATGCGACCGGAAACGGTTCTTGCCGATAAATTGACGGAGAAGCTTCCCATGTTACTTGTACTTATTTTGATTAATATTATTTTCCCATTGATTATGGTGTTGCTGCTGAATCGTTCATTAACTGTGCGGATTACCAGACTGAGTAGCATTTTCAGGAATACGGAAGATGAAAATCTGGTTGAGATAAAAGATGTTATCGCAAAAGACGAGATAGGAGATCTTATGCGGAATTATAACAAGATGGCATCCCGTATAAAGACTTTAGTAAAAATTGTATATAGAAACCGTATACATGAACAGGAAATAACAGTAGCAAGACAAAAGGCGGAACTTCTTGCATTGAGAAGTCAGATTAATCCACATTTTCTTTTTAATGCGCTTGAAAGTATACGGATGCACAGCGTAATAAGAAAGGAAAAAACTACAGCAGAGATGGTCGAAAAGCTTGCTGTTATGCAGAGACAGTACGTAGACTGGGGTGAGGATCTTATAGAGGTAAGGCAGGAAATGGAGATTGTCGGTAATTATATGGATTTACAGCAATATAGATTTGGCTCCAGACTGTCATATGAGATAGAGGTGGAAGAGGAATGCCTTTATCAGAAGATTCCAAAGCTTACAATTGTGACATTTGCCGAAAATGCATGTGTGCATGGAATAGAGAAAAAAACTACATCGGGATGGGTGTTTATCCGTGTGTATAGAGATGGTGGTCAAATGTGTATAGAAGTAGAAGATACAGGCAGTGGCATGACAGATGAAGAGTTTGACAGGCTGCGGAAGAAAATGGAAAATGCATGTATTGATTTACTAGAGACTGAAAAAGGAGTAGGTATTATTAACGCTTGTCTGAGGTTGAAAATAATGTCGGACAGTAAGGTACAGTTTGAGTTAAGTGGAGAAGAAGGTACAGGTACGATAGTTCTTATACGCCTGCCGTTTTTTGAAGGAGATAAAAGGTGATAATATGTTGAGAGTGTTATTGGTAGACGATGAACCATTCATACTTCGTGGTATGGAAGAGTTGATAGACTGGAAACAGGAAGGATTTGAGATTGCAGGAACGGTGTCAAATGGTGAGGAGGCTTTCTGCTTTTTGGAAAATAATAATATTGACCTTATTTTGGCTGATATTAAGATGCCGATTATGGATGGGCTTGAACTTTTAAGAATGATTCGTACTTCTGAAAGTCATAAGGATGTTTTTTTTATTATTTTAAGCGGATATGCTGATTTTCAGTATGCTCAAGAAGCAATAAAGTATACATGCACAGATTATATTTTAAAACCAGTAGAAAAGGATAAGCTGATTCAGGCACTCAGGAAAGTAAGAGGAATTAAAAATATAAAGCTGGAAAGAGACAGAGAGACAAAAAAATTAGAGAACGCTTATCTGGCTAGAACACTTATTTCTATCATACAGGGAAGGTTTGATACTGCGATGGTTGAGTATGTCCGTCAGCATATACGTTTATCGAAAGGAATAAGGTATGTTGAAATTTTGATTGATGGGAATGATTACGACGGAGAGTTTGAGGACACTGTAAGTCGGGCAAATCAGATACTGTTATATAAGACATGCATAGATTATCTTCAAGATGACAGCGGTCATTGTGTGATGGATGTTTCGATACAGGAAAAAGTTTATGATGTTGGTTTCCTGTTATGCAGATATATGTATGAATCATCGGATATAAAGGAATATCTGGCAAATTTTATGAAGTATTTGAGGGAGATGTTGGGACTTCAGGTAATCATGATTGTTGGAAAAGAAGTAAAAAATCTGGAAGAAACAGCAAAGTCATACAGTACATCACGTATGGTCAGATCTTTTCAGGGATTCAGAGAGAAAAAGAATATCTATTACTATGAAGAAGAGATTCAGGTCCATACCCCTGGAATCATGCTCTGCAAAAATAGTCTGGATATTTTACTTAATGCTGTTGAACAAAATAATCATTCGGATATCATGAAAGCTGTTGACAGCTTTTATAAAGAGATGAGACAACGGGAAGTATCTGATGAAATTATGAGGCTGAATGTTAATTATCTGCTATTCCAACTTTTGCATCTGGCACTGGAATTGGATGATACGGTGAACCAGGAAGAAATATTGAGAATGATTAGTGAAGGAACCTTTAAGGATGGTGTTCTGAGAGGAAGTAAAGCACATCTTTGCAGAGTAGCTTGCGAATATGGGGATTATCTGGCTCAAATGCGGGAAGATTCTTCATGTGGAATACTCATGAAAATAGAAAAAGAGGTCAGAGAGCGGTATGCGGATAATCTGACTCTTAAAGAGCTTAGTGAAAAATATTATGTAAACAGTGCATATTTGGGGCAGCTCTTTAGAAAGAGATTTGGACAGTCGTTTAAGGATTATCTGAACCATTGCAGAATAGAGCAGGCTTGTCAGCTATTGCTTAGGACTGATAAAAAAATCTATCAGATTGCGGAGACGGTAGGATACCACGATTTGGACTATTTTGTAAACAGGTTTATCTCTGTGAAAGGCTGTACTCCGGCAAAATTTCGTAAACAGGCAAGAGATTATGGTAAACAATAAGGAATTAAATTCATCAGGGGAAAGTTCTATATTTTGCCATGCTGTTTACCATAGTTTATCCGATTCTAATTGAGCGGTGCTTTGCTAAAATAATGTTATCAAGCTTAAGGAGGAAAGTTATGAAAGTAAAAAAAGTAACGGGAATATTGACAGCATCCGTACTTTCAGTGTCATTACTTGCCGGATGCGGTGGTGATTCAAAAAGTAAAAATGGAGACGGCGTCAAAGAATTTACAGCATTTTTTGCCGTACCGGGAGCAGAAATCAATGATGACAATGAAATTCAGCAAATCATCGCAGAAAAGACTGGTGCGAAAGTGGATGAGACATGGCTTACAGGTCAGACTGCTTCAGAAGCAGTAGGTACTTTAATTGCCGGAGGAGAATATCCGGATTTCATTGATGGTGGGGATGCAATGGGGCAACTTTACGAGGCAGGAGCGCTTGTACCGATTGATGAATATCTGGACAACTACCCGAATATTAAGGCGTATTATTCTGAGGAAGAATGGAATAAGCTGAAGCAGGATGACGGGCATATTTATTGGATTCAACAATTTCAGAATATAAAGGGCGAAGAAAAAGCTACTACACATAATGATGAAGCATTCTGGATTCAGACACGAGTATTGGAATGGGCGGGATATCCGGAAATAAATACATTGGACGAGTATTTTGAACTTCTGGAAAACTATATAGAGGCAAATCCGGAAATGGAAGATGGAACGGAAAATATTGCATACACAATTTTGTGTGAAGACTGGAGATATTATTGCCTTGAAAATGCACCGCAATTTCTGGATGGTTATCCAAATGATGGATCTGTAATCGTTGATCCGGACGAATTAAAAATTATTGATTATAATACAACGGATACTGCAAAAAGATATTTCAAAAAATTAAATGAGGAATATCAGAAAGGATATGTTGACCCTGAATCTTTTACCCAGACTTACGATGAATATATTGCGAAACTTTCCACAGGGCGTGTACTGGGAATGGTCGATCAGTGGTGGAACTTCGCATATAATGTAAACGATTCTTTGAAACAACAGGGACTTGATGAGAAGGGCTGCAGTTATGTACCTCTTCCGATTACTATTGATGAAGGAATCAAAAATCAGTGGCACAATTCAGGCGGTGCTCTGAATGTAGGTTCTGGTCTTGCAATTACAACAAGCTGTGAAGATGTAGAAGGTGCGCTTCAGTTTATTGATGATCTGCTCAGTCAGGAAATTCATAACCTGAGGTTTTGGGGAAAAGAAGATATTGATTATAAAGTAGACGATGAAGGCTTATTTTACCGTACCGAAGAGCAGAGAATACAGGCGGCTGATACGGCGTATAAGGCATCACATCTTTGTTCATATTCTTATTTTCCGTCCTATAAAGGAACCAGTGATGATGGTATTAATGCAAACTGGCCGGATGAGCAGCCGGGAGAGTTTTTTGACAGTCTGAACTCCTCTGTACAGAAATGTTTTGAAGCATATGGTGTTGACACATATGTAGAGATGCTGGGAACAAGCGAGGCACCCGGTCCATGGTATCCCATGTATTCATTTTCAAATGCTATGACAACAAGTACACCAGGAGGCGTGGCATGGACGAAAATGGGAGAAATTAAACATGAGTATCTCCCGAGAGTTGTCATGTCAGATGATTTTGAAAGTGAATGGGATACATATATGGAAGTATATGATGGATGTAATCCACAGATATTCCTTGAAGAGATGCAGGAAGAACTGAATCGCAGAATGGAAGAGGCATCTAAGTTTGAATAGAAATTGGTATACAAAACGGGCGGATATGCTACAGGCTTATCTGCCTGTTTGAAAAATGAGGTGAATGTATGGCTTTTGGAGTAAAAAGAAAAAAAGCAGAAATGACAGAACAAAAAATCTGTTTTAGCTGGAAGGAGGCAAAACGTCAGAAGGTTCTTTTGATCTGGTCAGGAATTATTGTTATTTATGGTATCATTTTTTACTATCTCCCTTTGGGAGGCTGGCTGATGGCTTTTCAGAATTATAGACCAATTGATGGTCTTTTTCATTCTGAGTTCGTCGGTCTGCAGAAATTCCAGCAGCTTTTTTCAGATGCAACATTTTTACGAGTGATACGAAACACACTTGCGATGGGTGTGATTAATTTGGTGGTGACGTTTGTTGCAGCGATTGCTTTTGCCATTCTTCTTAATGAAGTACGCAATGCATTTGGAAAAAAGACGGTGCAGACGATTTCATATCTTCCACATTTTCTATCATGGATTATTGTAACAGGAATCATCCATGACGCATTGTCTGGAACTGGAATTATTAACGAGTTGCTTGTGAATTTCAATATTATTGATCAGCCGATTAATTTTTTTGCTCATAAGAAATATTTCTGGCCGATTGTAGCATTTGCAAATGTATGGAAGGAAACAGGATGGAATGCAATCATATATTTAGCTGCAATTACATCTATCGATCCTTCGCTTTATGAGGCGGCATCTATTGATGGAGCAGGAAGATGGGCGAAAATTAAACATGTAACTCTTCCGGGAATAAGACCAACAATTATGATTCTTCTCCTTATGAATGTCGGAAATGTATTGAACGCCGGTTTTGAAATCCAGTATCTGTTAGGAAATGGTCTTGTACAGGGAGTCTCCCAGACGATTGATATCTATGTTTTGAATTGGGGAATTAGCCAGGGTGACTTTTCAATTGGTACAGCGGCAGGTATATTCAAGAGCGTGGTAAGTATTATTCTGATTGTGATAGCAAACCAGATTGCCAAACGGAATGGCGATGAAAGGTTATTCTAAGGAGGGCTTAAGATGAAAACAGGAAGAAAAATAAAATCATCGCCTGCAGATAAAGTTTTTACTGTATGTAATACAATCTTTATGATTCTGTTTATTCTTGTCACATTGTATCCGATTCTGAATACACTTGCGATTGCATTTAATGATGGAACTGATGCATTGCGGGGGGGAATATATCTGTGGCCAAGAAAATGGACATTGAAAAATTTCATTACAGTGTTAGAAAAAGACAACCTGATTACAGGCGCCTATATTACTGTGGCACGAACTTTATTAGGTACGGCTACTGCGCTTGTAACAAATGCTATTCTGGCATTTATTGTAAGTAGAAAAAGGTTTTTATTTAAAAAACAGTTATCACTTTTTTGGGTTATAACAATGTATGTAAATGGTGGTATGATTCCGACATTTTTATTGTATAAAGGGCTGGGTTTGACAAATAGTTTCTGGGTGTATGTAATTCCGGGAATGATCAGTGCATTTAATATGCTGGTGATTCGTACATATATGAATGGACTTCCAGACAGCCTGGAAGAATCGGCACAGCTTGACGGGGCAGGGTATTTTACGATTTTTACAAAGATTATTTCGCCATTGTGCAAGCCGGTTTATGCAACGGTTGCTCTTTTTGTGGCAGTAGGGCAGTGGAACTCATGGTTTGATGCTATGTTGTATAACAGAATGAATGCAAAATTGACAACACTTCAATATGAACTTATGAAACTGCTGTCATCTGTGACAAATCAGGGTGCTTCTGCAGAAGCAATGAAAAACGCAACAGGCTCAGTAACTCCTGAGACAGTTCGGGCGGCAGCGTCAATACTTACTATGCTCCCGATCATCTGTATTTATCCGTTTTTACAAAGATATTTTGTGACAGGACTTACTCTGGGTGGAGTAAAAGAATAATAGATAATTGGAGGATGTAGGTTAGGATGAATAGAAAAGACGCGAGACAAAAAGCACAGGAACTGGTTTCAAAAATGACGATAGAAGAGAAGGCTTCTCAGTTAAGATACGATTCACCTGGAATTCCAAGACTTGGAATTCCGGAGTACAATTGGTGGAATGAAGGATTACATGGAGTTGCCAGAGCAGGAACGGCAACAGTTTTTCCGCAGGCAATTGGGTTGGCTGCATCATTTGATGAAAATATGATTAGAGAAATAGGAGACATTATTGCAGAGGAAGGGAGAGCAAAATATAATGCGGCATCTGCAAAGGGAGACAGAGATATTTATAAAGGGCTTACATTCTGGGCACCTAATGTAAATATTTTTCGTGATCCCAGATGGGGAAGAGGTCATGAAACATATGGAGAGGATCCATATCTTACATCTGCTCTTGGGAAGGCTTATGTGGAAGGGCTTCAGGGAAATAGTGAAACAATGAAAGCATCTGCATGTGCAAAACATTATGCAGTGCATTCCGGACCAGAAGCACTTCGTCATGAGTTTGATGCCGAAGTGTCTCCAAAAGATATGGAAGAGACATACCTTCCGGCATTCAGAACACTTGTTAAAGATGCCCATGTGGAATCCGTCATGGGAGCGTATAATCGTGTCAATGGTGAACCCTGTTGTGGCAGCACGACATTAATAAAAAAGAAACTTCGGGAAGAGTGGAAATTTGAAGGACATTTTGTTTCCGATTGCTGGGCAATAAGAGATTTTCATGAAAATCATATGGTTACAGGAAGTCCGATGCAGTCTGCAGCAATGGCTCTGAATGCAGGCTGTGATTTGAATTGTGGAAATACATATCTGCTGATTCTCAATGCATACTATCACGGTATGGTTACAGAAGAAGCTATTACGGAGGCGGCAATTCGTCTTTTTACGACTCGTTTTATGCTGGGACTCTTTGATGGAAGTGAGTATGACGATATACCATATACAAAGGTGGAGTGCAGCGAGCATCTTCATGTGGCGCATAAGGCTGCATTGGAGAGTATAGTTCTGCTAAAAAATGAGAATGGAATTCTTCCTTTGAAAAAAAATGAAATAAAAACAATAGGTGTTATAGGACCTAATGCAGACAGCAGGGCGGCATTGATTGGAAATTATCATGGAACCGCATCAGAGTATGTAACAGTACTGGAAGGAATCAGAAAATATGTAGGGAATGAGGTGCGTATTCTTTACTCGCAGGGAAGTGATCTTTTTCGTGATAAAACAGAAACTCTTGCACATGATATGGATCGTATTTCAGAGGCTGTAACAGTAGCAGAAAACAGCGATGTCGTTATTCTGTGTCTTGGATTAGATGAGACGTTAGAAGGAGAAGAAGGAGATACAGGTAACAGCTATGCTTCCGGAGATAAGGAAAATCTTGAGCTTCCTTTATGTCAGCGCAGACTGATGGAGGCGGTGGCACAGACAGGAAAACCGGTTGTATTGTGTATGCTGGCAGGCAGTGATATGGATATGAGCTTTGCCAAAAAACATTTTGAAGGAATCTTACAGCTTTGGTATCCAGGCGCTCGCGGAGGAAATGCGGTAGCAGAAATCCTGTTTGGTAAGGAATCTCCATCGGGAAAACTTCCTGTCACCTTTTATGAAGAATTAAACGACCTTCCGGCATTTGAAGATTATTCCATGAAAGGAAGAACCTACAGGTATATGGAGGGAAAAGCACAATACCCGTTTGGATATGGTCTTACTTATGGAAAAGCAGAAGTTGAATCAGGAACGGTTTCAGAAAATGAATCGGGAGTGATTGTATCTGCACAGATGAGAAATACTGGAGACAGAGATATTTGTGAGGTTTTACAGATTTACATTAAATGTATGGATTCGGTGTATTCGGTTCCAAATCCACAGTTATGTGGGTTCAGAAGAGTAAATTTGAAGCAGGGAGAATCAAAAAAGATTTCAGTCAAACTTCCGGATGAAGCATTTACTGTTGTAGATGAAGAAGGAAAACGGATTATCGGAGGAGAAGAGTTCGTTATATATGTCGGTTTTTCTCAACCAGATTTAAAAAGTGAGGAACTGACAGGTATGCATCCGGTCAAAATAGAATTTAGAAGAAAGAACGGAGAAAAATATGAAGATTAATCTGGACAGCCCTGTTATTAGTTTTTTAAATAAGGTTGCGGATTTCATGATTCTGAATATTCTGTTTATTTTGTGCTGTGCGCCGATTGTTACAATCGGTCCGGCGCTCAGTGCGTTGTATACGATTACCATGCGTGAAGCCAGACATGAGGATAGTTATATATTAAAACCTTTCTTCAAAGCATTTAAAAATAATTTTATACAGTCGTTTTTTTCATCAATATTATATTTGCTTTTGGGAGCAGTTATTGTTTATGGCTGGCAGTTTTGGTTGAAAAGGTCGGGAGAATCAACAGTTAATCAGGTGATGCTTGTTATTTTGGGAATGTTCGCAATTGTTTGCCTGCTGTCGCTTTTTTATGTATTTGCGCTAATTGCCAGATTTGATAATTCTGTGTTTAAAACTGTAAAAAATGCATTGATTCTGACGGTTTTTAATTTGAAGGAAACAATATTGTTGACGTTGTTTTCCGGTATTGTGATGTTGCTCATGATTTTTACAAAGAGTATATGGCTTTTTATGGTAGTGGGTGGATTTGCATGTTGTGCATATGTTCAATCATTATTATTCATAAGGGTGTTTGAGCCGTATGAGAAAGTAGAAGGAGGAAATTGAAATGACAGGAATGGTGATTGATACAAACAAAAAACTAAGTAGAATCAGCAGAGAAATATACGGCCATTTTTCGGAACATTTAGGAAGATGTATTTATGGTGGAATTTATGTGGGAAAGGATTCTCCGATTGAAAATGTAAATGGAATGCGATCGGATGTAGTAGAAGCTCTTAAGCAGATACGTGTCCCTGTACTGCGGTGGCCAGGAGGATGCTTTGCGGATGAGTATCATTGGAAAGATGGAATAGGATCGGCAGATACAAGAAAAAAAATAATTAATACAAACTGGGGAGGAGTAGTAGAGGATAACAGTTTTGGTACTCACGAGTATTTTGAACTTTGTCGCCAACTTGGCTGTGAGACATACATTAATGGAAATCTGGGAAGCGGTACCATAAAGGAAATGGCTGAATGGGTTGAGTATATGACATTTGATGGTGTTTCACCTATGGCAGAACTTCGGAAGAAAAATGGAAGTTGCGCTCCATGGAAAGTTGATTTCTTCGGTCTGGGAAATGAAAACTGGGGTTGCGGAGGAAATATGAACCCAGATTATTATGCTAACGAATATCGAAGATATCAGACTTTTATAAGAGATTATAACAGTGAACGGCATATTAAGAAAATTTGCTGCGGAGCACCTCATGATGATTATGAATGGACGAAAGAAGTTCTTGAAACTTGTTTCAGGAGAGTGGCAAAAGAACAACATGGCTTTATGGATGGTCTTTCACTCCATTATTATGTATATCCGGAGGGAATCGATACCAAAGGAAGTTCGACGGACTTTGACCAAAAAGTCTGGTATAAGACACTGAATAAAGCAGTTTTTATGGATGAACTTATTACAAAGCATGGTGAGATTATGGATGAATATGATCCGGATAAAAAAATAGGTATGATTGTAGATGAGTGGGGAACTTGGTATACATGTGAGCCTGGGACAAATCCGGGATTTCTTTATCAGCAAAATACAATGAGAGATGCGCTTGTAGCAGGAATTACACTGAATATATTCAATAAACACAGTGACCGTGTGAAGATGGCAAATCTTGCGCAGATTGTCAATGTACTTCAGGCTGTGATACTTACGGAAGGGGATAAAATAGTAAAGACTCCGACATATCATGTTTTTGATATTTATAAGTATCATCAGGATGCAGAACTTATATTCAGCGATATTGATATAAAGATGATTGGAGTGGAGAATGAGTGGCAGGTACCGAATCTGACTGAATCTGTTTCAATCACATCGGATGGAGTACTCCACCTTACAATGACAAATCTTTCTGCTGAGGAAAGTTTTGATATAGATGCAGAAATTATTGGAAAAAAACCTGAGAAAGTATTAGGTGAGATTGTTACAGGTGAGATTCATGCAAAAAATACGTTTGACGAACCGGAGTGTGTTGTTGTGAGAAAGTACGATGGCGTTCAGATTACAGAGAAAGGAATAAGATTTATCATTCCAGCAAGTAGTGTTTTGCATCTTGAGCTGAGGTAAAAGAGTTGTGGAAAACAATGAGGAGCGGATATGTAAATAAGGTCTTTTGAAAATGTTATCAGAATGGTAGATTATGCTGATTTATCACAGGGAGGTTTTATGAAAAAAAAGGGTAAAGCAAACAGGTTTACTGCAATTGTTCTGACTGGACTGGCGTTGCTTGGCGGAAGTAATTTCGAGATGGTTTCTGCAGCAGATTCGGAGAGGAGAGATATTCAAATGAATATTCTTCAGGAGTTTAATACGGATTTTGAAGGTGCAGATGAAGAAGGTGTACTGTATTGGTGGAATAATAGTTCGTGGAATAGTAGTACACTTACACAGAAAGTATATATGTCAGATGAGCCCCGTCTGAATTCGTCTGGAAATAGTTATATGGAAGTTGTACCGGAGGATAACGGAGTTAGTGCGGTACAGATTAATAATAAAGATATTGCTGTCCTGCTGGAAAGTGGAAGCACTTATGAATTTTCTTTTTATGCAAAAGCAGTAAGCGGTACTGTGAATTTGGAGGTTTTGAGTCATGATAACTGGGCATCTCAACAATCTGCAACGGTAATATACGACGAGCCAGTGGAACTGAATGATAACTGGCAGTTTATAAGCGGCACGTTTGCAATGCCGGCGAATGATGCACATAAAGAAGTGCAGCTCAGGCTGAGCGGTGACAATGGAATGACATTTTGCTTGGATGATCTCAAGATTACGGCGCTGACAGACAGGGGTGAAAATAAGAAAATTGAAAAAAACATTCCCAGTCTTAAGGATACTGTGTCTGGTGCATCAGGATTGGGAGAAGATGCGTATACAGGAGTTGCTCTTGCAAATGATCAGATTAACAATCAGACGCTTATGGAGTTGATTGAAAAACATTTTAATGCGGTAACATTCGAAAATGAGTTGAAAATGGATGCGATTTTTGGTTACCATAACGATGTGATGCCAGAGGAGAAATTTGAAGAAATTACCTGGACACGGGCAGATGGAACAACTGTTACAGGAACATATCCACAGATGGATTTTAGTTTGGCAGAAAAGATGCTGGATTTTGTTAAGGCATGGAATAATAAAAATCCTGATAATCAGATTAAGGTAAGGGGGCATGTACTTGTGTGGCATTCCCAAGCGCCGGAGTGGTTCTTCCATCAGGAGTGGGATAAAACTAAACCATATGTCAGTGCAGAAGAGATGGATGTTCGTCAGGAATGGTATATTAAGCAGGTGCTGGAACATTTTCTGGGTCAGGATAGCCCGTACAAAGATATGTTTTATGGATGGGATGTGGTAAATGAGGCGGTTAGCGACACCAGTGGCACATATCGAAAGGATGGAGACGAAAAGTCTTGTTGGTGGGCTGTCTATAAAAATGAGAGTTATATTGTGAATGCTTTTCGCTATGCGAATTATTATGCGCCTGAAACATTGGAACTTTATTACAACGACTATAATGAGTGTACCAGTTCCAAGATAGGTGGAATTGAAGTACTGCTTAAGGAGATTAAATCTCATGAAAACGATATTGAACTTCCGACCAGAATCACAGGAATGGGAATGCAGGCACATTATGACATGATTTCTCCTACAGTAAATCAATTCAAAGCAGCAGTCATTTCTTATGGGGAAATTGTGGAGAAAGTACAGCTTACAGAGTTTGATTTAAAAGCAAGTAAGGAGTATGATGGAACTAAAGCGGCACAGAGTGACGAATATACAAAGCAGGCATATCGTTATAAAGAAATATATGATGTTTTAAAAGATATTGATTCAATGGACGGAATCGATATCAATGGTCTGACTATATGGGGAGCGATTGACAGTCTTTCCTGGCTGCAGAACAGCAATAATGCAGGAGGTGGCTCGGATGGTAGCCAAAAGCATGTGCCCCTGCTGTTTGATGACGAATACAGGGCAAAGCCAGCCTTTTATGCTTTTGTAGAGCCGGCAAAGCTGGAGCCGTTCATTAATAATGTTGTGGTTATGCAGGCACTGGATGGCAGTGATCCATATGCAAAGAGCAACGTCTATACTATTAAAGACACGGATGCTTCATTTCAGATGATTTGGGAAGAGGAATATCTTAAGGTAAAGGTAACAGTAAGGGATACTCAGGTTCAGAATACTGACAGCGTTACCTTGTATTTGGACTGGGATAAAACGGATGGAGATACTACTACGGAGAAAAAAACAGTTTTTCGAGAGGAGGCTCAATTGACAACAGACGGTTACATTGCCGAATTTACAGTGGATAAAGAACTGGCAGTTGGAAGCAACTTTGCATTTGATGTACTCGTCACCGATGGGAAAAGTAAAGCGGCGTTTAATGATTTTAAACTGTCTCAGGAAAGCAGTAGCAAGTACTATGCGATGGCGACTGCCAAACCTTATATGTCTGTGAGTGCAGGAACCGTTATTGTGGATGGGGTAGTAGATTCGATTTGGAACGAGGTTAGTGCAGTACCGCTTACCATTGAGATGGGAGCTGTTGCTGAGGCTCAGGCAAAACTGCTGTGGGATAAGTCGAACTTGTATCTTTGGATGGAAGTTATGGATAACGAACTGGATAAAACTTCGTTGGAGTCTCATGAACAGGATTCTGTTGAGGTGTTTCTTGATGAAAATAACAGCAAAACGGAAGAATATGAGGATGATGATAAGCAGTACCGTATTAATTATATGGATGAGAAAAGCTTTAATGGTATAAAATGTACGGCAGAAAACGTGACTTCGGCAGTAAAAGTAACAGATGGCGGGTACATTGTGGAGGCTGCATTTAAGTGGACAGATATCACGCCGAAAGCAGGAACAGAGATTGGAATCGAACTGCAGATTAACAATGGTGCAGGAGGAACACGAATTGGCACACTGAGCTGGTTTGACGAATCAGGTATGGGTTGGTCTTCGCCCCGTGTATTTGGTACGGCTTTTCTGACAAATGAAAAAACTGTAGCATAGCTTAATTTATTACAACAAAAAACTTTATACTGTATAAAAATAATAGAAAATCAATCGGTTTTGTGTTATAGACCTGTCTTTGACAGTTATTAAAAGAAAAAATCGCTGTATCCCTTGTGTTTTCTGGGGTACAGCGATTTTGGTCGTTGTTTTGAAATAAGGCTACCGCAATCCCACTGGCTTTAGACGGTATTGCGGGAAGAGCTGACACAGTATGCCCTGACACTGGTTTTGTCCGAAAGCTATTACAATTTGCAATATGAATCTTTTGGAAGTGATTAATGACGATACGCTTATGCTATAAAAATTGAATATTTTAATATAGTTTATCTTGTGTATAAAAAACCTCACGAACTGTTTAGTGAAACAGCCTGTGAGGTTTTTCATTTCATTTTAGTTATTTCGGGATAAAAGGGCGACTGTCTCAACATGTACTGTCCCGCCGAACTGGTCAACAGGGCAGACGCGGGTGAGAGAGTAGCCGTTGGCGCAGAGATACTTCAGGTCGCGGGCAAGGGTGGCGCTGTCGCAGCTTACGTAAACGATGCGTTTGGGCTGCATTTTTATCATGGTTTCCAGAAGGGTTTCGTCGCAGCCTTTGCGCGGCGGATCGACAACGATGACATCTGCGTATATGCCGTTCTTTTCGTATTCGCGGGGAAGAACTTCCTCGGCTTTTCCTGTGAAAAATTCCACATTAGTGATATTGTTTATGCGGGCGTTTTCGTTGGCATTTTCGATAGCCTGAGGAATGATTTCCACACCTCGAACAAATTTCGCCTGCTGCGCAAGGAAAAGAGAAATCGTCCCGATTCCGCAGTACAGATCCCATACAGTTTCATCTCCGTGGAGATCTGCGTATTCCAGAGCCTTTGCGTAAAGCTTCTGCGTCTGTTTCGGATTGACCTGATAGAATGAGAGTGGAGAAATCTGATAGGAGATGTCGCCGATTTTATCAGTGATATAGCCCTGTCCCCAGAGAATCCGGATTTCTTCTCCGAGAATTACATTGCTTTTCTTTTTGTTTACATTAATCGTGATGCTGGTCATTCCTTTAATTTCTCGAAGTTTCTCTGTCAGCTCGTCTTCGTGGGGCAGTTTCGTTCCATTAAGAATCAGGCATACCATCACCTCGCCTGTGAAATATCCGTAACGGATAAGAACATGGCGGACAAGTCCATTGCCTGTTGTCTCGTCGTAAGGGGCGATGTTCCATTTTTCCATATGGCTGATAACGCGGTCGAGAACTTCTTTATTTTCGGGGACACCGAGAGCACAGTCACGGTTTTCGATGATCGTGTGGGTTCTGCCTGCGTAAAAACCTGTGATAATTTTGCCCTCTTTATTTCTGCCTACCGGAAATTGAGCCTTATTTCTGTAGTGATAAGGCTCGTCCATGCCGATGATAGGCTCCATAGGCAGGTCTTTAAAGCCGCCGATGCGCTCTAAATGACCTTTTACCTTGTTTGTCTTGAAGACAAGCTGCTGTTCATAGGAGAGAGCCTGAAGCTGGCAGCCTCCGCACTGGCGGGCAAAGGCGCATTTGGGCTCTACCCTGTAGGGAGAAGGCTTAAGAATCTCCATGAGCTTTCCGTAGCCATAGTGCTTTTTTGATTTCATAATTTTGGCTGTTACGGTATCTCCGATGACTGCGTCTTTCACAAAGACGGTGAAGCCATCAGCTTTTCCGATACCTTCACCGTCAATCCCGCAATCTTCAATTTCTAACGTAACAAGGTCGTTTTTACGATATTCCATAAAGATTAAACGTCTCCTGTTCTTCTTAAGTTAGATTCAAAAAGTCTGTTGTATCCAAGCCAGTCTTTTTTGCCTTTGTCTGCGGCAAAAATCTCTGTCAGTGTTTCCATTCTGGCATCTGTATTATCTGCCAGATTCAGAGCAACTGCTTCCACCAGCGCAGGTTTCTTCGGAGAACCGTATTCCAGCTCGCCGTGATGGGAGAGGATGCAGTGGATTAGTTCATTTTTAAGCACTTCCGGGAAATCGGGGATTTCTCCGGCGAGATCGTGAATCATCTGAGCTCCGATGTAAATGTGTCCCAGAAGCTGCCCTTCGTCTGTATAATCGTTGAGAGGGAAAGCAGAAAGTTCCTTTGTCTTGCCTATATCATGGAGAAGAGCGGCTGTGATCAGGAGATCCCGGTTAATGATGGGATAAGTCTTCGCCATGTAATCGCAGAGACGGGTCACTCCCAGAGTGTGCTCCAAAAGACCTCCGATGAAGCCGTGATGCACGGTTTTGGCAGCAGAATGACTCTGAAAGGATTTCAGAAAGTCCTGATTTTCTACAAACAGTTTCCTGAGAAGAGCGGACAAAAACGGGTTTTCCACACTGTTTGCCATGCCCAGAAGCTGTCCGTACATATCGTCGGTACTGTTTTCGCTTACAGGAAGGTAATCTGCCGGATTATATTCGTCCTCTGCAGCTTTTCGCACACGCTTGATATTTACCTGCAAAGCTCCTGCAAAGCTTGTGACATCTCCCATAACATCAATGTAGTCGAGGGTATCGAAATCATCGATTCCGCTGGAATTAGGGTCCCAGATTTTGCCGTCGATCACTCCTGTTTTATCCTGGAGAATGATGCTGTCATATGGTTTGCCGTTTTTGGTTACTGCGGACTGTCTCTGTTTACACAGGTATATTCCGCTGATTCTGTCTCCTTCGTGTAATTCATTTAAAAAACGCATGTTGTCTGCCTCTATCTTTCTTCTATTTTTAATTTAAAATCCAATTCCACACTTTTTCCGCCGGAAACATTTCGTGAAATGGTAATCTGCATTTCCTGCTGTGCGTTTGCCCTCTGAAGGGCTGCGCCGTAATCCTGCATGTTTTTTATCCGGACGCCGTTTGCCGCGGTAATGATGTCGCCGCTCTGGATACCGGCTTCTCTGGCGGGAGAATTATTTTCCACACGGTCTACATAAACGCCGATTGGAAGATGCAGTCTGTCGGACTGGGCCTGAGTAATACCTGTCCCGTATATTCCGGTGTAGTTGATCGCTTTCTGGTTGGTCAGGCGTTCAATAAGCGGACGTATCTGAGAAACCGGCCATGCGCGGACTGTTTCTGTGGAATCCTCGCCCTGCTTCAGGATAATGCCCACAACATTTCCGGAGAAATCCAGAAGCACACCGCTTCCGTCAGGGTGTCCGTGCATATCTGTAGCAAGAATGTTATATTCTGTGTCTGCCATCTGATCCCGGCCTGAAACCGATGTGATAATACCGTAATCTACCGCGTCGTTATCTCCTGAGGGACAGCCGATTGCGATGACGGGACTGTTCTGCGGCATCTGTGTACTTGCACCCAAATCTGCCACATACAGCATCTGGAGAGTTTTTTCAGTAAGCTGAGATTTCTCCACCCGGGCAACAAGAAGACCTGTCTGCGGATCTTCTTTGCAGATTTTGGCTACTGCGGCAGAGCCGTCTTTGAAGGTAGCCTCAAGGTCGTGGATATCGTTGAATTTATCACCGTAGGTAAGGATGTACAGCTCGGAAGCTGTTTCCAGAAAGATGATTCCCTGAGAAGAATTATAGCTTAACTGAGTGTCGTCCAGAATGTTCTGATCCTGGGAAAGCCCTTTCATGGTTACAAGAGCCTTCCTGGTATTCGAAGATACCCTGAGAACTTCGCTGTAAATTGCCTTATAACTGTCCAGCGGATCTGACGGTATATTGGAAACCGTTATCTGCGGCTGCGTTTCCGCTTTCTTTCCTGCGCCTGCATCTGCAGACGGGGAAGGCGTCACAATTCTCAAATCCGGCTCATGGACGGAAGAAATTCCGAATTGTTCGATAAAAACAGGGAACATTCCCACGCAGGCGGCAGAAGCACAGCATCCAAACAGGATGCCGCTGCCCATGATGGATATGAGTTTACGGAAAATTCTTTTTTTGTCTAACGGTTTTTTCTTTATTGTTTCGTTAATGAAACGGTATTCATTGTTGTTTGTATCTCTCTTATTACGCCCCATAAATATTACTCCTGAATCACAAAAACACCGGGCCTCTATTCATGTAATATTTTATCAAAAATATATGAACTTTTTATGAATAAAAGCACATAATTTGATTGAAGTGCTTTAATATAGGGTATCTTAGAGATGAAATTTTAAATTTACCCCGATTTTTACCCCGGTAACAGGAAATGGAACCTGCTGCCGGGGGCTGGAAATGTCAAGGTTATTTTAAATTATGGTTTTACGGATTATTATTTCTATATCCCGGGATTTGAGTTAGGAGTTTTAAGTGTTCAATGGCTTTATCTTGTCCTTCATCTGTCAAAGAGTGAAAAAGCTCTATTATTGCATCATCCTTCAAGCGTTGTATACTTTGAACATCTTTATACATTGCCGCTTTTAATTCTTTTAATTCTTCTAGGGTGTATGCTGTTTTGGTGCCTTGAGTTAAATCATATAAAGAGACATCTAAAACAACTGATATTTTTTTTAATTGTTCGATTTTGGGATTGTATTTATTTTGTTCGTATCCTTGTATAGATGCAATGGAAAGCCCGGTTTCTCTTGCCAAGTCTTTTTGTGTCATATTTTTGGCTTTTCTATATTTTTTTATATTATCAGAGAGTTTCATATATATACAACTCCTTTTATCTTATTTTATAATAATCCATGATAGCATATATTATAAAAAAAGCAAATAGAAAACTATTTAATTTATTGTTGACAAATAGAAAAATAGCCGTTATAGTGTGAGTGTAAATAGAAAACTATTCATAAATGAAAAGAGGTGACTGTGGATTGGACAACAAGAAATATTATTACTTGAAGCTGAAAGATATTTTTTTTGAATCTGACAGCATGGTGTTGTTGGAAAGTATGAATGATGGCTATTTGTATAGCAATATCCTTTTAAAACTCTACATTAGAAGTCTAAAAGATGATGGCAGATTAATGTTAAATGGTGCTATTCCATACAATGCTCAAATGTTGGCAAGTGTAACGCGACACTAAGTCGGAATTGTGGAAAAAGCATTGAATATATTTAAAGAGCTAGGGCTTGTAGAGATTCTTGATTCTGGGGCTATCTACATGATGGATATTCAGAATTACATAGGCAAAAGTAGCAGTGAAGCAGACAGACAAAGAGCATATTACAACAGGATAGACAGAGAAAAAACAAATAGTATTTCTTGTAAGAAATCTTACAGAAAATCTACACCAGAGAAAGAGATAAGAGATGCAAGAGTAAACTATCAGCAAATAGCTGATATGTATAATAACACTTGCGTGTCATTTCCCCGTCTTAATAAATTATCAGAGAGTAGAAAAAAAGCAATCAAGGCACGTTTAAAAACCAATAAGGCAACAAGAGACTTATCAGGGAAAAGTAATTGCAAAGGACTATACATTCCCGAAGAAGCTAATATCTATCCGAAAGAAGTTTAGAAAGTGCATCCTGACGGAAGAATAGAAACAGGAGGCGGCGGAGAGACTGGCGGCATACAGAAACTGATTCTACAGCCTATTGTACAGATACAACAGCAGTTAATTAAGTTTGAATTGCTTATAGGTATAAATTATAAAGTAAAGGATTTAAAGGCGAAAAAACGGTGTTGAAAGACGGGAAGCGGTATGCTATGATGTGACTGGGAACAATCGTGTTACAGGGTGGCTGACCTCTATTCTACATAGAATGGGGGTGGTGCTGATGAACAATAATCATTTTGATTTCAAAGACCTCATGTCTTTTGGTATGTTCATTTTATCACTGCTGACATTCATTTACTTGATTTGTCACTGATATTTTAAAGCATAGAAAAACCACCCTCATAACTTTGACCGGTTAAGGGTGGAATTTCTATTCTACATAAAATGGGTCAAACCACCTTGTGGGCGGTTGTTCCTTTTCTATTCTCAATATAACACTTCTGGTATCCGGATGCAAGAGTTTTATTTTGTAAAAATATTAAAGCTTTCCAGTATATCGACAAAATTCTGGACAATAGATGAGGCAATGAGATCAGGGGACTTGAAGTTCAGAATAAGACTTGAAGTTCCATTGCTACAATTTGTCCCGACATCCTGCAATGCATCTTTGTGAGATAAAAGAGAATTTTGTAATTTTTGTTGCAATTCTCCATTCCAGTTCGCACATCCTGTTAATGGAATTTCCACTTTGGTTATTTTTTCATCGATCGCTTTTTTAATGTAGCCGTTTACGCTTTCCCTTGCTGCATCTGCTGCCGCTTTGATTTCCTCATACTTTTCTTTCTGGAATTTCATCAAAACATTGCAGATAAATACTGCTGATGATTTTGGTGAATAGATAATCTTTTTTTGAGCATTGGGTCAATGTAGCTCGCAGGTCTGTTATAGCATTTTTCCTTACCAAGCGATTTTATGGTATTTTTGATATATTGACTTTCTTTTGTCCTTAAAGAAAACTCATTGGAACACATGTGTTGGGTGTGCGGAGGTACGCCGCTTGGTGATACATTATTTGCCATAGCAAAGGAGACTCCTGGGATAATAGATTATCAGCTCGTGTATACAGAGGTAGACGGGAAAAGGCAGTTTGTTATAAGTGAAACTAAAACAGAGAGCGGACAGCGAGAAATACCAATGCTTGCAGATGTAAAGGAAATCCTTTTGGAAATGCGAAGGGAAGCAGGATGGGACAAAGTAATAACAGTGAAAAAGCCCCAGATCAGCGTGAATGATGCGAAACCATTTGTTTTTAAGAATGGTAAAGGAAATTTGTATCAGCCGGGAAGTATAAGAACAGCATTACAAATGGCTGTAGTTAAATATAACAAAGTAACAGGGGCAAACTTGCAGGATGTAACCCCTCACACTTTTCGGCATTCGTTCTGCTGTTGGTTATGTGAGAATGTAGCAGGGGAAAATACTATGGATGATATAAAGTACATTCAGAGTATTATGGGGCACAGGGATGCAAGTACAACATTAAATATATATACAGAGTTGAGAAAAGGAAATGCAGCAGAGAAACACGAAATGTTAAAGAAAAAAGCTGCGAGATATTGAATGATGAAGCCGTGGGAACTGCTGCCTGCGGCTTTTTTATATCCTAAATTTACCCCTATTTTTCCCCCGGTAAAAAGGGTGTACCCCGATTTTGCACCCGATAAGGACAGAACAAGACAAATATAGATAAGCCCGGAAACCCTTGTAAATACTGGCTTTTGTGACATACATAAATGTAGACAAAACAAGATAAAAAGCTGTCCCTTATTCTATGAATAAAAGCACATAATTTGCTTTGAGTTCTTAAATATAGGTTTCGGGTGGTCTGCCATAACATAAATAAAACGCTCCAAAACCAAATGAATGGAGCGTTCCAGATAAAAGCAAGATGTCCGACAAGGCATATTCAGTTTTTGCTGCTGCCAGATTAGCAGGGCCGGAACCAAAATTGGATTGGGAAAAATTCCCTAGTCAGAAACAAAGTGGACAGCTTAAAATTGAGCCGAGGCAGGACAGAACAAGAACTTACACGTTGATCTCCGAGAAGTCAATACATAGATCATTGTAAATTCCAGCTTTTACAGAATCAGAAAAAGAGTATTCCAAAGTATCTTCAGATTCAAAGTTATAAACCATGATGCGTTTTTTGTCCGGATCCACAATCCAGTATTCCCGGACACCGGCATTACGGTATTTGAAAAGCTTGGTGAAATAGTCCATGCGCCTGCTGCCGGGGGAGACAATTTCAATAATCCAGTCTGGTGCGCCGCTACAGCCGTTATCATTTAGCTTATTTGGGTCGCAGATTACGGAAATATCTGGCTCAACGTAGTTCCTGCTGTTTTCATTGAGAAAAACAGCAAATGGGGCAATATACGGCTCACAGGTGCCGCCTTTACTTTCAATGTAATGGGAGATAGCTGTAAATAGCTTTCCTGCAATTCTTTGATGTATGCGGCTTGGTGGCGCCATGTAATAAATCTGACCGTCGATCAGTTCGGCTCTGGTGCCAGCCGGAAGATTATAAATATCTTCAACAGTGTAAAGTTTTTCCTGTGGTAATGGCATAGTAACACATCCTTTCTTGATATATTATTTGCAGAATGGCAAGGGTTATACTTTGTCATGTTATATTCTTTGGTCTATAGCAGATTTAATGTATCCGTTCACACTTTTTTCCATTGGGATGTCTAAAAATGCAGACACCTTTTCTATTGTGCACATAGTATATCATAAATGCAAAACTATGTACATAATAGATAATAGAAATGCATGAAATAGTCCGGGTGAAATACCTTGAAAAAAATTTTGAAAAAATTTTTGAAAAAGTGTTGACATTGCGGAGTGTTTTTGATATAGTACCAATTGTCGCGAATGAGTGTTGAATTTCAACAAAAGAAATGCGATATGCGGAAGTGTCGGAACTGGCAGACGAGCAAGACTAAGGATCTTGTGAGCAATGCGCTCGTGTGGGTTCAAGTCCCATCTTCCGCATGAAAGAAAAGCTTCTCAATGACAGGAGAGATTCCTGAAAATGAGAAGCTTTTTTGTTGTGTAAAAAACTTCCCGCTTTCCTTGCGCCGATGTCAGGCGGCGATTTTTGTATATATGCTGCGGAATTTGGCTCGCATATGAAAAATGAGGAAAAAAGTCATATTATATATAAAAGACAAATAAATAATAGAAAGGAAAGAAATCAGGAAAAAATACATTGTCTTTTTTAATGGCTTAACAAAAAGGAATGGTATTGAATCAGGGAGGAATATGAAATGAGAGATGTATACAGCTTAATCAGAAAACTTGGGGCAACCTCAAAATACAAAGGGTATTATTTTGTGGCAGAGGCGATCAAGGTATCTATGGAACTTGAGGAACGGCCGATTAAGGTGACGAAGGATGTATATCCCGTTCTGGCTAAACGGTTTAAATCTACTCCGTCAAATATCGAGCATAACATCAGGACCCTGGTGAACATCTGCTGGATGTCACACAGGGATGTAATGGAAGAAATAGCAGGGTATACGCTTGAATACAGACCGACAAACAGTGAGTTTCTGGATATTCTCGTCTATTATCTCTGCCGTATGCAGGAGGGGCGCCAGCAGCAGTACATGGTACATTGACGGCGTACACGGGATTACATCTGTTCAAAAGAGATTCCGTGTTTGCGCAGGAAATCAGAGATAACGCTGTCCCAGAGCTGCTCAGGGCGTTTGTCAGGCATGAAAGACCGGAAAGAAAGACCGGTGGTACACAGAAGCGCTTTGTTTTTATATTGAAGGTTCAGATAGAGGCCGCCTAATGCATCGGAAGAAAAATCCGGGATAGTCTGTTCCAGCATAACCTGCATTTTTTTGAGCGGGAGGCGGAAAACGATTTTGAAGCTGACAGGCGTTCTTTTTCCCCGGATAACGGAGAAACAGAAAGGTTTCACATCCTGCCATAAGGAGTATTCCATAGCGTTTTCGGTGAAGGCTTCCAGAGTGTCTGTGTCAAAAAAATCTTTTTGCAGTTTACCGTCAATAGTAAAGGTATTAAAAGTAACAATAGAGGCTTCAATCAGGGAAAAATGATCAAAGGTTTCTCCTATGAGAAGCTGGTTCATAAAATCTTTTATATCAGTGACAGATAAAGCGAGCATAGCGAAATGTCTCCTCTCAGTCTTTTTTTATCATTATATAGGATGAACGAAAAAAAGAACAGAGTTTTTGCGGAAAAAGCCTTTTCAAAAAAGAATCTATATGATAATATATATCTGGTATTCATTACTACATATAATGGAAAAGAGGACGATATAATTTGGAATATAAGATTGTAATAGATAGCTGCGGCGAATTATTAGAAAAATGGAAAGGCGATGAACGCTTTGAATCCGTACCCCTGACACTGACAGTAGGGGAGGAACATATTATAGATGACGAAACTTTTGACCAGGCATCTTTCTTAAAGAAGATTGCAGATTGTCCGGAATGTCCGAAATCTGCCTGTCCGTCACCGGAGCGTTATATGAAGGCATTTACATGTGAGGCAGACCATGTTTACTGCGTTACCCTTTCAGCAGAACTGAGCGGTTCATTCAACAGCGCTGTTCTGGGCAGAGACCTTCTTCTGGAAGATTATCCGGAAAAAAAGATTCATATTTTTAATTCAAGGTCTGCATCCGTTGGACAGACTCTCATTGCCATGAAAATTCAGGAATGCGAAGAGGCAGGAATGGATTTTGAGACAGTGGTAGAAACAGTGGAAGCTTATATTGAAGATCAGAACACGTTCTTTGTTCTTGAGAATCTGGAAACCTTAAGAAAGAACGGAAGACTGAGCAAGACGAAGGCGCTGGTTGCGTCTGCCCTGAAGATTAAACCTGTTATGGGAGCTACTCCGGAGGGGACGATTTGTCAGCTCGATCAGGCGCGCGGTATGAATAAAGCGCTTATTAAGATGGTGGATTATATTATGGAGAAGACTGTGGACAGTGAGAAAAAGGTTCTCGCCATCAGTCACTGCAATTGTCCGTCCCGCGCAGAGGTTCTTAAGAGCGCACTTCAGGAAAAAATGAAACTGAAAGACATTATAATTCAGGATACGGCAGGCGTGAGCACCATGTATGCAAACGACGGCGGTATTATTGTCTGCGTTTAAGCGACTCTTTCCTTTTGGATAAAAATGTGCTATAATACGAAAATACTTGAATTCTAAAGGAGAGAGACCATGAGCCAGAAGAAAGTTGATGCTTATAAAAAAGAAAAAGCGAACCGCAGCCAGATTATCAAAAGAGAAAAAAGAATTCTTATGCTTGAGAAAATCATCGGTATAGCGGTTTGTCTGCTGGTTGTTGTGTGGATCGGATTTTCTGTTTACAGTAAGGCAACGGATAAGGCGGCATCTGTAACAAAAGAGACCGTTCTTGATACTACAGCTCTTGACGAGTACACGGCAGGAATCAATTCTGACGAAACTGCTGAGGAAGAGAGCGTCGAAGAGGATGCGGAAGAAGCAACAGAATAAAGGGCTGTGAAAGCATTTGCATGAAGCAGATAAGGTAAATGGAACAGCAAAAAATCCCCGGATATTTTCCGGGGATTTTTTGGGTTAATGCATAATAAAGTCTGTATTCAGACCGTTACAAAATGACAATTAGCATTTTGTTACGTTAGCTGCCTGCATTCCACGTGCGCCTTCTGTTAAGTCGTATGTTACAGCCTGACCTTCTTCAAGGGATTTGAATCCTTCACCGTTGATAGCGGAGAAATGTACGAATACGTCTGCTCCGTCCTCACCTGTGATAAATCCGTAACCTTTTTCTGCGTTGAACCATTTTACAGTTCCCTTGTTCATTTCGTGTTACCTCCATAAAAAATAAAAAGTTAAAAAGCTTTTTCTGGCGATAAAAAAATCACCAGATTTTACAGACTATATCATGTAAAAATATAATCTCTAAAAACTAGTGATTTTACATTAAATAATCTTTTAAAGATGTTATGATTATATATCCTGCATCTTTCCATGTCAAGCATAAATGTAAATATTGGCAAAGATTTTGTGCCCTGTGCAAAGCAATATTTCTGAAGTCCTGACAAAAAAAGACTTTATTAAATCTTGGTTATCGTGTATGATATACAATAGGAAAAAAGAAGGGAGATATAAGCATGGGTATTCTGATTCGCGGCGGACGCATCGTAGATGCGGCGACGGACACTGATAAAAAAGCGGACATCTATCTGGAAGACGGAGTAATCGCTGAAATAGGTGAAAAACTTGCTCCGAAAGATAAAAATGACAGAGTAATCGATGCAAAAGGCTGCCTGGTACTTCCGGGACTGATTGATTTGCATGTGCATTTCAGAGATCCGGGACAGACACATAAAGAAGATATAGAAACAGGTTCAAAGGCGGCGGCAAGAGGCGGTGTGACCACCGTGGTGGCAATGCCGAATACAACACCGGTTATCGACAGCCCTGACCGTGTAAATTACGTACACAATAAGGCTGCGCAGGTATCCGGTATACACGTACTCCAGTCAGGAGCGATCACAACAGGAGAAAAGGGAGAAGAACTGGCGGATATTGAAGGAATGGTTAAGGCGGGGATTCCGGCGCTTTCCGAAGACGGCAAGTCTGTAATGAACAGTAAGCTCTGTCAGCAGGCAATGAAGATTGCTGCGAAATATGATCTGCCGATTTTTGCCCACTGTGAAGACATAGATCTTCGCGGAAACGGCTGTATGAATGAAGATGAGAACGCAGAGAGGCTTGGACTTCCCGGAATCTGCAATGCCACAGAGGATGTAATTGCAGCGAGGGACATTCTTCTTGCGAGAGAGAACAAAGCGCGCCTCCATCTTTGTCACTGCTCTACCAAAGGAGTTGCAGAGATGATGGAAGTGATTCGCGAACAGGGAATTAAAAATATCACGGCAGAGGTCTGCCCGCATCATTTTATCCTTACATCCGACGACATTAAGAGAGACGATCCAAATTATAAGATGAATCCGCCTCTTCGAAAGAAAGAGGATGTGGAAGCGCTGATTCAGGGGCTGAAGGACGGTTCTTTCCAGGTCATCAGTACAGACCATGCTCCTCATGCTGCAAAGGATAAAACAGGCTCCATGCGCACGGCGGCTTTTGGTATTGTGGGGATTGAGACAAGCTTTGCTCTTACCTACACAGCCCTTGTGGAAACAGGAATCCTGACAATGAAGCAGCTTGTGGAAAAAATGAGCTGGAATCCGGCGCAGATTCTCGGTCTTGAATGCGGAACCCTGCAGGAAGGACATCCGGCAGATGTGATCGTTGTTGATACAGAGCAGGAATATACGATTAATAAAGATGAATTTGTATCCAAAGGGAAAAATACGCCGTTTGACGGCTGGAAAGTAAAGGGAAAAGTTCTCTGCACTATCTGCGACGGAAAAATCGTATATCAGGATAAATGATTTGAAAATTAACACTCAGGAGGAAATACCATGATTAATAAACTGATTGAAAAAATCCAGAAAACAAACGCGCCTATCGTAGTAGGTCTTGACCCGATGATGAACTACATTCCGAAACACATTCAGGAAAAAGCTTTTGCAGAATTCGGCGAGACTCTGGAGGGAGCTGCAGAGGCGATTTGGCAGTATAATAAAGGCATCGTAGATGCAACACACGATCTGATTCCGGCTGTGAAGCCTCAGATTGCCATGTATGAACAGTTCGGGATTCCGGGACTTGTGGCATATAAAAGAACAGTAGATTACTGTAAGGAGAAAGGTCTTGTGGTAATCGGTGACATCAAACGTGGTGATATCGGCTCCACATCTGCTGCATATGCAGTTGGTCACCTTGGCAAAGTTCAGGTAGGAAGCAAAACATATGCAGGCTTTGATGAAGATTTCGCTACAGTAAACCCATACCTTGGTTCTGACGGTGTGAAACCGTTCATCGAAGTATGTAAAGAAGAAAACAAAGGCCTTTTTATTCTTGTAAAGACTTCCAACCCGTCCAGCGGTGAATTCCAGGACAGAATCATTGAGGGACGCCCTCTTTATGAGTGGGTCGGAGAAAAGGTTGCCGAGTGGGGCGAAGAGCATATGGGTAATGGATACAGCTATATCGGCGCTGTTGTTGGCGCAACTTATCCGGAAATGGGTAAGGTTCTCCGCAAGATTATGCCGAAAACCTTTATCCTTGTACCGGGCTACGGCGCGCAGGGCGGTAAAGGAGCAGACCTTGTTCACTTTTTTAATGAAGACGGACTGGGCGCAATCGTAAATTCCTCCCGCGGAATCATTGCAGCTTACAAACAGGAGAAATATGCTAAATTCGGAGAACTTAATTATGCAGACGCTTCCCGCGCAGCAGTGGAAGATATGATCGCGGATATCAGCGGCGCCCTGAACAGACGCTAGGAGGAAGCTATGAGCGAAAAGACAAAAGAAATTTGCAAAATTGTAAGTCAGGAGTGCATCGGTACAGATATTTACAGCCTGTGGCTCCAGACAGATAAAATTGCGGCAAACGCAAGACCGGGACAGTTTGTTTCTCTTTATTCCAGAGATGGAAGCAAGCTTCTTCCCCGTCCGATCAGTCTCTGTGAGATTGATAAGGAGAATGGAAGAATCCGCGTAGTTTACAGAGTAACAGGCAAGGATACCGGAACAGAAGAATTTTCCCGTCTTCATAAAGGCGTGGGAATTGAGACAATGGGACCTCTGGGAAACGGATTCCCTCTTGATGAAGTAAAAGGGAAAAAAGTATTTCTCATGGGCGGCGGAATCGGAATTCCTCCAATGCTTGAAACTGCTAAGGAACTGGATGCGGAAGCAACTATGGTTCTTGGCTACAGAGACGAGCTTTTCCTGAATGAAGAGTTCGAAAAGTATGGTAAAGTTTATGTGGCGACCGAGGACGGAAGCGCAGGAACAAAAGGAAATGTCATGGATGCTATCCGTGAGAACAATCTGGAAGCAGATGCGATTTTTGCCTGTGGTCCGGCTCCTATGCTTCGTGCGATCAAGGCTTATGCTCTTGAGAAAAATATTCCCTGCTGGGTTTCCATGGAAGAGCGTATGGCATGCGGCGTAGGCGCCTGTCTTGCCTGCGTATGTAAGTCCAAAGAAGTAGACCATCATTCCCATGTACACAACAAGCGTGTGTGCAAGGATGGTCCTGTATTCCTGAGTACGGAGGTGGAAATCTGATGAATATGAGCGTAAATATCGCCGGTGTGGAATGGAAGAATCCGGTGACAGTTGCTTCCGGTACTTTCGGCTCCGGTGCGGAATACTGTGAATTTGTGGATTTGAACAAGCTGGGCGCAGTGACAACCAAGGGTGTTGCCAATGTACCGTGGGAGGGAAATGCAACTCCCCGTATTGCAGAGGTGAAATCCGGTATGATGAACGCCATTGGTCTTCAGAATCCCGGAATTGATGTTTTTTGTGAAAGGGACATTCCGTTCCTTCAGAAATATGATACGAATATTATTGTAAATGTGTGCGGTCATGCGCCGGAAGAATATCTGGCAGTGGTGGAGCGTCTTGCTGATCAGCCCATCGACATGATGGAAATCAATATTTCCTGCCCCAATGTCAATGCGAATTTCCTAGCCTTTGGTCAGGACCCGAAGCATGTGGAGGAGCTGACAAAGGAAATCAAAAAAATCGCGAAGCAGCCTGTGATTATGAAGCTGACGCCAAATGTAACAGACATTGCCGAGATTGCAAGAGCTGCGGAAGCTGGCGGTGCAGATGCGGTTTCCCTTATCAATACTCTGACAGGCATGAAGATTGATGTCAACCGCAGAACTTTTGCTCTTGCAAACCGTACAGGCGGTGTTTCCGGTCCCTGTGTGAAGCCGGTAGCAGTCCGCATGGTATATCAGGTAGCGAATGCGGTGAAGATTCCGATTATCGGAATGGGAGGAATCGAGAAAGCAGAGGACGCGCTGGAATTTATTATGGCAGGCGCGACAGCCGTATCTGTGGGAACAGCGAATTTCTACAATCCGTGTACCACTCTGGATGTGATCAATGGAATTGAAGATTATATGATCAGAAATAAAATCGAAGACATCCATGAACTCATCGGATGCGTGAGATAAACAGAATGTCTGCAGAGCATTCCATAAAAAAACTCCGAAAACAATCAGGTTTTCGGAGTTTTTTTGTGGAGCTTTCGGTAAGCGAGGGCGCTCATGCCGCAGGCTTTCTGAAAACTCTGGGAAAAATAACTCTGGGAGGAGAAGCCGGATAGTCTTGCAATGTCGGAAATCCGGTAATCTGTATTTTCCAGAAGGTTTTTGCATATTTCAATCCGCCGGTTGTTCAGATATTGAATCGGGGGAACGCCATAATAATTGGTGAATTTATGAGTCAGGTAATATTTGTTCAGGTGGCTGAGTCTTGACAGTGTGTCGAGGGTAATTTCCTCGTTGTAATTGGAGTCGAGGTAATTTCGTATCATTTCGCATTCACTGGAAGGCTGTCTGGAGGCGGTAATTGCCATAACGGAACCTGTGAGGCGGTTAAGCTGGATGACAAGGCACTCCAGCATATGCTGGCAAACTTCTTCATAGCCGTCCGCCTTTTGGGAGAGCTCATGAAGAAGTGTGTAGAAATAAAAATAAAAGTCAGGGTATTTGTTCTTGCAGTTCAGAATCCGGAAATTTTTGTGGTCAGGAAAAGAAAATCCAATGCCGTCAATGCCCACTGTATAATAGCTTAAAGGAGATTTTTCGCTTGAAAATTCCGTATGGTTTACGTGGGGATTGATGAGAATCAGTTGGTTTTTGGTAATGGGATACAGGGAATCATCCATCAGAAAATCACCTTTTCCGTCTTTTACATAAATAAGCTCTGTAAAATAATGAGAGTGGCGGATATTTTTCCATTCTCCCTCATCCCGTGAAGAGGAAGCCTCTACAAGGATAGCCTTGTTTGGCTGCTCCCTGTGCGCATCGCTGGGAGCGCAGAAATTAAAAGTAATCGTACCCATAAAAAGTTCCTTCCAAAAATAAAGTAGGATTTGCGTATTTTCACAATACCATACAGGGGGAGAAATAGCAATAAAATTACAGCATAAAGCAAAAAGGCAGACGAAAATCCCGTTGTTATTTCTTTCTGTGTATGATAAAATATAAAAAGGTATGTAATTGCAGAAATGCATATAAGGAGATAGCACTTCACAGCGTGTATTGTCTTCGTTTTACTGAAATTTATGGAAAAATAAACGAAAAATATTATTTTACAGGAGGAATTCAGATATGGAACAGTATAAACAGGAATTTATTGAATTTATGGTTGAAAGCGATGTTCTGAAATTTGGTGAATTTACTTTAAAGAGTGGTCGTAAATCCCCGTTCTTTATGAACGCAGGCGCTTATGTGACTGGTTCTCAGTTAAAGAAACTGGGCGAATACTATGCGAAAGCAATCCATAATACTTATGGAGATGATTTCGACGTATTATTCGGACCTGCTTATAAGGGAATCCCCCTTGGCGTAGTGACAGCAATCGCTTACAGTGAATTGTACGGTAAAGAGGTTCGTTACTGCTCTGACCGTAAAGAAGAGAAAGATCACGGAGCAGACAAGGGAAGCTTTCTTGGAAGTAAATTAAAAGACGGCGACCGCGTAATTATGATCGAGGACGTTACCACTTCCGGTAAATCTATGGAAGAGACCGTTCCGAAAGTAAAAAATGCAGCAGATGTAACCATCGTCGGACTTATGGTTTCCCTGAACCGTATGGAAGTCGGCAAGGGCGGAGAGAAATGTGCGCTTGACGAGGTAAAGGAGCTTTACGGATTTGATACAGCGGCAATCGTATCTATGGATGAGGTGGTAGAATACCTCTATAACAGAGAGTGCCAGGGAAGAGTCATTATTGACGATACCTTAAAGGCAGCCATTGATGCATATTACCAGCAGTATGGCGTAAAATAAAAGAGCATGGCAAAGCTTCAGGAGGAATGACTTTGAACGAAAAAATATATAAAACAATGTCGATTACCGGAGGCGGCAGTATTGCGACAGGCATTGTCGTTCTGGTGACAGGAGTTACAGCCGGGATTCTTATGATCATAAGCGGAGCGAAGCTTCTGAAACGTAAAAATGAAATTTTGTTATAATCAGACCGGAAGGCCGCACGAGAGTCGTGTGGCTTTTTGGCATTGGTTAGGGGAGCGCTTTTGAAAAAAGAAACAAAAAAAATCATTCGGGGGATGGGGTGTTTTTTCTTCGCCGTATATGTGGCTCTGCTGATATACATTTTGTTTTTTGCTGAGGAGTATGGAAGGATTGGCGCAGTGGAACGTGAATATCGTTATAATTTTGTTCCGTTTGCAGAAATCCGAAGATTCTGGATGTACAGAGAGCAGCTTGGAACATTTGCGTTTTTGAGCAATATTGCAGGAAACGTCATTGCGTTTCTTCCATTTGGCTTCATACTTCCCATTATCACAGGCAGGATGCGCAGCGGATTTCTGATTATCATGTCAGGCTTCGGACTGAGCCTGACTGTTGAGGTAATCCAGCTTATATCAAAGGTTGGCTGTTTCGATGTGGACGATCTGATTCTGAATACATCAGGAGCAGCGATTGGCTACCTGCTCTTTTTTATCTGCAATTACCTGAGGAGGAAGCATTATGGCAAAAAGATATAGATATGCGTTTGCAAAGAAAAAAGAAGCCCGTAAAGGCAAGCTTTCCACAGGGCTGGCAGCAGCTTCTCTGCTTTTATTTGTGGCAGCCGTGATGACAGCCTTTTTTATGGAAGGAGAGCTTGGATTCATAGTGGGAGGCATTGGTCTTTTTGCAATGCTGCTTTCTGTTTATGGATTTATTTTGGGGCTTTCCAGCTTTTCGGAGGAAGACAGGAATCACAGAACAAGTATTATAGGTTCCATTGCCAACGGAATCATTATGGTGGGGTGGCTTGGAATCTTTCTGATGGGGGTATCATAAGAAATGAAAGATATGGAACGCTTGAAAAAGCAGATGGACTTTATTCTGGAAGTCGATAAAGTAAAAAACATTTTCCGTCAGACTTATCTGGCAGATGGAAACAGGAAAGAAAATGATGCGGAACACTCCTGGCATCTGGCTCTGATGGCAGTTCTTCTGAAGGAATATTCCAATGAAGAGGTGGATTTGGGCAAGGTTGTGCCAATGGTGCTGATTCATGATCTGGTAGAAATCGACGCAGGGGATACTTATGCCTACGATGAAGCAGGCGCAGCTACGAAAGAGGCAAGAGAGAAAAAGGCGGCAGAACGGATTTTCAGCATTCTTCCTCAGGAGCAGGGAAAATGGCTTCGTGAACTCTGGGAGGAATTTGAGGCCTATGAAACGGCTGAAGCGAAATTTGCGCATGTTCTTGACAATTGCCAGCCTCTGATGCTCAATGATGCGGCGAACGGCAGAAGCTGGGCAGAGCATGGGGTGAAAAAAAGCCAGATTTATAAAAGAAACAGATATACAAAAGACGGCTCGGAGAAAATCTGGGAGTACATGCAGGAAATAGTACAGAAACATATTGAACAGGGGCATATTATCGACGATATGCAATGAAAATAAACACAGGAACAGGAGAAAACAGTTTGGACGAATTAATTATGGAACGCTTTGCGCTGGCGAAAGAGCGAATCATGGAGATTCCGGAGGAAAACGCAGTGCCGGAACCTTACTGTGATTTTTTTAGAAAAGAAGCGCAGTTTTTACAGAAGACTTTTGAAGTCCTGGATGAAAATTTTGAAGAAAAAACATTAGAAGAATTACAGAAGCAGAATCATGCTCTGTATGAGGATGTACTTGAAGAGAATTATGAAACTTCTTACGGAAATCCGGCTTATGCGCAGAAGATGCTCGGAGAATACGGAAAAGATTTTTCTTTCCTCTATGCGGAGCTTCACAGTGCAATTGCATATGCTTTTGAGCGTAAAATGTGGGATTACACAGTTGGGCTTGAGCTGTTTCTTGAGGTATACTCCGCTTTCGGACAGGATGAGCTTCCACAGGAGAAACAGGTAAGAGACATTCTTGTTTCCTATGTAAATGACTACTGTCAGGACATGATGGAACAGCGTATCCGCGAGGGGGTTGACCCTGAACTTGATTTTGCGACAAAGATTATTATGGAGTCTGAGCTTTCAGATCTTCGCTATTTATATAAATATGGAGAATATGTTTCCGAAAATGAAATCGGAGCAGCCGGCTTTTTAAATTCACTTTCTCAGGAAGAAATCGACGCTATGGCAAAAACCTATACAGAAGGATACCGTATCGGTTTCATTATGGGAAGAAAGGATATCACAAAGAAGAAGACTGTAAACATCCGGTATAACCTTGGCTTTGAGCGTATGGTACGTGCCGCAATCCTTAATTTCCGCGAAATCGGACTGGAGCCTGTTATTTATCGCCACGCTTCTCATGCAGTAAATAAAAAAGACCACCAGCGCATCGGTTACACAGGCGGAGTTGCAAATCCGCAGTTTGACTATGACCACAGACAGGACAGCGCTCTTTTTCTGGATGCGGACTTCGTACAGCGCAAGCTCCGCGCAATGCAGACGTCTTACGAGCAGTATAAAGAACTGGCTGCAGTACACGGCGGTCCTGCATGTATCGACGTATTCGGCGAGAAGCCGTTTTCACCTGTGGGCAAAAGCGAAAGCCTGAGCCATTCTGAGGCGCAGCAGAAGCTGGAAGTGGAGCTTAATAACGAGTCGGGACAGATTGTAAACCGCTATATTAAAGGAGAAGAGAGGAGCTTCTGTATCATAGCTTACCCGCTTCCTGAGATTGGCGGAAACTATGAGGAGATTTTCCGGGAAATCGTAAAGATTAATACTCTGGATTACGAAAAATATCAGAAACTTCAGCAGACCATCATTGATACTCTGGATAAGAGCGAATGGGTGACAATCAAGGGGCGTGACGGAAATGAGACAGATTTGATTATTCATCTCCATGAACTTACAGAGCCTGAGAAACAGACCAATTTTGAAAACTGTGTAGCAGATGTAAATATTCCGGTGGGAGAAGTATTTACCTCTCCGGTTCTTGCAGGAACAGGCGGCGTTCTCCATGTGAAAAAGGTTTATCTTCGCGGGCTGCAGTTCCGTGATCTGAAGCTTACCTTTGACTGCGGACAGGTTATCGACTATACCTGTTCCAATTTTGAGGACGAGGCGGAAAACAGGAAATACATTGAGGACAATGTTCTCTTCCATCATCCGAAGCTTGCTATGGGCGAGTTTGCCATCGGAACCAATACAACAGCCTATGTGGCAGCTCAGAAATACGACATTGCAGACAAGCTTCCGATTCTTATTGCAGAGAAAATGGGGCCGCATTTTGCAGTGGGAGATACCTGCTACAGTTGGGCGGAGGACACTCCTGTTTATAACCCTGACGGAAAGGAAATCATTGCAAGAGACAATGAAATTTCTATTCTCCGCAAAGAAGATTTAAGCCTTGCCTATTATGGATGTCATACAGATATCACAATTCCTTACGATGAACTGGGCAGCATCTGCACTCTTGATGAGGACGGAGAGGAAACAGAGATTATCCGTGACGGACGTTTTGTGCTTCCGGGAACAGAAGCGCTCAATGAGCCATTTGAAGAATAAATAAGAAAACGGCAAAGAAAAAAGAGATTCCAAAAAGTGTTAGGTAATCAAATTTTTTCTTTGCCGTATTTATGTTGACAGAAAAAGGGAATCTTAGTAGAATCTACGGGTAGAGACTTAAAAAAATTTTTTATATACAAAAGGAGAGCTATTATGGCAAAAGTTGGAATTGTGATGGGCAGCGACTCAGATATGCCGGTCATGAGTAAGGCGGCAGATATCCTGGAGAAACTTGGAATTGATTATGAAATGAAAATTATTTCTGCACACAGAGAACCGGACGTGTTCTTTGAGTATGCGAAGACAGCAGAAGAAAAAGGCTTTAAGGTAATCATTGCGGGTGCAGGTATGGCAGCGCATCTGCCTGGAATGTGCGCGGCAATTTTCCCGATGCCTGTAATCGGAATCCCGATGCACACTACTTCACTGGGAGGAAGAGACTCTCTTTATTCTATCGTACAGATGCCTTCTGGAATTCCTGTGGCAACTGTTGCAATCAACGGCGGAGCTAACGCAGGTCTTCTTGCAGCGAAGATTCTTGCAACCTCAGACGCAGAACTTCTTGGTCGTCTGAAAGCCTACAGCGAAGAGCTGAAAGAACAGGTTGAAGCCAAGGACGCGAGACTTCAGGAAGTCGGATATAAGAACTATTAAGATTACAGGGAATCGTAACCTGTTAATTTCGAAAATACTCAATCATAAACATACGCAGGAGGATATTATGGATTACAAGAGCGCAGGAGTAGATATTGAAGCCGGATATAAATCCGTAGAATTAATGAAAGAGCATGTAAAGAAGACCATGCGTGAAGAAGTTCTCGGAGGTCTTGGCGGATTCTCAGGAGCATTCTCTCTGGCAAAGATCAAAGAGATGGAAGAGCCGGTATTATTATCCGGTACAGACGGATGCGGAACAAAGGTGAAGCTTGCCATGATCATGGACAAGCACGACACCATCGGTATCGACGCAGTTGCCATGTGTGTAAACGATATTGCATGCGCAGGCGGAGAGCCTCTGTTCTTCCTTGATTACATTGCATGCGGAAAGAACTATCCGGAAAAAATTGCCGAAATCGTAAAGGGTGTTGCAGAGGGATGTCTTCAGTCTGAAGCTGCGCTGATCGGCGGAGAGACAGCAGAGCATCCGGGACTTATGCCTGAGGAGGATTATGACCTTGCAGGTTTTGCAGTAGGTGTTTGTGATAAGAAAGATATGATCACAGGCGAAGAGCTGGAAGCAGGGGACGTTCTTATCGGTATGGCTTCCACAGGCGTACACAGCAACGGTTTCTCTCTTGTACGTAAAGTATTTGAGATGTCCAGAGAGTCTCTGGATACACATTACGATGAACTGGGAACAACTCTTGGAGAGGCGCTTCTTGCACCGACAAGAATTTATGTAAAAGCATTAAAGAGCGTGAAAAACGCAGGTATCCGCGTTCATGCATGCAGCCATATTACAGGCGGCGGCTTCTACGAGAACATTCCGCGTATGTTAAAAGAAGGAACAAAGGCAGTTGTAGAGAAAGACAGCTATCCGGTTCTTCCTATCTTCAAATTAATGGCTAAAGTTGGAAATATCGACGAACAGATGATGTACAATACTTTCAATATGGGTCTTGGTATGATTATCGCTGTAAATCCGGCAGATGTTGATAAAGCTATGGAAGCAATCAGGGAAGCAGGAGATACTCCGTATGTAGTAGGACATATTGAAGCAGGAGAAAAGGGAGTGACCTTATGCTAAAAGTCGGCGTACTTGTTTCCGGCGGAGGAACTAATCTCCAGGCAATTCTGGATGCCATTGATAATGGTGAGATTACCAATGCGCAGGTGAGCCTTGTAATCAGCAACAATGCCGGAGCCTATGCTCTGGAAAGAGCGAAAAACCATAAGATTGAGGCTGTCTGTATTTCTCCGAAATCCTTTGAAAGCAGAGAAGAGTTTCATAAAGCTCTCCTTGAGAAGCTTCAGGAGAGCGGGGTAGACCTTGTTGTGCTGGCAGGATTTCTGGTTGCAATCCCGTCTATGATTGTGGAGGCGTTCCCGAACAGAATCATTAACATTCATCCATCTCTGATTCCGTCTTTTTGCGGAACAGGCTATTACGGGCTGCGCGTACATGAAGGCGCTCTTGCCCGCGGTGTGCGTGTGACAGGCGCTACGGTTCACTTCGTAGACGCAGGAACAGACACAGGCCCTATTATCCTGCAGAAGGCTGTGGAAATCGAACCGGAAGATACACCGGAAACTCTTCAGAGAAGGGTAATGGAAAATGCCGAATGGAAAATTTTGCCAAAGGCGATTGATTTGATTGCAAACGGCAAGGTGACAGTGAAAGACGGCAAGGTTGCTATAGAACAGTAAAGATACAGATATACAGTTTTGTATGTCTGTAGATAAAGGAGTAAAATACATGAAAGTTTTAATCGTAGGAAGCGGCGGACGTGAACATGCGATTGCATGGAGCGTGTCCAAAAGCCCTAAAGTAGATAAAATTTACTGTGCGCCGGGAAATGCCGGAATTGCGGAGCTTGCCCAGTGTGTAGATATTGGCGCTATGGAGTTTGACAAACTGGCTGATTTTGCTCAGGAAAACGCAATCGACCTGACGATTATCGGTATGGACGATCCGCTGGTAGGAGGCGTGGTGGATGTATTTGAAGAGCGCGGTCTTAAGGTTTTCGGACCGAGAAAGAACGCGGCTATTCTGGAAGGTTCTAAGGCTTTTTCCAAGGATCTTATGAAGAAATACAACATTCCTACCGCTGCGTATGAAAATTTCGACGATGCGGAAAAAGCGCTGGAATACCTTCGTACAGAAGCGAAATTCCCAATCGTGCTCAAGGCTGACGGTCTTGCTCTCGGTAAGGGCGTTCTCATTTGCAATTCCCTTGCAGAGGCAGAGGAAGGCGTAAGAGAGATCATGGAAGACAAGAAATTCGGCAGCGCCGGAAATACTATGGTTATCGAAGAGTTTATGACAGGCCGTGAGGTATCTGTGCTTTCTTTCGTAGATGGAAAGACAATCAAGACTATGACCTCTGCGCAGGATCACAAGCGCGCAATGGATGGAGACAAAGGCTTAAATACAGGCGGAATGGGAACATTTTCCCCAAGTCCATTCTATACAAAAGAGGTAGATGAGTTCTGTCAGAAATATGTATATCAGCCGACAGTAGACGCAATGGCAGCAGAAGGCCGTCCGTTTAAGGGAATTATTTTCTTTGGTTTGATGCTTACACCGGATGGACCGAAGGTTCTGGAATACAATGCACGTTTTGGTGACCCTGAGGCACAGGTAGTTCTTCCGAGAATGAAGAATGACATCATTGAGGTGATGGAAGCCTGCGTAAACGGTACTCTTGACCAGGTTGACCTGCAGTTCGAGGACAATGCGGCAGTCTGCGTAGTTCTTGCAAGCGAAGGATATCCTGTGAAATACGAAAAGGGAATCCCAATGTACGGATTTGAGAATTTCAGAGACAAAGACGGTTACTACTGTTTCCATGCAGGAACGAAGCTTTCCGACGGCCAGATTGTCACAAACGGCGGACGCGTAGTCGGAATCACAGCTACAGGAGCAGACCTGAAGGAAGCAAGAAAGAACGCATACGAAGCTACAGAGTGGCTGACTTTTGCAAATAAATATATGCGTCACGATATCGGCAAAGCGATTGACGAAGCATAAAGAAAAGAATTGTAAATGAAAGAAATTTTCCTTAAAAAAGGCAGTCCGGCTTTGGAGAAAGTCGGGCTGCCTCTTTACTTTTTGCCTGTTTTATTATAAAATAATATGTAACTGTGGTATTACGAAAGTGAGACATACATGGGAAAAGATAAAATTACCTCCGCTTATGTGCGGGAAAGGCTGAAAGAGAATGAAGATGCCGATTATCGGGTTTTTCAAAGCAGGCTGGTGCCGGAGACTGATAATATACTGGGGGTACGGCTGCCTGTTTTGCGTAAAATAGCGAAAGAAATCGGTGAAAATGACTGGCAGGAGTGGTTTGAAGAGGCAGAGACTTTCTATTATGAGGAAACAATGCTGAAAGGACTTGTGGCAGCCACAGCGAAGCTTACCTGTGAGGAGAGGATTGCGCGTGTTCGGCAATTTGTACCCCGGATTGACAATTGGGCAGTGTGCGACAGCTTCTGCAACAGCTTAAAGGACGCGAAGAAATATCCGGAGCTGTACTGGGATTTTCTGGAGCCTTATTTTGCTTCTGATGAGGAATATGACGCAAGATTCGGAGCAGTTATGCTTCTTAGTCACTTTGTAAAAAAGGAGTATCTGAAAGAGGGCGTCAGCCGTCTGGAGCTTATTCATCAGGAGGGGTATTACGCAAAGATGGCAGTGGCATGGGCGATTTCCGTATACTTTGCGGCATTTCCTGAAGAAATGTATGAATATCTTGTCAAGCGCCACAATCTGGATGAATTTACTTATAAGAAATCATTACAGAAAATTCTGGAATCCTACAGGGTAACCGGGGATATGAAAAATAAAATCAGAGAACTGAGACAGAGAGGATAAGATTATGGGAATCAGCAAAGAGGACGCAGTAAAAGAGTTACAGAACAGAGACGTTGTTTACGTTGCCTATTCACAGGCAACCAAGCTTCCTTATGTGAAATGCGATGAGGAAAGCTATAATGACCAGGCATGGATTTTTTCCACTGAGGACGCAATTAAGGAATTCGGAAAGAAGCTTCTGGAAGATAAGATTCTGCTCATGGGTATGAAATTTGAAAAAAAAGATTATCCGAGATTTTACGGAACCTTATATGCCATCGGTGTAAACACAGTTGTATGGGTTGACGGAGAAGAGCAGGTTGAGGTTGAACTTTCAGATATTGCGAAACAGGCAGATATGAGCAAAATAGAAGAAGCGAAAAGACCTCTTCTGAATTCTACCTTACAGCTTTCCGGTATCTATTTTATGCAGGAGCTTCGTCGTCCGGTGAAACCTGAGGAGCACGGAAACATTCGCGAGCTTGAAGAGGAATTTCTGGTAAATATTAAGAAATCGGAATATCTGGTTGCTATGGACGTAGATCCTGAGGACCCGAAGAAAATCAATATTCCATATCTGAAAAATAAAAAAGAAGAAATTCTTCAGCCGGTATTTTCAGATGTAATGGAGCTGGAGAAATTCACAAGAGGAAAGAAGCTTCGTGTAGCAAAGATTCCATTTGCCAAGCTTCCGGAGCTGATGATGGAGCAGGCGGCTGCTTACGTGGTAAATCCAATGGGCTTCAACCTTGTACTCAATAGAGATCAGTTGAAAAAGATTCTTGGATAATCAATATTGTTATAAAAATTTGCGGGCAAACCTTCGAAAAGACGGTTTGTCCGTGTTTTTTTCTATATGTTTACGGGGAAAAGAGAGAGTTCTCTGAAGGGACGGGAAGAAAAAGTGACAGAATTGTCACTGAAAAATTCACTGCAGAGTCATTCGGACAGGATACAATAAAATCAGAAAAGGAAAAGGAGGACAATAAGTGGAAATTTTACGATGTGAACATCTTTCAAAAATATACGGTTCCGGAGATACGGGGGTACATGCATTAAAGGATGTGAGTTTTTCAGTTGAAAAGGGAGAATTTGTCTCTATTACAGGACCGTCCGGTTCCGGTAAATCGACACTTCTTCATATTCTGGGCGGGGTGGACAGACCTACAAAAGGAAATGTATTTATCGGCGGAACAGATATTCATTCTTTAAATGAGGACAGACTTGCGATTTTTCGCCGCAGACAGATTGGCCTTGTGTATCAGTTCTATAATCTGCTCCCTGTTTTAAATGTAGAAGAAAATATTGTTTTGCCCCATCTTCTCGACGGCAGAGGAATGGACAGAGAGAGGCTGGATATGATTGTAAAGCAGATGGGGCTGGAGAATAGAAGGTTTAATCTTCCGGCACAGCTATCAGGAGGACAGCAGCAGAGAGTATCCATTGGAAGGGCGCTTTTCAACAGACCTGCTATTATTCTTGCAGACGAGCCAACCGGAAATCTGGACCGTAAAAACGGTGAAGAAATCGTAAACCTTTTAAAAGAGTCAAACCGCATTCAGAAACAAACTCTGATTTTGATTACTCACGACGAGAGTATTGCGCTGCAGGCAGACCGTATGCTTTGTATGGAAGACGGAGAGATTGTCAGGGATGAACGGATTCGTGTGACAGGCGGTGAGTTTTTATGAGGAAAAATATTGTACATTATGTAACTGCCCGATATATGAAGCAAAATAAGAAAAGAACATTTACGACCTTCCTTGGCATTGTGCTTATGGTGACTCTTATGACCTGTGTCTTTGTGGGAAAGGACACAGGGATGGCGTTTATGGAATACGCAGTGTCTCTCAAAGACGGGAAGTGGCATGTGAGTTTTTATGACACCGATGAAAAAGGACTGGAGGAAGCAAAGAAACTTCCTTATGTGAAAGAAACAGCGCTCTCAGTAAATTACGGAAACACGGAGTTTCCTTTTTCTGCCAGCAAAAGCCGCCCGTATCTCACAGTAAAGGCTTATACAGAGAAGTGTTTCGACTGGATGAACATTGAATTAAAAGAAGGACGTTTTCCCAAAAACGGAAGCGAACTTCTTCTCAGTGAAAGCGTTCTGAAGGATGGAGCTGAGATAAAAATCGGAGATACGGTTTCAGCGGAGTTTTTCAACAGAAGTATTACCGGAATCGGTAAAAAGGGAGAAAAAACTGTTTTTCCGTTCTGGAATATTAAGGTAGAAGCAGGAAAAACTGTAGAAGTTCCTCAGGATTTTCCTTTTTATGGAGAGGAAAATCCGAGCATACGGGAAAACCGGGAATATACAGGAAAAAAGCAGACGTATAAAATAGTGGGAATCATGGAAACTCCCGGATTCGAAAATGCAGATTCCGGAGGATATACGGCAATCACAGCTCCTTCAGCCAAAGAGATAGAAAAGCTTCAGAAGTTCAATCTTTCTGTCCGTTTTCACACAGAAAGCCTGCCTGATATGTTCGGAATAGAAATCAGAGAGAAGATTCCCTGCAGTTCGGTGGAATTTAACGATTATCTGCTTGCCATGAGCCAGAATTCTCAGGATACGACAATGAATCTTATCATAGGTTTTTTGATGGGATTTTTTATCCTGCTCATCATGCTTGCGTCTGTGGTGCTTATTTATAATGTTTTTAACATTTCATACAGGGAAAGAAGCAGATATCTGGGGATGCTGTCTTCTGTGGGAGCAACTGCGAGACAAAAGCGCAGTAGTATTTATTACGAGGCATTTGTTCTCCTGATTCCGGCGCTGGCGGCAGGGATTCTTCTTGGAATGGCAGTGATAAAGGCAGGGATTCTTTCCATAAGACCCCTTCTTGCCCGATTTATGGGGCTTGGAGACTATATGGCAAATGCCCCGGTGTCATTAAAGATTGTACCCGAAGAGATTTTCCTGACAGTGGCGGTGAGTATTGTGACAGTTTTGATTTCTGCTTATCTTCCGGCGCACAAGATTGGGAAAACAGGAGCAATCTCATCTATAAGAGGAAATGAGAAAGATAAAAAAGAACGAAAGTACAGAACGAAAATACCTTTCGGGAAAAAATTTGCCGGAGAGAAGCTTCTGAGCAGAAGTCTTCTGAAACGTCAGAAAAAGAAGAACCGTTCACTGACAGCAGCGGCTGTAACCTTTCTGGTAATTGTGACGGTAACTCTATTTGGCGCTTCAGCAGTATCGGACATCGTTAAGGCGCGGCTTTTGGATGTGGATTTTAATACGACCTTTGATAAATGGAATTACATGCTTCTGACATCAGGAAATGATGGGGACTATGATGCTTACAATGCTCTGAAAAAAGAGATTCTGGCAAATCCTACGGTAACGGATGCTGTTGAATGGTATAACGGGATGTTTGTGGGAGAGGTTGGCTATGAGGCGTTGAGCGAGGAATACCGGGACGCATATTATGAGATTATGAATCTTTATTATAACAAAAATCTAAGCGAAACGGAATTTGAGGAAATGTATCGAAATACCTGGCCGCTTTCTATTGTTGCTGTAGACGACGAGACTCTTAGGGTTCTGGCAGAAAGAGCAGGCGCAGACTATAAGTTATTAAAGGAAAGGCCTTCTGCTCTGATTGTAAAGGAAGGGGAATTATCTACAAAGAAGGTCAGTGTGGAAGGGCGCTCTGTAGATGGTTACCGGAATTTTCATATCAGTCAAATGTCAGATTTAAAGAAAGGGGATATGCTTGACGCAGCTTTCTGGTCTCCGGAAACAAAAAAGGAAGAGACTCTTTCAATGGAAGTGGCAGGTTTTGCAGATAAAGCTGTGACGGAAGGATTTTTTGAGATAAACAGCCAGTTTCTCTGGATTATTACAAGCCATGAAACTGCAGAAACAATCCGGAAGCTTTCAGACGGACAGGGACTTCTTGATAAACAATTTTATTTTCAGTGCGATGAGACAGACAGGGGATTCCTGGAAAAACCGAAAAAAATAGAATCGGAGGGAGAGACGTGGCTCCATGTGGCTGAAGTCAATAAGCAGACAGATTTTTACATGGCTTTGGAAAAAATTGTAAAGATACTTGCGCTTTCCTTTATGGCAGCATCTTCTCTGATCTGCTTCCTGAATCTTTTTAATTCCATTCGCGGCAGGATGGAGGAACGAAGAGGAGAATTTGCAGTGCTTAAATCAATCGGGATGACCAATGCGCAGATTCGGCGTATGCTTTTGCTGGAGAATCTGGGGATTTTGGCAAAGAGCATTTTGTATGGAGGAATGATTTCGGCAGCCGTAATCTTTTTCCTGAAAAAGAAAATTACAGATTTGTTTGGCGTTGTTGCCATTCCTGTGCCCTGGGCAGGAATTGTCGTTTCCGCTGTTCTTATGGCAGGAGTCGTTCTTCTTGTCTGTACACATAGCTTTGCAAAGGAAAAGGACAGAAATCTTCTTGAAAGCATCCGCAGCAGCAGTGTATAATAGAAAAAGAAAATTGTTATAAAAATGTGAGAAAATGTGGGAAAAGGAAGCAAAAAATGAAGGTTTTGGTTGTGGAAGACGATAAGATTATTCTGGAAGGACTCAGATATTCCCTTTTGGGGGAAGGGTATGAGGTTGTGACAGCCTGTTCGGTGAAGGATACAGCGGAAATTCTGGAGAAGGATAGGGAAATCGCGTTCTGTCTTCTTGATATCATGCTTCCGGATGGTACAGGCTACGAAATCTGCCGAAAAATCAGAGAAAAAAGCAGAATGCCGATTTTATTCCTGACTGCCTGCGACGATGAGGTGAATACAGTGATGGCGCTGGAGCTGGGAGCGGATGATTATATAGCCAAGCCTTTTCGGGTGCGTGAGCTTATGGCAAGAATGAAAGCGATTCTGCGGCGTACAGGAGAATATCAGGAGCAGGAAGCTCTGACGAAGATTGGAAGATTTACATTAAATCTGAAAACAGGGAAGCTTTACGACAAAGAGACAGAGGTAGTTTTGACAGCAATGGAATACAAACTCCTTTTGGTGTTTTTGAACCACAGAGGACAGATTCTCACCAGACAGCAGATTTTGAGCTGCCTTTGGGATGAGGTGGGAGACTTTGTCAATGATAATACCCTGAGTGTATACATTAAGCGGTTGCGGGCGAAGCTGGAGGATGAGAATAATCTTATTCAGACGGTGCGCGGTATTGGTTATCGAATGGAGGCATAGACATGAATTGGAAAACAGCAGCCTGTATTCTGGGCGTATGGCTGCTTGCGTCAGCCGCGGTATTCTTTTATCTTTACCGAAAACGGGAAAAAGAGCTGGATTATATGATTGCTTATCTAATGAAGCTGCAGGATGGAGCAGAGCTTCCGAATCCTGAGAAGCAGGGAGAGGGAAAAATGGGGATTCTCCAAAGCGAGATTTATAAGCTGATGATTCGGCTGAACGGTCAGAGAGATATGGAAAAGTCCGAACGAAAATATCTTTCAGATTTCCTTTCCGATGTTTCTCATCAGATAAAAACACCGATGGCAGCGATAACAATTATGACAGATCTTTTGAAAGACCCCGGGCTTTCCACAGAAAAAAGACTGGAATTTGTATCAAATATTGACCGTGAAACAGAACGTATTACCTGGCTTATCAAAAATCTTCTTGTTCTTTCCCAGCTTGAAGCTGGAGTTCTGAAATTGAAAAAAGAGAAGATTTCCGTGAAGGAGCTTCTGGAAAGTGTGTTGAAATTCTTCGAGGTGATGGCGGAGGTGAAGGAGATAGAACTGAGTATGGAGCTGCCCTCAGAAGTATCTTCTTTTGGAGAAAAAACACAGGATATGTTCCTTGTCTGTGATATTCGCTGGACAACAGAAGCCTTATCCAATATTGTGAAAAATTGTCTGGAACATACAGAATCGGGAGGGTTTGTGAAAATAGCGGTCAGTCAGAATAACTTTTCTACAAATATTTTGATTCGGGATAATGGAAAAGGAATTGCGAAAAAAGACCTGCCTCATATTTTTGAGCGGTTTTACAAGGCAGCAAATTCTGATGCTTCCAGTGTAGGAATCGGTCTTGCTATGTCCCGCCAGATTTTTCTTCTTCAGGGCGCAACAGTAAGCGTCCGCAGCAGGGAAGGAGAAGGAACGGAATTTCTTATAAAATTTTATCCAGTGAAAATTCAGTAGGCAGCCGGAGGACAGGCTGCCTTTTCTGCGAAAAAAAGGTTTTCAAATTACGGTATATGTGCTAGTATGGATATAACATTTCTGTCAGAAAAATAACACTTTCAGATAAAGGAGTTTTTGTTATGATGATTGAAATAGATTTCAACAGTAATGAAGCTATTTATATACAGTTGACGAACCAGATCATCATGGGCATCGCAACATCCAGACTTCGGGAAGGAGATACACTTCCTTCTGTACGTCAGCTTGCAGAAACTGTGGGTATTAATATGCACACGGTAAATAAGGCGTATTCGCTCCTGCGTCAGGAGGGATTTGTCACGATTGACCGCAGGCGGGGAGCTGTGATCGCAATTGATGTGAACAAACGCAAGGCTTTGGAGGAAATGAAAGATCATCTGCTGGTTGCACTGGCGAAAGGCTGCTGCAAAAATGTGACCAGAGAAGAAGTTCATCAGCTTATTGATGAAATTTTTGACGAATACAGTATCAGATAGGAGGACATATGCAGAGATTTACTGTACAGGCATTAAATGCCCTTAAGCTGGCAAAAAAGACCGCTCAGTCCTGCGGTCATACTTATATAGGCACAGAACATCTTCTTGCAGGACTTTTAAAGGAACCGGAAGGAACTGCCGGAAAAGTTCTGGAAGAATTTCAGGTAGAGGAAACGCGTCTGATGGAGCTTATTGAGAAGCTCATTGCACCGTCTTCCGGCACGACGATTGTGAAGGAACCGCAATACAGCCCGAGAACCAGAAGGATTATAGAAGATGCGGCAGAGGATGCAGAGTTTATGAGCACAGAGAAGGCAGGAACGGAGCATCTTCTTCTTGCTATGCTTAAAGAAACAGACTGTGTGGGAACCAGACTGCTTCATACTATGGGAGTGAGTATTCAGAAGCTTTTCACAGCGGTACTGACTGCAATGGGAATGGACAAAGAGGCGATTGCAGAGGAAATTCAGGCAGTACGCGCCATGAATGGAGGAAAAGCTACGGCTACACCGACCCTTGATCAGTACAGCAGAGATCTCACGGAGTTGGCAGCAGATGGGAAGCTTGACCCTGTGGTAGGGCGGGAGAAAGAGATTGCCCGCCTGATTCAGATTTTAAGCCGCAGAACGAAGAACAATCCCTGCCTCGTAGGTGAGCCGGGAGTAGGCAAGACTGCTATCGCAGAGGGACTTGCCCAGCGAATTGTCTCCGGTGCAGTTCCGGATTCCATGAAGGAGAAACGTCTGGTGGTTCTTGACCTTTCGGGAATGGTGGCAGGAAGCAAATACAGAGGCGAATTTGAGGAAAGAATTAAAAATGTGGTTCAGGAGGTAAGTGAGAATCAGGGGATTCTTTTATTTATTGACGAGCTTCATACCATCATCGGCGCAGGAGGCGCAGAAGGCGCTCTGGATGCGTCCAATATTCTGAAACCATCTCTTTCCAGAGGGGAGATTCAGCTTATCGGAGCGACTACTCTGGAAGAATACCGTAAATATATTGAGAAGGACGCTGCTCTGGAACGCCGTTTCCAGCCTGTGACAGTAGAGGAGCCTTCAGAAGAAGAAGCCGTTGCGATTCTTCAGGGACTGCGTCCATATTATGAACAGCACCACGGGGTAAAAATTGAAGACGAAGCATTAGAGGCTGCGGTAAAAATGTCTGTGCGCTATATTAATGACCGTTTTCTTCCGGATAAAGCAATTGATGTGATCGATGAAGCTTCATCTAAAATCCAGCTCACAGGATTCAGGGCTGTTCCTGAAATCGAGGAACTGGAGGCGCAGCTTCAGGAAATCCAAAAAGAAAAGGAAGAGGCTGTGAAAACGGCAGATCTGCCCCGCGCGAAAGAGATTCAGAAACGTCAGCATGAGGTGGAAGAAGAGATTTCCCGTTTCAGGGCAAAGACAGAACGGAAGAATAAAAAGAAAGCGTTTATTGTAAATGAGGCTGCAGTGGCTGATATTATTTCTGACTGGACGAAGATTCCCGTACAGAAGCTGACGGAAGGAGAGACAAAGCGTCTTGCCCATCTGGAAAAAGAACTCCACAAACGTGTGATCGGACAGGAAGAGGCTGTAAAAGCGGTAGCTCAGGCTGTCAAGCGTGGACGTGTAGGTCTGAAAGACCCAAATCGCCCGATTGGCTCCTTCCTTTTTCTGGGGCCTACAGGCGTGGGTAAGACAGAACTTTCCAAAGCTCTTGCAGAGGCTGTATTTGGAAGCGAACAGGCTATGATTCGTGTTGATATGTCTGAATACATGGAAAAACACAGTGTCTCCAAGCTTATTGGCTCTCCTCCGGGATATGTGGGATATGAAGAAGGCGGTCAGCTCAGTGAAAAGGTACGCAGAAATCCGTATAGTGTCCTTCTTTTTGATGAAATCGAAAAGGCACATCCGGATGTGTTCAATATTCTTCTTCAGGTTCTGGACGACGGTCATATCACAGATGCCCATGGCAGAAAGGTAGATTTTAAGCAGACGATTATTATTATGACATCTAATGCAGGGGCGCAGGCGATTATGGAGCCGAAGCGTCTGGGATTCATGTCTGACAGCGACGAGAAAAAGGACTATGAACGGATGAAGTCAGGCGTGATGGAAGAGGTGCGCCGGATATTTAAACCGGAATTTCTCAATCGTATTGATGAGATTATGGTCTTCCATGTATTAAATAAAGAAAATATCAAAAAAATCGTGACAATTTTGCTGAAAACTCTGGAGAAACGCTGTAAAGAGCAGATGGATATTACGCTTACGGTGACTGGCTCTGTGAAGGAATATCTGGCAGAAACAGGATTTGACAGTAAGTACGGGGCAAGACCGCTGCGCCGCGCAATTCAGAGCAGGATTGAAGATAAGCTTGCAAATGAAATTCTGGAAGGGAAAATCAAACGTGGAGATGCGGTGCAGGTAAGAATCCATAATAAAGAAATTTATTTCAATCGGAGTACAATCTCCGACTGAAATAAACGCCTCCGGCGAGGATTGCAGAAATGCGCAGAAGAAAATGTTGCTTTGCGCCGCGCATTTCGCAGCAAGAACGCTGGCGCGTTCTTGAATTCACTGCAAACAGGCAGAATATACAGTAAACATATTGTAAATTTATTAAAAACTTATAAAATTTGTGTCGAAATACTAGAAAAATATAGTGGTTTAATATATAATAGGACACATAAAAAACTGCAGAAAACTACCGGAAAGGTAGCTGCGTAACAACCAAAGAGTCTTAGGGAGGACATAATAAATGGCAGTAATTAAAGAATTAATCCGTACAGAAGAAGATGGAGCAATCAGTTTCGGTGACTATGAACTGAATCAGAAATCTAAGCTGTCAGACTATCAGCATCAGGGAGATATGTATAAAGTAAAGACTTTCAAAGAGATTACCAAACTGGAACGAAACGGAATGTTTGTGTATGAATCTGTTCCGGGGACAGCAGTATTCAATCTCACTCAGAGCGGTACAGAGATGAGTTTTGCAGTGGAAGGTGCAGAGGATGCACAGATTACGGTTGAGATGGAGCCGGACACAGAATACGAAGTATTTATTGAAGGGGCAAGCACAGGAAAGATGAAGACAAATCTTGGCGGCAAGCTTTCTTTCAGTGCAGAACTTGGCAATGCAGCGAAAGTGGAAGTTAAAATTGTAAAATGCTGAAAAACAAGAAAACAGTATATTTCTGTCAGGAATGCGGGTATGAATCATCTAAGTGGATGGGGCAGTGTCCGGGGTGTAAATCATGGAATTCTTTTGTAGAAGAAGTTGTCTCATCAAAGAAAGGCGCAGCATCTTCCGGCAGCAGGGCTTCGGAGAAACGACCGGAGCCGGTTATTTTAAAAGATATCAATTTGTCTGAGGATGAGCGTCAGACAACAAGTATTGGAGAACTTGACAGGGTGCTGGGGGGAGGAATCGTCCCCGGCTCTCTGGTTTTAGTGGGTGGAGATCCGGGTATAGGGAAGTCCACCCTTCTTTTACAGGTGTGCAGAAATCTGGCAGAAAACGGAAAAAATGTTCTCTATATTTCAGGAGAGGAGTCTTTGCGACAGATTAAGCTTCGGGCGAATCGTATCGGAAGCTTTAATGATAAGATGCAGCTTCTCTGTGAGACGAATCTGGAAGTGATTCGTGAGATTATTGAGCGCAGGAAGCCGGATGTGGCTGTGATTGACTCCATACAGACGATGTTCCATGAGGATATCAGCTCTGCGCCGGGAAGCGTCTCTCAGGTCCGCGAATCCACTAATGTTCTCATGCAGATTGCAAAAGGAATGGGAGTCTCTATTTTTATTGTGGGTCATGTGACCAAGGAAGGGAATGTAGCAGGACCGAGAGTTTTGGAGCATATGGTGGATACGGTTTTGTATTTTGAAGGAGACCGCCATGCGTCCTACAGGATTTTACGGGCAGTAAAGAATCGATTTGGCTCGACGAACGAGATTGGTGTGTTTGAAATGTGCGGGACAGGACTGGAAGAGGTAAAGAACCCCTCAGAATTTCTTCTTAATGGAAGACCTGAAGATGCCTCTGGTTCTGTAGTGGCATGTTCTATGGAAGGAACACGCCCGATCCTTGTGGAGATTCAGGCGCTTGTGTGCCAGAGTAATTTCGGGATTCCAAGGAGAACTGCAGTAGGTACGGATTTTAACAGAGTGAATCTTCTTATGGCAGTTCTGGAGAAAAAGATTGGAATGCATCTGGCTTCGTCTGATGCGTATGTGAATATTGCCGGAGGAATGAAAATGACAGAACCTGCGATTGACCTTGGAATCTGCCTTGCAATCGTGTCGAGCTATAAAGATATTGTGATACCGGATAACCTGATGGCATTTGGGGAAATCGGTTTAAGTGGTGAGGTTCGTGCTGTAAGTATGGCAGGTCAGCGTGTGCAGGAAGCGAAGAAGCTGGGATTTGAAACAGTGATTCTTCCTGAAGTATGCAGAAGCTCAGTAGGAGATGCAGGTGGTCTTAGCCTTGTGTATGTATCCCAGATTAAAGATGCAATTGCCTATATTATGAAGAAATACTAAATCATACCGCCAGAGATGGGAGAGCGGTATTCTAATTTGTTTAAAATGTTTCAGAAAAAGTGAAAATGGGTATTGACAATCTCCGGCAGCGGTGGTATTCTAATACGGC
>CATXEA010000005.1 GCA_958367245.1 uncultured Blautia sp.
GAAGGTGGAGGCAAATCTCTGGTCTGACGAACAGAAATCACATCAGGCTATAGTTGAGGATAAGGTTGCGCAACAAACCAAAGTCCAATAACTACTCGGAATCAACTGTAGTAAATGTGGCAGACATATGGAGAGAAAGTGACGTGTGGTACCAAGGGAGGTCTCGTCAGCGGAAGGAAACAGAGTATGAAAGCCGTCAGTAACAACGAATGGCGAGAAGTCAGCAGAGGTCATAGTAAACCGATGGTTGCAAACATCGGCGAAGGACTGAACTTTAGGAGGCACAAGCAATGAATGTAACTGAAAGTGGATTTAAGAACAGACAACTTCATATAGAGGACTATCTGCAAATGGTATCTGCGGAACAGAAAGAGTATGCAGAAGTGTTCGACTACTCTAAGATTACTGAAAAGAGCGGTGTCATCACAGACTATTGGACGAACAATCTTTTGGATTTGATTTTGCGAAAGGAGAATCTTAATGGAGCCTATAAGCAAGTCAAAAGAAACAAGGGAAAAGGGGGAATCGATGGTATGCAGGTAGATGAACTTCTGCCCTTTCTAAGAGAAAACCAAGAAACCCTAATCCAAGAGATAAGGGAAGGCAAATATAAGCCGAACCCCGTTCGAAGGGTAGAAATACCCAAGGAAACAAAAGGCGAGTTTCGAAAACTTGGAGTTCCAACAGTTGTTGATAGAGTGATTCAACAGGCAATTGCACAGGAACTGTCGTTAATCTTTGAGGAGCAATTCTCAGAGAATAGTTTTGGATTCAGACCGAAAAGAGGAGCACATGACGCCCTCAGACAATGCCAAAAGAACGTAAATGATGGCTATGCATATGTGGTGGATATGGACTTGGAAAAGTTCTTTGACACAGTCAGCCAAAGTAAACTAATCGAGGTATTGTCACGCACCATAAAGGATGGCAGAGTTATATCGCTGATACACAAATATCTTAATGCGGGAGTAATCGCAAATGGAATGTTTGAACGTACAGAGATAGGTATGCCACAAGGGGGACCATTGAGTCCGTTGCTCAGCAACATAATGCTAAATGAGTTGGACAAGGAACTTGAGTGTAGAGGGCACAGATTTGTTCGCTATGCAGATGACTGTATGATTTTCTGTAAGAGCAGAAAGAGTGCAGAAAGAACCTTGAAGAACATTATTCCGTTTATTGAAGGAAAGCTTTTCCTAAAGGTAAATAGGAAGAAAACAGAAGTGGCTCACATCAGCAAAGTCAAGTATCTTGGTTATACCTTTTATAGATACAAAGGCAAATGCAGATTCAGAGTATATCAAAAGTCGGTAGTCAAGATGAGAAATAAAATCAGAGAGCTTACTGATAAAAATAAAGGCATTAGTAATGCAGAACGAGAAAGGAAATACCAGGAGTATGTGCGAGGATGGGTGGAATACTTTAGACTTGCAGATATGAAAGGACTTCTCAAAACAACGGACGAATGGGCAAGGCGTAGAATCCGAGCGGTCTATTGGAAACAATGGAAGAAAATCAAAACAAAGTATCGAATACTGAAAGCATTAGGAATGGAACATTGGAAAGCTAAAGAACTCGCCAGTAGCAGAAAAGGTTACTGGAGAATGGCACAAGTGTTAAATACAGTAATCACAAATAAAATAATAGCCAAGCTAGGATATCTATCCATGCTTGACTATTATCTGGTAGTCTGTGAAAACTAAAGAACCGCCGTGTACGGAACCGTACGCACGGTGGTGTGGGAGGACGGTAAATAAAAATAATTATTTACCTCCTACCCGATGTTATAATACAATTAGTTGGCAATGAAAGAAAGCTTGCTTTATTAAGCTGTTAAGAGATAGAGCATCAAACTAAGAGTAAACATTTTATAATAACGATTTCGAAACAGAAGTAGGTTATGAAGCTCTGATGTGCTTGAAATGAGCATTGTTTTAGCGGGAGGACATATGAGATACGATTTAAAAGAATGCGGAAAGCGCATCCAGCAGTTCCGTCAGGAGATAAATTTATCGCAAGAAGAACTGGCTGAAAAATTGAATGTCAGTCAAAATACAATCGCCAAAATCGAATGTGGATTACGACGCCCGTCAATTGATTTTCTGATTGAGCTTTCGATGTTTTTGAACACTTCAATAAATTACTTAGTGTTGGGTATTCATCCGGAAGATATCGAAAAAGAAGCAGCCAAAAGAGAAGTCGATGAAGCAATTGAAGAGATTGATCAAACGATTGAAAAACTGTTGGAGAAGAAGGAAGAACTTCTTCAGATGAAAAAAGATTTATAATATGTATAGCAAAAATACCGTAGTGTGAATGTAAGTGCACTGCGGTATTTTTTTGTCTATGGACTCAGAGGGTATGTGAACCCTCCCTACAAGTCCATAGATTTTTTGCTTTTGAAATTAAAATCGAAGATGTAAGGAATGGACGATAAATATCCAACTCAGCAAGTGGCAGAAGAAATCTGACTGTAACGATGAAATAAACTAATTCTACCAACGAGGCAATAAAACTTTAATGTAAAAACCATTACAATTTTCTCAAAAGCTGAAACAAGCCAATTTCCCTTAGGAACTAAGGGCGCACTTCTATACCGGTTATTCCATTACGGTATGTGCGTTCTCCGAAGGTAAATACTCCTGTGTCTGAACACATTCACATATTGCGGAATTGCATTCCGGACAAGAGATAACTCTTGCGGCTGACGCCTATCTCATTTTACATACCTTGCTTTTGGCAAGGATGAATACTCACAGGAGGATAAGAAAATGGAAAAAAAACGAGAATCAATTTTAAAGCAAAAAGAAGAAGCCGAATTAAGGGTGAAGCAGTATGAAAACAAAATCAAGCTTTTGGAAAATCGCAAGCAGCATCTGAAAAAGAAAGCTGACCATCAGCGAACTCACCATCTTTGCAACATGGGTGGTGCGCTTCAGAGTATTTCCAAAGAAGCGGATTCTCTGACAAGGACAGAGTTTTATTCTCTGATGGAACAGGTTTTTGCTTTACCTGCGGTGCAGGAATTGGTTAGGAAAGCAATGGAACAGCATGAAGGGGGGTAACAGCTGATGGCACTGTATCACTTCCATGTGGAGCAGATTAAACGAAGTGAGGGACGAACGGCTGTTACCAGTGCCGCTTATCGTGCAGGCGAAAAACTTCATAATTTCTGGGATGGTGAAACTCACGATTACACTAAGAAAGGCGGTGTGATTCTTGCAGAAATAATGTTGCCGGAACACGCACCGAAAAGATTTTCTGACAGGTCAACGCTGTGGAACGAAGTGGAGCAGGTGGAAAAGAATTGTAAGGCTCAGCTTGCTTACAGTTTCGACATGGCTCAGCAAAATGAGTTTTCCTTAGAGGAAAATATTGAATTGGCAAGAGAATTTGTTCAGAAACACTTTGTAGCTGATGGCATGATTTGCGATTTGGCAGTGCATCAGCCAGACCGAGAAGAAGGTGGCATCCCCAATCCACATTTTCATGTTTTGGTTCCTATTCGTCCTCTGAACGATGATGGAACTTGGGGAGCCAAGCAGCGCCGAGTTTATCGTTTGGATGAGAATGGAAATCGCATCAAAAAAGAAAATGGTCAGAGGGAGTTTGATGCTGTTCCAGCCACAAATTGGGGAAAACCGGAGACGCTGAATTTATGGCGTAAAGCTTGAGCAGATATGGTCAATGCCAAATTTGAAGAAAAAGGGCTGGATTGGCGAATCGACCATCGTTCCTATGTTGTTAGGGGATTGGATCTGATTTCAACCGTTTATGAAGGTCCGCAAAATGGAAAAGAATGGCATCCGCACCGAAAAGGGTGAGTTGAACCGTTGGATTAAAGCTACGAATCGTATGATTCGCAGTATGCGAGCCACCATTGCAGCATTGAAAGAATGGATTGCAGAAGCAAAAGAAATTCTGAAAGAACCGCAGGAAGTGTATTTGGTAGATCTGCTCCGTGATTTCCTGCGTATGCGTGACACAGTTGCCATGACTTATGCCAGAGGAAGAACCAAGGCAAAGCACAATAACACGAAACGCTTTATGGAAGAGTGCAACTATCTCCAGCAGCAAGGAGTGCAGACGCTGAGTGACTTCGAAAAATATCTTTCTTCTGTTGAAGAAAAACTGGAAGCAGGTAAATCATCCATGAATCAGAAACAGCAGCGTTTGAAGGAACTTCAGCAGTTGATGGAAGATGCAAAGCTCTATTCGGAACTAAAGCCGGTTTATGATGAAATGAAAAAAAGAAAATATCGTTTTGCAAAAGCGAAAGAGGCAGATCAAGCAGCCCATGAAAGTGAACTTCGCCGTTTCTATATGGTAAAGCGGAGAGTGAAGGAGAAAGGATTTGAACAGCAGCCGTTTCCTCTGGATGCATGGAAAAAAGAATTTGCAGAACTTTCCTCAGAAAGAGAAACAGAATATCAGAAATATAAGCAGATGAAAACCGAGTGCATGATCTTGTTCAAAATCAAAAGCGACATGGAACAGGTCATTCGTGAGGTTCATCCGGAATTGAAGAAAACTGAAAAAGAAACAGAACAGATATTATAACAGGAGGCAGGTATGGGATATACACAGGAACAGATTGAAAGAGCAAATCAGGTGAATTTGGAACAGTTTATTCGTTCTCAAGGGGAACAGTTGATTAAAAGTGGAAATGAGTATCGTTGGAAAAGACATGATAGCTTAACAATCAAAGGAAATAAATGGTTTCGTCACAGTCAAAGCAAAGGCTGTTATCCTATTGAATTTGTAATGGAATTTTTTGATAAGACGTTTCCGGAGGCGGTGCAGATGCTGATTGGAGAAGAATCCGTGGCAGTGAGTGAAGCAGTGGATGAACCTAAGAAATTTTGTCTTCCGCCTCGTTGTGAATCCAACACAAGAATCAAAAAGTATCTGACGGAAGAAAGAAAACTTCCTCAGGATTTGATAGAGCGATTTATTGCAGATGGTTCGATTTACGAAGATGCAAAATATCATAACGCAGTGTTTGTGGGGACAGATATAAACGGCGTTCCCCGATATGCTCATTGCAGAGGAATTACAGATAAGTTTCGTATGGATGTGACCGGTTCGGATAAATCCTTTGGATTTTGTTATAGAGGAAAAGGAACGGAATTATATGTGTTTGAAGCTCCCATTGATATGCTGTCCCATATTGCCTTATATTCGGCTGGATGGGAAGAACACAGTTATTTGTCTTTGGTTGGTATTTCACCGAAAGCTTTGGAGCGATTTCTTTCTGAACGCAAAGATATTGAAAGTGTTTTTATCGCTACTGACAATGATGTAGCTGGAAATCATGCTGCAGAAAAATTGGCAGAACTGATTCCGCAGGAAATTTCAGTTTATCGCTTTTTGCCTCATGCAAAGGACTGGAACGAAGATTTAGTAAATCAGCGAAATGGATTGCCAAGTTTGGATTATGTAATGTTTGGAATGATGAATCAAAGGAAACTTTTTAAGGAAGAAAGCAGGGAAGTTCCGATGATCTGTATGGATGATGTGGAGCAGACAGAGGTAGACTGGCTTTGGTATCCTTATATTCTGTTTGGAAAATTAACCATCGTACAAGGCAATCCGGGAGATGGAAAAACATTCTTTGCCATGCAGCTTGCGGCGGCTTGTACCAACCAAAAATTTCTGCCGGATATGGAACCATTTGAGCCATTCAATATGATTTTTCAGACCGCAGAGGATGGATTGGGCGATACGGTAAAGCCGAGACTTGTTTCTTCCGGTGCAGATTTAAAAAGAGTATTGGTCATTGATGATGCGGAAAATCCATTATCCCTTGCGGATGACCGCATTGAAAAGGCGATCAGAGAAAACAATGCAAAGCTGATGGTCATCGATCCATTACAGGCGTTTCTGGGAGCGAATGTAGATATGAACAGAGCCAACGAAGTAAGACCAATTTTTCGTAAGTTGGCAGACATTGTACAATCTACCGGCTGTGCCATTGTAATGATCGGTCATCTGAATAAGGCATCAGGAACACAAAGCACCTATCGTGGACTTGGTTCCATCGATATTGCAGCAGTGGTTAGAAGTATTCTTTTTGTAGGCAAGGTCAAGGATGACCCAACCACACGAGTTATTGTTCACGAAAAAAGTTCCCTGGCACCACCCGGGCAGGCGTTAGCTTTTTCCCTGGGAGATCAGAAAGGTTTTCGCTGGATTGGAGCCTATGACATTTCCGCAGAAGATTTGCTTGCTGGAGGACAGGGGACAAAAACAGAGCTGAAGCATGAGCAGGCAGTAAAACTGATTTATGAATTTCTTTCTGACGGCAGGGAAGTTTTGGTGGCGGAAATCAATAAAGAAGCGATTGAGCGAGGCATATCCGAAAGGACCGTTCGTTTGGCGAAAAATTCTATGAAAGATAAATTGGAAAGTGAAAGACGAGGCAAAGACTGGTGGATTTGGCTGAAACGGCAGGATGAAACGGCAAACAGCCTATAAGCAAAATGTTTGCCACTTTGCCGGTTCAGTATTGAAATACAGGAGGTAATAAGTATATGAAAGAAGTTCCTATATGGGAAAGAACAAATTTGACTTTAGAAGAGGCGGCTGCTTATTCTGGAATTGGTATCAATAAATTAAGAGAAATCACCAACAACGACAGATGCGATTTTGTGCTGTGGGTTGGAACCAAAAGATTGATTAAGAGAAAGCAGCTGGATAAATTCACCGAGCAGTGTTACTCCAATTAACATCTGAAGATTCCCATAGAAAAAGACGCCTCGATATGATAAAATAAGGATGCGGCGAAGTTGGTTCATTCGTTGCATGTACGTCATATCGGGGCTCTTTTCACAAGGAAAGGAGTTTTAAATATGTCTGATAAAAGAAGAGATAACAAAGGACGTATTTTACGTACAGGAGAAAGCCAAAGAAAGAACGGAATGTATGAATTCCGTTACACAGATGTCAATAAAAAGCGTCGTTCCATCTATGATATGGATTTGATGAAGCTTCGTAAGAAAGAAGATGAAATCAAATTGATGTGTCACGAAGGAATTGACTATGCCGGAGGTGAAATTACCGTCATTCAGCTGCTGGAGCGTTATATCAGCCTGAAACGAGGTGTCCGCTACAATACCACCACAGGTTACCGATTTGTGATGAGTGTTGTGCAGAAAGAAGCTTTCGGTCAGCGAATCATTCGTGACATCAAAATGTCAGATGCAAAGCTGTGGTTTATTAAGCTTTATGATGACGGGTATTCCTACAGCACCATCGCAAGTATCCGTGGTGTGGTAAAACCTGCATTTCAGATGGCTTACACCGAGGATATTATCCGCAGGAATCCTTTTGATTTCCGACTGGATATTATTCCCAATAATACCCAGAAAAGAGTTGCCTTGACTCCAAAACAGCAGGAGCAGTTTTTGGAATATATCAGAAACGATGCTCATTTCTGCAGATACCTGGATGAAATCAAGATTCTTCTGGGAATCGGTATGAGAATCAGCGAGTTTTGCGGATTGACGATTTCGGACTTGGATTTTGACCGCAGAAGAATCCGTGTGGATCATCAGCTTGTAAGGACCAGAGATGGAAAACGCTATATTGAGAAAACAAAAACAGAATGCGGCTGCCGCTACATTCCTATGAGTGACGAAGTCTATGAAAGCTTCTACAATATTCTTTCGAGCAGAAAGAAGCAGAAAAAAGAGGTTATGATAGATGGCTATGCAGGATTTATCCTGCTGGACAAAAACGGTAATCCAAAGGTTGCCATGCACATTCAGAAGGTAGTGCAGAGATTGTGCGAAAAGTACAATGAAGAAAATATTATTCCTCTTCCACGCATTACACCGCATGTGTTTCGACACACATTTTGTACGAACATGGCAAATGCAGGCATGGACTTAAAAAGCCTGCAGTATCTGATGGGGCATTCCGATGCCAGCGTCACCTTGAATGTCTATACCCACAATAGCTACGAGAAAGCCAAAGAATCCATGGCGCAGATCGTGTCTTTCAGTGGGAGACAGACGGAAGGAACAAAGGTGAGAAGATTCGGATAATTTTGAGGTTGAAAATAGGTCTTGGCGGGGCGAAAATCCCTGCCAAAGTACCCCATTTAGTACGCCAATAGCCTAAAAACCTATGTAGAGGGGCGTAGATTTATGAATTTTCACCCTTGAAAATTTGTGCAGAATAAACAAAAAATAGAGGTATAAAGACTTATAAAGAGGTAAAAGTGCATGATAAAGGTAATTTTTCTTTGCCACGGCAACATCTGCCGTTCCACCCTGGCCGAAAGCGTATTCACCCACAAGGTAAAATCCTTGGGGTTGGCGGACAGGTTTGTTATTGATAGTTTTGCGACCAGCAGGGAGGAGATTGGGAATCCGCCTCACAGAGGGACTGTGAATAAACTGCGTGAAATGAATATTCCGCTGGTTCCTCACAGAGCGAAGCAAATTACGTGGAAGGATTATGAGGATGCCGATTACGTCATCGGTATGGATCGATGGAATATTAAGAATCTTAACAGGATGCTGAAGGGAGATCCGGACGGGAAGGTGTATAAGCTTTTGAGCTTTGCAGGCTCGGACAGGGATATTGCGGACCCTTGGTATACCGGAAATTTTGATGAGACTTATGAGGATGTAACAGAGGGCTGTGATGCATTTCTGGAATATCTGAAAAGAGAAGGGAAAATCTGAGAAATTTAATGAAGCAATCTCTGTGGGAATACAAATTTCAATGAAGGTGGACACCCGGTGAGCAGACATCCGTAGGAAGTTTGTTATGTCTGACTGCGACAAAGGGAATCCCGCGCCAGAACGCGGGGCGAGGTTTGAATATATCTGCGCATCCTGTGGCTTTTTCGCTTCAGCGACATATTCTATAAGGGAGAACAGGAAAGGTTTTTCTAATATGGCTTATACAATTATGCTGGATGCAGGGCACGGGGGAAAGGATCCGGGGGCTCAATACGAAGGAAGACAGGAAAAACAAGACAATCTTCGTCTGACGCTGGCAGTAGGTAAAATTCTTGCAGCCAACGGGATTGACGTTTTATATACAAGAACGAAGGATGTTTATCAGACGCCTTTTGAGAAAGCGCAGATTGCTAATCAGTCAGGAGCTGACCTTTTCATCTCTTTTCATCGAAACAGCAGCCCTGCGGCAAATCAGTACAACGGAGTAGAAGTGCTGGTTTATGACAAAAAGGGTTTGAAATATGAGATGGCGGAAAATATTCTGGGGGCTCTTGGAGAGATTGGATTTAAAGAGCTTGGAGTAAAAGCCCGACCGGGTCTGGTGGTTCTTAGAAGAACGCGTATGCCGGCTTTGCTGATTGAGACGGGATTTATCAACTCGGATAAAGATAACAGGTTTTTTGAGGAAAAATTTCAGGAAATTGCAGAGGCAATCGCAGAAGCGATTCTGGGAACGCTGGATGAGGTTGAGGATATGGAGAAGCCGTTATACAGGGTACAGACAGGCGCTTTCCGGGTAAAGGAAAATGCGGACAGGATGCTGTATCAACTGGAGGATAGGGGATATCCTGCCTATCTGATTATGGACAGAGATTTATATAAAGTTCAGGTAGGCGCATACAGAGAGGTTGGAAATGCAATCGCGATGGAACAGCGGTTAAGAAACGATGGATACAGTACCCTGATTGTGACGAGATGATGTTAAAACCTTTTTGAAAAGGTTTGATTTTCTGAGGAATGTGAAGGGGGAGGATACAGAATTGAGAAATCTGGATTCTTCTCCCTTATGTGATATATGGGTGCATGGAAAGGAACACACAGATTAATGACAGAAGAGGATGACGAGGGATGAATACGAAAGCGGACATGCAGTATGAGAATTTTTTGAAAAAAATAGAAGAATTTATATTTGTAGAAAATAAGGCGGAGAAAGCAGATATTATTTTTGTTCCGGGAAACGGGTATCCGGGGATGGCTGAGAAGGCGGCGCAGCTTTATAAGGCCGGCATTGCGCCCTGGATTTTGCCAAGCGGCAGGTTCAGTGTCGCTTTGGGAAAATTTTCCGGCGTATTGGAGAATGCGGACAAATATGACGGGACATATGAGACGGAATGGGAGTTTTTATGCGATGTCCTGAAGAAAAACAAAGTACCGGAGAGCGCAGTTCTCAGAGAAGATCAGGCAACATATACCTATGAAAATGCTCTTCTTTCCAAAGCAGTAACGGAAAAAAATGGAATTGCTGTAAAAAAAGCGATTCTCTGCTGCAAAACCCATCATGCCAGAAGATGTCTGATGTACTATCAGAGAGTTTTTCCGGAGACGGAATTTATGGTTGTTCCTGTGGACGCAGACGGGATTACAAAGGAGAACTGGAGAAAAACGCCGGAGGGTGTGAGAGCTGTGATGGGAGAAGTTATGAGAGTTGTGGAGCAGTTTGAGATATTTATGAAATAAAAGAGAGTTTTTTTGGAAAAATGTGTCAGACAGAATATAGAAAAGCCGTTTCGGTTCATTGCAGAACCGGAACGGCTTTTGTAATAAGCTGACGGGGAGAATTATTCTTCCTCATCCGATGTTTTTTCCGGAAGCCAGATATGTACCTGCTCGATTCGTTTTTTGTTCAGGTCGTCTACGACAAGCCGGATTCCGTTTTCAAGAGTAACAGATTGTCCCTGGGTCGGGAGACTGTCTAATTGTTCGATGATGTAGCCGCCTATGGAATCGTAGTCTTCTGATTCCAGATGGATGTTGAGGTTTTCGTTGATGTCATCCAGTTTGGCAGAACCGAGAGCTATGTATTCGCGTCCCGGCTGGATTTCTTTTAAATCCTCCTCCTCATCTTCATCGTATTCGTCACGGATTTCTCCGACGATTTCTTCCAGAAGGTCTTCTAAGGTGACAAGACCTGCGGTAGCGCCGTATTCGTCAAGTACGATGGCAAGGTTCAGAGATGCTTTTCGCATTTCGATCATCAGGTCTGCGGTAGCTTTGTACTCATAGGTGAAATAAGGCTCACGTAAAATCTTCCGTATGGAAAATTCCTCATCCTTGGGGAAAATCAGAAGGTCTTTCATATTGATGATTCCGATGACATTGTCTGTATTCTCCTCATAAACCGGAAAACGTGTATGCATGTCCTCTGCAAAAATTGCAATCAGTTCATCGTAAGTGGAATTGACGTCAATAAATGTCATATCAATTCGGGGAACCATTACATCGCGGGCAGTGGAATCGCCGAAATCAAACACATTGTAAATCATCTGTTTTTCTTCACGTTCAATAACTCCTTCTTCCTGACCTACATTTACCAGTGTACGCAGCTCATGCTCTGTCATGGTATTTGTTTTTGCATTGGGGTCAACCCGTAAAAGGAAAAGAACGCCAGAGGAACATTTTCCGATGATAAAAATGACAGGAGTCAGAATGATCATCAGAATATAGATAATTCTGGCATATGCCAAAGCAAGCTTCTCAGAATGGATAGTCGCGAGAGTTTTCGGTGTAATCTCACCGAAAATCAGGATAATCAGGGTAAGAGCACCGGTTGCAAGACCCACATAGGCATTTCCGATAACTTCGATGGTCAAAGTTGTCATCATAGCAGACGCAGCCATATTTACAAGGTTGTTTCCGATCAGAATCGCACTGAGCATTTTTCCGGAATCGGAAATTACTTTTTCAAGAATGCGCGCGCGCCGGTCGCCCTGCTCTGCGAGAGCCTGAATACGAATCTTGTTTACGGTTGTCATAGATGTCTCAGCAGAAGAAAAGAAAGCTGAGAGAAGTACCAGGACTAAAATAGAAACTGCCTGGATTAGGACACTTGAATCCAAAATAATTACACTCCTTTTTGATTGAGAGCAGATTGTTCTGCCCGTATTTAAGTATTGTTAGCTGTAAATATAACCGATTTTTGGAAAAAAAGCAATGGGAAAAACACAGGACAGTAAAAAATCTGATAAAAATCCGCCTGAAAAATCCTACATAAAAAAGTGAAAAAAAGACTGTTTTAATCGCGGAAACCGTGTTATAATTCTTTTGATAAAAAAGAAAAAAATATTACGAAAGATTTACAAAGATATAAAATTTTGATATAGTATAAGGTGGGAAACAGAAAGTTTCCGCTGAAATAAAAAAGAAAAGAAACAGATAAATACAATACATAAAGAGAACTATGCTATTGTTTACGATAAGATAATAGAAATCCTAAGAGGAACAGACAGAGGTATAGAGATGAAAAAAGATAGAAGATTTGAGAAGAGTGTACGTTTTTTGGCGGCTGCGGCTTTATCAGCAGCATTACTTGGAAGCCAGTTGCCGGTGGTTTTGGCAGCAGAGAACAGCGTGGAGAGCGCTTCCGGCATTAAATTGGAAGATTTATTCCCGGATAATATCACCGTAACTGACCCGGTAAGTCTTGCAGAGGTTGGTTTTCCGGATAATAAATACGGTAAATTGAAATGGGTGGACGATTCGATTGAACTCACGGAACATGTACAGTCCTGTGAGGCTGTTTTTGTGCCCGAAGAGGGAATTGACCTGACAGATATGGAAGGCTGGGACAAAGAGCTTGGAGGAGTCGTGAGCCATATCCATGTGATTGTAAGCAGTATTGCCGGAGATGATATGGATGAGGAAACAGGTGAACTTGAGGAAACGGAGGAATCACAGGAAACAGAGTCCGAGGATATGGACGCTGTAGAAGAAGAGACTTCCGGCGAATGGGAGGATGAGCAGGAGGATACGGGTGTCTCCGATGAAAATGAGGCAGACACAGAAGAACCTTCAGAAGAGAGCGATGATGAAAATGCGGATGCAGAAATCCTTCCGGAAGCCGGCGAATCAGAGGAAGAGAATTCCGAAGACAGCACAGAATCAGGCGGGACAGACGCTCAGGAAGATAACGGCGAAGCTTCAGAGGAGGAGAACAGCCAGGACGACAGCTCTGATAAAGACGACAATGGGGCAGAGGAAGAGAAGCCGGATAAAGAGGATTCAGATGTAGAAGAGAATGAAAACAGCGATTCTGACTCCGAAAACAGTGAAGAACCGGAGGTTCCTCAGGACAGTGAAAACAACGGGGAAGAGAACGACAGCAATATTTTCGACGCCCCGGAAGATTTTGACGAAGAGGATGAACGTCCTACAGAATTGCCGGAAAGTCTTACAGAGGAAGAGAAGCTTCAGCATGCCATTATGAATCATAGCTGCGAGGGAATTTCCGTTTCAGGTATAAATCTTCCGTGGTATGTGCAGTTTCGCGTGACAAGCGGCGAGAGCTATGAATTTGCCAACGAATCAGAGGCTGAGATTTTTAAATCCTATGAATTTGAACTTTGGGATTTGCAGAATAATACTGAATATGAAATTCCGGACGGAGAATATATCAGTGTCACGGTTCCTGTTAAGGAGGGGTACGACTATACAGTTGAGCACCTTCTTGATAATGGCGCCACAGAAACAATTGTTCCAAGTGTGGAAGGAGGAATTATGGTCTTCAGTACCCACTCCTTCAGTCCCTTTGGAATTGCAGGCAGTATGCAGATGGTAGGGCCTGATTTCCCGATTGAAGACGAGGTGAAGCCTACGGTTACTCCGACCCCGTCTGTTACAGGGAAGCCGGGTGAAAACGGAACTTCCGGAAATAATGGGGCAACAGGAAATAACGGTGGAAGCAATGGAACAGGAGACGTTGGAAACTCCACAGGAATCAGCGGAAATGGTTCCAATTCCGTACAGAACGGAACATCAGGAAACAGCGGCGCAGGAAGCTCTACAGGAATCAGCGGAAATTCTTCCGATTCCGGACAGAATGGAACATCAGGAAACAGCAGTACAGGAAACGGCGCTGTGAACAATGCAGGAAACAGCACCGGCAGCCAGTCCTCTGGCAGTCATGCAGTAGAGACAGGAGATACGACTGCAATTCTTCCGTTTGTGGCTCTCATTCTTGCGGCAGTGATTCTTATTGGCGCAGTAGTTTATTTAAAAACGAAAAAGAAATAATGGAAGAAGCGGATGCGCTCTGAAGATGAATAAAGCACAAAGCCTTTCCATATATTATCCTATGGGAGGGCTTTGTTTATGAAGGGAAAAGCGATACTGAAATCTTTGCTTGCTTCTTACATACTGACAGGAGCTGCGCTGATGCTGCTTGCATTTCTCCTTTTTGCGTTCGATTTGGGAGAGACTGCGGCAGCAGCGGGGATTGTTGCGGTATATGTGATTGCCTGTCTGTTTGGAGGATTTTTGACAGGAAAGATGGTACGGAAGGAAAAATATTTCTGGGGATTTATTCTGGGAATTGCATATTACGTTCTTTTTCTGGCAGTTTCCTTTCTGGCAAAAGGTCGCTGGGATATGACTTTAGCCCATGCTGTCACCACTTTTTTCATGTGTGTGGGAGGCGGCGCTCTGGGAGGTATGCTGTCATAAAAAAAATACTTTCAAAATCAGAAATTTTGTGATATACTATGCCAAGATACGTAACGATACCATAAGTTACGAAAAATAAGGAGGATACCACTATGGAACATATCAAAACATTGAATACAAAGAACTTACAGAACACAGTAAAAAAAGGCGGATGCGGCGAGTGCCAGACATCCTGCCAGTCTGCTTGCAAAACTTCCTGTACAGTAGGAAACCAGAGCTGCGAGCACAAATAAGAAATAGCTGTGTATAAAAGGAAAAGGGCAGCGGGGTAAAAACCGCTGCTTTTCTTTCGTACAGCAAAAGAATGAAAGGATTCGAGAAAATGAGCCTGATTCACCGTTATAAAAACAATGGCTATAACATCGTTCTGGACATTAACAGCGGATGCATTCATCTTGTTGATGAAGTAACTTACGAGGTGCTGCCTCTTCTGGAAGAAGGGGACAGCCGCGAGACAATTGTCCGGAAATTAGAAAATACATATAAAAAGGAAGATATCGAAACTTCCATTACAGAATGTGAGAAGCTTGTGGAAGAGGGAATGCTTTTCACAAAAGATATTTATGAAAAGGCGATTGAGGAGTTTTCTGACCACCGTCAGACAGTTGTGAAGGCGCTCTGTCTGCATATCGCGCATGACTGTAATCTGGCATGTCGTTACTGTTTTGCAGAAGAGGGCGAATATCATGGACGACGCGCCCTGATGTCCTTTGAAGTGGGCAAGAAGGCGCTGGATTTCCTTATCGCCAATTCCGGTTCCAGAAAGAATCTGGAGGTGGATTTCTTCGGCGGAGAGCCGCTGATGAACTGGCAGGTTGTAAAAGATCTGGTAAAATACGGCCGTGAGCAGGAAAAGCTTCATAATAAGAATTTCCGCTTTACTCTGACTACCAACGGCGTTTTATTAAATGACGAGGTTATGGAATTCTGTAATAAGGAAATGTCCAATGTCGTATTAAGCGTGGACGGACGTAAAGAGGTGCATGACTTTATGCGTCCATTCCGAAAGGGAGCAGGAAGCTATGATCTTATTATGCCTAAGTTCCAGAAATTTGCAGAGTCCAGAAATCAGGACAAGTATTATGTGAGAGGAACATTCACCCATCATAATCTTGACTTTTCCAAGGATGTTCTTCATCTTGCGGATCTTGGTTTCAAACAGATTTCTGTTGAACCTGTAGTTGCAGAGGATACAGAGGATTATGCAATCCGTCCGGAGGATATTCCGCAGATTATGGAAGAGTACGATACTCTGGCAAAGGAAATGATCAAAAGGGAAAAAGCCGGAAACGGCTTCAATTTCTTCCACTTTATGATTGACCTTACAGGCGGACCGTGCGTATATAAGAGACTGTCCGGCTGCGGCTCAGGTACAGAGTATCTTGCGGTAACACCGTGGGGAGATTTATACCCATGCCATCAGTTTGTAGGCGAAGAGAAATATCTTATGGGAAATGTGGATGAGGGAATTACAAGACCTGATATCCAGAAAGAATTCGGTCAGTGTAATGTATATACAAAAGAGGCATGTAAGGACTGCTTTGCCCGCTTCTACTGCAGCGGCGGCTGTGCTGCAAATGCCTTCCATTTCCAGGGAGATATCAACGGTAATTATGAAATCGGATGCGAACTCCAGAGGAAGCGTGTGGAGTGCGCCATCATGATAAAAGCTGCTCTGGCTGAATAAGCCTTTGCGGACTAATGCATTAAAAGAAGGGAAAAACAATGAAAAAAAGTAGAGGAGTTGTAGTGCTTCTGCTCACCGCGATCCTTACCGTGTTTTTCTGCTACACAGCCGCAGTGGGCTTAGGACCTACAGGCACAGGTGCAGCGAAGAACATTAAAACAGGTCTCGATCTTGCAGGCGGTGTCAGCATTACATACCAGACCAAGGAAAGTAATCCAAGCAGCGAAGATATGGCGGATACCATTTACAAGCTGCAGAAACGTGTTGACCAGTACAGTACAGAGGCACAGGTAACAAAAGAGGGAACTGACCGTATCAACGTAGCAATCCCGGGCGTTACAGATGCCAATGCGATTCTTGCTGAATTAGGAAAGCCGGGTTCTCTGTGCTTTGTCGAAGCAGCAGATGAAGAGGGAAATGAAAATATCACTCTGGGCGAAACAGGCTATGTTCTTGCAAGAGACTTAGATGAGATCAGAGAAGCAGGAAGTGTTGTGCTGGAGGGCTACGATGTGGCAGCAGCAGAAGGCGGCGCATTCCAGGATCAGACAACAGGCTCCAAAGAATACGCAGTCAGCCTGACTCTTACAGAGGATGGAAAAAAGAAATTTGCAGAAGCTACAGAAAAGAATATCGGCAAACAGATTGCTATTATTTACGATAATAACGTAGTAAGCGCTCCGAATGTTAAAACTGCTATTCCGGACGGAAAAGCGCAGATTGACGGTATGGGAAGTCTGGAAGAGGCACAGTCTCTTGCATCCTATATTCGAATCGGTTCTCTGAGTCTGGAACTGGAAGAACTCCGTTCCAGCGTTGTAGCAGCGCAGCTTGGAGAGGAAGCGATTGCAACAAGCGTAAAAGCGGCAGCTATCGGTCTTGCAATTGTGATTCTGTTTATGATTTTTGTATACCGCGTTCCGGGCGCTGTGGCATCCATTGCCCTGATTTTCTATACAGCGCTGATGCTGATTACTTTGAACGCATTTGACATTACCCTTACGCTTCCGGGTATTGCAGGTATTATTCTCGGTATCGGTATGGCGGTAGATGCCAACGTAATTATCTATGCGCGTATCCGTGAGGAAATCGGCGCAGGAACTTCCGTAAGAAATGCCATTAAAGCAGGTTTCAGCAAAGCATTTTCCGCAATTTTCGATGGAAACATCACAACTCTTATTGCGGCGCTCGTGCTGATGTGGCTTGGTTCCGGTACAGTAAAAGGTTTTGCTTATACACTTGCACTCGGTATTGTCATTTCCATGTTTACAGCACTGGTTGTTTCCAGAGTAATCATGTATGCACTTTACGCAGTGGGTGTCCGCGATGAAAAATTCTACGGAAGAACAGTAGAAAGAAAGGCAATTCAGTTCCTTGGAAAGAGAAAAGTATTCTTTATCCTTTCACTGCTCCTTGTACTCAGCGGTCCGATTCTCATGCTTGTGAACCAGCAGATGGGCAAGAAGGCGTTGAACTACAGCCTTGATTTCTCAGGCGGTACAGCTACAAATGTTACCTTTAACGAAGATATGGACATTAAGACCATTGACTCTGAGGTAGTTCCTGTAGTAGAAAAAGTAACAGGCGACAAAAATGTTCAGCCTACTAAGGTTGTCGGTTCCAATCAGGTAATCATCAAGACACGTTCTCTTGACCTTGATGAGCGTGAAGCGTTAAATAAGGCTCTTGTTGAGAATTTTGATGTAGACGAGAAACTGATTTCCGCAGATAACATTTCTGCTACAGTAAGTAATGAGATGCGTAAGGATGCGGCAATCGCCGTTATCGTAGCGACAATCTGCATGCTTCTTTACATCTGGTTCAGATTTAAGGATATCCGTTTTGCAAGCAGTGCGGTATTTGCGCTTCTTCACGATGTACTTGTTGTACTTGCATTCTATGCCCTTGCAAGAGTTTCCGTAGGTAACACGTTTATTGCATGTATGCTTACAATTGTAGGTTACTCCATCAATGCAACAATCGTTATCTTCGACCGTATCCGCGAGAATCTTCACGGAAGCAAACGTCTCGATGTACTTGAGGATGTGGTAAATACAAGTATCACACAGACATTAACAAGAAGTATTTATACTTCTTTCACAACCTTCGTTATGGTAGCAGTGCTTTATATCATGGGTGTATCTTCCATCCGTGAGTTTGCAGCTCCTCTTATGGTAGGTATTCTTGTAGGTGCATATTCATCCGTATGTATTACTGGTGCAATGTGGTACGTGATGAGAAAGAAATTTACAGGAAATGCACAGCCTGTAAAAGCAGTTGCAGGACCTGCTCCGGCAGCGAAGAAAACATCAGAAAAGAAATCTGTACAGGAAGCTCCGAAAGCTGACCCGAATCAGCCGAAGAAGAAAAACAGAAAAAGAGTAGCAGAACGTCTTGCAGCACAGGAAGCGGCAAAGAACGAAGAAAAATAAGATAAAACAATCCCGGGGTATTTTATATCTCGGGATGTTTTTCAAATTACAGGAAGTTTTCCGGGGAGAGTTTTCCTGTATTTTGAAAAGCAGAAGAGAAAACAGCAGGAGGATTATAATGGAAAAGTGGGTATTGACTGCGAAGCGTGCAGATTTCGCGGGAATTGGAGAAAAATTTGGGATTGATCAGGTGATTGCGCGTCTTATAAGAAATCGTGATGTAGTTGAGGAGGAAGAAATACGAAAGTACCTTTATGGAGGGCTTGAGGATCTGCCGTCTCCCTGGCTTTTAAAGGATATGGAAAAGGCAGTGGAAATCCTTGAGAAAAAAATCCATGACCATGTAAAAATCCGGATTATCGGCGATTATGATATTGACGGAGTGACCTCTACCTATATTCTTTTGAAAGGATTAAAAAGGGTTGGAGCAGAAGTTGACACCTATATTCCGGACAGGGTTGCAGACGGTTACGGTATCCGCGCACATCTTATTGAGAAAGCGGCAGAAGACGGAGTTGACACGATTGTTACCTGCGATAATGGGATTGCCGCAGCGCAGGAAATACAGACTGCAAAGGAAAAAGGTCTGACTGTGATAATTACAGATCACCATGAAATTCCATACAGGGAAACAGAAAACGGACGGGAACTGATTCTTCCTCTGGCAGATGCAGTTATCAACCCGAAGCAGCCGGACTGTTGTTATCCCAATAAAAAAATCTGCGGTGCAGTCGTGGCTTTTAAGCTGATAACAGCTCTTTATGACAGGTTCGGGATATCGGAAACAGAGCTGGAGGATTATCTGGAGCTGGCTGCAATCGCAACAGTCGGCGATGTAATGGACCTTCAGGGGGAAAACAGAATTCTTGTCAAAGAAGGACTGAAACGCCTTGCCGAAACAAAAAATAAAGGTCTTCGCGCCCTGATACAGGCAAATGGACTGGACGGCGGCAGAATAACCTCCTATCATGTAGGATTTGTTCTGGGGCCCTGTATCAATGCCAGCGGACGCCTTGATACGGCTGCCCGTTCTCTTGCGCTGTTAAACGCAGAAGATGAAGACGAGGCTGCAAGACTTGCAGGGGACCTCACTGCTCTGAATGAGAGCAGGAAGGCTCTGACAGAGAAAGGAAAAGAAGCGGCTATAGAGCAGGTAGAAACGACAGAGCTTAAAAATGACAGAGTTCTTGTAGTTTATCTTCCGGATTGCCATGAGAGTTTGGCCGGGATTATAGCAGGAAGAATCAGAGAAAAATATAATAAGCCTTCCTTTGTCCTGACAAAAGGGGAAACCTGTGTGAAGGGAAGCGGCCGCTCGATTGAAGGATATTCTATGTTTGAAGAGCTGGTCAAATGTGCAGAACTTATGGTACAGTTCGGGGGACATCCAATGGCAGCGGGACTGTCTGTGGAGGAAAAAAATGTGGAGCTTTTAAGACGGAGGCTCAACGAAAACTGTACTCTTACAGAGGAAGACCTCAGACCGAAGGTTACTATTGATGTTCCCATGCCGATTTCTTATATCACAAAGAATCTGGTGGAGGAAATAAGTCTTCTTGAGCCTTTCGGAAAAGGAAACACCAAGCCGTTATTTGCCCAGAAAAATCTTCGTGTTTTAGAAAGCAGGATTTTGGGCAAAAATCGAAATGTGGCAAAGCTGCGTCTTATGGATGAAACAGGAACGGCGATAGATGGGATGTATTTTGGAGAAGCGGAAGAATTTACACAATTTGCAAAAAGCAGAGAAACCATCTCTGTTACCTATTATCCGGAGATTAACCGGTATATGGGAAGAGAAAATCTTCAGATTGTAATACAGAACTACTGTTGAAAAGATGCGAACCCTGTCGGGTTTGCATTGATTCTGGAAAAAAAAAGTGGTATACTATACATTATTTATTATGATAATTTGTAACTGTTCAGAGATAAGGAGACAGACATGAAAAAAATAGAAGAATACGTTAGAAGTATTCCGGATTTTCCGGAACCGGGTATTATTTTCCGTGATGTGACAAGTATCCTGCAGGATGCAGACGGTCTGCAGCTTGCAATTGATTCCATGCAGGACTTTTTGAAAGATACAGATGTGGATGTGATTGTCGGTACAGAATCAAGAGGCTTTATTTTTGGCGTACCTATCGCGTATAATCTTCATAAACCATTCGTGCCGGTCCGCAAAAAAGGCAAGCTTCCCTGCGAAACGGTATCTATGAGCTATGACCTTGAATACGGAAGCGCAGAGATTGAAATGCACAAAGATTCTATCAAACCCGGTCAGAAAGTTGCCATCATTGATGACCTTATTGCAACCGGCGGAACCATCGAAGCGGCAGTAAAGCTGGTGGAAGAGCTTGGAGGAGAAGTGGTAAAGATTATTTTCCTCATGGAGCTTGCCGGACTTAAGGGAAGAGAACGTCTGGCGAAATACGATGTTGAATCCGTAATAGTATACGAAGGTAAATAAATCACAGCAGATTGTGTATAGGCAGGTGGAACATATGGCAGAGACAAAAAGTACAGAAAATATAAAAAACGCTGCGCAGACAGAACAGGCGAAGATTGATTCTGTGAAACGGGCGGACGCGGCGGTGAAATCCATGCATGATTTTACAGCTCCTGAGGTTTTATATGAGGAACTGATTAAAAGTGTGCGCAAATATCATCCGTCCACAGATATTTCCATGATACAGAGAGCATATGAAATTGCCAGTGACGCCCATAAAGACCAGAAAAGAAAATCCGGTGAGCCTTACATTATCCATCCTCTTTGTGTAGCGATTATTCTGGCTGATCTGGAGCTTGATAAAGAGACGATTGTAGCAGGACTTCTCCACGATGCAGTAGAAGATACCTGGATGACAGTGGAGGAAGTATCTGACAGATTCAGTCCGGAGGTAGCGCTTCTTGTAGACGGCGTTACCAAATTGGGACAGTTGTCCTATTCAGCGGATAAAGTAGAGGTGCAGGCTGAGAATTTAAGAAAAATGTTTCTTGCCATGGCAAAGGATATCCGCGTTATCCTGATCAAGCTGGCAGACCGTCTTCACAATATGAGGACGCTGCAGTATATGCGTCCTGAGAAACAGCAGGAAAAAGCGAGAGAGACAATGGATATCTATGCGCCGATTGCCCAGCGTCTCGGTATTTCCAAAGTAAAGGTAGAGCTTGACGACCTTTCCCTGAAATATCTGAAGCCGGAGGTTTACTACGATCTGGTTGAAAAAGTTGCCCTGCGTAAAAGCGAGCGTCAGAAATTTGTAGGCTCCATTGTCCAGCAGGTAAAGCAGCACATGGAAGATGCAAATATCGAGGCTCAGGTAGACGGCCGTATCAAGCATTTTTTCAGTATTTATAAAAAAATGGTCAATCAGGATAAGACCATTGATCAGATTTACGACCTCTTTGCAGTACGTATCCTTGTTGATTCCGTGAAAGACTGTTATGCTGCTCTTGGAGTTATCCATGAGATGTATAAGCCGATTCCCGGACGATTTAAAGACTACATCGCAATGCCGAAACCCAATATGTATCAGTCTCTTCACACAACGCTGATCGGTCCTAACGGACAGCCTTTTGAGATACAGATACGTACCTACGAAATGCACCGTACAGCGGAATACGGTATTGCAGCACACTGGAAATATAAAGAAACATCAGACGGCAAGGCGCCTGTAGGCAAGAGTGAGGAAGAGAAGCTGAACTGGCTGCGCCAGATTCTGGAGTGGCAGAGAGACATGTCTGATAACAGAGAATTTATGAGCCTTCTCAAAAATGACCTCGACCTTTTTGCAGACAGTGTCTACTGTTTTACTCCTCAGGGAGATGTAAAAACACTGCCCAATGGCTCGACCCCGATTGATTTTGCCTACTGTGTACATAGCGCCGTAGGAAATAAGATGGTCGGCGCGAGAGTCAACGGCAAGCTGGTTCCCATCGAATATCAGATTCAGAATGGCGACAGAATCGAGATTATCACTTCTCAGAATTCACAGGGACCAAGCCGCGACTGGCTGAAACTGGTTAAGAGCACACAGGCAAAAAATAAGATTAATCAGTGGTTCAAGAAGGAATTAAAAGAGGATAACATTTTAAAAGGCAAGGAAATGCTTGCCCAGTATGCGAAAGCAAAAGGCTACAAAATCAGCAATTATACCAAAACCCAGTATCTTGAAGCTGTTATGCGCAAATATGGTTTCCGTGACTGGGAATCTGTGCTTGCCGCAATCGGGCACGGCGGACTGAAAGAAGGTCAGGTATTCAATAAGCTGATGGAAGCTTATGATAAAGAGACGAAGAAGAACCTTACAGACGAGCAGGTTCTTGAAGCTGCATCTGAGAATCAGGAGAAGCTTCACATTGCCAAGAGCAAGAGCGGCATTGTGGTAAAGGGAATCCATGATGTTGCAGTACGTTTTTCCAAATGCTGCAGCCCGATTCCCGGAGACGAAATTGTGGGCTTTGTTACGAGAGGACGCGGAATCACAATTCACCGTACAGACTGTGTCAATGTCCTGAATATGTCTGAAATTGACAGAAGCCGTCTGATAGAAGCGGAATGGCAGCGTCCGGAAGCAACGAAAGCTTCCGAGAAATATATGGCTGAGATTCAGATTTATGCGAACAACCGTACCGGTATCCTTGTTGATCTTTCCAAGATTCTTACAGAGAGAAAAATTGACGTCCGCAGTATGAACAGCCGTATCAGCAAGCAGGAGAAGGCGACAATTTCTCTCAGCTTTGAAGTGACAAGCAAAGAAGAACTGAATTCCCTGATTGAAAAGATTCGTCAGGTAGACAGTATTATAGATGTAGAACGTACAAGGGGATAAATTTCCCTGTACGTTTGCAGAAAGGGTTACTGTGAACAGACTGAACAGTAATCGGAAAGGAACTGTGAAATGAAATCAGAATTACAGAAATGTATCCTTGGTTCGGTATACACCAACTGTTATTTTTTACAGAATAAAGAGACAGGGGAGCTTCTCATCGTAGATCCGGCAGCTCATGCAGAGAAGATTTTTCAGCAGGTTTCCCAGATGAACGGCAAGCCGGTGGGTATTCTTCTTACACACGGTCATTTTGACCATATTCTGGCAGTAAATGAGGTAAAAGAGAAATATAAGATTCCCATATATGCCTGTCGTCAGGAAGAAGAGATGCTTCGCGAGCCGTCAGTAAATATGACTGCTTATTATGGAGAGGGATGTTCTGTGAAGCCGGACAGATTTTTAAATGATCTGGATGTTTTTGAGGCGGCAGGTTTCTCTGTTCAGATGATTCATACACCAGGACATACGAAAGGAAGCTGCTGTTATTATATCCGTGAGGAGGGAATTCTGTTCAGCGGAGATACCCTGTTTTACGGTTCAGTAGGAAGAACAGATTTTCCGGGAGGAAGCACGGCTGAGATTGTGAGAAGCCTTCATAAGCTTCTGGAATCCCTTCCGGAAGAGACGGACGTTTATCCGGGACACGATGCGGCAACGACCATTGGATATGAAAAGAGGTATAATCCATTTGTATAAAATAGGTATTGTGTTTCTTGACACAGAATTTGAACATGACGTATATGAATTGATTAAAGCGTTTTATCCGGAGGCGGAGATCCATACTTTCTGCGAAGAGACAGAAGGAGAGTATGACCTCCGCTTCCGTGTGGAACGGGATGAGGATAGCTGGCTGCTCAACTATGAAAGCTCTGAGCACAAAGGTGTAGCAAGTGCTTCTGTTATTTCCGGCTATTCTTCAAAAGATAAAAAAACACAGGACAAAGAAGCTTCTGTTGATGAGGAAAGCAGACGCAGTATCCGAAAAGAAAATAAGGATGCCATCAAAATGGCGCTTTATAAGGTTCTTGTAAAGCTTACAGGAAGAGAGCTTCCCTGGGGAAATCTTACGGGAATTCGTCCGGCAAAGCTGGCTATGGCTCTTATTGAGTCAGGAAAGAGCAGCGAGGAAGCAGCTAAGGAACTGCGTGACAAATATCTGGTAAGTCCGGAGAAAACAGCTCTTGCAGTTACAATTGCAAACAGAGAGAGAGAAATCCTGAAGGATATTGACTACGAGAACGGTTACAGCCTTTATATCGGTATTCCTTTCTGCCCAAGCATTTGTCTTTACTGCTCCTTCAGCTCTTATCCACTGAAGCTGTGGCAGAAACGGGTTGACGAATACGTGGAAGCTCTGTGCAGAGAAGTACGCGCTGTAGCGCAGATGATGAGGGGACGTAAGCTTGATACGATTTATATAGGCGGCGGAACTCCGACGACTCTGGAACCTCATCAGTTAAGAGTTCTTCTCGACACAGTGGGAGAAAGCTTCGGCTACGACGGAGTTGTGGAATTTACAGTGGAAGCAGGAAGACCGGACAGCATTACGGCGGATAAATTAAAGGCTCTTTCTGAATTTCCTGTAACAAGAATCTCAGTAAATCCCCAGACCATGAATCAGGAGACACTGGAGATTATCGGAAGACGCCATACAGTGGATGAGACGAAAAGAGCATTTGGTATGGCGAGAGAGCTTGGATATAACAATATTAACATGGATCTTATTGTGGGACTGCCGGGAGAAGATATTTCTATGGTAGAACACACATTGGAAGAAATAAGAAGACTGGATCCTGACAGTGTGACCGTACATTCACTTGCTGTGAAGCGGGCGGCGCGCCTGAATATGTTTAAGGAAAAATATCAGGAAATGACCTTTGAGAATAATCAGGAGATTATGACTCTGACGATGAAAACTGCCCGTGAAATGGGAATGGAACCGTACTATCTCTACCGTCAGAAAAATATGAAAGGAAATTTCGAAAATGTCGGCTATGCAAAGGTTGACAAAGCCGGAATTTACAATATACTGATTATGGAGGAAAAGCAGCCGATTATCGCGCTTGGCGCAGGCGGCTCATCCAAGCTGGTTTTTGATCATGGAAACAGAATCGAACGTGTGGAGAATGTAAAGGATGTGGCAAATTACATTTCCCGTATTGATGAAATGATTGACAGAAAAAGGAAAGGTATAGCTGCCTGGTTATAAGCAGGGGAGGGACTGTTTTGAATACTGCACAAAAGATGACTCCGAACGTCCAGAAGCGGATACTGGAATTTAATCTGGAAGGGGAATTGAATCACGGTAAGATTGTCAGCAATCTTGCCTATGAGGTTGCCAAAGAACTGGGACTTCCCGGAGAGCAGTGTTATGAGCTTGCGATTGCCGGAATGCTTCACGATATCGGCAAACTCAAACTCACCGGCTACATTAACGGTCAGGAGAGCGACCCTTTGGTTATTGAGGAATTGAAATTTGTCCGTATGCATTCTACGCTGGGATACGAGGAACTGAAAAATCAGGGATATTCTGAGTTTGTTCTGGAAAGCATTCTGTATCACCATGAGAATTACGATGGGAGCGGATACCCCTCCAATAAAGCGGGAGAGGAGATACCCATAGGAGCAAGGATTCTCAGGGTATGCGATGTTTATGCTGCTCTGAGTTCAGACAGACCCTACCGCAAGGCATTTGACATGCAGACGACAATGGAATTAATGATAGAAGAAGTAAAAAACTTTGATATGCAGATTTTTCTGGCATTTCAGAGAGTGGTACATAGATAAAGGAGGATAACATGGCATTAAAAAAGAAGCCGGTAACCGGTATGAAAGATATTTTACCAAGAGAAATGGAAATCCGAAATTATGTGATGAACATGATTCGGGAAACCTACGGAACTTTCGGATTCTCTGCAATTGAGACTCCGTGTGTGGAGCACATTGAGAATCTCTGCAGCAAACAGGGCGGAGAAAATGAGAAGCTGATTTTCAAAATCTTAAAAAGAGGAGAGAAGCTGAAGCTTGATCAGGCGAAAGAAGAAGCGGATCTGGTTGATTCCGGACTTCGTTATGACCTGACAGTGCCTCTTTCCCGTTATTATTCCAATAACGCCAACGAGCTTCCGGCTCCGTTTAAAGCGCTTCAGATGGGAAATGTATGGAGAGCAGACCGCCCTCAGAGAGGACGCTTCCGTCAGTTTATGCAGTGCGACATTGACATTCTGGGCGAGCCGACTTATCTTGCAGAGATTGAGCTGGTACTTGCGACCACAACTCTTCTGGGCAAACTGGATTTCCACAACTTTACCATCCGTATCAATGACCGTAAGATTCTGAAAGCTATGGCGCAGTACAGCGGTTTTCCGGAGGAGAGCTTTGACACTGTTTTCATCATTCTCGATAAGATGGACAAGATTGGTCTGGAAGGTGTTGCACAGGAACTGGAAAAAGAGGGCTTCGCCAAAGAGAGCATTGATAAGTATTTAGGTCTTTTCAAAGAAATCACCAATGATATTGAGGGTGTGCGTTATTGTAAAGAGAAATTGGAAGGAGTGCTTGACCCGAAAATCGCAGAGGATCTGGCAACCATTATTTCCACTGTAGACGCAGTGAAGACAGCAGACTTTAAAATTTCCTTTGACCCGACGCTTGTCCGCGGTATGTCCTATTATACAGGACCAATCTTCGAGATTGCCATGGATGAATTCGGCGGAAGCGTAGGCGGCGGCGGACGCTACGATGAGATGATCGGCAAGTTTACAGGAAATAATACCTGTGCCTGCGGTTTTTCCATCGGATTTGAGAGAATTGTTATGCTTCTTCTTGAAAGAGATTATCAGATTCCCACAGGCGCAGGAAAGAAGGCGTACCTGATTGAGAAAAACATGCCGGCTGATAAATTAATGGAGATTCTGAAAAAGGCGGAGGAAGAAAGAAGCGCCGGAACACAGGTCAATATTTCCATTATGAAGAAGAACAAGAAATTCCAGAAGGATCAGCTTGCGTCGGAAGGTTACACAGAGGTAATCGAGTTTTTCAGAGATAAAATGTAATAAATAACATAGAAAGAGGAGTATTTGTTATGGCTGAAAGTATGAAAGGTCTGCACAGAACATGCCGATGTGCAGAAGTAACAAAAGACATGATCGGACAGGAAATCGTCCTTATGGGATGGGTTCAGAAAGCCCGTGATAAAGGCGGTATCGTATTTGTGGATTTAAGAGACCGTTCCGGAATCATGCAGTTAATCTTCGAAAACGGAACCATAGATGAGGAAGGCTTTGCAAAAGCAGGTAAGCTTCGCAGTGAATTTGTAATCGCTGTTACAGGTACCGTGGAGAAACGAGGCGGAGCTGTGAATCCGAATCTTGCAACAGGAGAACTTGAGCTTGTTGTGAAAAGCCTGCGTGTTCTGGCAGAATCTGAGGTGCCGCCGTTCCCGATTGAAGAGAACAGCAAGACAAAAGATGAAATCCGTCTGAAATACCGCTACATGGACTTGAGAAGACCGGATTTACAGAGAAATCTTATGCTGAGAAGCCGTGTTGCAATGCTTACAAGAGCATTTTTTGCAAAAGAGGGATTTCTGGAAATCGAGACTCCTATGCTTGGCAAAACAACGCCGGAAGGAGCCAGAGACTACCTTGTTCCATCCCGTGTTCATCCGGGACATTTCTATGGACTTCCGCAGTCCCCTCAGCTTTATAAGCAGCTTCTGATGTGTTCCGGTTACGACCGTTACATTCAGATTGCGAAATGCTTCCGTGACGAGGACCTTCGTGCTGATAGACAGCCGGAGTTCACACAGATCGATATGGAGCTTTCTTTCGTAGATGTAGATGATGTTATCGACGTAAACGAAAGATTTCTGGCTTACCTGTTCAAAGAGGTTATGGATGTGGATGTGAAGCTTCCGATTCAGAGAATCACATGGCAGGAAGCGATGGACAGATTCGGTTCCGATAAACCGGATATGCGTTTCGGAATGGAACTGCACGATGTCAGCGATATCGTAAAAGACTGCGGCTTCAGCGTATTTACCGGCGCTCTGGAAAACGGCGGAAGCGTTCGTGGTATCAACGCAGAAGGACAGGGTTCCATGCCGCGTAAGAAAATTGACAAGCTGGTTGAGTTTGCCAAGGGATACGGGGCAAAAGGTCTTGCTTATATTGCCATTGCAGAGGACGGCACAAGAAAATCTTCTTTTGCGAAGTTTATGACAGATGAGGAAATGGATGCGCTTGTAAAAGCTATGGATGGTAAGGCCGGAGACCTTCTTCTCTTTGCTGCAGATAAGAAGAAACTGGTTTACGATGTTCTTGGCGCTCTTCGTCTGGAACTTGCGAAACAGATGGATCTCCTTGATAAGAATGAGTTCTGCTTCGTATGGGTAACAGAATTCCCGCTTCTTGAGTGGAATGAAGAGGAGAACCGTTACACAGCAATGCATCATCCGTTTACCATGCTTATGGAAGAAGACCTTGAGCTTCTTGATACAGATCCGGGTAAGGTTCGTGCGAAAGCGTATGATATCGTACTTAACGGAAATGAGATTGGCGGCGGAAGTGTCAGAATCCATCAGAATGACATTCAGGAAAGAATGTTCCAGGAACTTGGATTCACAAAAGAAGACGCATATGAGCAGTTCGGATTCCTTCTGGATGCGTTCAAATACGGAGTACCGCCTCATGCAGGACTGGCTTATGGCCTTGACCGTCTGGTTATGCTTATGGCGAAAGTTGACAGTATCCGTGACGTTATCGCATTCCCTAAGGTAAAAGATGCGTCCTGTCTTATGACAAAGGCTCCAAGCGCTGCAAGCGAGGCGCAGTTAAAAGAACTGGCGCTTGCTGTTAATGTAGAGGAAGAGACAGAAGAATAAAAAATATAGAATATGTAATATAAAAAATACAGGCAGGGAATTTTATTTCCCTGCCTGTATTTTTTTAGGCTTCGTCCACAGGGGAGATACTGAGGACTCCGAAAATTGCATCTCCCAAAGCAGTTCCCGCATCCTGAAGCTTCCATGAGACGCCGTCGTTTACAAGGACAAAGGAAACCTCGGCAGTTCTGGTGGCTTTATTGTCTTTGATACAGTCAAGAAGGACGTTCAGGGATTTCTCGTAACGCTTCGAAGAGCCGTCGATTACGGCGTCCGGTGAGGCGAGATAAGAATCCAGTTCTTCCTGATATTCTGTTAAAATGGCATCACTGTCAAAGGTTGTAATTTCCGTTGTTACAACCGCATGGTAGCCTTCTATTTTGGACTCTTTGATTTTAAAATTAAAGGTCTGGTGAATCTGTTCTGCAAGCGCAGAGGCAATGGCGCTTTTGGACGGGTCAGAAGCATTCATAATACTTACAACGCCAAGATAATTGCTGATTTCATCCAGATTCATTTTTTTCAGTGTTTTGAGATAGACAGTCAGAGTATCCTCAGGGGAAAGGATATCCGGATCGGACAGATAAGTCATGAGACCGCCGACAAGGTCATTCTCCAGAGAGTGGGTACGTTTAATTTCCCAGTTTTCATCCTGCGTATTTCCGGTATTGACAAGCTGTATGGTACAGTTTGTTTCCGATGTTTTATATTCCCCTGTTTTGAGCAGATGATTGAGAAGAAGGTAATGCTCTTCAAGGGAAACGGCAGCTTTTGTGTCCTGTGAGGCGTTTTGGGCAACTTCCAGAATCTCGGTTTTGAGAAGCGACGCGGCAAAATCTTTTGCCAGGGTATGTGCGTCAATGGTTGAGAGCCGGAGAGAGGCCGAAGCGCATTTGTCCTTGTTATCGACGCTGATATCCAGAATTTTGTAATCGAAATCCCGGAAAAAGAGGGAAAAGACTTCTTTGATTTCTTCAGATAGTCCCGTATTTCCCGTGGCGTCTGGGAAAAATTCTTTGTAGGATATGTACTTCCGGGCTGTTTCAGAGTCCAGATTTTTTAACAAATCCAGTTCGCTTTTGATGATATCTTTGACTTCTGACTTATTCCGGTGGGTACAGCCCATGATAAGAGCTGCGGAAATGAGAAAGAGGACAGGGAGAAGAATCATCAGACGCTTTGCAGTCTTCATAAGTTTCTTTCCTTTCAAAGTGATTTTCTCTATTTTACCAGAAATTCGTATACATGTCAAAAAGACGTATAAATTCGCTGGTTTTTCCGTTACAAAATATATAATTTCTATAATTTTTTTATAAAAAAACATGAAGAAAATATAAAATTTACAATGGTACAGCAGAATCCTTTTCTTTTTTTTGTAAATCTGCTATGATAGGAAAGTGAAGATTTCAGCCCGAAGAAAGGGCTGTGATATAATACTCAGAAACGGTCAGGAACGCCCGGGCGCTCCTGATTCGACTTACATAAAACAGGGAGGCAGCTATGAAAAAACGAATTTTAATCGTTCTTGGAATTTTGATAGCGGCAGGTGTCATCGGCGCCGGCTCATGGTATTATTTCCGGGGCGGAAGCCAGCAGCCGGGCAATGATACAGTAGTATTTGTATCCTCCATAGAGGAGCTGACAGGTGTGACTTCCGGAGTCATGAACCGTTATGCCGGAGTGGTGGAACCGCAGGAAACCGTAGATGTCGAGATTGAGAGCGGACGCAAGGTGAAAGAGGTCCGGGTGAAAGAGGGCGAAGAGGTAAAAAAAGGCCAGCTTCTTTTTGAATATGATTTAAGCAGTATTCAGGAAGACCTCCAGCAGGCGCAGCTTGATTTTGACCGCCTGAAAAATGAGGCGATCAGCCTTCAGGAGCAGATAAATACGCTCACTAAGGAAAAAAAGAAAGCAAAGCAAAGCGAGCAGCTTTCTTATACCATTGAGATTGAAACCAATAAAATGAGCCTTAAGAAAAATGAGTATGACCAGAAGAGTAAAGCTGCGGAGATTGAACGTCTCCAGAGCGCGACTGTAAACACAGAGGTGAGAAGCACTCTTGACGGTGTTATCCAGAAAATTGACAACTCCAAGATGACCAGTGAAGACGGTGAGGTTATAGATGAAGGCATCAGCTATGGAAACGATGAGGAGCAGAGCAACGCGTTCATTAAGATTCTGAGTACAGGCGCATACAGGATTAAGGGTAAAGTAAATGAAATGAATGAAGTTACGCCCGGAGAGCCTGTAATTATCCGTTCCAGAGTGGACCAGAATCTTACATGGAAAGGAACTATGGGAGAAGTCGATTTACAGAACGGCAGTTCTGAAAATGAAAATGATATGTACTTCGGTATGAGTACCTCAGATGAACAGACTACGTCCACTTCTTATCCATTCTATGTGGAACTGGAATCTTCAGAGGGACTGATGCTTGGACAGCACGTATATATTGAGAGAGATTTGGGGCAGTCAGATGTGAAGGAAGGTCTGTGGCTCAGTGACTACTATATCGTAGGCGCAGATACAGAGAATCCTTTTGTGTGGGCAGCCGATGAGAAGAACAGACTGGAGAAACGTCCGGTTATTCTTGGTAAGCACGACGATGAGCTTGGAGAATATGAGATTGTAGACGGTCTGACGAAGAAGGATTGTATTGCATTCCCGACAGATGTTCTTGAGGAAGGAAATGCCACTGAGGTTGGGGATATCACCCAGATGATGGGCGCAGACATAAATCCTGAAGAAGGACTGGATATGGAAGCTCCTTTTGATGAGGAGATGATGACAAATGATATGGAAGAAGCAGATATGTCAGGAGGCGAAATGGTTGGTGAGGACGGAATGTCAGATATGGATTCCGACGAGATTTCCGGAGATTTTTCTGACGGCGAAGAGCTGATTCCGATGGATGGAGCGCCGGGTATGGAGAGTGAAGCTGTGGAGACTGAAATCATAGGAGGCGCTGAAGGATGATACTGGAATTAAAAGGAATTTATAAAGAGTACCAGCAGGGTAAGATGAAGGTTCCGGTATTGAAGGATGTAAATTTTTCCATGGAGGAAGGGGAGTATGTAGCGATTATGGGGCCTTCCGGTTCCGGAAAGACGACGCTTATGAATATCATAGGCTGTCTTGATAAGGCTACAGAAGGAACTTTTTTTCTGGATGGCGAGGATATCGGGAAATGTTCGGAGAATGCGATGTCAGATATCAGACTTCACAAGATAGGCTTCGTATTTCAGAGCTTTCACCTTCTGCCGAAACAAAGCGCCCTGTCAAATGTGGAAATGCCGTTAAATTATGCGAAGGTTCCGAAAAAAGAGCGAAGGGAACGGGCTCTGCGCGCCCTTGAGAGAGTAGGTCTTGCAGACAGAGTGGATTTCCGGCCGAACCAGCTCTCCGGCGGACAGATGCAGCGTGTGGCTATTGCAAGGGCAATTGTAAATAATCCGAGACTTCTTCTTGCCGACGAGCCGACAGGAGCTCTGGACAGTAAATCAGGCGCGCAGGTCATGGAACTGTTTCAGAAACTGAACGACGAAGGTGTTTCAGTGCTTATGATTACCCATGACCCGGACATCGCGGCTCATGCGAAAAGAGTGGTTACCATCCGTGACGGCGAACTGCGAGAAAAGGGGTGACACAGGATGCATAAAATAGTGAAACGTGTAATCGTAGGAGCAGTAGTTGTCGCACTGGCAGGAACAGGCGCAGCGGCAGGACTCCTTCAGCTTCGGAAGAATAACCAGAAAGAGGTTATGGTCACAAGTGTAAGCAATCTTGTTTCTGATTACTTTATGCCTACGACCAGCATTGACGGCAGTGTTACTACAAGCGTTGCGCAGAATGTCTCTGTTGACAGCGATATGATCATTGATCAGGTCTATGTGGCAGAGGGAGACACTGTAAAAAAAGGAGATCCCCTGATTTCTTTTGATACGACTCTGGTGGAAATGGAGCTGAACATTGCAAGGCTGAAGCATAAGAAGCTTGAACAGGACTTAAACAGAGCTGTAAACAGGCTGAACAGCCTGAAGAACGGCGGTCCGATTCTGGAAGAGGACGGAGGCGGAAGCGCGGATAATCTGGATAATATGGATGTTCCGGATGATACGGACGATGAAATGGCATCTCTTACCGGACAGAACACAGATACTTATCTGGCAGCAGCAGTTCCGAGACTTTTGTTAAGCGCATTTGTGGATGGAGAACTGGAAGAAGAACCTGATGCCGATGGTTCCGGGACAGAAGATCCGGCGCAGGCAGCAGTTGATGAAGCGTTAACAGAACCTGAATATCAGGATCCGTCAGCCGGGGACTTCACATCAGGAGAGGAAATTTCCGACGGAAACAGCGGAGATGATATTACTTCGGGACAAAATGATACGCCGAAGCCGTCGCCAACGCCAACTCCTGAGCTGGATGAAAATACATCTTATTATGACCCATACTTTACAGATGAGATGGAAGGGGTAACAGACGGAAGAGAGAAGTTTTATGATAAGCTGGATTCCAATTCCGTACCGTTTACGGGAACAGGAACAGAAAAAGACCCTCTGGTGTTCCTTGTAAGCAGCGCAAGAGGCAGCGTAACGGCTATGGGTTCTTTCTTTAATAAAATGGCAGGATACAGTGAAGACGGTACAAAGGTGGAAAAAGAGGGAGGATACTGGTTCCAGCTTGAATTCCATCAAAATGACACGATTGGAGATTATCAGGACAGAACTCTTTCCTGCACAGGATATTACCTTATAAACGGCAGTTTTCTGACTCAGCCTGTGTATGAATATGTGGAGTCGGAATTTACTCTTTCCGATGCGATGACCTATGAACCTCAGGTGCCGGATGAACCGGGAACACCGGGAGGAGGAACAGGAACTACAACTGTGAGCAGGGAAGAAGCCATTAAGTATCAGCAGAGGAAGATTGCGAATCTGAAGCTTGATATTCAGGAAAGCAATATTAAAATCGGCAAATTGGAGAAAAAAGTGAACCGGAAGCTGATCAGCAGTAAGCTGGATGGAATTGTTACTTATGTAGGCGATACTGTGACAAAAAAGACGGATGGTTCTACTTTTATCAAGGTAAAAAGCGGAGACGGCTATTATGTGGTCGGCGCTGTCAGCGAGCTTTTTCTGGATCAGATCGGAGAAGGGACAGTGCTGAACTGTATTAGCTATGATAAGGGAGAATTTGAAGCGAAAGTCATGGAAGTTTCCGAGTATCCTATTTCCGGAAGCGTATATGCGGGAATGAGTAATCCGAATGCATCCTATTACAGCCTTACTGCGGAGGTTCTTGATAAGTCGATTAAGTTCCGTGATTATGACTATATCACAATTAATCTGGAAAGCTCCCAGTCTGTAAAAGGCAGTCTTGTTCTCCAGAAGGCTTTTGTCCGCACAGAGAACGGTAAGAGCTATGTCTACAAAGACGACAAGGGAGTTCTGAAAAAGCAGTACCTTACAGTAGGCGGAAATGTGGACAATGGATACAGTGTGCTTGTAAAAGACGGAATCACCACAGATGACCTGATTGCCTTCCCTTATGGAAAAACAGTGGTAGAAGGCGCGAAGACGAAGGAAGTAACACTGGATAAGATGTACGGCTACAACGGTTAGAAAGGAGAGATTTCATGTTAGAGAATATACGTCTTGCTTTTCAGGGAATCTGGTCCCATATGATGCGATCTTTCCTGACGATGCTTGGTATTATTATTGGTATTGCATCCATTATTGCAATTGTTTCCACCATTAAGGGAACAAGTGAACAGATTAAAGAAGACCTGATCGGAGCCGGAACGAATACGGTAAATGTATATCTGAAAGAAGGAGATATGCAGTACAATCCGGAATACGGAAGCAATGCGGTGACGCCTGTTCTTACAGAAGAGCTGAAACAAAAAGTGCGTGAACTTGAACATGTAAAGAACGCTACATTTTTTAACAGCAGAACAGGTACAAACAGTGTGTACTACAATAACAACAGTCTTCAGGGAGGAAGCGTATACGGCATAGACATCAACTATCTGAGTACCTGCGGTTATTCTGTTCAGTCAGGCCGTGGATTTGTAGATGCAGATTATAAGTCCTATCGAAAAGTTGCCCTTGTGGACAGTAATGCGGCAGAAAACCTTTTCCCCGGAGAAAATCCTCTTGGAAAGACGATTGAAATCAGTCAGGAGCCATTTACAGTGGTTGGAATTGTCCGTCAGGATGCAGATTACCAGCCAAATATCGAATCAATTGACGAGTATTGGACATACTCCCAGAATGTGATTGGCTGTGTGATGATTCCCAATGCATGCTGGCCGATTCCTTTCCAGTTTGATGAAGCAGAAAATGCAATCATTAAAGCAGACAGTACAGACGCTATGAGTACAGTTGGAAATGCAGCGGCAGAGGTTCTCAACGAGGCAATAAACAATAAGCATAACGCTACAGAACTGAAGTATCAGGCAGATGACATTATGCAGCAGGTAAGAGATCTTCAGAATCTGAGTAAGAGGACGAATAATCAGCTTATATGGATTGCAAGTATTTCCCTTCTTGTGGGCGGTATTGGCGTTATGAATATCATGCTTGTTTCCGTTACAGAGAGAACAAGGGAAATTGGTCTGAAGAAGGCAATCGGAGCCAGAAAGAAAACAATTCTCGGACAGTTCCTTACAGAGGCGGCTGTACTTACCAGTATCGGCGGAATTGTAGGAGTTGTTTTGGGCATTGGTTTGTCGAAGGTAGTGGGCAAATTCTCAGGCTCGCCTACGGCAATCAGCGTACCGGCGATTCTTGTTGCAGTTCTGTTTTCTACAGTGATAGGTGTTGTCTTCGGACTGCTTCCGTCTGTGAAAGCGGCGAACTTAAATCCAATTGATGCGCTTAGAAGTGAATAATTAATAAAAATCATAAAAAGGACTTCTGCAGATGTTTTATCATTTGCAAAAGTCCTTTTTGCTTTTTAGAAGTCCGTTTACTTTGGAAGTCTGATAAGGAATAAAGCGCCGCCTTCGGGAGCGTCGGCTGCTGTAATACTTCCCTTGTGTAAAACGACGATTTCCCTGGCAATGCATAAGCCCAGACCAAAATGGGATTTATCGTTTCGGGAATCAGAAGCCCGGTAGAAGCGCTGAAAGATAGTCTTTTTTGCTTCATCCGGAATACCGGGACCATTGTCTGAGACAGAAATCCGGAAATCGCTTTCCGTCTCTTCTAAGGAAAGGCAGACAGCTCCTCCTTCCGGAACATAGCTTATGGCGTTGTCAAGAAGAATCCCGAGAACCTGACTGATTCTTCCCGGGTCGCAAATACAGGGAGAAAGAGAGGAATCAGGGAGATTTATATGAAAACGCAGATGTTTTTTTGCCATCAGGGAATCGTATTTTTCGTAGGTGTCAAGGAGCAGAGTATCCAGTTCACAGGAAGAGGGGAACATTGTCCAGGAATGGTTGTCTGCGTTTGCAAGGGAAAGCATATCGTTTACAAGTCTTGACATTCTTGTTCCTTCTTTTTCAATAAGACTGAGAAAGCGGGGCTGTTCCTCTGCCTCTGCTTTTTTCAGGGCGGAGATACCGGAAAGAATGACTGCAAGAGGAGAGCGAAGCTCATGGGAGGCTGCAGCAATAAACTGCGTCTGTTTTTGCTGACTTTCCTCCAGAGGCAGAATCATTTTTCGGGTAAAAAACCATGAAAAAACGCCAAGAGCCGCAATAGCTGCCAGAACTGCGCCTGCAAAGAAAAATCTCTGGGTGGCAAGCTGCCTGTTCAGGGAATCCAGAGGGTAGAGAATGATAACGCTTAAGGTTCCCTGTTTTTTCGGAATGAGGGCAGTGGCAGCGTAATAAGGCGCCATTTTAAAATAAGCAGTTTTTGTAATCATATTTCCTGTTGTTGTAAGGTCAAGCCCCTGGGTGTCTCTTGATATTTCCGCTGCTTTTTCCATTGCGTCGGATACTTCGGTATCGGGATTGAGTTTCTGAAAAAAGAGAGGATTTCCATTATCTCTGATATCAATATGCAGCCCGTAGGAATTTTCTGTTTTCTGAATCCACTGATGGGAAATGAGGGTCTGATTTTCAAGATGGGCAATGCAGGAGCTGGCATTATCCCGAAAGGAGGTATAGATATTGTCCCTTGTGCCTTTTTCGGAAATAAACAGGCAGGCAATGGCCATGAGGACGAGTATTGTACTTGTGATAAAGGTGGAAAAAATAGTCATCTGTATATGAAATTTGCGAAACATAGGCATCTCCTTTTTGAATATGATGGATGTATTTTAACAGGCTCAGTATAACATGGAAATCTTTAAATTAAATCTAAATTCAGAATTTTTTACAGAAAAAATAGAGAATTTTGTGATATGATAAAAAATATAATGCGAGAGAAAGGCGGTTTTATATTGAAGATACTGATGATTGAAGATGATAGAGATCTGGCGGAATCTGTGAGGTTTCAGCTTGAAAAAGAAGGATTTGAGACGGACGTCTGTACAGACGGGGAGGAAGGTCTTTATTATATGCAGGAAAAAGCTCACGATCTGGTAATTCTTGACAGGATGCTTCCTTCTATGGACGGCGTTTCTGTATTGAAGGCTGCGCGAAAAGCGCATGTTTCCACGCCGGTGATTATGCTTACTGCTCTGGGGGAACTCAATGACAGGCTTACGGGATTAAACTGCGGCGCAGATGATTATATGGTGAAGCCGTTTGCTTTTTCTGAGCTTCTTGCCCGCATCCGCTGCATTCTCAGGCGTCCGGGAAACTGGGAGGAAACGTCTCTTCTGAATCTTGGAGATATAAGCTTCGACCCGGAAGACAACCGGCTGAAAGGAAATGGAAAAGAGTGTACGCTTTCGAAACGGGAGGGAGAGCTTCTGGAGGTGTTTTTACGAAATCCGGGGCAGACTCTGCCGAGAAACGTACTCCTGAACCGCGTATGGGGACTGGAAAGCGATGTGGAAGAAGGAAATCTTGATAATTACATTCATTTTCTCAGGCGGAGACTGAAAACTGTGGAGAGCACGTTAAACCTCAGAACTGTGAGAGGCGTAGGCTATGTGATGGAAGTGTACAAATGAGAAATAAAAAAGGGCGTGTGAAAAAACGAAAGTTTTTTCACACGCCCTTCATTTGCTTATTCAGATAAATATAAATTTACTTCCTGCGTAACTGCGTTGACAGCTTCTTCCAGAGATAATTCTCCGTTAATGTAGCGGGTTCCTGCGTCAAGGACTGCATTCTGGATGATGGCGTTGTCCTTGGAAGGTACGGTGAGGGTTTTGCCCAAAGCGATGATTTCCTTTACCGTTTCTTCAGAAGGAAGGCAGATTTCCAGCTCTGTATATTCTCCTGTCTGATTGTTTCCGGTTGAAGTAAGACCGATAGCTTTCCCCGGAGTTCCCTGTGTCCAGTAATTTACATCCTCATAAATGGTCCTGTTTACAGGAAGACCGACTTCTGCGCCGATTTTCTGACCTTCTTCGCTGAAGAGGAAAGAGAGGAATTTCTGCGCAGCTTCTTTATTTGAGGACTTGGCGCTGATTCCTATAATCTGCTCAGGATAGAAAGTATTTTTGCTCTGACCATCCCAGAGCTTCACGCCAAGAGAAGAATCCGCTTTATTTGCAGAGTCCACATAGCTGAGCTCAGAAGGAGAAAACAGACCTCCGAATTCAGCCTGTGAATTACCTCCGAGAACGCTCAGTGCGGAGCCTCCGATGCCCATATTGTGTCTGCTGTATTCTGAGGAAAGAGAAGAGAAGGAATCTTCTCCGTATTCGGCAATTAATTCTTTTACAATATCTGCGCTGGTCTGATAAATCCGGTTGCTGTCTTCGAGGAAGGAGGCGACAGCATCGCCATCCAGAGTGCCGTCCTCTTTGAGCCATGCCGGCATATTTACATCTGTAAGACATTTCAAAAGTAAGCCCGGTGACATGGTACTGTATGAGAAGAGGCGGAAAGCTTCATACTCGTCTTTGTGTGCTTCTGCCAGGTCAGCCAGAGAAGTCAGGTCTGTGACAGAATCAATGTCCTCTTTTTTGCCCTGAAGCAGAGGGATAGCGAATTTCACCGGCATTGCATAGATTTTTCCATCTTCGCCGGTATAGGCATCCTTTATATTATCAAGAAGCTCTGCCTCTGAGAAAAGTCCGCTGATGTCTTCCAGAAGCCCCTTTTCAATATAGGTATCCTCCGGAAGTCCGTCCAGAAGAAGGAGGTCAGGTCCCTTGCCTGCCATGATTTCTGTATTCAGAACCTTGACAGCGTCGGAGGAGGTAAAGGAATCGTCTCCGCTCATTCCTGTCTGGATATTGAGATAGATATCCGGATATTTTTTCTGGAAGACCGTTGCCGCCTGCTGCAGGAGACTGCTCTCATTCAGAGTATAGATTTTTAATTCTGTGCCCGGCACAGCAGAAGTATTGGGGTCATAGGTGTATTTATAAATAAATCCCCGGGATGCTGACTCAGAGCTGTAATCCACGCCTGTAAGATAGAAGTTTCCGTCTTTGTCACGTTCCAGACCTGTAAAGCCGGTAGCAGGAGAACTGATGGAATTCAGGCTTCCGTCAATGAGCTGCTCCACAGTATTTCCCCCTTCTGCATAACGGTACAGCCCTGTGGAATCTACATAGAAAAGGCTCTTTTCATCGTCTCCGTCTGTGAAAGCAAAGGGAACGGTGGAGGTGTTTGTCAGTTCCAGATTGCCGGGATTGGAGCTCATCTGAGTGGTGAGGGCATCCATATTGTCTACCGGCTTACCTGTTTCCAGATTATAATAGTGAACTGTGCCGTCAATAGTGACAGTCAGATATTTTCCGGAAGTGCCGAAGCATTCGGAATGACCGCCTTTTTCGTAGTGATTTAAAAGGGTGCCGTCTGTGTCAAATTCCATAATGCCGTTGGAAATCGGCTGGAGCAGAATCGTATTTTTGGCAGTAAAATCACTGACAAAAATATAGTCGTCTTTTAAGGAATCGCTTAAATCCAGTTCCCGGATTTCTCCTTCCGGAGAAAGGTAGAAATAACGGCTGGGCAGCGCTTCCTCCTGATTTTCGGAAGAAGGGTAACCTGTAAAGAAAATACCGCCGTCAGAGGCAAGCGCCGAAGCAGGGAAGTAGTAACTGGATTTCTCAAGACCAAGAAGCTCTGCAGCAGGTTTGCCCTCACTCCATGTTTTGCCCTGATCCTGAGATTCTGCCATACAGAGGGTGAAATCCTTGTTTTCATAAAGAATTCTGTATACACCGGAATCAAGAATCTTAAATTTCCTGATACTGCCCGCATCCTCAGGTACGGAAATCGTCTCCTCCAGATAGCGTCCCATTGCTTTTTCTTCAGAAGCAGGGGCTTCTGTATTTTCTGATGATTTGGAGACGCTGTTATCGGAACCTTTGTCCGCCGCGCCGCTCTGACACGCGGAAAGACTCATTCCTGCAAGGGCAACGGCGGCTGCGAAAGCGACTCCCTTTGTAAATTGTTTATTTTTATGCATATTGCATCCTCCTGTTCTTATTCTTATTTTACCTGTAACTGTGAAGAGGTTCAACAGCTAGGATGCTTTTAGGATAACAGTGTTTTCTCTAAACTTCCTCTAAAGAAACAAAAGAAATTCTTAAGCTTTTCGAAAAAAGCCCAAAAGGAGTTTAGAGATTCCTTAGAGATGACTGTGCTATCTTAAGGATAACACAGAAAATATACGCTTCGTATTGTTGCGCAGTGCGAAGGTATTACGGAGGAAAAAGAAATTTATGAGAAAATATAAGAAAGGCTCATGGAAAGGGCTGTTGTTTGTACTTCCAAGTCTTGCCGGAGTCAGTCTTTTCTGGCTGATTCCGAGTATGGATGTGGTGAGGCGGTCTTTTTTCGGGGCAGTGAGCGGGGAATTTACAGGAATCCAAAATTATGCGGCAGTGTTTGAAAACCGCGCTTTTCGTCTTGCCGCCATGAATACGCTGCGGTTCTTTCTTGTCTGTATTCCGCTTCTGGTATGTCTGTCTTTGCTGATTGCCGTGATTCTTACCAGACAGAAAAAAATGCTGCAGCTTCTGAAAACTACGTTTCTCCTTCCTATGGCGATTCCGGTAGCATCGGTGGTGCTTTTATGGAAGCTTCTGTTTCATAAGAGAGGGATTCTTAACGGGGTTCTGGCAGCGTTATCTCTTCCTGCATTGGACTGGATGAATACAGACGCTTCTTTTTATGTTCTTGTTGCCAGTTATCTCTGGAGGAATCTGGGATACGATATGATACTCTGGATGGCCGGACTGGCAGCGATTCCGCAGGCTCTTTATGAGGCTGCAAAGGTGGATGGAGCAGGAGAGTGGAAATGCTTTCTTTCTATTACATTGCCAAATCTTATGCCTTCTTTTTTTACAATTACGGTACTGTCTCTTCTCAATGCCTTCAAGGTATTTCGGGAGGCGTATCTGGTGGCAGGAGATTATCCGCAGGAGAGTATGTATCTTTTGCAGCACTTATTTAATAACTGGTACAGGGAACTTTCTCTTGACAAAATGTCTGCGGCTGCTGTGGTGACCGGAGCCGTTATTCTGGGATTGATTATTCTTTTGTGGAGAACATGGGGAAAGGAGCAGTAAAAGCATGAAAATCAAATATTTACTGAATGGGATTCTGGCAGCGTTTGTTTTTCTGGCTGTTTTTCCCATTCTGTTTACAGTGTCAGGTTCAATTATGGGAAGTCAGGAATTAAAACAGGTACTGGAGCCTTTTCTCACAGGAGAGGGAGGTTATATATCGTGGAAATTTCTGCCGCTGTACCCTACGCTTCGGGCGTACATAGAGGTATTGCTGGATTCGCCGGAATTTTTCGTAATGTTCTGGAACTCTGTAAAGATTACAGCAGGGGTTCTCGTGGGACAGATTCTTATTGGCGTACCTGCAGCATGGGGATTTGCAAAATATAAATTTCCCGGAAAAAACGTCCTGTTTTTGATTTATATTGCCCTGATGATGATGCCCTTTCAGGTATTGATGCTCAGTAACTATCTGGTACTTGACGGACTGGGGCTTTTGGACACGCTTGCGGGAATTATTCTTCCGGGAATTTTTTCTACCTTTCCGGTGTTTATTATGTATCGTTTTTTTGAAGGGATTCCTGCGGCTCTTCTTGAGGCTGCGCGGATTGACGGAGCAGGAGAATGGCTCTGTTTCTGGAAGCTTGGCATTCCGTTGGGGTCGCCCGGAATTATTTCAGCGCTTGTTCTGGGATTTCTGGAATACTGGAATCTGATTGAACAGCCGATGGCATTTCTGAAAAACAAAGAATTGTGGTGTTTGTCCCTGTATCTTCCGGAAATTGATACGTCACAGGCAGGAAAAGCTTTTGCAGTTTCGGTTATCGTACTGATTCCTGCAGTGCTTGTTTTTCTTGCAGGACAGGATTATCTGGAGCAGGGGATTATTTCAACAGCGATTAAGGAGTAAAAATGGACAGAAAGAAAATTTTGAAATGGTGCGGAATGTTTTTTGCAGCGATGCTGGTTTTTACTGTAGTATCAAGAGCTGCGTCATCCATCAGCGTAGCGCAGGTTGAAACCGGAAAAATTCAAAATCAGACAGTCTCCCACATTGTACGGGGGAGCGGAAGAGTTGAGGGGACGAAGGAACGAGCAGTTTTTGCCATGGAAAATCAGCTCGTGGCACAGGTGCTGGTACGTGAGGGACAGACCGTGAAAAAAGGAGAAACACTTCTTGTATATTCCACGAAGCAGATGAAAGAAACCATTCGGGAAAAAGAAGATGAGATACAGGAATTAACCCTGCGAATCGGCGATTTGGAGAGTCAGGCTCAGGTGAAAAAGGAGGCAAAGGACAGAGCTCTTCGAAGGGCGCAGGAGGATTATAACATAGCGGCGGGAAACGGCGGGGTGAACATTTCCAATGCGCAGAGGGAGCTTGCCGCAGCAAGACAGAAACTTGATGAGTATTACGCTTCTCTTTCCAGTGAGTTCACAGACGAACCGGTGGATAAGACACAGGAGCAGGCGCTGCTGGACGAAATCAGGATGCGTCAGGAGGCTATTGATCAGGCTGTTATGAGCAGCGCTCAGAATAAACTGGCAGCCAGACGCGGAATTGAGGATGCCGGGGTAGAAGAAGGCAGGGACAGTACCGTGGAAAATGTGAGGAGAGAACTGGCGCAGGCGCAGGAAGAGCTTGAAAAATTAAATAAAATCCTCAAAAGAAAAGGACGGGTGAAAGCGCCTGCTGACGGAGTGATAAAGAGTATTTCCGCTGTAACCGGAAGTATGACAGGGAAGGATGCAGCTATGGTGCTCTATGAAACAACAGGAACTTTTCGTGTGGAAACGACAGTGAGCGCAGAGGAGATTAAATACGTGCAGACAGGTGAAAAAGCCGCTCTCACAGGCGCAGACGGAACAGAAAAGACAGGAATCATAGAGGCTGTGGGAGAGGCAGAGGAGAATCAGGAGCTTCGCAAAATATCCATTACCGTATCAGACGCTGATTTCAGAATCGGAGAAAATGTAAATATTGAAATTTCCAGAGAAGAAGGGCCTTACAGCGCCTGCGTACCTCTGGGAGCGCTGGGGGAAGAAAACGGAAAAAATTTCGTCTATGTAGCTGACACACAGGAAACCGTTCTCGGCGAAGTGCTTGTGGCGCGTAAGGTACAGGTAAATGTGAAAAATAAAAACACCTCGACTGCTGCGCTTGAGGAAGGGATTCTTGCAGCAGACCAGAGGATTATTACTTACAGTGACAGAGAGATTACAGACGGCAGCCGTGTAAGGCTGATGGAGCCATGACAGGGGGCAGCGCGGGCAAATACCCGCCAAAGACCGGCTGTTCAGACAGGATAAAGGCGCTTCTTTCTGTATTGATAATTCTGGGATTGTTTCTGTGCGCTCTGGTATCTGCCGGAAGTGTCATGCAGGAAGAGAAGGATACGGTGTTTTTGGTTTCTCCTGTTCCGGAAGGCAGCCGAGTATCGGAAATTCTGGACAGTGAGAAAAATACCCGTAATCCGGCAGAAGTCTGTTTTTACAGTGACTTGGGGCTCGAAAGAATCAGTCAGAAGGATTACAGCAGGAGTACGGAGGTTTTCACAGCGGCGCTTGCAGGAAATGAAACGATATTTGACTGGAGGCTCAGAGGGTTTGCAGAGGACGACAGGGAAGGCTGTGTAATAGACAGGCGTACTGCCGGAATACTTTTTGGCAGCAGTCAGCCCGGTGGTAAAATTGAGTTTCAGGGAAGAGAGTATACTGTGAGAAAGGTACTTCCCGTTGCGCAGCAGGTACTCTATATCCGGCCGCAAAAAGATAAAAAACTGACATATGACAGGGTTTTTATCAGGGATGATACAGAAGGATTTCTTATGAGAAACGGGTTATCCGGTAAGAAACAAAACACAGGTTTTATCAGGATTGTTATGATTTCTATGGTGTTTCTACTGCCTTTTGATATTTCAGTGAGAATACTGGGAAAAAGAAAGGGGAAAACGGGAGCGGTCAGGGCAGTCTGGACATTGTTGGGAGTCGCTGTTCTGGCGGTGGTTCTGTGGAAGATGTTTTCCCTGATTCATATACCGGGAGACTGGATACCCGGGCAGTGGTCAGATTTTGGCTTCTGGCAGAGGAAACTGCAGGAGATGGGAGAAAATATGGGGCTTTATTTCATGCTTCCCAAAACGCCCGCAGAAGCAGAAGAGATTCTTTCTCTGGGAAAAACGATATTTTTTACAGGAGCAGGCTATATTTTTTACCTGAAAAAAATACACTTTTTCCGTGAAAATGCCAAATAAAAGAAGAAAAAATTGAACAAAATGTAAAAAAAAGATAGTCGAACCTATAGAAGGTGTGGTATAATAGCAGTAATTCAGTAAACTAAAGTTTTTAGGAGGAATATGTTATGGTATCATTCAATTATGTAATTAAAGACGAACTGGGAATTCATGCAAGACCGGCAGGACTTCTTGTTAAAGAAGCAGGCAAGCTTGGAAGTACAATCACTATCTGCAAAGGTGAGAAAAAAGGCGATGCAAAGAAAATCTTCGGTATCATGGGACTTGCTGTAAAGCAGAACGATGAAATCACAGTAACCGTCGAAGGTGATACAGAGGCGGCAGATGCAGAAGTAATCAAAGCTTTCTTTGAAGCAAATCTTTAATTTCGTCCTTGAGTTAGGAGATAAATGATGAAAGTATTAGAAGGTAAATCCGTATTTTCAGGAATTGCAATCGGAAAGATTTCTATTTTTCAGAAAGCAGACACCAGTGTGAAGCGTATTCATGTAGAGGATGCGGAAGCAGAAGTAAACCGTGTGGAGGAGGCGAAAGCAACTGCTCTTGCACAGCTTCAGAAGCTTTACGATAAAGCAGTTCAGGAAGTAGGAGAGTCAGGCGCAGCCATCTTCGAGGTTCATCAGATGATGATGGAGGATGGGGATTATCTGGATTCTATCAGCAATATTATCCGTACAGAGGGTGTGAATGCAGAGTATGCAGTCGCTACAACAGGTGATAACTTCGCATCTATGTTTGCAAGTATGGACGATGATTATATGAGAGCAAGAGCAGCAGACGTAAAAGACATTTCCGACCGTCTTGTAAGAGTTCTTTCCGGACACGGAGACGGAGATATGGAAGCTTCCGAGCCGTCAATTATTGTGGCAGAAGACCTTGCGCCAAGTGAAACAGTCCAGATGGACAAATCCAAGGTGCTGGCGTTCGTCACAAGAAAGGGTTCTTCCAATTCTCATACGGCAATCCTTGCCAGAACAATGAACATTCCGGCTCTTATCAACATTGAGTATGATGACAGTGTAAACGGCAAGATGGCAATTGTAGATGGCAAAAACGGAACTCTGATTCTTGAACCGGATGAAGAAACTTTAAAGAAGTATCAGGAACTGAAGGAGGAGGAGCTCCGTCAGAGAACCATGCTCAGGGAATTAAAGGGCAAACCAACCGAAACAAAGAGCGGACGTAAGATTCACCTTTATGCAAATATCGGAAGTACAGCCGATGTGGCAAGTGTTCTTGCAAATGATGCCGAGGGTATCGGGCTTTTCAGAAGCGAATTTATCTATCTGGAGAAAGATAACTATCCTACAGAGGAAGAGCAGTTCCAGATTTATAAGACAGTTGCGCAGAATATGGCTGGTAAGAAGGTTATTATCCGCACTCTTGACATCGGCGCTGACAAGCAGATTGATTACTTCAATATGGCGCATGAGGAGAATCCTGCAATGGGATACCGTGCAATCCGTATCTGTCTTGACAGACCGGAAGTCTTTAAGACACAGTTGCGCGCTCTGTTCCGTGCGGCGATGTTTGGAAATATTTCCATTATGTATCCGATGATCATTTCTGTGAAAGAGGTTCTGCAGATTAAAGAAATCGTCGCAGAAGTGAAAAAGGAACTGACAGAGCAGGGCATTCCGTTCAAGGATGATGTAGAGCAGGGCGTTATGATCGAGACTCCGGCTGCTGTTATGATCAGTGACCTTCTTGCAAAAGAGGTTGATTTCTTCAGTATCGGAACCAACGATCTGACTCAGTATACACTTGCCATTGACCGTCAGAATGCGAAGCTTGACAATATCTATGATTCTCACCATGAGGCAGTTCTTCGTATGATTAAGATGGTTGTGGACAATGCGCATAAAGAGGGAATCTGGGCAGGTATCTGCGGCGAGCTTGGAGCAGATACAACTCTTACAGAGCGTTTCGTGGAAATGGGACTGGATGAGCTTTCTGTTTCTCCGACCTTTGTACTGCCTGTTCGTAAGATTGTAAGAGATATGGACTGATTCTGATTTCTTAAAAAGATAAAAAAGAGGCTGTGCCGGGTATTTTCCGGCACAGCCTTTTAAAATCCGAGTTTTTCGCTGCAAAGAACAACCTTAATTCTTCCGGGGATTCTGGAAAAGCGGGTGATGAGGGTCTGGCAGCAGATGCAGGATGGGGAGGTGCAGGCTGCGCAGACGCCGGTTTTGGTACATGGAGTATCTGCTCCTACACGAAGAGCGTTTGGAGGAGCTGCATGGGTATGGATGCGCTCGATACATTCTTCTACAGTGGAGCACATTTTGTCCATGCTTGCAAGAACGATTACATTGGCAGGACCATGGGCAATGCAGGCAACGCGGTTGCTTGCGCCGTCGATGTTTACCAGTTCTCCGTCCTTTGTGAAGGCATTGGTACTTGTAAGAAAATAGTCGGCACAGACAATTTTACCATAAAGAGCACGGGCTTCTTCTGGAGTTTTGGCATCTCTGCGGTCAATAAAGTTATAGTTTCCTGTGCTGAGTACATCGCAGATACCCGCTTCCTTCATGGATTCTGTACCGCCCCATGTAACGGAAGAGCCTTCCGGAATGAAGGAGAGTACGAGATTTTTCGCTTCTTCTTTCGTGGCGCAGTAAAAAGCTTCCATATTTCGTTTTTCAAATTTCTTAATGACGGTTTCCGCAGCCAGTCTGTGACTGTTTTCGATAAATGACATAATGAAGTCCCCTTTCGTTTAAGTTTCCTGTATTTGTAAATTAATTTTAACACAGGAAGGAGTTATGGACAACAAAAAATCATGGAGGCCAGCGCTGTAAATTATTATGGCCCATTCTATATTAAATAAGAAAAACAGCGCAAATATGCCTAAAAACCCTGTGAATGCTGAAGGGATTCTCTGTAGAGAAGCCATTTAGAGCTTGGTATGCCTAAAACAGCGAAGAAATCAAAGAGGATTCTCCATAGAGAAGCCATTTAGTGCTTGGTATACCTAAAAAAGCCGGGAAACCGGAGAGAATTCTCCATAGGGAAGCCATTTAGAGCTTCTTATGTCTAAAAAAGCGAAGAAACCGGAGAGAATTCTCCATAGGGAAGCTTTATAGAGTTTCTTATGCCTAAAAAAGCGAAGAAATCAAAGAGAATTCTCCATAAAGAAGCCCCCAAACATTTCTATGCCTAAAAACCCCAGAAAACCAGAGTAAATTCTCTATAAAGAAGCCTCCCGATCATTTCTATACCTAAAAATCCCGGCTAGTCCCGCATGGAATAAAAATGTATTAGCGACTGCCTATGGGCATCCAAATAAGTTTCAGGATTTTTGAGAAGTTCATAAACAATAAATATGCAATTTTTATACAAATTTGTGATTTGGAATTGAGATAGTGAAAAAAATATGGTACACTTAATTCAGTATGTACATAACCGAGGGACAGGTAATGCAGGAAACTGTAGTACACACACAGAAAAGGAGAATGCAATATGGGAAAAATTGCCATTGTCACAGACAGTAACAGCGGCATTACACAGGATGACGGACGTAAATTAGGCGTATCTGTAGTGCCTATGCCTTTTTATATTAATGAGAAATTATATCTGGAGGGAATCACCCTTTCTCAGGAAGAATTTTATGAGCGATTAAAAAATGATGAACCGATTTCCACATCACAGCCAAGTCCGGCGGATATTTGCGGGCTTTGGGATACTCTTCTGAAAGAGTATGATGAAATTGTGCATATTCCAATGTCAAGCGGATTGAGCGCATCCTGCTCTACAGCTATGGCTATGGCGCAGGATTATGAGGGAAAGGTACAGGTTGTTGACAATCAGAGAATTTCTGTTACGCAGCGTCAGTCTGTTCTGGATGCTCTGGCGCTTCGCGATGCGGGCAAAAGCGCAGCACAGATTAAGGAAATTCTGGAAGCAGAGAAACTGGAAGCCAGCATATATATTACCCTTGAAACTCTGAAATACCTGAAAAAAGGCGGAAGAATCACACCGGCAGCGGCTGCAATCGGTACTGTGCTGAACTTAAAGCCGGTTCTTCAGATTCAGGGAGACAAGCTGGACGCCTATTCCAAGACAAGAGGCAAGAAGCAGGCTAAGAAGGTTATGCTCAGCGCCATGAAGAACGATATGGAAACACGTTTCGCGAAATATGCAGAAGCAGGAGAAATGTGTCTTCAGGCGGCATATACCGGAAATCAGGAGGAAGCTGAAGAATTTAAGAAAGAAATCGAGGCAGCTTTCCCCGGATATGAGGTTGTTATGAATCCGCTGTCATTAAGCGTTGCATGTCACATTGGCTACGGAGCCGTTGCCATTGCATGTTCAAAAAAAGTGACAGTGAAATAAATAAACATTGAGGAGTTAATCAGATATGAAGAAACTTATGGAGCAGATGGCGGAAGAACTTTCCGCAGCATTTGAAAAAGCAGGTTATGACCCTTCCTATGGCAAGGTTACGGTATCTAACAGACCGGACCTGTGTGAATTTCAGTGTAACGGCGCAATGGCAGGAGCCAAAGCGTACAAAAAAGCGCCGTTTATGATTGCTGACGATGTAGTGGCAAATTTAGGTGAAAACAGCATGTTTTCTGTTGCAGAGGTTGTAAAACCCGGATTTATCAATCTGAAGGTAAGCGAAGAATATCTTGCGAAATATCTTCGTGAAATGGCAGCAGATGAGAAGCTTTCTGTTACAGAAGCAAAGGAACCGAAGACAATTATCATTGACTACGGCGGACCGAACGTAGCGAAACCTCTTCATGTAGGCCATCTCCGCTCCGCGATTATCGGAGAAAGTATTAAGAGAATCGGTCGTTTTGTAGGACATAACGTAATCGGCGATGTACATCTTGGCGATTGGGGACTTCAGATGGGACTAATCATCACAGAACTTCGCCACAGAAAACCGGAGCTTGTATATTTCGACGATTCCTATACCGGAGAGTATCCGGAAGAAGCGCCTTTTACCATCAGTGAACTGGAAGAAATCTATCCATGTGCAAGCGGCAAGTCTAAAGTTGACGAGGAATACCGCAATGAAGCGCTGGAGGCAACACACCTTCTTCAGCAGGGAAAACCGGGCTATATGGCTTTGTGGAATCACATTATGAATGTTTCTGTTACAGACCTGAAACGTAATTACAGCAACCTGAATGTATCCTTTGATTTATGGAAAAAAGAATCCGATGCACAGCCGTATATTCCGGACATGGTTGAGGATATGAAAAACAGAGGATTCGCATACATGGATCAGGGAGCGCTTGTGGTAGACGTAAAGGAAGAGGACGATACCAAGGAAATTCCTCCGTGTATGCTTCTGAAATCTGACGGAGCATCTCTTTATACAACGACAGACCTTGCAACAATTGTAGAGCGTATGAAATTATTTAATCCGGACGAGATTCTGTATGTTGTTGATAAACGTCAGGAGCTTCATTTCATTCAGGTATTCCGCTGCGCAAGAAAAACAGGTCTTGTAAAAGAGGATACGAAGCTTTCCTTCCTTGGCTTTGGTACAATGAACGGTAAAGATGGCAAACCGTTTAAAACAAGAGACGGCGGTGTTATGAGACTTGAGAATCTGATTGCCGATATTGATGAGGAAATGTATACCAAGATTGTAGAGAACAGAAGCGTTAAAGATACAGACGCAAGAGGAACTGCAGAAATCGTAGGTCTTTCCGCAATCAAATATGGAGATCTTTCCAATCAGGCAACAAAGGATTATATCTTCGATATTGACAGATTTACTTCTTTTGAGGGAAATACAGGTCCGTACATCCTTTACACAATCGTAAGAATCAAATCTATTCTGAACCGTTTTGTGGAAGAGGGCGGAAATCTGGAGGCAGGTGAGATTTTAAGCGCTGTAAATGAAAGCGAAAAGAATCTGATGCTTCAGCTTACCGGATTCGGAGCTACGGTAGAAAATGCTTTCGAAGAAAAAGCGCCTCATAAGATTTGCGCTTATATTTACGAGGTATCTAATGCGTTTAACAGCTTCTATCACGGAACCAAGATTCTGAGTGAAGAAAATGAAGCGCAGAAAAACTCCTTTATCCAGCTTCTTTCTCTTACAAAGAAAGTTCTGGAGACAAGCATTGATCTTCTGGGATTCTCTGCACCGGAAAGAATGTAAATATTGTTATAAAAGTAAAGCCCTGAGAGTATGAATGAAACTCTCAGGGCTTTGTTTTGTTATTCCAGAGCTTTTTCCAGCTCTTTTACTACGATTTTCAGAGCTTTGATACGGGCATATTTTTTGTCTACGGATTCCAGAACATGCCACGGGGCGTAGACGGTGCTTGTCTTTGCCAGCATTTCATTGACTGCAACCTCATAGGCATCCCATTTCTCACGGTTGCGCCAGTCTTCATCGGTGATTTTCCATTGTTTTTCCGGATTGTTCTGTCTGTCAGTGAAACGGGCAAGCTGGGTATCTTTATCAATCTGCACCCAGAATTTGATGATTACAGCTCCCCAGTCAGACAACTCTTTTTCAAATTCATTGATTTCATTATAAGCGCGTTTCCAGTCGTTTTCCCGACAGAAGCCTTCCAGCCGTTCCACCATAACACGACCGTACCAGGTGCGGTCAAAAATAGCAATGTGACCGTCTTTGGGAAGTCGTGTCCAAAATCTCCAGAGGTAATGACGGGATTTTTCATGGGGTTCCGGGCTTGCGATTGGATGTACCTCGAAGCCGCGAGGGTCGAGAGCCTCTGTAATCCGTTTGATATTGCCGCCCTTTCCGGCTGCATCCCATCCCTCATAAGTAATGATAACAGGGATTCGTTTACGGTAAATACGATTGTGCAGTTCCCGCAGTTTTTTCTGAAGAGTTTTCAGTTCTTTTTTGTAATCCTCATTCTCTATAGTCTTGTCTTCAAGTTCAATTTCCGAAAGTCTGGGAAGCTTTGTCAGAGGGAAGACATTCTGCAGAAGAGGAGCGGAGTGCGCGCTGTTCTGCAAAGCGACCTCGATATTGCTTACCATAGTTTCCATAACCTGAAGCTCTGCCCATTTCCTGTCAGTGGCATCCACGATATACCAGGGGGAAGTGGACAGGTTGGTATCTGTCAGGTAACAGTCAAAAATCTTGCGGCATTTTTTGTAATGTCTGTTCTGCCATGCATCAAAATCAGAAACCCGCCAGGAGGTATCAGGGGATTCCAGAAGCGCATTCATGCGGGTTTCCTGCTCTTCCTTTCCAATATGCATAAAAAACTTCAGGACAAGGTAACCGTTATCTGTAAGCTGACGCTCGAACCGTTTGATGCTCTCGATTCTTCTGGAATATGCATCCTTGTCAAGACCGTCGAGACAGTCCTTGCAGGTCTGCTCCATCCAGCCGGAGTCCAGAAAGGTAAATTTACCCTCCTCAGGAATCTGCTTGAAATAACGGTAAAGGAAAGGACGGCGAAGCTCATCCCGAGAAGGGGAGGACATAGTGGCAACTTTGAAAAAACGCGGGTCAATATTCTTGATTACTCTGCCGATGGTACTTCCTTTGCCGGAAGCGCCCCAGCCTTCAAAAAGCACCAGAATAGGAAGCTTACATTCTTTAATCTGCATCTGCAGTTTATACAGCTTGCTGCTTGCCGCGTTAAGCCTCTGTTTTAATTCTTCTTTTTCAGGTATTTCCGCAGGTTCCCAGTTTTTCAGCATAAAACACACCTCATTTCTTGTTTGTGCAAAAGAAGTCTGGTTGTGGAAAAATCAACGAACAGACTTCCGTGTTTTACCAGTTATAGTATCGCTATTATAGCATAGTTTATTCGGGTTTGCGACTATTTAAAGAAAATAGTCAAAAAATTTATAAGTTGTTTATAACTTTTTAAGAAAAGAAGACTGTACAAAGAGAACAATCCGTGCTAATATAAAAAATATCTTAATCACTTTATGCTTGCTGAAGGTCTTTTGGCAGGTTTTTCCATATATTTTAGCTTTTATATCTTATTTGGCTGCTGACAGGAGATGGTTGTTATTGAATTGACTGGTACTGTTTTAAAGAACCGCTATTGTATTCTGGAACAGATTGGAAAAGGCGGAAATGCCAGAGTTTATCTGGCACGGGATTTGGAACTGGGAGTTCTGCGTGCAGTAAAAGAGCTTCCTGTTTCAGGAAAAAAAGAGGCAAGGTTTCTGGCGTCTATGGAGCACGATTCTCTTCCTAAAATGGTAGATTATGAAGAGAATAGTCAAAATTGTTATATTATAATGGAATATATCAAGGGAGAAACGCTTGGAGAGTCGCTTCGTAAAGGGAAGAAATTTGCGGGAAAGGAGATTGTCAGTTTTGGTATCTCTCTTACGCAGGCGCTGGGCTATCTTCACGGAAGGAAACCTCCGGTTTTTTACGGGGATTTGAAACCGGACAATCTGATGCTGTCGGAAAGCGGAAAGCTCTTCCTTATCGACCTTGGAAGCGCAGTAGCAGGGTATGAAAAGACGCAGAGAACCTGTATGGGAACAGAAGGCTTTGCTGCGCCGGAGCAGTATGAAGGACGGATAAGTGCGGCAAGTGATGTCTATGGTCTTGGCAGAACTCTGGAAGTTCTTACCGGCAGAAGTGCGTTATACAGGTTCGCAGCATTCCCCGGACTTGCGCTGATACTTGCGCGCTGCTGTATCAGTGAAGAGAAACTGCGCTATCAGGATATGGAAACTCTGGGCAAAAAATTCCAGAAGCTTTGCAGAAGACCGGAAGGGAAAATGGTGTGGATTCTGGCAGGGGTGATTGCAATGCTTCTGCTGTTTGTCAGCGGTGCGCTGCTTTTGGGTGGAAAGAAAAAAGGAGAGCCTGATTTTCTGGATAGAGTAACAATGGTCACAGATTTTTATTATAAAGAGGAATTTCTGAAAGGACAGCCCAAAGACAGGAAAGTGTTATGCGATGAGGCGGAGAAGCTTTTGCAGGAACTTCTGCGTCAATACAGGGGGAAACGCGAGTACAGACGTATTATGAAGCTGCTGGCTCAGAATCGTGTGCTTACAGGAGATGAGGAACAGGCGGCGCTCTATTATGAACAGATTCTCAGATATGACGAAGGCTTTCGTGAGATTTATGGAGACTATGGGATGTTTCTCTTGCGAACAGGACAAAAAGAGGGGGCTATGGAATTGTGGAAAGAATATCGGAAAAAAGAAAGAGAGGGAGGTCTGGAAGAGGGAAGCGCATGGAATCTGGAAATCTGGGAAAAAGAGATGAGAGAGAAAGCAGGAAGAAAGGGGGAGAATCGTGAGAAGACGAAAAGGCAGAATACATAAATGGATGACAATTTTTGCCGGAGGTGTTTCAGGCGTGGTATTTTTTGCGGCAGTCTCCGTAATGGCGATGGAGTTTGGTGGGTTTGATGTGGAAATCGGAACAGGAGAATATCAGGGAGATTCTTTCTGGGAGCAGGGGACCTCTGCGTCGCAGAATGGAAACGGGCAGACGTATCCGGATCATATGCAGGAGGAGCCGAGTCCGACAGAGCAGAACCCGGAGTGGAATCAGGGGGATTTCAGGGAAGATTTCTGGATGGAAGAAACGCCTTCTTATAACGGGCAGGTATTTCCTGTGCCGGACTATATACAGCCACTTCCCCCGGAGACGGAAATACCACCGGAGTCTGCTATACCACAAGGTTCATTGCCGGCTCCTTTGCCAGCAGCGACGCCGACTGCGATTCCTACGCCCACTGTGATTCCAACACCGAGTGTAACGCCAACACCGAGTGTAACGCCGACGCTGACGGTAACGCCAATGCCGAGAGTAACGCCATCTCCGACTCCCTCTCCAAATACTTACAGCACTTCGGCAGCAGAAGAAGCCTTTCGGTATTACAGGAGAAATGTAAAAAATCGAAATAAAATGGAAGTGAAAGTGACAGAATTGAAATTTCCGGTTTCTGCCAAAGTAAAGCGGGCAGAAATACGAGTCCGTGCGAAAGGCTGGGTTCAGGTTCTCTCCCTTCGTGTGAACAATAAAGAAGCTGACTGGCGCTGGGAAAAGGATGTTCTTGTAATAGAACAGGAAGAAATTCCTGAAGATTCAGAAATAAAGATTCTTTTAGCAACGGAGGAAAATGACGGTTCACATAGTGTTATTGCCGAATATTGCGAAGGGGATTTTTGTGCGTAGACGCATAAATGAAAGAATGGTATAATAAACTTCATATCCGTAGCTGGCGGAAAGAAACGGAAAATATCAATTATGGAGGTTTATTATGTATAAAGCGATTTTATTCGATTTGGACGGAACTCTTACAGAGTCCGGAGAGGGAATTACGAAATCTGTACAGTATGCACTGGAAAAGCTTGGGAAGCCGGAAGAGAATCTGGAAGCTTTAAAAGTTTTTGTGGGACCGCCTTTGATGGAACAGTTTATGAAATATGCAGACCTTGATGAAGAAACGGCGCGCAGGGCTGTGGAAATTTACAGAGAGCGTTATTCTACGATTGGCATTTTTGAAAACAGACCTTATCCGGGAGTGGCTCATATGCTGGAGGAATTGAAGAAAAAAGGATACCTTCTGGCAGTGGCGTCATCTAAACCGGAATATTTCGTAAAGAAAATTCTGGCGCACTTTGACCTTGAGAAATATTTCGATGAAGCGGTAGGCAGCGAGATGAGCGGAAGCAGGACAAATAAGACAGAAGTTATTGAAGAAACACTGCGTCGCCTTCATCTGGAGAATCACAGAGAACAGGTTCTTATGGTAGGGGATAAGGAACACGATGTATTGGGAGCGAGAAAGGCCGGTTTGGAATGCCTTGCAGTTTCCTATGGTTACGGAACGATGGAAGAGCTGACAGCGGCAAGACCTTTACAGATTGCAGCTTCTGCCGATGAAGTTCTTGATTTTTTCGAATAACCCCTCTGCGCAGACAGCCTGTCATAAAAAAAGCGTGGAGGGTCGGATACCCTGTGGGAATCCATTTTCTGATATCACAGATAATAGGCGGCATGTGTATTGTAATATTAACCGGATGGATGGGAATGCCGGCAGATGCCTATTATAAGTACGCGATTTTGATGACCGGAATTACTGCAATTCTTTCCATGATACCCGCATGGTTTTTGTACAGGAGGGATCAGGCTTTGCGGATTGCAGGGGGTGTGATTCCGGCAGAGCGAGTGAAAGGGATGAAACTGTCAGAGGGAATCCTCCTTCTGCTCATGGGAGCAGGACTTGCCCAGTATGGAAACGTACTTGTCGGTTTTTTGCAGATGTTTCTGAAATCTACGGAATATCAGCAGACTATGGAAATAATTTCCAGCGGAAAGGGATTTTGGGAACTGGTTTTCTGGATGGGAATTGTTGCCCCTGTTGCGGAGGAGTTTATTTTTCGCTGGCTGATTTATTTAAGACTTCGGGATTATATGAAAATAGCAGGAGCAGCAGTGATTTCCGGTTTGATTTTTGGAATTTATCACGGAAACCTGATACAGGCAATTTACGCTTCCATGCTAGGGATGGTTTTTGCCTATATTTTGGAAATGAGCGGAAATATATGGAGCTGCGTACTGCTTCATATAGGGGCAAATGTGTGGTCTTTGATTATTTCACAGTTTGGACTGAAAATTGTGGAGTCGAATGCGGGGACAATGCTTTTGTTTACAGCAGACATGCTTCTTCTCATTTTGATGATCGGCGGTTTGTATTATTTCCTGAATAAAGGAAATAAAAGAAAGAGAAGAATTATCTGACAGCCGGTCAAAAAACTCTTGTTAAAAATTTTTTGAAAAACTGCATTGTGGATATTGACAGTGCAGTTTTTTTATTATACTATATAACCACACCCCCGTGGGGTGTTCAAGGAAAGCTGTTTTTTGTAAGCAGAAAGAAAAGTACATAGATAAAAAATACAGGAAGAAGAGGAGGCGCAGGATATGCAGGCTGATAAGAAGAAAGTAACACGACTTCTGAAAACTGCCCGTGGTCAGATTGACGGAATCCTCCGTATGGTAGAGGAAGATCGATATTGTATGGATATTTCCCATCAGCTTATGGCTGCGGAGGCTATTTTAAATAAAGTAAATAAAGAAATTCTTACAGCGCATCTGAAATGCTGTGTATCTCATGCAGAGACAGAAACAGAAAAGGAAGAAAAGATAGATGAGCTTGTTTCCATGCTTGGGAAAATTCTTAAATAACAGGGTAGCTGCTGTGAATAAAGACAATAGTATCAGATAAAGGAGGTTTATATGCAGAAAGAAAAATTTGATGTAACAGGAATGACCTGTTCTGCCTGCTCTTCCCGTGTGGAGAAATGCGTATCGAAGCTTGAGGGTGCATCCAATGTCACGGTGAATCTTCTGACAAACAGTATGCAGGTAGAATATGATGAGAGTGTTCTGTCAGAAAGGCAGATTATTGATGCCGTGGTGAAAGCAGGATATGGCGCAAATGTGCAGAATGCAAAAAACAGCGCGTCCTCCTCTCAGGGAAAGACAGCAGTACAGACCGGAAATCCAGTGGAAGAACAGATGAAGAATATGAAATTCCGTCTGATAGTTTCCTTTGTATTTCTGGTTCCTTTGATGTATGTCTCTATGGGGCATATGGTGGGACTTCCGCTGCCGGGATTCCTTTCCGGTGTGGAAAACGCGGTAAGCTTTGCATTTACCCAATTCCTTTTGTGTCTGCCGATTATTTTCGTAAATAGAAAATATTATATCAAAGGTTTTCAGACATTATACCATCTGGCTCCGAATATGGACAGTCTGATTGCCATAGGCTCAACAGCATCTCTGGTGTACGGTATTGTGGCGATTTACCGTATGAGTTATGGGCTGGGAAGCGGAGATATGGAACTGGTTCACCGTTATTATCACGACCTTTACTTCGAGTCAGCAGCCATGATTCTTGCTCTTATAACAGTGGGCAAATATCTGGAAGCCCGTTCCAAGGGAAAAACAAGCGAAGCTCTTACCAAGCTTCTTGACCTTGCGCCGAAGACAGCCGTAGTAGAACGGGGCGGAAGAGAAGAGGAAATTCCGGTAGAACAGGTACAGGCAGGAGATATTGTAGTAGTCAGACCGGGAAACAGCATTCCGGTAGACGGTTTTATTATAGAAGGAAGTACCAGTATTGATGAGGCGGCAATTACAGGAGAGAGTATTCCTGTTCACAAACAGGTGAATGACACTGTAATTGCGGCAACTATGAATAAGACCGGATTTATCCGGTTTAAGGCGACCCGCGTAGGAGACGATACAACCTTTTCCCAGATTATCCGTCTGGTAGAGGAGGCAAGCTCCAGCAAGGCGCCGATTGCGAAAACTGCGGATAAGATTGCGGGAATCTTTGTTCCGGCTGTTATGGCGATTGCGCTTGTAACAGCGATCGGATGGCTGATTTCCGGAGCAACCTTTGAATTTGCATTTTCCTGTGCAGTAAGCGTACTTGTAATTTCCTGTCCCTGTGCGCTGGGACTTGCAACACCGGTAGCGATTATGGTGGGAACCGGTAAAGGTGCAGAGAATGGAATCCTGATAAAATCAGGGGAAGCGCTGGAGACAGTACACAACATTCAGTGCGTTGTTCTTGACAAAACAGGAACAATTACGCAGGGAAAACCTGTGGTTACCAATGTGGAGACAAATCTTGACAAGAGACAGTTCCTCTCCATTGCAGCAGGATTGGAGGAAAAAAGCGAGCATCCTCTGGCAGAGGCGATTCTGGAATACACGAAGAAGAACAAAATCCATCCGTCCAGAGTATCGGAATTCCTTTCTGTGCCGGGGCGGGGCGTAAAGGGAAAAATTGACGGTAAATGGTATTTTGCAGGAAACAGCCGTATGATGGAAGAAGAAGGAATCTCCCTTACGTCTGTAAAGGACAGGCTGGATGAGCTTGCAGATCAGGGAAAAACACCGATGGTCTTTGCTGAGGAAGGCAGGATTCTTGGTATTTTGTCTGTAGCGGATGTGGTAAAGGAAACCAGCCGTGAGGCTGTGAAACAATTGAAAGAGCTTGGGACAGAGGTTGTTATGCTTACCGGAGATAACAAGCGTACAGCGGAAGCAATCCGAAAAGAGCTTGACATTGATACCGTAATCGCAGAGGTTTTGCCTCAGGATAAGGAACGTGAGATTTCCAGACTCCAGAAAGAGGGCAAAAAAGTGGCAATGATCGGCGACGGCGTCAACGATGCTCCGGCGCTTGCCAGAGCAGATGTGGGAATGGCAATCGGAGCAGGTACGGATGTTGCGATTGAGAGCGCGGATATCGTACTTATGAAAAATGATCTTCTGGATGCAGTGACAGCCATCCGTCTGAGCAAGGCGGTAATACGGAATATCAAACAGAACCTGTTCTGGGCATTTTTCTACAACTCACTGGGGATTCCGGTGGCAGCAGGTATTTTTTATACGGCATTTGGCTGGAAGCTGAATCCGATGATCGGTGCGGCAGCCATGAGTATGAGCAGTATTTTTGTGGTAACGAACGCCCTGAGATTGAAAAAATTCAAAGTATCCAAAGCTGAACATACCTCAGTAAAAGAGGAAATCGAACAGGAAGCAATGCTTCAAAGCATGGAAATAGATGAAATCAAGGAGGAAAAGACTATGATTACTATGAAAATCAACGGAATGATGTGCCCGCACTGTCAGGCGGCAGTAAAAAAAGCGCTGGAGGCATTTGAAGGCGTAACAGCAGATGTAAATCTGGAGGATAAGGCGGCTTACATTACAGGAGAGGCAGATAAGGACGCTCTTGTAAAAGCTGTAACAGATGCAGGCTATGAGGTAGTCAGCGTGGAATAAATAAAGGGAAAAAAGCAGACATCGAGGTTCGGTGTCTGTTTTTTATTTACAAAGTATTGCTTTTTACAAAAAGTCATGGTAAACTAACTGTATTAAAACAATTAATACACGTAATACACTTTGAACAGCAGATTGCAGGCAGAGCTATGCAGAGAACTGTTCCGTACAAAGTAAACAGAAAGGAGAGACGCCATGATCATACTTGATTACCAGGACCGGCGGCCTATTTATGAGCAGGTGGTGGAGAAATTCCGTATCCTGATTTTAAATGGAGTGCTGGAGCCGGGTGCACAGATGCCCTCTGTGCGGCAGCTTGCCATGGAATTATCCGTGAATCCAAACACTATCCAGAGGGCGTATATGGAACTGGAGCAGGAGGGATATATTTATCCTGTAAAGGGGAAAGGAAATTATATTTCCGATACCGAGGAACTGATACGCAGTACAAGAGAAGGCTACTATCAGGAAGTGCGCAAGCTGGTGGAAAAAGGCTGTCAGATAGGCGCAGAGGAAGAGGAAGTCATTCGGATTGTCAGAAATTGTTATAAGGAGGCGGGGAAATGATTGAGATAAAGGAATGCAGCAAGCGTTTCGGAAAAATACAGGCTGTAAATAAAGTAACGCTTGATATTTGTGAACGGGAAGTGTTCGGTCTTGTAGGCAGCAATGGCGCGGGGAAAAGCACACTTCTTCGCATGGCAGCGGGAATTATCCGGCCTGACAGCGGAGAAATTCTCATAGACGACAGTCCGGTATACGAGAATGAAGAGATAAAAAAGAATTTTTTCTATATCTCAGATAACTGCTATTTCCCGTCAAATTATACAGCGAAGGATCTGGTTGAATTTTATAAGGGATATTATCCGGGATTTCAGATACAGCGTTATAAAAAAATGATGGAACATTTCCATCTGGACGAAAACAGAAAAATTCATACGTTTTCAAAGGGAATGAAAAAGCAGCTTCTTGTAATTCTGGGAGTCAGTGCAGGAACGAAATATCTTTTCTGCGATGAAACCTTTGACGGTCTGGATCCGGTAATGCGTCAGGCGATTAAGAGCCTTTTTGCATCAGAAATTATGAGCAGGGAATTTACACCGGTAATCGCATCACATAACCTGAGGGAGCTGGAAGAAATCTGCGATCATGTGGGGCTTCTTCATAAGGGCGGCGTCCTTCTTTCCAGAGATTTGGAGGATATGAAATTCCATATTCATAAGATTCAGTGTGTATTTACAGATAAAAAGAAAGAGCAGGAGCTGGAAAAGGAACTGGAGATTTTGCAGATACAACGTCAGGGTTCTCTTATGCTGATTGTGGCAAGAGGAACAAAGACAGAGATATTGCAGCGCATTCAGGCGAAGAATCCGCTGTTTTGCGAGGTGATTCCGCTGACCCTTGAGGAAATCTTTATCAGTGAGACGGAGGTGGCAGGCTATGAAATCAAAAACATTTTTGAATAATTCTCTGAGAAGCAGGGTGAAAGGACAGCTTTGGATTCCGATTTTGCTGGCAATCGGCTTTTTCCTGGCATTTCCGGTGGCAGGAATCATGTCTTTGGAAAACTGGGACGGTTACCGATATACGGCAGAACAGATTGCAAGGTGTTATCAGAATCTGTGGAAAGACGGATTTGTGCTGTCAGGAGCAATTATTACTTTTGCGGCAGCCTTTATCAATGGAGTAAATGGATTCTGGTATCTGTATTCTTCCGACAAGGTAGACTTTTATCATTGCCTCCCTGTGAAAAGAAGCAGGATGTTCTGGCAGAAGGTCACAGCCGGAATCGGGTATTTCCTGATACCTTATGTGGCTATGGAATTTCTGGCAGTATGTGTCGGCGCTTTGCGGGGATACTTCAGTCTGGCGCTTATGGGGATGGCGCTGAAAATGCTCTTCGTGCATTTGACCCTGTATCTCTGGTCTTATTTTTGTGTGGTGCTTGCCATTTCCCTTACAGGAAATCTTCTTATGGGAGGGCTGATGACAGCCGGGATTTTTCTGTACGGACCGATATTTGGATATATTATGGAAGCGTCAAAGATAAATTTCTTTCAGACTTATACGACAAAGGATGCACTTCGGTGGGTTGAGGAGTTTCTGGGGCTTTATTTTTCGCCTCTGACCCTGATTGGTATTTTCAGGGACGAATACAGCGCAGGACAGGGATATTGGAAAAATATTCTGCTGATGCTTTTGCTGGCTGTGATTGTTGCTGCGGCAGCGTTTTTTGCATATAAAAAACGTCCGATGGAGACTGCCGGAAAATCCATGGTCTACAGATTTGTGGGAATTCTTGTGGAATTTATGATTGTAATTCCGGCAGGTCTGGGAATTGGAACTCTTTTTTACATGTTATCTGATGGCGGAAAAAAAGATTTGTGGTATGTTCTGGGACTTGTTTTCGGTACGCTGCTTATCCACTGTCTGCTTCAGGTGATTTACAAGCTTGATTTCCGCAGATTTTTCGACGCGAAGCTTCAGCTTGTCCTCACAGGAGCCTGTGTGGCTCTGGCAGCTCTGGTATTCCGGTTTGATCTGCTGGGATATGACACGTATCTTCCGGAATATGAGAAGCTGGAAAAAATCGAGGCAGACTGGTCGCCTTTATCAGGAAGCGAAAATATAAATAAAAAATATCAGGAAAAAGACGGGAGATTCGAAGGCTCCGACTGGTGGAGCGAGGCAGAAAAGTCACCCGATTTATACGAAGATATCAGGCACATTGTGGAAAAACAGGAGGAGCGTAATCAGGAGAAATCATACAACTATGTAAGCCCTATTATATTAAAATATACCAGCAGCAGGGGACGGACTGCCACCAGAAAGTATTCGGCAAGTGTGGAAGAGAAAAAAGAAATTTTAAGAGCATGTGACAGGACAGGCGAATACAGGAAGAATAAATATTCCTTCCTGCAGATTCCATCGGAATATCTGAGAGCAATCGATTGCGACTATATTAACGGAGAAGTCTATTCAATTCCTCAAAAAGAAAGAGAAGCGCTTCTTGAAGCTTTAAAACAGGATATTGAGGATGCAGATACAGAGACACTTCTGGGAATCCCTGCTGCAGGACTCTCCTTCAATTATTCAAATGTACCCGGACCAGACGAGGCGCAGACGGATGTATGGGGGTATGCATATGTATATCCGGAATACGAAAGAACCCTTGCAATTCTAAAAGAAACAGGGTATCCTCTTTCTATGGAAGAGATAGACATTGAGTCTGTGAAGTACAGTGTAGTGGGATTACGTGTTTCGGATGAGGAGAAATATCTGACAGACAGAAAAGCACTGGAAGAATTGAAGAAAGCGCTGATTCCTTATAATTTTGAGACAGGATGGATTGACATAGAAGACAGGATTTATGTCAGTGTGAAGATTGCGGGAGACCGAAACGAGAGAGTATATTATCTGATTAAAGACAGGATGCCTCAGTTTATGAAAGATGAGGTTGAAAAGGAATATGAAAAAAACGGTGAGCAGTCCCCGTACTTTACAGAGGATATGGTAGAAGCAGAAGAGTCATGGATAGATTAAAGAGGGTGAGTCTCCCAAAGTTTCCTGTCTGTGCGACATTTCTTCCGAAATGAAGTTTGAGCATAGTTACAGGAGGATGTTATGAAAAAAGCAGTTCGTCTGGATAAATTTCTTGCAGATGCAGGAGCAGGAACAAGAAGCGAGGTAAAAAAACTGATTCAAAAGGGAAGAGTGCAGGTCAACGGCGCAGCGGCAAAGAAGCCGGAAGAAAAGATTGCCGAGACAGACGAGGTTCTGCTGGATGGAGAACGAATTGGCGCAGCGCCGGAATTTGTATATTACCTTTTGCATAAGCCGGCCGGGTATGTCAGCGCGACAGAGGACAGCCGCGACCGGACGGTTCTGGAATTGATTCCGCCGGAATTGAGGCGTAAGGGGCTTTTCCCTGTAGGACGCCTTGATAAGGATACGGAAGGTCTGCTTCTGATCACAGACGACGGAGCTCTTGCCCACGAACTTCTTTCCCCGAAAAAACATGTGGAAAAAACCTACTATGCACAGGTAGAGGGAGAGATGACGCCTGTGGATGCGGCAAGCTTTGAAGAAGGGCTTGATATTGGGGAGAAAAACCGTACCCTTCCGGCAAAGCTTGAAATCCTTTCTGCCAAAGATGGCAAATCGGAAATCCTTCTTACTATCTGCGAGGGGAAATTCCATCAGGTGAAGCGTATGGTGAAAGCTGTGGGAAAAGAAGTAACCTATCTGAAACGGATTTCCATGGGAAGTCTTACACTTTCAGAGAACCTGAAAAAAGGGGAATGCCGTCCTTTGACGGAGAATGAGATAAAAGGGTTAAAAAACCGCTGAAAATATGAGAAAAAATGTAAAAACCCTCTTTACACGGAGGGTTTTTCTATGCTATACTACAGAAGTTGTGAATATACACGCCCGGAGATTCCCAAGGGATGGTGCCCATAAGCTTATGGCGTCGGGTTCGGAAGGAAAAAGATCCGGAGCGGAAGAATTTAACCAAAAAGGAGAAAAAACATGAGCGTTATTTCAATGAAACAGCTTTTAGAAGCAGGTGTACATTTCGGACATCAGACAAGAAGATGGAACCCTAAAATGGCTCCATACATCTACACAGAGAGAAACGGTATCTACATCATCGACTTACAGCAGTCTGTAGGTATGGTTGACGATGCATACAATGCAATCGCTGATATCGTAGCAAACGGCGGAAACATCTTATTCGTTGGTACTAAGAAACAGGCTCAGGACGCTATCAAAACTGAGGCAGAGCGCTGCGGACAGTTCTATGTAAACGAGAGATGGTTAGGCGGTATGCTTACAAACTTCAAAACTATCCAGAGCCGTATTGCAAGACTGAAACAGATCGAAGCTATGGAAGCTGACGGAACATTTGACGTTCTTCCTAAAAAAGAAGTTATCGAATTAAGAAAAGAACTTACTAAGTTACAGAAAAACTTAGGCGGTATCAAAGAAATGAAGAGAATCCCGGACGCAATCTTCATCGTAGACCCGAAAAAAGAAAGAATCTGCGTACAGGAAGCTCATACTTTAGGTATTCCGTTAATTGGTATCTGTGATACAAACTGTGACCCAGAAGAACTGGATTACGTAATCCCAGGTAACGATGACGCTATCCGTGCAGTTAAATTAATCGTTTCCAAAATGGCAGACGCTGTTATCGAAGCAAACCAGGGAACAGCTAATGTTGATGGTGAGATCGAAGCAGAATCTGAAGAGTTCACAGAAGAGGCATAATTATTGCATGTGCAATAACTAAAGTAACAAGAGGAAATTCTATATGGATTTCCTCTTACTATTAAAAACCAGGAGGAAAATAAAATGGCTATCACAGCAGCACAGGTAAAAGAATTAAGAGAATTAACCGGCGCCGGAATGATGGATTGTAAGAAAGCTCTTACACAGACAGACGGTGATATGGATAAAGCAGTAGAATTCCTTCGCGAAAAAGGTCTTGCTACAGCACAGAAAAAAGCAAGCCGTATTGCAGCAGAAGGTCTTTGCGAGACATTAGTTTCCGAAGATGGCAAAAAAGCAGTAGTTGTTGAGGTTAACTCCGAGACAGACTTCGTTGCTAAAAACGAGAAATTCCAGAACTATGTTGCAGAGGTTGCAGCACAGGCTCTCAATACAACAGCTACAGATGTTGAAGCTTTCCTTGCTGAGACATGGGCTAACGATACAACTAAGACTGTAAATGAAGCGCTTGCAGCTCAGATCGCAGTTATCGGTGAGAACATGAACATCAGAAGATTCGCTCAGGTTTCTGAGGAGAACGGTTTCGTTGCTTCTTACAAACATATGGGCGGTAAAATCTGCGTTCTCGTTGACGTAGAAACAGATGTTGTTAACGACGCTGTTAAAGAAATGGCTAGAAACCTTGCAATGCAGATTGCAGCTATGAACCCACGTTACACAAGCAACGCTGAGGTTAGCGCTGACTACATCGCACATGAGAAAGAAATCCTTCTTGCTCAGATCATGAACGATCCTAAAGAATCCCAGAAACCGGAGAAGGTTATCCAGGGTATGATCATGGGACGTATCAACAAAGAAATGAAAGAAATCTGCCTTCTTGACCAGGTATACGTAAAAGCTGAAGACGGAAAACAGTCTGTAGCTAAATACGTTGAAGAAGTTGCTAAAGCAAACGGCGCTAAGATCACAATCAAACGCTTCGTTCGTTACGAGACAGGCGATGGTCTTGAGAAGAAAAATGAAGACTTCGCAGCAGAAGTTGCTGCTCAGATGGGCAAGTAATATTTTTATGAAAAATTTATGAAAAGCTCTGAAATACTGGAAATACGGGAAGAAATTCCCGGAAAAGCCGGTATTTCAGGGCTTTTTTCGTATCTCATTTTTCTCTTGCTGATAATCTTTAAAGTAGTATCATACGGGGCGTTTTTCTGTGTGAGTAGTTTCTCTTTTTCTGCTTTTAGTATCCTTATTCAGAGATTTTGAAAAAATATAATATTCGATTGCGCTAGTAGGACAAACATTTTTGCATTTTCCGCATCGGATACATTCTAAGCTGTTAGCGTCCTTTACCGGATTACAGCCCATTTTGCAGACCTTTGCACAAGTGCCGCAGTTGACACATTTTTCCGAATCTATACGGTAGCGCAGAACGGAAACCGGATTAAACAGGGAATAAATTGCTCCTAAAGGACATATGTACTTGCAGAATGGTCGGTATATCAAAATCGAAACCAGAATGGTTACAATTAAAATGACATTTTTCCAGGCATACAGCCATCCTACAGTGGCCCGCATGGCATCATTTAGCAGTACCAGAGGAATTCCACCTTCCAGAGTTCCGACCGGACAAATCAGCTTACAGAACCAGGGATAACCCTGACCGATTATATCGGTGATATATAGCGGCAAAAGAATGACAAATACCAGAAGAATACCGTATTTTAGCCAGCGCAGCTGGCGGTCCCCTTTGAAGGTATGAATTTTCATCTTAGAGGGAAGTGGAATTTTGTTTAACAAATCCTGAATCAAACCAAACGGACACAGCCAGCCACATACAAAGCGCCCCATAATCGTGCCGACCAGAATCATAAATCCGGCAACATAAAAGGCGAACTTATACTCGTAGCTGCCGATAGTAGCCTGTAAAGCCCCTATAGGGCAGGCAGCTACAGCTCCAGGGCAGGAATAACAGTTCATGCCCGGCACACAGATATTTTTTATCTTTCCCTGATATATTTTTCCACGGATAAATCCAATGAGATAACTATTTGTGATAACCGCCCATAAAACCTGAAAAAAATGGCGGAATCGTTCTGATTTTTTTGTTCTACTATCCAATTCCTATACACTCCAAACAAATATTAATAGCTTTTGCCATAACAATAGCGTGTTCCTTCCGCCAGATACCAATGGCCAGAAATGCGATGCCGATGGTTAGGAGTAAGATCGTAATTCCGGTGGAACGAAAGGTGACTTTTCGGTTCATATAGTTCCTCCTTAAAGATATTTACTGTCTCAGCGCTTTGGCTGGATCTGTTTTTAGTAATTTTGCGTTGGAGCATGCGGTTATAAACCATACAAGAAGAACTGTGCCGCAGATGCTCAGTGCAAATTGAGGGATGGTGATATGAATGGGTAAAATACCTGACAGCGCAGTGAGCATGAGAGCAATCAATGCGGTAGTCAGTGCAGAAAGAGCCGACAACAGAAGACTTTCTTCAAGGAGCATCTTTTGAATCTGTGATTGATGGTATCCAAGTGCCATGAAAAGTCCGATTTCACGAGCTCGCATCTGCGCTGTTTTCTTGAGAAGCATCCCACAAAGGGTAAGTGAAATTGTTACAATAAATACAGAAACAACGATGAACAGTGTTTGTAACTGTGCAAAGGTTTCTTTTAGGCTGTCCACCTGTCTGGAAGAAGTGACAGGGGTAATTCCTTGCTTTAACAACTGTGCTTCAACCTCTGAAACCTCATCGAAACCTCTGACCTGATAGGTTACCGATACAGGAGGAGTTTTTTCTTGTAAGGAAGCGTAAAGTTCCTGTTCCGTTTCTGAATCCAGATAGTAATCATCAAAGCTTCCGCTATAAATGCCGCTGATTCGAAGCTTCTTTGTAAAATTACTACAAGTGAAGGTTACTTCTTTACCAATAAGAGTGCGAATATCATGAGCAAACTGTTTGGCAAGGGATGGAGTGATGGCGATCTCTTCATTCACAGGCATGATGCCAACATTCATAGATTCGGTAGAAATGCTGCCGAACTGTTTGGTCGGAATTGAAAGCTTTTTTCCCTCGAATTCAATGTTGCATTCCGGAACCATATACTGTGCAAAACACTGCTGAACATGTATAGACTGTCTAAGCAGAGAAAGCAACTGCTCTGACTCATCGCTATTCTCCAGTGAAATTTGTCCCCAGGAAAAAGCGGTATTTTTTTCCTTGAAAGTATTTATTTTTTCTTCTATTACATTTTGTGAAGAAAATGACATTAGTACCGCACATACTGCTATAGTTACCGCAAGGGAAATTCCCAAAAAGCGTTTGAAATACACCTGAAAATTATGCAAGGCTATCTTCCCCATGGAAAAGGGGATTTCAGGAAGTTTTTCTGGTTGCTTAGAAACTGCAATGGGCTGATTCCCGGACTCTTTCAACACTCTGCATTTGCCTTCTTCTATGGTAATAACTTCATCGGCATAATCACAGATTTTGCGGTCATGAGTAATGATTAAGACCGGGCGTTTTTTTGCGATTTCCGAAAAAATTGCCATAATTTCATCCGCTGTCTTTCGGTCGAGAGCGCCGGTGGGTTCGTCTGCTAAAACCAGTTCCGGATTTCCTGCCAATGCCCTGATAATAGCTACGCGCTGTTTTTGTCCGCCGGACAGGTTCTCTATTTTCTCGTTTGCTTTTTCCTCAAGATTGAGTCGATGCAGCATTGCAAGCGCCCATTCTCTGTTTTTTTCTTTATCCTTATCCACCAGTTCTGCAGCTAAAAGGATATTTTCTAATACGGTATATCCTGTGAGAAGGTGATATTCCTGAAATACAAAACCGATGGTGTTCCTGCGATACTCGCAAAGAGCATCTTTTGACAGTTTAGAGAGCTCTTGACCGTTCACCATGATTTTTCCTTTGTACTCTTGGTCAAACCCTGCGAGAAGGTTGAGCAGAGTGCTTTTTCCGGATCCGGACGCCCCCAAAAGGCAGGTGATGCCGTGATTTCCAAACGTGTGCGAAAAACCATCCAGCACAATTTGATTGCCATATTTTTTAGAAATATTATTCAGCTTAATCATCCGCGCACTCCTGTCTTTAAAACAGTCAAAGGATTAACAAGAGCAGAAATAAGGCAGGTCTCAGCCAAACAACCGACAGATACACCAAAACTAAGCGCAAATCCCAACCATGCCTGTACACCAAGCAGCAAAGCTGCAATCACACTCAAGAGTCCGGTAAGCAGGAACATTCCAGTGTATTCTGCCAGTGTCAGCAAGGCAATGTCAGTTTTTGTATAGCCGCAGAGACGATAGACGGCATATTCCTTCCTGCGCATGAGGCTGCAGACCAGGCAGACAGAAAGTGCAGCCAGTACGGAAAGTATGGCAATCAAAACATGGGAAACACCTGTCTGTACCAGTGTAGTTCCCTTTAATCCCACGATATCACGAATTAGCTCAATATGTCCCAGAGGAACAATCCCTTTCGCCATTAATTCATCATAGAGTTCCAAAAAATGCTCGGGAGAATCAGCACGTATAGTAAAACTAAAACTGGGATCTTCTTTTTTTGCCTGAGCATAAATATCTTCCATAACAGCCAGCGATGGAAACAGGGAATCCTCATGCTCAAATCGTTCAACCTTGTCTTCGAATTCAATGCCATAAGAGGTATCTGCTACGCCGGAAACAGTAGCAGTAAAGGAAACAGGCATTGCAACCGGTTCGCCGCTGTCCCAGTTATAGACCGAACCGATAAAGGAAAGATTTTTTCCAAGAATCTCTTCATTGGTATAACCCATTTTTTTTACTAAAATTTGAGGCAGAACGATTTCTTTTTTACTGTTATCGGCGATGTGTCCGGCAACCATCTCATTGTAGTTGGGAGATTGTCCACTTTGCTCAATAATATAGTCTTTACCATCTGCGGTAACAACCATATCATTCAACGGTGCGTCCATAATGATTGCTTCAATACGGCTGTCATTTTTGTATTCTTCTAAAAGTCCGCTGATATCCTGTTCTACGCTTTGCGGAACATCAGGATTTTCGCTTCCTACTTCCCCTCCGCTTGTGAACGAAGGAACAAGAAGAAGATTTAGAACAGAGTTTCCTTGTTTTTTTAAAAGTTCTTGAAACGCTTTATTGCTGCTTCCATTTAGCATATCACTAAAGTTCACGACCAGGCAGGATGCGGCGATCGTCATTGCAAGAACAATAGAAAGAAGTTTTCCCATCTGACGTCTGGCTGACACTCCTGAAATCCGTAAAGCTGAGCTTAGTGTCAGGCGTGAAGGCTCTGTTGAACGATTATGAGCTTTTGCGGTGCTATCTGCTTTGTCTGTTCTTGTCAGAATACCTTTATCCAACTCAAAAACAGAACATTCGCCCTGAATGAGAGAAGTGTCATGGGTCACAACAATAACTGTTCGTTCTTTGGCAATCAATGCCAACAGTTCTCCAATCTCATGTGCAGTTTTGGCGTCCAATGCAGCCGTAGGTTCATCGGCAATCAGTACAGTGGGGTTTTTCATCAGCTCTCTGGCAATGGCTACGCGTTGCTTCTGACCACCGGACAGAGAACGAACCTTCTGATCAGCCAGTTTCTCAATCCTTAGTTTCTTTAATATCATATTCAGGCGATTTTCACTGTCATTTGAATTCAGATAAGCCGGAACCAGAATATTTTCGCGGACAGTCAGTTCGTCAATCAGGTGGAAGTCCTGAGCAATGAAGCCGAGTTCCGTTGCATAAAGCTGTGCACGCTCCTGGTGTGTTAGTTCTTTCAGATTTCTGCCACGGTAAAATGCTGTGCCTTCATACTGCGTATCCATGGCAGAGAGTATACGCAGCAGCGTAGACTTTCCGCTGCCTGATGCACCAGTGATGTAGTTCATGCCTCCGGTGATGGAGAGCGATACATTACGAAGTGCTGTTTCTTTTTCAAAGACTTTGGTAATGTTTTTTAATTCAAACATAGTTATTCTTTATTCCCTTCCTTCGCATTTTTTTCAATCTCGTTCTTCATCGTCACGCGCCAGTGATTTTTTGGCATAGCGCCCACATAAGGCTCGCTGACCACATTTCCTTTCCTGTCTACAAAGAAACTCTCTGGGAATGCCTGAATACCTTTTAAACGGCCTTCTAGCAGTACACTGTCCGGGATTAAAGCAGGATATTCTGCCCCGGCTTTTTCAACGATTTCTTTTGCTTTCGTTAAGCTGGTATCATTAATCTCCTCTGTATTACCAACATCCATGCAGACACTGATGATGTTGAAGCGAACACCGTCGTCCTGAAATTCCTTCCTCAGTTCATTCAGGACAGGCATTTCCTCAATGCAGTAGCCGCAAGTGGTTGTCCATAGATTGACCATGGTCAAATCGTAATCTGCAAAAATATCTTTTGTAACGGTATTTCCCTCAAAATCCTTTGCGGAGAAATCGCCCAGAGGAACAGGAACAAACTCACTCTGTTCTGACGAGGAGGATTCCTGTCTTGCATCAGAATCGGTGACGGAAGTTCCTTTGTCTGTGTCAGATTTTCCGCAGGCAGACAGGCTGAGTGTCATGGCTAGTAACAAAAATGCTGAAATTATTTTTTTCATGTTAAGTACAGTCCTTTCTTTGTTGTGGTGTAATTACATGAGGAGTATAACACAGGGGATATTAAATCCATATAAAGAAGACGCCGGAATTAACGATTGAATCTTACGGTAAATATACTGCCTTTTGGTTTATTATTATCTACACAGATAGAACCTCCGTGTTTTTCAATGATGCTTTTTACAATAGGCAGTCCAAGGCCGCTTCCACCCAGTTCCCGGCTGCGGGACTTGTCTACGCAGAAAAATGTATCAAAAATATAAGGTTTCGCATCATCTGGAATTCCAACACCGGTGTCAGCCACAGTTACCTTGTCATCGGACACATGGATGGAAATGGAACCTCCATCTACATTGTAGCGAATCGCATTGGAAATCAGATTATAAAATGCCCGCTGTAGGAGACTGTCATCACCGGAGACGGTTCCTTCTCCGGTGATGTTGATTTCAATTTGTCTGGCGGCTGCATACTCCTCCAGCTCAAAGACAATCTCTTCCAGTAAGGATTTCAATTCTACATTTCTATTTTTATTAATTTTCTGTTCATTGGTAAATGTGAGTAAATCCTTTACCAGATGAGACAGTCGATCTGTGCTTTCACCAATACTTTGCAGTAAAGCGTTATATTCCTCCATCTTGCGATCTGGTCGCATTTGAAATACGTCCAATTGTGTTTGGATGGCAGCAAGAGGAGTACGTAGTTCATGAGCTGCATTGGCAGAAAAATTTTTTTGTACCTGATAAGAATGATTGAGTTTCTCGGTCATATCCTGAAATGCCTGAGCTAGTCGGGAAACTTCATCTTTTGTTTCAGGTATTTCGATACCTTGGTTCAGGTTATGGATGGTAATGTGCTGAACCCGTTCGGTGAGATCTTCCAGTGGTTTGAGCGTCTTAGCTGCAAATATATAGGTAAAAACAGAGCCAAGAGCAATAATGCATAGCATAACAACTACGGTTGTTCCTTGAAATTGCCCGATTGCTTCAGGCTCTACGGTAGAGGATTCATTCAATAAAACCGCCGGCATATCCCCGTCAATGGACATTGCCGGTGTGGTGACAGTAGCTTGAACCAATTTGTTAGCTGAGAAAATAGCAGACATAGTCAACACGGCACACATAATGGTAAAAATGCATACCGAGACAGCGGTTAATTTCAGTTTTAATGGGACTATTTTTTTCATTTTCAATCTTTTCCTCCCCGGATTACATAACCTTCTCCAATGATGTTGTCGATGGGATCATATCCCAATTGTGCTTTTAACTTTCTGCGAAGTGAGGACATATGGACTCGAACAGAATTAGAAAAGGTATCAGCATTACTATTCCAAACGTGTTCAATCAGTTCTTCTAACTTGATGACTCTGCCCTTGTGTAGTAGCAGATACTCCAGTATAGCAATTTCTTTTGAGGTCAGAGCAACTGGGGAATCTGCAGCAGTAACAGTTCTGGATACGGTATCAAAATAAAGGGAGTCACTTGACAAAACTGTATTTTCCAGCACGGTTTTTCGGCGCAATAAAGAGCGTATCCGTGCCTCCAATTCTGCAAAATGAAATGGTTTCGTCAGATAGTCATTAGCTCCGAGATCGAGCCCCTTAACCTTGTCCTCAATGTTATCCCTGGCAGACAGAATCAATACAGGTATATCCAGTTTTTCTTTTCGGATGCTTTTCAGTACAGAAAACCCATCCATTTTTGGTAAATTCAGATCCAAAATGATGAGATCGTAATTTTCACAAAAGCATTTTTCATCCGCACTTTCTCCATCTATAGCCATATCAATGGCATAGCCTTTTAAGAGAAGGCCTTCTGAAAGAGAATCTCTTAGTTTTTTATCATCTTCAACGATTAATATTTTCATTTTTTCTACCCCGTTTTTATATGTAGTATATATGATGGATTATTAAATTTGTATAAAGATAGGAATTATCTTTACTGTTTTGCCAATCTAAATCGCCTTTTTATTAAGTTCCTTTATGTTTTTATTTAGAATAACATAAATCTCTAAGTAAGAGCAATCTGGTGATTGATGATATAAACAGCACAGTTGAAAAGTTTGTACAATGAATTAATCGTAAAACTTATAAAATTTATGTGTTACATATTGACTATACGGTCTATTATAACTTATAATAGACCATGCAGTCAATAATGGAGGAAAGAAATGAAAAAACAAGAAAAAACTCAGAAAACCAAAGAACGAATTCTTGCTGCAGCTCTTCAGGAATTTGGAACTAAAAGTTACGATACAGCGTCAATTAACAGCATCTGTGAAATTGGAAAAATTCCAAAAGGGCTCATCTACCACAATTTTAAAGGGAAAGATGAACTATATCTGCTTTGTGTAAAAAAAAGTTATGATGAATTGGTGGTGGCTTTGAAAGGGCAGACTTTTGAGATTCAGGATGCTAAGATGGCTCTGCAAAATTTTTTGATTATAAGGCAAAAATTTTTCCAGGAAAATCCTTTCTATGCAAACATTTTTTTCAATGCAGTGTTACAACCGCCGAAGCATCTGGTTCAAGAACTTATGGAGTTGCGTTGTGGGTTCGATGAATATTTTAGCCAGTGCTATCTTGCTATTTTGGATTGTTTGTCTTTAAGAGATGGAATTACAAGGGAAATGGCATTGGAATACTTTTTGATTGCCAGTGAAATGTTTAATGGTTATTTTCAGAAAAAAGTCGGGCAAAGTGGGGATTATCGGAAACTGGTTGAAGACCATGAAGGCAGACTGTCTGTAATATTTGACATTATGCTTTACGGGATTGCAAAAGAACCAATAGAGAAGAAAGGTTAGGTGAAGAACATGCTTCAGTTATTTTTAAGATTATTGTTTACTATAGGGATTGCTTTTCTTGTGGGAAAGCTTGTTTCAAAAGTAAAGCTGCCGTCCATATTGGGATGGTTACTTACAGGAATGGTTTTAGGCCCCCACGCATTGTCACTGATGAATCAGCAGCTTTTGGACGCGCAGTGGTATCAGACGATGGTACATATTCTTGAGTGTGGTGTCGGTTTGATGATTGGAACAGAACTTGTCTGGAACAAAATAAAGCGGTCAGGCAAGGCTATTATCATTACCACACTGACACAGTCATTGGGAACATTTCTTGTGGTTTCCCTTGTTTTTGGCATCATATTTTATGTATCACATATCCCGGTTTATTTGGCATTTATTTTTGGAGGAATTGCACTTGCAACAGCACCGGCTCCGGCCTTGTCTATCGTCAGGGAATTTAAGACTACAGGACCGGTTACAAAAACATTAATTCCAATGGCGGCTCTGGATGATATTGTAGGCTGTATTGTCTTTTTCACGACGATTGCGGTTGTCGCAGGCAATCTTTCTGCGGGTGATCTGCCTGGATATATGATAGTCATTGTTGTTGTTCTGCCTTTACTCATTGGAGTTGTAACAGGTCTGGCAGCGGGATTTGTTTTAAAAAAAGAGCGAAGTAAAGCGATTACATTAATGCTGCTGATGGCAATGATTATAGTAGCCTCTGGTGTCGGATTTATTTTTAATACACTGGTATTGCCTCGTCCCGTTTTGAATTTTATGTTGATTGGAATGGCTTTTTCAGCAACATTTTCCAATATGATTTCCGAAACAAGACTGGAACAGATCATGGAAGGATTCAATCCTTTTTTAGGTATTGCCATGATTGTAGTAATCCTGAATCTCGGTGCGCCTCTTGACTATCACTTGATTTTTGGAGCAGGTCTGTTTACTGCCATTTATATTTTAACAAGAGCAATAGGAAAATATTTTGGAGCATATTTTGGAGCAAGTATTTCAAAGTCTCCTGAAACTGTAAAAAAATATTTAGGTCTTACGCTTTTACCGCATTCTGGAGTTTCTCTTGTATTTACAGGTATTGCTGTTTCTGTTTTGACTACACCTGCGCCAGAGTGTGCAAAAATTGTTCAGGGAACTATTGCAGCGGCAGCGGTAATCAATGAGGTCATTGCTGTAATAACAGCCAAGAAGGGATTTGAGTGGGCTGGTGAATTGAAGGGTTCGAAAAGTAAGAGTGAAGATGATGTACAACATACAATTATTACAATCAGCAGACAGCATGGAAGCGGAGGACGTGAAATCGGAAGAAAAGTGGCAGAACAGCTGGGAATTCCATTCTATGACCAAGAAATTATTGATCTGGCATCAAAGGAGAGCAATCTTGATATCAGCTTTTTTGAGAATAGTGAAACAAAGGATGCAGGCAGTCTGCTTCACGAACTTTCTGCGGATAACCATGTCACGCTTCCGATTACAGATAGAGTATATTTGCACCAGGTTAAGGTGATTCGAGATATCGCAGCAAAGAGTGGATGCGTAATTGTAGGACGTTGTGCAGATACAATCTTAGCCGATTATCCGCATCTTCTTCGGGTTTTTGTCTATGCGGACAAGAACATAAGACAAGAGCGTGTTGAAAATTGCTACCATGAATTGGCAAATGACCTGGAAAAGTTGGAGAAAAAACGTTGTTCCTATTATCAGCATTATACTGGAAAAAAATTTGGTGATGCACAAAATTATGATATGTGTCTGAATAGTGGCTCGCTTGGTCTGGATGAGTGCGTGAAAACAATTTGTTCTGCATACTTTAATCATACGGAAGCATACGAGGAGAAAAAGTGATGAAATTAACAAACTATTTTACACGATATGAAATACTTCTATGGGTTTGCTCAGTTTTTATTATAATTAGTTCTTTCATTTATTTTGATACGAATAATTATTTTGTTTTGACAGCATCCTTAATAGGAGTCACATCATTAATTTTCTGTGCTAAGGGAAATTCAATCGGTCAATTACTGATGATAATTTTTAGTTTATTATATGGATATATCTCTTACACTTTTAGTTACTATGGTGAAATGCTTACATATTTAGGAATGACTTTGCCGATGGCGATTCTGTCATTAATTACATGGTTGAAAAATCCATATGAGGACAATAACAATGAAGTGAAGATTGAAACGTTGACTGTAAAGGAAGTTAGATTTATGATGGTTCTAACAATCATTGTAACTTTTATTTTTTATTTTATTCTTGAATTTTTTAATACTTCTAATTTGTTTTTCAGTACAATATCAATCGCTACTAGCTTTATTGCTGTATATTTAACATATAAAAGGAGTTCATTTTATGCATTAGCTTATGCGGCAAATGATTTAGTGCTAATTATATTGTGGTATTTAGCTTCACTAGATAATTCGATGTATATTTCTGTTGTCATATGTTTTTGTATATTTTTTATTAATGATGTTTATGGTTACATGAATTGGAAAAAAATGAAATTGGCGCAAAGCATATAAAAAAGCAGAAAGAGCAACATTAGATTTAACAGCAACGGGATGAATACTGCTAAGTGCAGGTTTGTTTATGGAGGAGATTTGTATAATGAAAACAATAACGTATCGTCCGATTGAAGAAAGAGATTACTTAAGTGTTGGTGAGATTATCAATCAGGCATTCGGTTTGTATCGATATGTAGCAGACGAAAAAGTATTGAAGTATTTTAAGCAGCAATATGTGTATAGTTGTTTATCCGAGGCTACATATACTTTAGTAGCAGAGCAAAACGATAAAGTTATTGGTGTGATCATGGGAAATGCAAAATCAGATTATACAGTATTGGCGCATTTAAAGTATATACTTTCTACTTTTGGATATGGAATTAAGATGAAATATCACGGACGAAAGTCAAAAGTGGGAATAGAAGACTATAAAAGACTTCATGAAATATACCACAACTTTTCGAAAAAGCATAAAGGCGAATTTGATGGCGTATTGACTTTATTTGCTGTGAATGAGAACTGTCGAGGATTAGGTGTGGGGAAAACGTTACTTGCAGGGTTGTTGGAATATTTGAAAAAACAAGATGTAAAACATATTTATCTTTATACTGACACCACCTGTAACTATGGTTTTTATGAATATCAAGGGTTTGAACGCTTGGAAGAACAATCGATAGTATTAACAAAAGACGGGCATCCGTTTGATATGGATGTATTCTTATATGACTATTTCGTGTAATTGTATATATGCATAGTATACTGCTAAAAACTATTGCGAAATGGGAAGTGAAATTGTAATTTTACAAAAAGGTTGAATGGAGGTTATTGTGGACAAAAAGAATTGTAAATACCCCCAAAATGAAGTATACGAAACAATGGCTGACAAGTTGAATTATTTTTGTGAAATGCAACAAGATTTTTGGTTTGCTGTTATAAGAAAAGGCGATTTTAGGAATCTCTGGAAACCACAGATAGAGATTATTTTCATGCTAAAAGGAAAAGGAAAAATTCAATTTGGGAATATGAAGACTCTGTACCAGGTACAAGAAGAAGATATTTTTGTGATTAATAGCTTTGAAGTTCATAGCTTTGAATTAGAAGAGGATGCAGTTGCCTTGTCGCTCACCATGTCATTAAGGTTTGTGAACGCCTGCAATCCGGAAATTTTGAAATATCAAGCAAATCGCAGAGGCTGTCAGAGCAGGAGAACTGGAAGAAGAGGTGCTTGATAAATCTTGTGAGGAGTTTTTAAATATTGTATTCAGATATACACTACCTATGAGTACAGTAATTTAACTGTGGATAAGAGCTGTATGAAAGAATCAGAAACAGTGACAGTGGATGTGAAAAATACAGGAACGAAAACAGGAAAAGAAGTGATACAGTTATATGTAGGAAAGCAAGATGGAAATGTAATACGAAATGATGGAATCTATGATGGAAGGAATGCCTCTTCGTGCGGTACAGATGTTTGCACCAGAAATTAAGCCGGAAATGTTAAATCAATTGATTGATATGTTAAATAATCAGGAGGGATTGAAATGATGAAATTTAAGTTTGATGATGTACCGGTGCTCGAGACAACCAGTGGTAAATTAAAAGGATATTTTTATGATGGAGAATTTATCTTTAAGGGAGTTCCTTATGCTTATGCAGAAAGATTTCAAATGCCTCAGAAAATAACCTGGGAAGGGGTAAAAGAAGCTACTTCTTATGGGTTTGTATGCCCGCTTTTAGAACAGGACACTCCAAATGCAGAACTTATGGTACCACATCGCTACTGGCCTCAGAATGAACATTGCCAGAACCTGAACATCTGGACAAAGACGTTGGATTGTGACAGAAAACTTCCGGTTATTGTCTGGCTGCATGGAGGAGGATATTTTGCAGGATCTTCCATTGAACAGGTTGCTTATGATGGATTTAATATGTGTATGCAAGGTGACGCAGTTGTTGTGTCTGTGAATCACAGATTGAATGTGCTGGGGTATCTTGATCTTTCTCCATTTGATAAGAAATATGCGAATTCCGGTAATGCAGGCCATGCAGATATGGTAGCAGCTTTGAAATGGATACATGATAATATCGGATTATTTGGCGGAGACCCGGAAAATGTGACAATCTTCGGACAGTCCGGCGGTGGAATGAAGGTGGCAGACCTGATGCAGATTGCAGATGCAGATGGTTTATTCCACAGAGCACTTATCATGAGTGGAGTAAGCAATTCCTCTCTTATGCCATCCTGTACGGGAAATGGACATGCAATTGTCAGTGCACTTCTTCAGGAACTTGGTCTGTCAGAAAATGAATTGGGGAAATTAGAGACCATCCCTTATTACGAACTGGCGAATGCCTATAAGAAAGTAAGTCCAGCACTTGCCATGAAAGGGGAATATATCGGTGGGGGCCCTCTCGTTGGCGAATACTATAAAGGAAATCCTCTTGATTATGGATTCCGGGATCATGCGTATGAGATTCCGCTTATGGTTGGAAGTGTATTTGGGGAATTTGCATTTATGCCGTCAGATTATGATAAAAACAATCTTTCTGAGGAAGAAATAAAGAAAATCATCTACAGGGTTTATCAGGAGCATACAGAAGAAATGGTTGAGATTTTCAAGAAGACGTATCCTGATAAAAATGTGACAGATTTGCTGTCTGTGGACAGAGTCATGCGGCAGCCATCAAAAGCAATTGCAAAGCTTCATGCAGAAGGAAAAAAAGCAGGAACATATCTGTATGATTTTACATTGGAATTTCCAATTTATCATAATAAAATTGCATGGCATTGCTCAGATATTCCATTTTTCTTTCATAATACAGACCTGGTGGAAATCTGTCAGATTCCAGAGACTGGAAAACGCCTGGAAAGCCAGATGTTTGAAGCATTTATGGCATTTGCCAAAACAGGAGTTCCAAAGAGCGGCAAACTGCCTGAGTGGGAACCGGTAACAGGAGAGAAAGAACCTACTATGATTTTTGACAGGGTATGTGAGCTCCGGTACAATTTTGATGATGAGTTATATAATAAGATTGACGGGATTCTGCCTCCGTTTAATTTAATGGAAATGATGATGAATGAAGATAATACAATTCAGCATTAATAAGAATGGATGTAAAGAGTATGGGAAAAAATGAAAAAAAGATAGTTTTTTTGACGGGGATTCTATTGCTTGTGATTTTTACCTTTACAGACCTTCAAATTTCCCTTGCAATTGCCAATAAACCGGCATTTGCAAGGGTACTGGAGGTTGTTGGGGAAATTCCATTTACAATTTTAACCCTAGTGGGATGTGGTGTGCTTGTCCGGTTTAGAAATAGGAAAGTTATGATTAAAAGATTAGCGGGACTTATTGGCGGCGGCTTTTTGTTCTTATTGCTGTCCTATATGGGCGGCTTTATGACCTGGAATTATCTCAGTGATAATTTGGGAGAAATCTCTAAAATGTGGATACCGGTATTGGGGATTTTCATTGCAGCGGCAGCCGTTATAATTGTTTGGATGATTCCCGATGAAAAGAGAGAATGTGCATTGAGGTTTGCTGCAACAGCATTGGTTTATTTTGTGCTGGTGCTGGTAATCATGAATGCACTTAAAACAACCTGGGGAAGAATGAGGTTCCGGGAGATGACAGACCCTGCCACTGAATTTACCAGATGGTATCAGATTTGTAGCAGAGAGGGATTCGATAATGTCTATGCTTCGTTTCCTTCCGGACATTCAATGAATTCCGCCGGAGTTATTTTGCTTTTACTTTTACCGGATGTTATTCCGGTATTGCAGAAAAAGAAAAAAATTTTGCATATATTTGTATATGTCTGGTGTATTGCAGTAGGTGCAAGCCGTGTGTTTATGGGAGCACATTTTGCAAGTGATGTGACAGTGGGAATTTTGCTTTCATTTGTACTATTTGAACTCTCGTGTACCATGATTTACAGACGAAAAAGGAGGTAAACACTTTGCAGGAAAAACGGTGGAAACAAAAAGAAGAAGATGGTTATATAATATATGAAAATGAGAATGGAAAAACTTTGGGGCTTTCAAAAGACAGCAAAGTAAAAATTCTGACTGTGGATGGATTTGCGTTTAAAGATTTTCTGGGGACAGGAGAACTTGTTCCATATGAGGACTGGAGACTTTCTTATGAGGAAAGGGCATGGGATTTGGCAAAGAGGCTGGAAATTGAAGATATTACAGGGCTGATGCTTTACAGTGCCCATCAGCTTATTCCGGCAAAGGGGGCTCTGGCATCTGTGTTTGGCGGAACATATGGAGGAAAAAGCTATGAAGACAGTGGCGTAAAGCCCTGGGAGCTCACAGATCAGCAGAAAGAGTTTATTGAAAAGGATAAAGTCCGCCATGTTTTAATCATGGGGTTGGAGAGTACGGAAGCAGCAGTCCGATGGAACAATAACTTACAATCTCTGGCTGAAAATTGCGGTTTTGGAATTCCGGCAAATAATAGCTCGGATCCACGGCATGGGGCAGGATCTACTGCCGAGTACATGGGGGTTACAGGAGAACCCATTTCTAAATGGGCAAATGGAATCGGTTTAGCTGCGTCTTTTGATCCGGAACTCGTAAAAGAATTTGGCGAAATGGGTTCAGCAGAGTATCGTGCCCTGGGAATTACAACTGCACTTTCTCCGCAGATTGATCTTGCTACAGAACCCAGATGGATGCGGTTTGCAGATACATTTGGAGAACATACTCAGATGACTATTGATATGACAAAAGCATATTGTGATGGTTTTCAGACAACGGAAGGCACCGCTGAAGGATGGGGAAAGGATAGTGTAAATACAATGGTGAAGCATTTTCCGGGAGGCGGTTCCGGAGAAGGAGGAAGAGACGCTCACTATGCCTATGGAAAATATGCAGTATATCCAGGTAATAATTTTGAAGAACATTTAAAGCCTTTTACAGAGGGGGCATTTGCTCTTGAGGGTAAAACAGGAAAAGCCAGTGCAGTTATGCCGTATTATACAATTTCCTATGATGTTGATAAAAAGTACAGTGAAAATGTTGGAAATTCCTATAACAAATATTTGATTCAGGATCTACTTCGTGAGAAACTGGGATATGAAGGCGTGGTATGTACAGACTGGGGAATTACTCATGACCTGGGTGCAACAGAGGAAGAGTTTGCAGGGAAATGCTGGGGTGTAGAAGAACTGACAGAAGCAGAAAGGCATTTGAAGGCATTAGAGGCAGGTGTTGATCAGTTTGGAGGTAACAATGAAGCGGCCCCTGTAATAGAAGCATATCATCTGGCATGTGAAAAATATGGAAAAGAAGAAACAGATGCAAGATTCCGGCGGTCTGCATATAGGCTTCTACTAAATATTTTCCGTACAGGACTTTTTGAAAATCCTTATCTGAATCTTGAAGCTTCAAAAAATATTGTAGGTTGTGAGAGGTTTAAAAAGGCTGGATATGAATCCCAGCTTAAATCCATTACAATGTTAAAAAATAAGAATCAGGTACTGCCTCTTAAAGAAGGAGTCAAAGTATATGTACCCAAGAGACATATCAAATCCTACCTGGATTTTATGAGCCAGCCTACAAAAGAACAGGATGTTGTTCCCAAAGGGAAACAGATTGCTTCAGAATATTTTACTGTTGTAGATAATCCGGAGCAGGCAGATGTGGCAATTTGCTTTATGGAATCACCTATCTCCATAGGATATTCCCCGAAAGACAGAAAAGAAGGAGGAAACGGATATGTCCCAATTTCATTGCAGTATCGGCCGTATCATGCGGAATTTGCAAGAGAAGAAAGCATAGCAGGCGGTGATCCTCTGGAAGTATCAAAAAACAGGGGTTATAAAGATAAATGGAATACATCTGCAAATGAATCAGACCTTGATAATGTAATACGGATGCGAGAAGCAATGGGGGATAAGCCGGTGATTGCTGTTGTAACTTTAAAAAATCCAATGGTTATGTCAGAATTTGAACCTTATGCAGATGCTATCCTGGTAGAATACGGAGTTTTTCCGGAAGCAGTTTTTGATGTGCTGTCAGGCAGATTTGAACCACAGGGCTTGCTTCCAGTACAGATACCTCAAAATATGAGAACTGTGGAAGAACAGAAAGAAGACGTGGCATTTGATATGGAATGTTATGTGGATAGTGAAGGCCACAGATATGATTTCGGATATGGACTGAATTATACAACGGTAATCCTAGATGACAGAAACAAAAAATATGTAAGACAGATACAAGGGGCTGAACAATGAATAAAAAGTATGATATGCAATTAGTGAAAAAGCTAAAAGAAAAAGAAGTGATGTCAGAATACCGTGGGGTTCCCCTTCTGGTCAAGAATCTTCCTGATTGCAATGAAAAAGGTGCAATGGATCCACGCTTGTATCATGACATGAAAAAGCAACTTAAGGTTATGGCTTGGATTCCATCAAAATTTATGAAAATGGATATATCAGAAAAGAATATTGAAAAATTTAGGAAGATGTTTAATTCCAAGAAAAGTATTCCTTGTGTAGAAACTGACATTTATATTGAGCATCAAGAAGTCACAGCTATGGATGGCTATCAGATTCCTGTACGAATTTACAAAAAAAAGAAAGAGGAAAAAAATAAACCAATTCTTTACTACATTCATGGGGGCGGTTTCTTTGGAGGGACTCCTGATGTGGTGGAAGAATCTGTGAAAATGCTGGTAGAGAAAACCGGGATTTGTGTAGTTTCACCAGCATATCGTCTTGCACCGGAAAATCCTTATCCAACAGGGCATACGGATTGTTTTTCAGTATTAGAATGGATTTATCAAAATGCTGCTTCTTTCGGCGGAGATAAAAACCAGGTTTTTGTAGCTGGTGATAGTGCCGGGGGTAATCTTGCACAATATTGCACAACCTGCGACAGAGAAAAAAGATATTTTCTTGTAAAAGGGCAGCTCCTTCTTTATCCTACACTGAATATGGCGGGGGTGGAAGATGAATACTTTAAGCCAGGAATGGAACAGTTTGAAATGGCACCGGGTCAAAAACGCGGGCTTACGAAAATGATTGGAATGTTCAAAGGGATGACAGGGGGGCTGAAACCAATCCTTGGGACTTCTGATGTGAAAAATGATTATCTGAATCCATATACAAGAGATGCAAAAGATAACCCGCCAACATTTCTGGCAGTAGGAGAACATGATTTCTTAAAAATAGAAACTCTTGGCTATGGAGTGAAGCTACATAGAGCAGGTGTAGAGGTAAAGATGGTTCTTTATAAAGGATTTGGTCATGCCTTTTTTGACAATACAGGGGTATATCCGCAATGTGAAGACTGTATTGATGAAATGGGGGCATTTATCCTTGCACACTGCAAATAAAAAATATTGTAAACTTATAATTGAAGTTTCCAGTGTCAATCTTTACATTTTGAATATTTTTTAATCCACTGTGACGGTGTATAAAGGGTGTATTTTTTAAACACAGTAGAAAAATAACCGCTTGTGGTAAAGCCCAGGAGCATGGCAAGCTCTGTGACAGGCATTCCATCGAGAAGAAGTTCCTTTGCATATTCTATTTTTTGTTGGTTGATAAAACGTCTGGGGGAAATGCCGAGTTGCTTTTTAAACTTCTGCTTATATTGAGAGCAGGAAAGATTTGCAAGTGCTGCTAACCCCTCCAGAGAATGTTCCTCTGTGATATGTTCCAAAATATAATTTAGGGTGCGCCCAATATCGGCGGTGAGAGGGATTTTTTCATTTTCCGCAGATAATAGTACCAGATGAAGAAAAAGCTGCAGATAGGAGGCAATCAGCTCTGGATCTGCAGCTTTTTGAGCCTGTTCAAATGCCTGACGGATCAATGGCTGAATTTTTTTCGCATCTGCTTGAACTACATGATGGGGCAGAGTAGTTAGCTTTTTGATTATTTTTTTGGCAGTATGCTCATTCAGAAATAAAAAGTTTTTTGGATCGCTGATATCAAGTTGGAACCAGTAAAGCTCTCCCAGGGAAATGGGGACATCGTTTGTTCCATGAATTTCATTTGGAAAACTGATAAACACATCTCCTCCAGAAAAACGATAGGAGGAGGTATTGGTGCTGAACGAAAATGTACCTTTTGTAGAAACAGTAAACTCAAAAGAGTTTTCATGATAATGCCAGGTTAGGGATGGCAGAGAAGCTTTTGTATTGCAGTGAGCGAGGGTATGAACGCCTGGAACATGGTGCTGTTCCTGCGTATAAATGGTTCTGTCCTTTGTCACAGTGTGAGAATCTTTCCATTTTTCTGCTGTATACATTTTGTGCCTTTCTTCAGAATGATTTTTGTTTTAATGTTTAAAATTGTACGGCATACATAACTGATAGCAATATTTTTTTAATAATTGTATAATACAGATTATCAAAAGTCAATCTAACAGTTAATTAAAAAACGGAGGCATGAGATGATATTTGAACCGAATTATAAGAATATTGTAGACAGCGCCAGAAACAAAGAAGTAAAAAGGCTCCCTCTTTATGAACATAATGTAGATTTTGGGAAAATTGGAGAGATTGAAGGAATCGATCTTGCGTCGCTTTACTGTGGGGATGAACGAGAAATCCGGCAATTTTTCCGCTTATATTGTGATTTTTTCAAAAAGCATGGATATGATGTTGTCACGTTTGAGGGCTGCATCGGGCAGATTCTGCCAGGAGGAGGCGCTCTTGGAGACAGCCGTGTGATTCCGGTGATCCAGGATGAAGATGACTTTAACCACTATCCATGGGAAGAAATTCCAGAATATTATTTTAAAGAGTATGCAAAATATTTCCGCGCCCTGCGGGAAGAAATGCCGCAGGGGATGAAAGCCATTGGCGGCGTGGGAAATGGTATTTTTGAGTGCGTACAGGATTTGACCGGATTTCAGGGTCTGTGTTATATCGCAGCAGATGATGAGGAATTGTATCAAAATCTTTTCAAAAAAGTAGGAGAGATGAATTTGAAGATTTGGAATCGTTTTATGAAAGAGTTTGGAGACATTTACTGTGTTCTTCGTTTTGGTGATGATCTGGGCTATAAGACTAGTACTATGCTTTCTCCTTCAGACATCAGAACACGGATTCTGCCACAGTATAAGCCCATTGTAGATCTTGTGCACAGTTACGGGAAACCATTTCTTCTTCATTCCTGTGGTAAGATTTTTGACGTAATGGAAGATTTAATCTATAAAATCGGTATTGATGCTAAGCATTCCAATGAAGATCAGATTGCACCCTTTTCCTACTGGGTAGAACGATATGGAAATCAAATTGGAAACTTCGGCGGAGCCGATGTAGACATGGTCTGCCATTGTTCCAAGCAGGAATTGAGGGAATATATTGTAGATATCATCAGACAGTCAAAAGGCTGCGGTGGCCTTGCTTTTGGGACAGGAAATTCAATTCCTGCGTATGTGCCGGCAGAAGGATATTTGAACATGATTGAAATCGTAAGAGAATACAGAGGCGATTTTAAGTAATAAAATTAAGACAGAGAAAGGATTTGTTACGTGAAAAATGAAATTAAAAAATTATTATGAAGATCCTTCAGTGCTCCATCTTGGAACAGAGGAACCGCGGGCTTATTATCTTCCAATGAGATTAGATAGGACGCAAGAACAGCTTCTGCTAAACGGGAACTGGGAGTTTGCCTTTTTTTCTTCTCCTTATGAAGTACCGGAGACATTTATTGAAGAAGAAGGAGGGGATGGATTTAAAATGGTGGAGGTTCCAGGGTGCTGGCAGTTTTACGGTGCGGATTCCCACCAGTATATCAACATGAATTATCCAATTCCATATGATCCGCCTTATGTTCCTGTGGAGAATCCCTGTGGCGCTTACAGAAAACACTTTAGTCTGGACCGCCTTGCTTTGTTGGAAACGGTGTATCTGAATTTTGAAGGAGTGGATTCCTGCTTCTACGTTTGGGTAAATGGAAATTTTGTTGGATATAGCCAGGTATCCCATTCGATTAGTGAGTTTAATATTACTTCCTTTATAAAAGAGGGGGAAAATCTTCTGGCAGTACTTGTGCTGAAATGGTGTGATGGTACTTATCTGGAAGATCAGGATAAGTTTCGCATGTCCGGAATCTTCCGTGACGTATCTCTTCTTGTACGTCCCCAAAATCATGTGCGAGATCTTCGCATTCAAAGCAGTCTTGATGAGACGCTGATGGAAGGCGGCATTCGAATTTCCTGGGATTTTATCGGAGAAGCGCAGCCTGTCACAGTGAAGTTATACGACAAACAGAAACACCTCATTGCTGGAGAAAGTACGACAGATCAGGAACTGACCCTGCGTATAAAAAAACCGGATCTATGGAGTCCGGAATCTCCTTCGCTTTATGATCTGGAGATTATGGCAGGAGAAGAGCTGATTCAGGAAGAAACAGGATTCCGCAGAATTGAAATCCATGATTCTGTGGTCTATATCAATAAGGTTCCTGTAAAAATAAAAGGTGTCAACCGTCATGACAGTCATCCGAAAACCGGCTATACGGTTTCTGTTAAGGATGTGGAGAAGGATCTCCTCCTTATGAAAAAACATAACATCAACACCATCCGTACCAGTCATTATCCAAACGCTTTCTGGTTTTATCAGCTCTGTGACAGATATGGTTTCTATGTAATAGGAGAAAGCGATCTGGAAGCTCATGGGGGTGTAAATCTGATGTGGGAGGATGAAAACCTGGACTATATGAAACGTATGGCAGTGACGGTTGAGAATCCGATTTTTGCAGAAGCTATTCTTGACAGAAACAAACGGAATGTACTGGTAAATAAGAATCGTCCCTGCATCATTATGTGGTCCCTTGGAAATGAATCAGGGACAAGTACGTATATGGAAGCGGCAGGAAGATGGATCAAAAAATATGACCCGGATCGCCTTGTCAATTATGAAAGCATATACCAGTGTGAAGATTTTCCATATGATACCTCCATGTTGGATGTATACAGCCGTATGTATCAGGACTTTGACGGAATTCTGGAATATTTGAAAAAAGGCGACCGACGCCCTTATATGCTCTGCGAATTCAGTCATGCTATGGGAAATGGTCCCGGAGATCTGGAACAATATATGCAAATTTTTCTAAAACATGACAATGCATTAGGCGGTTGTGTATGGGAGTGGTGTGATCATGCTGTATATGATGGAAAAACAATGGACGGCTGCCCACGTTTTCTTTACGGAGGAGATTTTTGCGAGGAGGAACATGATGGAAATTTCTGTGTAGACGGACTTGTTTATCCAGATCGCCATATTTCGCCCAGTCTATTGGAGTATAAAAATGTGATTCGTCCTGTTCGTGCCCATATTTCAGATATCGAACAGAAAAAGATTTGCTTGAAAAACTGGCTGGATGTTCTTCCGTTGGAAAAAGCGCTGGATGTTCACTGGGAACTGACGTTGAATGGTGAAATTTTGGAACAGGGAACAGTTAACGTAAAAGACCATCCGGCAAGAGCAGAAAAAGAATATGAAGTTCCTTTTTATTTACCAGAAAAACCGGGAATGGTATATCTGAGACTGATCTATGTTTCCAAAGGTATGATTCCTTATCTGGAAAAAGGAGAAGAGATGGGATTTGACCAGATTTGTCTTCGTCAGGAACCACCGGCATTTGAAATTACAGAATCAGAAATGGAAGATATTACCTGGACAAAAGACGAACGATACGTAGTTGTGCAGGGAACGGATTTCCGCTATACTTTTGATACTTTCTATGGTGTATTTATTTCTTTGTTCCGTCATGGAAAGGAATATCTGGAAAAGCCGATGGAATACAATCTGACAAGAGCTGAAACAGATAATGATATCTGTATGTTGGAAGTTTGGAAAAAAGCCGGATACGATCATATCAAAAGTCGTGTAAAAGGGTGTGATATAAAAGAAACGGAACAAGCGCTTTTTATCCACAGCCACATTTCCTTTACACCGCTTCACCGTCAGCCATGTGTGGAACTTGACAATGTATGGGAAATTAGAAAAAACGGCTTACTTACAGTGAAAGCTGCTGGAACCAGAAATGTTCTTTATCCATGGCTCCCAAGATTCGGGATACGTCTGTTTCTTGGCCGTGAGTTTGAACTTGTGGATTATGTAGGATATGGTCCGGGAGACGCTTACCTTGATAAGCATCAGGCATCATGGTTCGGGCATTTTAGAAATAAAGTTTCGAATATGCATGAGGATTATATTCGACCTCAGGAGAACGGCAGTCATTTTGGTTCTTATAGGGTATGCATTTCAGATAACAGAAAACGTTTTGTGGAAGTAACAGCGCAGCAGCCGTTTTCTTTCCAGGTATCTCATTATACGCAGGAAGAGTTGCGTGAGAAACGCCATAATTTTGAACTTGAAGAATCTCCTTATACAGTATTTTGTATCGATTATAAAATGAGCGGCATCGGTTCCGGAAGCTGCGGATATGCGCCAGAGCCCAAATATCGTCTGGATGAAATTGAATTTTCTTATGAAATAACAATTCAATTAGGAAAGTGATTGCAAAAAAGAATCCTGTCTGCGCAGGATTCTTTTTTTGAAAATATTTGATGTTTTTCTTTATTCATCTGAGGTTTTTTGAAACTGCTGACGGTACTCACCAAGGGACATACCGAAATATTTTTTGAATCTTGTATAGAAATAATTATTTTTCTCCATACCGATGCGATTCAGAATCTCGGACAGAGAGAGATTTGTATTTTGAAGATAATATGCCAGTCGCTCCATACGAAGATCCAGAATATACTGAGCCACGGATTTTTGCATATACTGCTTGAAAACCTGTCCTGTATAGTTGGCAGAAAGTCCGATTTTATCTGCAACAGAACAGAGACAGAGGGCCGGATTGGTATATTCTTCTTCTATGATACGGGCTATTTTCTGAGCGGTTACGACTGCGTTCTGGTTTTCAGGATCTTTTTTCAAATTTTTGATCGCTTTGCATATGGTTTCAAAAAATTGTCTGATAGATTCCTGGATTTCATTACTCGTTTCAGCACCTTCTAAATCGATCAGTAATTTCTTCTGAGCGGATGTCAGAGTACCTTTTAACATAGGATATTTCTCTATCAGCCGTTCATAAATACTGTAAATTAGATAAATGAGCGCAGACTGGATTTCATCGTAATCACAGAGGAAGAGATTTTCCGACGCCTTTTCATAAAGAGAAAAGCTATCCTGAAAATTTCCTTCTCCCAAACGGTCAATAAGAGGAAACAGGATTTTTCCGGAAAACTGGAACGGTGCTTCCACGGTTTCTTCTGTGAGATAGGGGCTGATGATCACTTCATGACCAAGGCGCATCTTTAACGTTAGAGCGTTTTCCAGATTTTTATATACGGCAGGTAGATTCAAAAGACCCTGAAACAATGTACTGTACGTGATGGTCACTGTAAAATGCAGATACCTGGATATATTTTCCTGGATAGAATGAAACAGAGCGTTTAATTCCTCCTCAAAGGTTCTTACGTTTTTGGCGGATTCAAGATTCATCAGTAATACAAATTTATCGTTGTCACAGCTAAAGGCGTTGCTTCCTGTAACGGAGCCTGCAAGCTCTTCTGTAATATTTACCACTGCAAAACGTACAGCCCAGAGTTCTTCAGGGTTCCTTTCCTGTAAAAATTCCTGATACCGGTCAATTTTCAGTACTGCCATACATAGCTTTCGTTCTTTCAAATGGGTAAGCTGCAAATCTTCCAGTTTTTTATGCAGCATCTGCGGTGCGTCCATATGGCGGTTTGTTACAAGATCATATAAGAATGATTGGGTCATAGAATGGCGACTTTTGTTCTGCAAAGTGCGGAGAGCCTGGTTGTTTTCCTGTAGAGAAGCAAGTGAGGAAACAATGGCTTGGAATTCCTTTGGCGCAGAAGAAAAGGTTTCGGGTGTCACTCCTTTGCTGTTTAGCTGATTCGTAATCGCTTTCATTGGTGTGTTCAGTCGTTTTGCGAAATAACGGCACACAAAAAAAGCGAACAGAAGGGCTGCCACAAGAATCAGACATCCCCAAAACGCAGAGGAAAGCATATTTTGAAATACGAGAGTGGCTGGAATAAAGTTTACCAGATACCAGCCATTTTCGTTATCATTGGTGTACGTCTGAAAATATCGGATTCCATCAATCACAGGGAAAGTATTGAATTCCGAAATTTCATTATAGGGCGGTCCGGATTTTATCAGGCTGCGGACATCCTTTGCGGCAAAAGATTCGTCAAGCACACTGGTAAGATAATTGCCGTTTTCATCCAGAAGAAAGAAACTTGTGGAAGCCCTGGAAGGACGTTTATCCATGGTACGGATAGAGTTGGTCAGAGTAGAGGCATATACGTTAATTATAATGGTGCTGGAGGTAGTTTCGTTCAAACTGAATTTTTCTGGAAAGTAGTAGCTGAATAGACGATAGGCTCCGCTTTCCTTATCCTTTTGAGCAGGAATGGGCTGGCCGTATTTTTCACCGTAAAGAGAAGGATTTTTTAGGCGGGCTACCGTCTCTGAATCCTCAAATTCTTTCAACGGAAGCTGATATCCTGTCTTTGAGGAATATAAAAGATCCCTGTTTCCATTATACAGATAGATACTTTCGATATAAGGAAGCACCATTAGCTGGCGGTCGATCTCATGGCTTGCAAGAACAGGCGCGGTAGAATTTTCGTCTGTATGAGACAGATAAGCAGAGACACCGTTGCTTCCCAAAAGAGATACTGCAATCTGATCTACATTTTCGTTCATCAGATCAATGGTATAATTGGTCTGGGACAACAGCTGCTGGTTGTAGCTGCGCGCTGATTTCACGGCAGAGTCCAGATAATTTCCTGTAAGAAAAATTGCAAGGAGCAGAGTGGAGATTACTGCAGCTGTGAAAAAAGACAACAGAAGCGATGTGTAAAAGCTTTTGCTGTTCTTTTCAGGGGGGGTGATTTTATGAAATTTATCAAAATGCAGTTTGTGGGGGGTAGGTGTTTCAGAATGCATACATCAAACTCTCCTATAGTCAAATTGTACAAAAATATATCTTTATTATACGTGAAGATATCCTCTATGTCAATAAATACACTTGTTTTCGCATTTTTGAGAGTTATCTTCACTTTTCATAGATGTTTTTCCTGTGAAAACAAAGGGAGTAAAAAATGTCTTTGTTGAAAAAGAAAAAGAAAACAGGTAATAATAGGTGCAACAGCAGGAGCAAAGAAAGGCTTCGAAGACAAAAGGAGGAATAAATAGAATGAAGAAAAACGAACAAGCGCTTCGTATCGGTGTAATTGGGTACGGTGTTCGTATCGATATGCTGATGGATGAATTTGCCGTCCTTCCTTTTAAAGTAAAGGTAACAGCAGTAGCAGACAAAAATCCGGTTCGGGTTCGAGAATTAATGCTGAAGAATGGTTCCAAGGAAGTACAGCATGAAATGGAGATTGATAAAATAGACGGTCTTTGGAGAAAATCTTCCATGAACCCAGATGAAATTTGTTTTTATGAAAAGGCTGAAGAAATGTTGGACAGGGAAGAACTGGATGGCGTATTAGTTGGAACTAACTGCAATACCCATACATATTTTGCCAAAATGGTAATGGAAAAAAATCTTCCCCTGTTTTTAGAAAAACCAGTTGCTGTCAATAGAGATGAATTAGAAATCCTGAAAATGTGTGATGCCAATCCACACGCGCCGGTTGTTGTGTCTTTCCCATTGCGTGTGACCAGGCTGATCCAGGAAGCAAAACGCATTGTAGACAGCGGTGTAATCGGAAAGATCGATCACATCCAGGCGTTTAATGACGTCAGCTATGGATATGTGTATTTTCACGACTGGTACAGAAATGAATCCATTGCTCACGGCTTGTTTTTGCAGAAAGCCACACATGATGTAGATATCCTGAATTATCTCACCGGAGAGAAGCCAGTGGAAGTCTGCGCTATGAAATCAAAACAGATTTTTAAAGGCGATATGCCAGAAAAGCTTCGATGCAGTCAGTGCGATCGTACAGAAGAATGCATGGAAAGTACCTACCATATCATAAACACAAGAAATGATACGCCGAGAAGCGATTATTGCTGCTACGCAAAGGATACAGGCAATGAAGACAGCGGAAGCATGATCATCCGTTATGAATCTGGCATGCATGCTGTGTATTCCCAGAACTTTTTTGCAAGAAAAGGCGCAGCCAGACGAGGAGCCAGGTTGTACGGTTATAAAGGAACTTTGGAATATGATTTCGTAAAAGATGAGATTAAGGTATACGATCATATGAGTGATAAGGTGACAACTATAAAAATGAACGGTTCTTCTAATGGACACGGAGGCGGGGATTTCCAGCTTGTGAAAAATTTTACAGATCTGATTCGCGGAAAGGAAGAACAGTCTGTTTCTCCTCTTGCAGCTGGTATCGAAAGCGCTTCTGTATGTATGGCAGCAAAAGAATCAGCAGAACAGAGTACCTTCCGACTGGTATAAGACAGGAGAGAAAAATGAGTAAAAGAAAGAAAAAATATAAAAAACAGATTCCCTTTTATCTGATGATGGCTCCGGGATTATTTCTTTTAGGACTTCTTTGCTATCTTCCTCTTCCGGGATTGATTGTTGCATTTAAGGACTACAATCCCATTCAGGGAATTCTGGGAAGCGAGTGGATGAGTCCCTGGTATAAAAATTTTGAATTCTTTTTTAAATCGGATTCTGCAAAGACAGTAACCTTTAATACTTTGTTTTATAATCTTTTGGAAGCCGTGCTTGTAACGGTAGGGGCAATCGCCATTGCGATTCTTTTAAATGAAGTGAAGAACAGATACCTTTCCGGTATATACAAAGGTGCAATACTGATCCCGACTTTTTTATCATGGGTTGTAATCCAGTATATTTTGTTCAGCTTTTTAAGCGTGGACAGAGGAATTGTAAATAACATGCTGGGAGAGGAAATTTACTGGTACAGTGAACCGGGATATTGGCGAATCATCATGCCTCTTGCCTATGTATGGAAAAACATTGGATATTATTCTGTCCTATATGTAGCGGCTATCGCTGGAATAAATACAGATTATTATGAGGCGGCGCAGCTTGACGGAGCCACTAAATGGCAGCAGATTCGATATATTACCCTTCCGTTGATTCGACCGACAGTCATTGTTCTGTCTCTGCTCTGGGTTGGAAAACTGTTTAACGGCGGTCTGGGAGATTGGAATGGTTTTTACACTCTGCCAAATGATGCAGGCGCATTATATGCGGCGACGGATGTGATTGATACCTATGTTTACCGTTCATTAAGTACCATTGGCGATTACGGTATGTCGGCGGCTGTTGGATTATATCAGTCCATTGTGGGATTTGTTCTTGTTCTGATATCCAACACGATTATCAAAAAAGTTGATCCGGACAGCGCATTATTCTAGGAGGAAGCAATGAAAAAAAAGAAAGCCCATATTTTATCAAAAACACTACTACATCTTGTATTTATTGCATTGGCGCTGTGCTGTATTCTTCCTTTGATTCTTGTCGTGGGAATATCTTTCACAGATGAAGCCACGCTGATGAGTGAAGGATACCACTTTATTCCAAGAAAATTTAGCCTGGAAGCATACAAATATGTATTTACCGGCGCTGCCTCTGTATTACGGGCATACGCAATTACAATTTTTGTCACGGTTGTAGGAACTGCATGTCATCTTTTGTTTATGTCCATGTTGGCCTATGCCCTGACAAGAGAGGAAGTTACTGCAAGAAACAAAATTTCCCTGCTGGTTTACATTCCAGTATTGTTTAATGGAGGTCTGGTTCCTTATTATATGCTTATGACAAGATACCTTCATTTAAAAAATACTATTTGGGTATTGATTCTTGTGCAGCTTGTGTCGGCAGTCAATGTGCTGATTATGAAGAATTTTTTCCGGACGATTCCCCAGTCTCTCATTGAGTCTGCAAGAATCGATGGTTCCGGAGAGTTTCGGACATTCTTCTCCATTGTATTGCCTTTGTCTACCCCATCTCTGGCAAGCATTGGCCTTTTTGTAGCTATTGCTTACTGGAATGACTGGATGACCTGTTCTCTTTATATTGAGACACCGAAGCTTCACACACTGCAGTATCTGCTTCAGTCACTGATGAACAACATCGGTTATCTGCAGGCAAATGCAGGTGCTTCCCATTCCATGGAACAGGCAATTTTATCTCTGCCTAATGAAGGCGCGCGGATGGCAACCTGTGTACTTGCCATTGGACCTATCATTTTCCTGTACCCATTCCTGCAGAAATACTTTGCAAAGGGTCTTACCATCGGTGCAGTGAAAGAGTGAGGATCGTGCATTTATCCGTCGATGAAAGGCGGTTAAAGAATACAAAACCAAAACTTAAAGGAGGATTTTGAAATGAAGAAAAAACGAATGATGGCTTTATTGCTTGCCGGCGTGCTGACGGGAAGCATGATAAGTGGAACCTGTATGGAGGTTCAGGCAGGTGAGAAACCGGTGGAGCTTTCCTTTTATATGATGAACAGTCCTGTAAATGATCAGGAACGTATCATGGAGAAAGCAAACAAAATTATTGAGGAAAAAATTGGCGCACATCTGAATCTAATTATGGTTGATGGGTCTAGCTATGCAGAAAAAATGAATCTGATGATCAATTCCGGTGATCCTTGGGATCTTTGCTTTACCGCTCACTGGGGCGGCATCAATTTCTATGAAAATGCAAAAAAAGGCGCTTATGCAGATTTAACCGAGCTTCTTCCAGAACTGGCTCCAGAAACTTATGCCAGAATTCCAGAAGGATTGTGGGATGGCGTTAAAGTCGATGATAAAATTTATGCTTCTGTAAATTATCAACAGTGGGGATCTGCTTCCAGAAGCGGTTTTAAATTCCGTAAAGACATTGCCGACGAGGTAGGTTTTGACTGGGAATCTTTAAAAGGAAAACCCACCCTTGAAATTCTGGATGCAACCGGAGATTTCATTGGAAAGGCTTTGGAAAAACATCCGGATATGATTGGATGGGAAACATCTTCAACAATGAGTTTCTTTGCAGATTCCCCACTCCACTGGGATATGGAAGAAGTGGGAGATATCAAAACACCAGGATGGATTCGTTATGAAGACCCGGATACCGTCATCAACCAGTTTGAAACAGAAGAATTTATGGAATACTGTAAGATTATGCGCGATTGGTACGAAAAAGGTTATGTAAGAAAAGATGGCGCAACGGTAAAAGATACTTCTCCAGACAGAAAAGCTGCAAAATTTATCGCAGAGCAGACAACCGGATGGCCGGATTCTGTGGATTTTCCAGGAAATCCAGATGCTGAAAAGATGAGCATGACAACACCAGATATTGCGCCGGCAGTCAGCGTTTCCAACACAAGAACTGTTCTGAAAGCAGGTGCAGGTCCTAATGCGGCCATTGCAGTCAGCTCTCAGTCACCAAATATTGAAAAAGCAGTGGAACTGATTGAACTGCTTAACACAGACGATGAGCTGTACATGCTGCTCACTCAGGGAGAAGAAGGAGTAGACTATGTATACGATGAAGAAGGAAACTACAGTTTGGTAGATGGAAAATACAATTTCAACTACAACGAATGGCAGATTGGTCAGTCCTACAGCCCGGATTTCTCACGTGCTTTGTACAGCAAAAATGAAGCAGGAGACAAACAGAAGGAATCTCAGACTATTGTTTTTGAGGCAGACAAAACAGCAGAAGTTTCTCCGCTGACAGGATTTGTTTTTGACCAGTCTCCTGTAAAAACGCAGATTGCAAATTGCGCATCCATTATTAATGAGATGGTTCCGGCATTAAGCAGCGGATCTATTGATCCGGAAAAATCAGTTCCTCAGTTTTTGGAAAGACTGGAAGGTGCTGGAGTGAACGATATTATTGCAGAAAAACAGGCGCAGTTAGACAACTGGAAAGCCGGAAAATAATTACAGTATCAAATGCAGACCTATACATGAACCTCCGAAAAGAGAGTGCTTTGGCACTCTCTTTTGTAAAAAAGGGAAAGTTATAGGCTGTACAGGTCATAAATAAAAGGAAACTTACAGATAGGAGAATTCCATGGACAAACAGATTATTTTAAAACAATATAAGGCCAGTGTTCCTGTCAAAGAGGAACGCTGGATTCCAGACGAAAAAGCAGAGCAGATTAAGAATCTGTCAGAATTTCCAGTCAGAATTTATTATAAACAGGACAGAGATACTATCGTTTTGGAAGCCGAAATGTTAAATCCTTTTCCGGAACCGATTTCCCTTTCTCTGGAATATGAAAAGAAAAACTGGAAAAAAACAGAATACGTCTTTTTTCCAGGAGCTGTGTACGATGGAAACCGTATGGAAAGCAAAAAAATCCCATATCCTCCTTATCATATTGGCAAAACAGATGAAAAATGGGATATGGTGATCACAGATATTCCACATCTTGAAAAGGAACACGATTCCTCAATCCATTTCCGCTCCGGGGATATGGCCACTCCGGCAATGGGGTACTTTGACAAAGAAAAGAAGGAAGGGGAATTTCTTCTTGCAGCCCATGAAATCAATGGACATTACACGGGCTTTTCTGTGGAGGAAAAAAAGGACTCTGCTTTGTTTACGATTTCTGTTCCAGCAGTGCGGGAAGAAAAAAAATATTTCTTTGGGGAACTTTTGGATGGCTCCGGTTTTTTTCCAACCAGCGAATTCCCTTCCGACGATGAGGGGATGATCCTGAAAGCTGGGGAACGTGTTCGTCTGGAAATTAAAAAATACTGTATTTTGGCAGATCGAATTCCTTCCTATATAAAAGAATGTAATTCTTTACGGGAGGAAATGGAAAAAGGATGTGAGTTTTATAGTATCCCTTTTTCTACTGCCTATGACGCTGTCAAGGAAAAGTATCTCAAATATAACTTTACTGACGAAGGCTATTATCGAGTGGGAACGGAAAATGAAGCGCCTCCTTCCTACTGGCAGGCAGGCTGGGTCGGCGGAGGCATGAATACCTGTTCCTTCTTAAGAGAAGATCAGGGGACAGCAAGAGAGCAGTCTCTTTCCACTCTGCGTTTTATTGCAGAGAAACTTCAGAAGAAAAACGGCTGGTATGTGCCTATGTATGCAAAGGGGAAATATTACGGTGATAATTTCCAGGATGATGGCTGCACCATTGCCCTTGTGCGTAAAAACGGAGATATGCTGTATTTTCTATTAAAACAGGCAATGGAATTATCCCCGTCTATCCCTGAAGAAGCAGAAGTAAAAGAGATTCTGGAAGAAAGCCTTAAAAAACAGACGGAGGCTTTTGTTCGGTTCTTTAAGAAGAACGAGGAACTGGGCCAGTTCATTGATATGGACAGAGAGGAACTTCTGGAAGGCGGAACTGCCTGCGGTGCAGTGGTTCCGGCAGCCCTTGCCCTTGGATATGAATATTTTGGAAAACAGGAATATCTGGAAACCGCAGAGGCCCTTGGCGAAATCTATCTCAGGGAGTGTCTGGAAACAGGCATCTTAAACGGAGGACCGGGGGAAATCTGCCAGGCACCAGACAGTGAATCTGCCTTTGCTTTTCTGGAATCCTGCGTACAGCTTTATGAGACAACAAAGAAAGAAAAGTGGCTTGCTGCAGCAAAAGATGTCTTTGAGATTGCTGTTACCTGGGTAATGAGCTACGACTTCCATATGCCCGAGACGAGCACAGCCGCTAAACTTCATGCTCACACAAGAGGAACGGTATTTGCCAATGCCCAGAATAAACATTCAGCGCCTGGAATCTGTACGCATTCCGGAAACTCCATGCTGAAACTGTACCGTTTTACAGGAGATGAGAAATATCTTGTCTGGATGAGCCGCATCAGTCATGCGCTTTCCCAGTTTGTATCCTTGCCGGATAGACCGATTTATACCCTTGCAGGGAAAAATCTGCCCTCTGGATATTTCAATGAACGGGTACAGACAAGCGATTGGGAAGGGAAGGAAACCATAGGAGAGTTTCTCTACGGTTCCAACTGGCCGGAAGTGACTATGCTTCTGACCTATACAGAAATCCCGGGAATTTATGTCAATACTGGGACAGGCGTTCTCTGGTGCGCAGACCATGTAAAAGCAGAGCTTTTGGATGTGAGAGAGAACGGTGTTCTTCTGAAGGTTTCCAATCCTACCGCCTATGATGCCAGAGTACAGATTCTGGCAGAAAAAGAATGCGCGGCAAAGCTTGGACATAACTATTATCAGGATATGACAGAAATTAAGATTCATGCAGGAGAAGAAGTTGTCTGTTTGTGTAAACTGAGAGGGGGAAGCCATAAATGACAAAAAGAGAGAGGGTACTTGCTGCAATCCATCATCAGGAAACAGACAAAGTGCCAAAAGGAGAACTTTATATTCAGCCGCAGATTGCAAATAAGCTTCTGGGCAGGGAATATCCGCTGGATCATCAGCATTTTGAAAGGGATAAGGCTGTACGGGAGCTTCTTCACATGGATGTGATCAATGTGGGAGACTGGCCAGAATGGGAAATCGGAAAGACCGAAGATGGAAAAAAAATTGTCAAAAGCGTCTACGGACAGACCTTCCTTGTGGGAGAGCAGAGCAAAGCCCTTTTAGAACCACCTCTTGATATTGAAGATGCCCAAGATTATGAAGAGCCGGATATCTCAAAAGTAAAAGGGGAGTTGATCAAACGCTTTGCGGAAGAAACGGATTTCTTTGTGTTCGCCCAGATTGGCGGTCCGATTTCCATGCTCAATGAAATGTTCCCTATGGAAGATTATATGGTCAACTGTATCACTTATCCAGAGGAAACCCATGTCATTTCTGAAAAAGTCATTGCTTTTGAGATCAAGAAAGCAAAACTGTTTCTTGACCAGGGTGCAGACGCGATTTTGATCGCAGATGATATGGCATTTAACAGCGGCGTTTTTCTTCCGCCATATGTAATGGAAGAAAATGTGTATCCGTTTTATAAACAGATGGTAAAAGAAATCAAAGCCTATAAAGATGTTCCCGTCTTTATCCACAGTGACGGGAATCTGAACAGTGTGATGGAACAGCTGATAGAATGTGGATTTGACGGCATTCAGTCTCTGCAGCCTTCCGCAGGAATGGATATCCGGCAGATCAAAGAAACATATGGAGATAAACTTTGTCTTTGGGGAAATATTGATCTGGATTATATTATGTGTTTTGGAAGCACGGAAGAAGTAAGGGAGAACGTCCGCCGTACTATGGACATTGCTTCCCCTGGCGGCGGATTTCTGCTCTCCACTTGCAATACTATGGTAGACATCATTCCCCCGGAAAACATTTTTGCTATGATTGAGGAAGCGGAAGCATATCAGAGAACACAAAAATAGTAAAAAATCTTAAAAATGTGAGTATGATTTGTGCATAATCATGGAAATATCCAAAAAAGGAGTGACCGGAAGACTGGATGAAGTGAAACAGTATATCGAAGAAAATTTCCGTGATCCTAATATTACTTTAGATATGCTGGGAGATGTGTTTCATGTGTCATCTAACTATCTGGGACGCCTATTTAAAAAGGAAACAGGACTTTCCGTCTCAGATTATATCAACAACGAACGGATGAAATGGGTACTGGAACAACTGGAAAACACAGACCGTCCTGCAAAGGAGATTGCAGAAAGCTGTGGATTTGTCAGTACTAATTATTTTTATACGTTCTTTAAAAAGAAAATAGGCATAACACCTCAGGCATACAGAGAACAAATGTTTTTGAAAAAGTAGCAGGATCACATGGGAGGAACCAAAATGATGAACAGCAGGGACTATGATAATGAACCAGATTTCATAAATTATCAGACAATCATAAGTGAAATGACATTGGAAGAAAAATTTCGCTATCTGACAGGCGCGGAATTAAATGCAAGCTATAAGTTAGAACGTTTTCCTATAAAACAGATGCGGTATCACGATGGGCCTTTCGGGCTCCGTATGAAAATGAAAGATGATAAAAACAGGGACAAAACGGAACTAAATTTTCGGTCAGCTTTTCCAAATGCAGGAAAAGAAAATGAAGTTCCTTCTACTGCCTTTCCAACAGGCTGTGCTCTTGGTGCTTCCTGGGATAAAGATCTTGTAGAAGAAGTGGGAGAGGCTCTTGGAGAAGAATTCGCTTTTTATGGGGTGAATGCCATCTTAGGTCCCTCTGTAAATATCAAACGTCATCCTTTCTGTGGAAGAAACTTTGAATATTTTTCAGAAGATCCTTATCTTACAGGAAAATTGGGAAGTGCTTATGTGCGTGGTGTTCAGAAGAAAGGAGTGGCTGCATGTCCAAAGCATTTTGCTGCAAACAATCAGGAAAAAGAACGACATTGTCTTTCTAGTGAAATTGATGAACGGACGCTGCGGGAAATTTATCTCAAGCCCTTTGAAATAATTGTGAAGGAGGCATCTCCATGGTCTATTATGTGCGCCTATACTCGCTTAAACGGTGTTTTTGCTTCGGAACATCAATGGCTTCTTCAGGAAGTGCTGCGGGAGGAATGGGGATTTGACGGTATGGTGATCTCCGATTGGGGCGCTGTGAAAAACAGAGCGTATTCCCTCCTGGCATCTGTTGAGATGTGTATGCCTTATCAGAAAGAAGCCTTTTCTCAGCTGGAGAAAGCGTATGAAGAAAAAATCATCGATGAGGAAATCATTGATGAAGCGCTGCTTCGCATTTTCCGCTTTTACGACAGGACAAAAGGTGTTTACAAGCCGTCGGAAGCTGATTTTGAAGAGCACCATCAGCTTGCGGTTAAGGCGGCAAACAAATCTATGGTCCTTCTGAAAAATGAGGGACAGATTCTCCCTTTGCAGAAAGAAACCATACGACGCTTACTTGTTTTGGGAGAGGGCGCGGTTCAGCCTTATATTGGTGGGGATGGAAGTTCTCGGGTCGTAATGCCCACGAAGGTTACGATACCTCTTGAGGAATTAAGAAACTTGTTAGGTGATGAGGTTCAGATTGATTTCATGGGAGCAAATAAGCTGGATACTTATCGAAATGAAATCGGACATATGGAACAAGAAGTAATGGAAAAAGCTTCAAAGGCAGACATAGTCCTTGTCTTTCTTAATCAGGATTTTTCCTGCCACAGCGAAGCAGTGGATCGAAGCACCATGGAAATTAGTTCTCATCTTGAATATGCAATGCGGACATGCGCCAGAGTAAATCCAAATCTTGTGGCTGTTCTGAATGTGGCAGATGCTGTTTCCATGTGGAAATGGAAAGATTGCGTGCGAGGAATACTTGTCAGCTGGCTTGGCGGTCAAGGCATGGGACGTGCCATTGCGGAAACTTTGTGCGGCAAAAATAATCCTTCTGGAAAACTTCCGGAAACCTTCCCGAAACATTCGGAGGATGTAAAAAGTTTGAAAAATTATCCGGGTGACGGGTATAAGGTTGTGTATGAAGAAAGGATGATGGTCGGTTATCGGCATTTTGACACAAACAATGTGGAACCGGAATATGAATTTGGTTTTGGACTTTCCTATTCGGATTTTCAATACAGTGATCTTACCTTGGAGGGGGAAATCCTTTGCTTTACCATCAAAAATACAAGTAACTTTGACGGGGAGGAAATTGCACAGGTGTACGTAGAATTTCCCAAAAATTCCTGGTCCAGCCATCCGCTGAGGGAATTGAGGGCTTTTAAAAAAGTAATGGTTCCGGCAGGCGAAAGCGTTTGTGTTTCTCTGGAACTTCCGAAAAGTGCATTTACTTATTATAACAGCGCCCTGCATCGCTGGATGGTGGAAGAGGGGGTATATCGTATCTGGGTCGGTTCCTCTTCAAGGAATCTTCCTCTATCTGTTGAGAAAGAATGGAAAGCAGAGGCATTTATTACCAATTCCGGAAAATGGTGATTTAAAGAAGGAGAAACACAATATCAATATCATAGACAGACCAACAGTCTTGAAAGGAATAAAATGGCAGAATGGAACAACCTATACAGTCCAGAACAGATGGATGAGTTTTTGGATAAAGAGATAAAAAAAACAAGAACCCATGATTTTCAGCTTCTTCTATTAGATGCAAAAGGCATCCCTTGTCCCAATGTCAAAATCAAAGCAGTGCATAAAAATCATGATTTTATGTTTGGCGTTTGTCCAAACGGGCATATCAGCATGACAAATGCGCTTGCCTGTGGGGACAGTAACGAGGCGGAACGTTACTGGAAATTAATTGGCGATCTCTTTAACGCAACTACTTTATGGTGGGGCTGGAGAGTATTGGAACCGGAAAAAGGACAGTACACATTTGACCAGGAAATCAATGGTTTTGGACCAATGGAGCAAATGGTGCAGAGAGCTGAAAAGCTAGGGCATAAAATAACGGCGCATGCGCTTTTATATCCAAGGGAAGACGTTTCTCCCCAATGGCTTTCGGAAAGTACCGGAGAAGAAATATTATCCCGTTTGGAGAAACACATCAGAAATCTTGGAAAACGTTATGGAACTAGGATTTCCTGCTGGCATCCGGTCAATGAAGCATATGAGGAACTCCTTCATGTAGGCACATTAAATATCAATGAAGGAACGGTCTATAAATGGGTAGCAGAATATATGCCTCAGGGCTGCTTTGTCAACAATGGAGGAAATACCATTGATCCGGATTTTTATAAAAAAGGTATAAAAAATGCAGAAATGTTCGGCGGCCGGGTGGATGACCTTGGTATTCGCGGTTATTTCGAACTTTACGATGCAGAAGCTTTACCGTTTTACAAAAGTATTTGGAATCACTTTTCTTATCTTGCTTCCAGATACCAGAAAGGGATTCGTTTTACAGAAATTGGAGCGGTATCTGCTCCGCGAAAGGGAGCGTATTCGCCATGGGATATAGACCCAACTACAGCTGGACAGCTTGGAATCACAAATTTTGAAGATTTTCGGGAAGCGCAGCCAATTACAGAAGAAACGCAGGCAAGTTTTCTTTCTCGTATGTATAAACTTGCTTTTGCCCATCCAAAGGTAAAAGAATGTACCTACTGGGATCTTTGCGACAGTTATACCTGGAACCAGGTGGAAGGAGGCCTGCTTCGGTCAGATTTATCGCCAAAACCTGCCTATGAAACATTGAGAAAACTGATTCACGAAGACTGGAAAACGGAAATATCTTTGACAAGCCAACGGGACGGAGGTTGTTATTTTCATGGCTTTGACGGCATCTATGAAGTAGAGATAAATCAAAAAACATTTCAGGTACATTGGAATCAGGAACATCCAAAACAGGTAATTACCATTTTGAATCAGGAGGAAAAATAAAACATCATGAAAGGATTAAAAAGAGAAGATATTATTCAAGTAATTGAAGGAAAGGGCGCTGCAAAAAGAGTTCCCCTTCTGATGGACCTCTGGATTTATGATAACGTGTTTGATGGAAAGGCGGAAAAGAGAACCCAATGGCTGAGTCAGTATCCCTGTGATGTTAAAGAAGTGTTTCTGCATATGCCTGGAATGTTTGAAGCACCGGCCGAGGACTCCACATTCTGTTGGACAACAGATCAAATGACGTTGGATGAAACAAAAGGATTAGATGCTCAATCGGTCATCCAAGACTGGGAGAAAGATGGAGAGGAATTTTATCGAACCTTTCCAAGCGCAGAATCTCCGGCCCTGATTACTGAAAAACCAAATAAAGAAGGACAGTATCTTCTGGGACGTTGGTGGTATTGCTTGTTTGAGCGTTTGTGGTCCCTGCGTGGAATGGAGAACGCCTTAATGGATTTTTATCTTTATCCGGAAGAGATTCACAAGCTGTTCCGATACCTGACTGATTTTTATATGCGGGCCATGGAACGGGCAAAAGAAGAACTGGACGTGGACGGTTTCTTTGTCTCTGACGATATCGGGACACAGGCTGGCCCCTTTTTTTCGCTGGATATTTTTAGAGAGTTTTTTAAGCCGTATTATAAAGAAATTATTGAAAAAGCACATTCTCTGGGAACTCATTTTTGGCTTCACAGCTGTGGAAATATTGAACTGTTTCTTCCTGATTTTATTGAAATTGGTCTGGATGTGATTCATCCAATCCAGAAATATACTATGGATGAAAAAGAAATTGCAGAAAAATATGGGAATCAAATCTGCATTTTGGCCGGTTTTGACGTACAAAACACCATTCCATTCGGAACAACAGAAGATGTGGAAAAAGAAGTCCGATTTTTAAAAGATACGTATCAAAAACCAGAGGGGCGGTTTATGCTTACCATGGGGAATGGTTCTACTGTAGACTGGAAGATTAGCAGTTTGGATATGCTTTATAAAACAGCTTTGGAGGAAAAAAAGTATGAATCCGATTTTGTTCAGACAGGGGATCTGTGATCCTCATGTCCATGTTTTTGAAAATACAGTTTATTTATATGCCACCCATGATTCCCCAGGATACGAGGAAGGATTTCACATGGAGGACTGGCAGATCTGGTCTTCCAAAGATTTAATCCAATGGAAACAAGAAGCAGTTCTTTATCCGGAGAATTTTTACTGTGGTCATATCGATCAGTGCTGGGCTGTGGATGCTGCCTGTAAAAATGGAAAATATTACTGGTATTTTTCTACCGGAGACTGGGGGGTAGGTGTAGGTGTATCTGATCACCCCGCCGGTCCGTTTTCCGATGCGCTAGGCGGTCCGTTGGTGGATTACCATACAGAACCGATAAACTGCCCAAAGTGGGATCCCTGTGTCTTTCAGGATGAGGACGGGAATTCCTATCTGATTGTGGGAGAGTGCCGATTGCCTTCTCCCTGGGATTGCTACTTGATCGCCCGGTTAAACGACGATATGGTAAGCCTGGCAGAACCTTTCCGAAAAATAGAATATCCAGATAATCCATGTTTGGAAGATAAACCTTCTATCCACAAATATGGAAACCGATATTATCTTACCCATTCCTCCTATTACGCAGTATCCGACTGTGTCTACGGTCCCTATCATCATCTGGGAAATATGGATTGCAATATTGATCACGGAAGTTTTTTTACTTATTTAAATCAGACATATTTTGCTTCCGGGGGAATGGATAACCCCAATCGATATCTACGGGCTTCCTATTTGACGCCTTGTCATTACCGGAAAAATGGAGAAATTGTGGTGGATCAGAAGATAATGGAATACGGGTGCGGACAGTATGATGCCGTATGGAAACAAATTGAAGCCGAATGGTACTTTTCTGCTTCCAGAGAATGTAAAACAGAACTTTTTGACGGCGGTTTTGCTGTAGAACTGAAAGATGGAGAATATCTTCATTTCCCCAATATCACAAACATTGAAAAAAATACCAGGATACAGTTTCACGGATGGTCGATGCTTCCGGGCGAAAACGCTTCTGTGGAGATACGGGAAGGAGCTCCCAATGGAACACTTCTCGGTGTTTGTATCCTTGAGGGAGAAGATTCATCCGAAAACCATTATGAAACGGTTCTGACCTGTCCGGCAGGGATGAAATCCCTTTATTTCTGTGTCAAAGGAGCTGTTCTTCTCGATTGGTTTTCCTTTGACAACCAGAAGAACAGAAGTACGGCAGAACCGGTTTACTCTTTTGCTGGACGGGGAGCTGCCAGAATCTATGATGAAAATGCAGGCTGCTGCCGGTCCCTTGGAAACCTAGAATTGAAAGGCGCTTCCATGTGCGGGCTTTTGGATGGAGCAGCAGGAGGATGTGGACAACTTGTCATTCCTTATTATTGTGAAAATATGGAGGGAAAATTAGAACTGTATATCAATGATCACTATCAGAAAACTTTAAAATTCCCGGAAAACGGAAGAACTTCCATAGGAAAACAGCCTTCACAGCTTCGGATTCCAGTTACTGTAAAACCAGGTGTCAATGAGATTCGGATTCAATCTCCCTGCTACCAGTTTGGAAAGCTTGGAATTGACCATCTGACACTGGAGATGGAAAAAAGTAACTATCGTGTTTATCCTGCGGCAAATGGAGCGCTTTTTCCAACTGGAAACGGCTGCTGGGATGGACTGCCCCAGCGGGAAAACGATTATTTTGCTTACAGTGGAAGAGTGGTTAAATATCTGGAAAAACCGGGAGATTCTGTGTCTGTCTGCAACATCGATGGAGGAAATGGAGGAAACTTTGGTCTGGAGATCCGGTACAGTCGCGATGAGGCAACCGCTTCGTCGTATGAACTGGTGGTCAATGGAAAGGTACAAAGTATATTGTACTTTTCAGATATTGGAAGTTTTTCTATGAGGGAGGCTTGCATATTGAAAACTTTTGTAAAACTATTGCCGGGAAAAAACAATGTACTTGTTCTTCGCAAATCGAAAAATTTTGACAGTGGAATCTTCGTGGATTCCTTTGCTATTGTACCTTTCTGATTCCCATAAGACAAATAAGCAGGAGGATTTATTATGACATCAAGAGAATTGGTATACAAAACCTTGGAATTTGAAAATAAAAGGGAACGTGCACCACGACATATGTGGCTTCTTCCATGGGCAGAAATAAATCATGGAGAGATGGTAAAACGCATCCAAAAGGAATTTCCGGATGATATTGTGACAGCCCCTGCCATTTTAAAAACATCCACCATAGCAAAAGGAGATCCTTACAAGGTGGGAAGTTATACGGATGAATGGGGATGCCATTTTCAGAACCTTCAAGAAGGGATTATTGGAGAAGTTAAGGAAACTCTTGTTAAGGGGGAAGACTGGGAGGATATAGATAAGATTCACATTCCAGTGGAATGGTTGGACTTTGATGTGGATGAAGTCAATTCCTTTTGCCGTGGAACGGATCAGTTCGTGGTTGCAGGCTGCTGCCCCCGTCCCTTTGAACAACTTCAGTTTATTCGGGGCACAGAAGAACTTTATATGGATTTGATGGAGATTCCTTCCAATATGAAAAAATTTATGGATCGTATGCACACATTTTACTGTGATCTTCTGGAAAAATGGGCGAAAACAGAGGTGGATGCCTTGAATTTTATGGACGACTGGGGTAGTCAGAAAAGTCTCCTGATCAATCCAAAAACATGGGATCAATATTTCAGGCCTATGTATCAGGATTTCATCTCTATTGCTAAAAAATATGGAAAAAAAACATTTATGCATTCCGATGGAAATACCCTGGATATTTATCCAAGAATGATTGAACTGGGACTGGATGCTTTTAACACGCAGATTTTTTGCATTGGATTGGAAAATCTGGAACGATTCAGAGGAAAAATTACGTTTTGGGGTGAAATCGACCGTCAGCATCTTCTTCCAAACGGAAGTTCTGTGGATATTCAGCAGGCAGTAAAAAACGTTTACGAACATCTTTGGGCTAATGGAGGCTGTATTGGCCAATGTGAATTTGGACCAGGAGCAAAGCCGGAAAATGTGTATGAAGTATTTAAAACCTGGAATTTCATGAGAAAATAGGAGAATTTGCTTATGACACCGAGAGAAAAATTTATAAAATGTTTAAAACGGGAACCCATCACCGGTCATGTACCGCATTTTGAACTTGTTTTTTACCTCACTATGGAGGCACTTGGACGAGTACACCCGGAACACAGGGTATTTCACCAATGGGATCAGATGAGCCGGCGGGAACAGGACCTTCATATCAGGGACATTGCAGAAACCTATATTGCTTATGCAGAAAAATATGATCACAGCGCTATTTTTGTGCAGATGGACACCAGCAATATGAAAAATTTTGACCGTACAAGAAGAATTCTGGAGGAAATTCGGGAGCAGTCCGGAGATCGATATTACACCATGGTTCATGGAGATCCCACCTTTGCCATTCCAAATGGAGACGAAATGATGGATTTTTCGGCAAGACTTTTTGAGGAAGAAGAGGAAATGAAAAAACTGGCTCAAAAACAGGTGGATCATTTTAAAACCTTTGGAGAAAAAATGGCAAAATATCAGGGGCTGTTAGATGGATTTACATTGTGTTCCGATTATTGTTTTAATACCAATCCATTTTTCAGTCCTGGACTTTTTTCTGAGTACATTGCTCCATATTTAAAAGAAATCCTGGATGTTTATCGAAGTATGGGATTTTATACTATCAAGCATACCGATGGAAATATTATGCCGATCCTGGATCAGATAGTGGAATGTGGACCAGACGCCATTCATTCCTTAGATCCCCAGGGCGGCGTAGATTTAAAAGAAGTAAAAGCCCGTGTAGGAGAGAGAGTAGCTCTTTGTGGAAATGTAAACTGTGGGCTGCTCCAGACAGGCACGGTGGAAGAATGTGAAGCTGATATTCGCCGCTCCTTGCGGGAAGGAATGCCTGGTTATGGTTATATTTTTTGTACCTCCAATTGCGCCTACACAGGTCTTGCCCTGGAACGGTACGAACTGATGCACCATATTTGGAGAGAAGAAGGTATTTATCCGGAAATAGAGAAATAAATAGGAGGAACGACTTATGTTCTTTATGGAAGAAAAGCTGAAAAGCAGATTAAAAGAACTGGAAATTTTTCGTTACAGAGATGTGATCGAGTTAGAGGAGATTCTTATTAAGAAGTCTGGAAATGAAATCCCAAATCCGGAAGTGCCCACAGATTTCAGCGATTTTCGAAAAGAAAAGGTTGGTATGCTCTGGTCTGGGTGGGATGAGTATTTGTGGCTTCACCTTACTGCAGATTTTCCGGCAGAATGGAAAGGAAAACAACTTCTTGGACTGTTTAATTTTGGAAAAACGGGAGGCGGCGGCAACATGGGCTTTGAATCGCTCCTGTATCTTGACGGAAAACCGTATCAGGGCGTGGATTCCAATCACCAGGAGGTATTCTTTGATCAGAATGTGATCGGAAAGCCTCTGGAGCTTACATTTCGCCTTTGGTCCGGCATGGAAGGCGGAGGAGTTCCAAAGAAACAGGAACATCAAATCAAGCGGGCGGCTCTTGCGTGGCTGGATGAAAAAACAGACGATTTATATTATCTTGGAAACATGGTTCTCGAAACCTGTAAACAGTTAGATGACGCAGAAACCCAGAAGCAGGATCTTATGAAAGCCTTAAATGAGGCATTTCTGAAAATTGATTGGTCACGGCCGGGAAGCAATTCCTTTTATGCTTCTCTGGAAAGAGCAGATGATTTCCTGAATCAGGAACTGGATTCCATGGATAAGCATTCACTGGTTACAGTAAATTGTGTCGGTCATACGCATATCGATTTAGCATGGCTCTGGAGATTGAAACATACAAGAGAAAAAGCTTCCAGATCCTTTTCCACGGTATTTCGTTTGATGGATCTGTTTGAGGAGTACAAATTCCTTCAGACACAGCCACAGATTTATGAATATATTAAAAAAGATTTCCCGGAAATTTACGAGGAGATCAAACGAAGAGTCAAAGAAGGGCGTTGGGAAGTAGAAGGCGCTATGTGGGTGGAAGCGGATTGCAACCTTACCAGTGGTGAATCCCTCACAAGGCAGATTCTGATAGGAAGTAAATTTGTAAAAGAGGAATTTGGCAAAGATATGGAATTTCTCTGGCTTCCGGATGTATTTGGATATTCTTGGGCACTTCCACAGATTTTAAAAAAATCAGGAATTCATACTTTTATGACCACGAAGATCAGCTGGAATGAATTTAATCGAATGCCTCATGATACCTTTATCTGGAAAGGAATGGACGGAAGCGAAGTTTTAACTCATTTTGTGACAACTCCAGACGCCGATTACTCTGTCAGCCCCTGGTACTATACATACAACGGGATGCTTACTCCGTATACGGTAAAGGGAGTGTGGAAAAATTACAATGACAAAAATATAAATAAAAATGTGATGATTTCCTTTGGTTATGGGGATGGAGGAGGTGGTGTTAACCGCGATGCGCTGGAACAGAGAAGACGTCTTGATAAGATTCCAGGACTTCCCTATGTAAAAACAAGTACTGCTGGAGAGTATTTCCAAAAATTACAGAAAACGATAAAAAGTACTAAGGAATATGTCCATAAATGGGATGGGGAGCTTTATCTGGAATATCATAGAGGAACGTATACCAGCCATGCTTATAACAAAAAAATGAATCGGAAAATGGAATTTTTGTACAGAGAAGCTGAATGGCTCACTGCAATGGCAGCTTTGAAAAATGGAAGAATCGAAGAAGCTGACCAGGAGAGTCTGACAGAGGGATGGAAGATCGTTCTTCGCCATCAATTCCATGATATTATTCCAGGTTCTTCCATTTTACAAGTTTATGAAGACTCAAAAACAGAGTATCAGAAAGCGGAGAAAATCGCGGAAAATGTGGAAGAGTCTGCATGTTCCGTTCTCATAAAAAAACAGGAAAATGTCTGGACCGTTTTAAATAATGCAGGTTGGGAGATGGATTGCCTGGCCGTGATCCCGGAAAATAGGGATGGTGTCTTCAAGAATGAAACGGGAGAAATTCTGAAATCTCAGAAAACAGGGGAATGTACCTATGTAAAGGTAAATACCGTTCCGGCTATGTCTGGAGTCGTCATTTATTTTCTGGAAGGGGAAAAACAGGAAAACCATTCTGTTTTTCAAATGTCTGCCAATCAGATAGAAACCCCATTCTATACGATGGAACTTAATGAGGCCGGACAGTTCATACGTATTTATGACAAAGAAAATGAAAGGGAAATTATTGCCAGTGGCGAACGTGCAAATGTGCTTCAGGTTTTTGAGGACAAACCATTTGATTATGACGCATGGAATATAGATATTTTTTATCAAGAAAAAATGCGGGAAGTTACGAATCTTATTTCTGCTGAAATTGTGGAAGATGGAACGTTAAAGGCAGTTCTTCGCCTGAAATGGAACTATATGGATTCCTGCATTTGTCAGGATGTGACTCTCTATGCGGAAGACAGAAGAATTGATTTTGTTACCTATGTAAACTGGAATGAAACCCATCAGTTGTTGAAGGCCTCCTTCCCTGTAGAAATTCGCGCTTCAGAAGCAACTTATGATATTCAATATGGAAATGTCAGACGGCCGAATAACTGGAATACAAGCTGGGAAATGGCAAAGTTTGAAAGCGTTGCGCACCGCTGGGTGGATATGTCTGAACGAAATTATGGTGTCAGCCTATTAAATGACTGCAAATATGGTCATGATATCAAAGAAAATAATATGCGTATTACACTTATTAAAAGTGCCACAAATCCCGATTATAAACAGGATCAGGGAGAACATTATTTTACCTATTCGCTTCTGCCGCATAGGGGGGACTTTGTGGAGGGAAATACAGTAAAAGAAGCTTTTTCGTTAAACCAGCCTGTCAAGGCGCTTGCTGGAAAATGGAATCAGGCAGATACAAGCTTTGTTTCTTTTGATAGTGATCAGGTGGAATTGGATGCGATAAAACGATCTGAAGATGGGAAATATCTGGTAATCCGTTTTCATGAATATGCCGGAAGCAGACAGAAAGTTACGGTATATCCAGGATTTAGCTATGTTTCTTATTGTGAATGCGATTTGTTGGAACGTCCCGAAGAAGAATTCCGTCCGTCTGGTGAAATTAAACTGGAAGTAACTCCTTATGAAATTAAAACATTGTTATTTAATGTAAAATAATTTTGTATAATGAGTTAGGAGAAATGATAAAAATGAAAATAATAAACAGAAAATATGTGATTGATACAAAAGAGAATAAAGAGTTTTTAGAAGAACTGACAAAGAGTCTTCTTGCCTTCGGAAGAAGATTTCCATCACCAGGGGGAAGCTCTTATTATCTTGGCGATGATGGTACTCCGTGGAAAGATAAAAGTCGTGAAACATGGATTACCTGCCGTATGGCTCATGTTTACAGTATTGGATGTTTGCTCGGTTACAAAGATAGTACGGATCTTGTAATGCAGGCGATAAATGGATTAAAAGAAGAACTTCATGATACAGTAAATGCACTGGACGCTTGCCAATGGTTCCTGGTTTCACCAGCTTGACTGCAACAACAAGGTAATTGGAACCGTATGGCCAGGAAAATCTGATATTTATCATGCATTGCAGGCGACGCTAATTCCTTATTACACACCAGAAGTATCCATTGCTCTTGCTGTAAAAAATAACTGGAAAATATAGCGTTGGTGTACAAAGGGGGCAATACGCCCCTTGTACACGGATAATAAATGAGAGAGATAGATGAACATAGAATGAGATGATAATTTTTGTAATAGCACGAAATAATTACTAGGTTTCTAAATAAAGTACAATACAAATTTTGAATTATTTTATATATTACAGATAGGAGCAGAGGACAGAATCTTGTGGAGGATTCTGAATCTGATGAGTCGAATACAAAACTTACATGTATACAGGAGGGAAAAAATATGTCTATAATTGAAGAAATTTCAGGATTTTTACAGAAGGGGCGTGCCAAAAACGTAAAAGCACTTGTGACACAGGCATTAGAAGAAGGAGAAAACCCAAAGGTAATTTTAAACGAAGGGCTTCTTTCCGGAATGATGATTATTGGAGAAAAATTTAAAAATAATGAAGTATTTGTCCCTGAGGTATTAGTGGCTGCACGCGCAATGAATGCAGGCCTGGCAATTCTGGAACCAAAACTGATTGAAATTGGAAATGAGCCTGTTGGCAGAGCCGTAGTAGGCACGGTAAAAGGTGATCTTCATGATATTGGTAAAAATCTGGTAACTATGATGCTGAAAGGTGCTGGATTTGAAATTTGTGATATGGGAGTTGATGTGGAGCCAGCTGCTTTTGTAGATAAAGCAGAAGAGATAGGGGCTGATATTATTGGTATGTCAGCACTGCTTACCACTACAATGCCGAATATGGAAGCTGTAATCGATGAACTGAAAAATCGTGGGCTAAGAGATAAATATATCGTAATGGTTGGCGGAGCGCCTGTAACAGAAGCCTTTGCAGAGCAGATTGGTGCAGATTACTGCACACCGGATGCTGCTACCTGTGCCGAGGTGGCAAAGAAAGCTGTTGAAGAAAGTAGGAAATAATCATGAAACGAAATATGAACCAATGGTTAGAAGAAACATTAAAAAATGAAAAGAAAAAGCCTATGCCGCTTTTATCTTTTCCCGGAACCCAGCTGATTGGGAAGAACGTGGAAGAACTGGTACGAAGTGGTCATGAACAGGCGCTCTGCATGGAAGCCATTGCGAAGAAATTTGACACGGGAGTATCTTTTAGCTTAATGGATCTTTCCGTGGAGGCAGAGGCTTTCGGAAGCCCGGTGATCTACAGTACAGATGAGGTTCCTACTTTACACGGTGCGTTGATCCATGATGAGGAGGAAGCAGAGGCGCTTATAGTACCGGAAGTGGGGGCAGCACGTACAGGAGAATGCATCAGAGGAATCAGGGAGGCATGTGAGCGAATTACAGACAGACCTGTGATTGCGGGGATTATCGGACCTTATTCTCTTGCAGGGCGCCTCCTGGATATGACAGAAATCATGGTTCTTTGTTATGAAGAACCAGAGCTGGTGGAAATGGTTCTGGAGAAAGCAACGAAATTTTTGATTGCCTATGCAAAAGCCTTCAAAGACGCTGGAGCAAATGGAATCGCAATGGCAGAGCCGGCAGCTGGATTGCTGTCCCCTTCTTTGATTCGTGAATTTTCAAATCCATATGTTGAGAGAATCCGAAATGCAGTAGAAGACGAGAATTTCCTGTTCTTATATCATAATTGTGGAACAGTAGCTCCCCTAATGAAAGAAATGGAAGAACTAAATGTTCGGGCATACAGTTTCGGGAATGCGATAGATTTGGAAAACGCCTTAAAGGTGTTGCCATCTGACCGTTTAATCATTGGGAATATTGATCCCGCAGGTGTACTTAGAAATGGAACACCGGAATTGATTCGCCAGGAAACAACGGATTTGCTTGAATGTTGCAGGGAATATCCTAATTTTGTTCTTGCCAGTGGGTGTGACATTCCTCCTCAGACACCAATGGAAAATTTAGAAGCATTTTTTGAAGCATCAAGGGATTTTTATGAAAAATAAAAAATCCTGCTGAATACTTCAGCAGGAGAAAGGGGCTTTCACCGATATTGTCTGGGTGTAAGCCCTGTATATTTTTTAAATACTTTAGAAAAATAGCTCTGGTCTTCAAAACCGACTGCCAGAGCAATATCAATAATAGAATAATCTGTATTAGCAAGCAGACGTTTACTTTCTTCAATGCGGACCATATTGAGATATTCCTTGAAACTGGAGCCGGTAGACTGTTTAAATAGGGTAGAAAAATATGCAGAGTTCAGATGCACATGTTTTGCCACATCATCCAAGGTGAGATTCCTCATATAGTTCCTTGAAATATAAAGAATGGCTTTTCTTGTAATTTCATTGCTTTTGTTTGGAATATAGTTAAACATATATTCTGTAAAAACATCAATGCTTTCCTGGAGCTTATAACAAAGATCCTCCAACGTGGAAATATTCTGCAGATCTTTTAAAAACTGGTTGTTGATTTTTAAAATACTGTCACTGGTAGCTCCGCCCTCAATGGCTGCCCGGGACAGAAGAGAGGAAAGCTCAAGAGCCCTCGCTTTTACAATCTCCAGATTTGTACCTTCAGAAAAAAACACATAACCAAGTAAGTCGTTAAGGAGCGCTTTGGCCTGTTCTGTATCTCCGGCTTTCAGTCTTGCAAACAGCATTTTCTCCGTTTCATAAGGGTAAGAGTTGGTGCGGCTGTTTTCTTCCGTTTTATACATTTGAATGGATTCATTAATTCGTGACTGTTGATGGAGTTTGTTATGGTTCATGATGAACTGTTGTTTACTGTCTGTTACCAGTCCGGAACACATGTAATAGAGAAGCCGGCTGATATAGGTAACCTTAGAGGGCTCAAATACAGGAAGTGTATTAGCTTCTTCATACATTTCGAGCACACTGATTGTTGGGATTTTATATTTTTTTGCAATATCAGAAAGCAAAAGAGAATCGGGTACATCCATTAAAAATGGTCCTGCCAGTATAGAACCAAGAAGTTTATCGTGATTGGTAAGAGGGAATACAATATGATTCACATTTGAATGACAGGAAAAAATATAGGTTTCGCCAAGCTCCATGGCAAGCTTGCTGGCTTTGGAATGGATTTTTGTACAGGATTCTGCCTTGGGAAGAAAATGTTTAAAAATTTTGCAGTAGTTATGCACGCACCCAAAGCTGTCAAGAACTTCTCCCTGTTCATCCAGCACTTGTACAGGCAGTTCAATACACTGATAAAAAGTTTCCAGAAGCTGATGAAGAGATTTTTGTGGAATGATGGAGTATAAAGGACTCTGCATAAAAATTTTCCTTTCTGAATCAAATATTATTTATAATTATATAAGGAAAATAAAAAAATACCAGAAAAAATAATAGAAAAAATGTAAAAAATTTAGAAAAATACTGTTGCTAAGGATAATAGCAGAACAGGAGGTCAGATGTGAAAATATTTTATGAATTGCAGCGGCTAAAACCAAGTATAAGAAAAGAAGCTGTATTGAAAGCAATAGACTGCTATGAGGATTCTCCAGTTTATCAGGAGATCCTGGAAGAATATGAAGAAATTGAGAACAAGCTGACCGATATAATCAGACCTTGGGGGATTTTTGGGTTTGCTTCTCTGCCAGAAGACCTTTCGTCTGAAAAATTAAAAGCAGGAACTCCTGTTGTTTATGCTGTAATGACCATTGGAAGTGGAGTATCAGAGTGTAGTACCAATGCTTTTCAGAAGGGAGATTATGTGAAAGGAATGCTCTATGATACCATAGGGGATGAACTGCTGTTCTCTATGGAAAACAGCATGATTGAGCAGCTAAAAGAAGCCTGTAAGGAGCACAAAATGGGAATTTTAAAACGGTTGGAAGCACCTCATGATATTCCTATGGAGGTACAAAAAAAGGCCTGGGAATATCTGGAACTAAAGAGACGTTTTGGAATTGACATCAGCAGTGGCTTTATGTTTCACCCATTAAAAACCTCATGCCAGGTTTTTGTATTAACAGAAGATGAACAGATTTTTAGAGCGCAGCATGATTGCAGAAATTGTCCAAATATTAACTGCCGGATGCGCAATATTCCAGAGTTTGAGATTGAGGTGCAACTGGAGCAGGGAACAAAGAAAATTCTCATGCAAAAGGGAGAAACTCTAATGGATGCGCTTTTGCGGGAAGGGGTGTATTTAAGCGCACCTTGCGGAGGATATGGGCGTTGTGGAAAGTGTGGAGTTTTGATATTAAAAGGAGAAGCTTGTATTACCAGAGAGGATGAGGAACATTACTCGAAAGAAGAATTACAGCAGGGCTGGAGGCTGGCATGCAGGCTATGTCCTTCAGAGAATTTAAAGATTTCTCTTGGAGTACAAGAAGAAAAGAATTTTGAAATTCTGGGACAGGAAAAAATAGAGAAAGTGCAGGAAAAAGAACAGGCGTATGACATTGCAGTCGATATAGGAACGACTACAATAGCTATGTGTCTTCTTGGCAATACAAGTGGAAAAATTCTGGAAACAGAGACTCTGATCAATAGCCAGAGAGCCTACGGAGCAGATGTCATTTCAAGAATACAGGCCTCTTTAAGCGGAAAAAGAAAAGAAATGAAGGAAACTGTCCAGAAAGATATTCTGTATGGAATAAAACATCTTTTGGCGAAAGCAGATGTGGAGGAAAGAAAGATACAAAGGATTGTTCTGTCTGGAAATACCACGATGGGGCATTTATTGATGGGATATGACTGCAAAGGGTTGGGAGTTTTCCCTTTTACACCAGTAAATATTGGTTTGATTCGCGGCAGAGCAGAAGAAATCTTAGGAAGCAGTGAACTTTCTGCAGAGGTAATCCTCCTTCCAGGAATTTCCACTTATGTGGGAGGAGATATTGTATCAGGTCTTTATGAGTGTGGTTTTGAAAAGAAGAAAGAAGTCAGTTTGTTAATCGATCTTGGGACAAATGGAGAGATGGCGCTAGGGAATAAAGATAGAATTCTGGTTACTTCTACGGCTGCCGGCCCTGCATTTGAAGGGGGGAATATTACCTGGGGAACCGGCAGCATTGCAGGTGCAATATGCTCCGTAAAAATCCAGGGAGAGCAGGCAGAGGTTCAAACCATTCAAGGGAAACCCCCGATGGGAATTTGCGGTACTGGTGTGATAGAGACAACAGCAGAACTGATCAGAGAGGGGATTGTGTCAGACACTGGTCTGATGGAAGAAAAATATTTTGCAAAAGGATTTCCACTTTCAGAGACAGAGGATCACAGAAGCATTATGTTTACAAATAAAGATATAAGGGAAATTCAGCTGGCCAAGGCAGCAGTTCGTGCAGGACTGGAAACATTGCTCCTGAGATACGGGGGAAAAAAAGAAGATGTATCCCACGTGTTTCTTGCAGGTGGTTTTGGTTATAAGTTAAATAAAGAGAAGGCCATTGCTATTGGATTGATTCCAGAAGTTTTCAGAGATAAAATCAAGACGGTAGGAAACAGTTCACTTTCCGGGGCAATTAAGTATTTAAGAAATGAAAGCAGCACTTCAGATATGGAAAAGCTTATCAAAAATGCCAGCGAAATTAGTTTGGCAGCCGACCACGACTTCAATGAATTTTATATGGAACATATGATGTTTGGGGAGGAATAATGCGTGCAATGAGCTCTGCTGGAAATTTATGCCAAAGCTTTTCGGGTTAAATGATTTTTCCTTGTTTCTTCGTTTTCTTTGTTATAAAATATAGCAAAACGAGGAGGATGCGATATGGGTTTACGAAAAATTACAATTGGGGTGGACTGGGATGATGTTCTGTGCGATCTGAATACCAGAGCCATTGAACTTGCTAACCGTGACCTGGGGTTGGATCTGAAACTCCACGACATTACTTCATGGGAAAATACAGGGAAGGCATCTGTGATCAAACAGTATTATGAAAATATGGAATTATATCAGCGCCAGTATGTGACAGAGGAAGCCAAAGCTTTCATGAAGATGCTGCAGAAAGAAGGGGAAGTATTCATTATTACTGCCATTCCCCCGGAGTTCATGGGAGTGCGGGTAGGGCAGATTAAGAAAGCATTCCCGGATTTTCCCAATGAGAATATCATTATGGGAAGTCAGAAGCATTTGGTACATTTTGATATTACGCTGGATGATGCGAATCACAACATTTTTAAAAGCAACAGTAATTTTCCGGTTCTTTTTAGAAAGCCGTGGAATCAGGATGCAACAGGGGTATTGTCTGTAAACGGCTACGATGATTTCCTGCAACTGGTACATCAGATCAAGCTGTCTATGGTGGAAAGCGTCCATAGTCTGAAACACCCGGCTATCATTGCACTGGTTGGGCCAAGCGGAAGCGGCAAACATCTGATTATGGAAAAGCTGCTTGCGCATCCAGAGTTTGCCCATCCTGTGAGTTACACCACAAATCCGAACAATCTGAAACGTCACCGCTACATCACAGCGGAGGAGTTTTCCAAAGCCCAATTTCTGGAAACTACCATGTATGGGGGCTATGGATATGGGACAATGGAAAAGGATGTGAGAGATCTGCTGGAAAAAGGGCTGTCTGTGGTCATGCCAATGGACATTTGCGGAGCCATCACAGTAAAACGTCAATTTCCAACCTTGATGGTTTATTGCAAGCAGAGTAAGGACAAACTGATCGAAAACATTTTAAAGAAGGACTGTGATCTGGAGGAGAAGAAGCTGCGGTTACTGGCGTTGGAGCCTGAGCGAAAACATGAACCGCTGTGCGATCTTACCGTTCGGTTAGAAGAGACGGAGAAGATACGGGATATTTTTGAGAGCTTGCAGTGATAGTGGGAAAGAAAGAGTATAAGCTGGGGCTAAAGATTTCTAATTGTGTTATAGTGAAGGAGTAGTGCGAGCTGAGAAATCAGCATAGCTGATTTCCTCTAGCGAGCGGAGGAAA
>CATXEA010000006.1 GCA_958367245.1 uncultured Blautia sp.
GCACCACCGATACGTCTTGCTTTTACTTCGAGAAGCGGCATGATATTGTTCATAGCCTCTTCAAAAACTTCGATAGCTGGTTTTCCAGCTTTTTCTTCGACTCTGGCGAATGCACCGTAAACAATTTTCTGAGCAACACCTTTCTTACCGTCTAACATGATGTTATTGATAAGTTTGGTTACCACTTTGTTTCCGTACATTGGATCTGCCAGAACGTCTCTTTTCTGAGTATGTCCTTTACGTGGCACGTTACTTCCCTCCTTAATCATTTTGATTAAATCATCGGTACTCACGCTATAACTATCGCATGTTCGCACTGGTAAGGTCCTATATTTAACCCGCAACCGACAGGGTATATGGAATACCGTACAAAAAAATCATAGTTTCCGTGAATTTTCGATAATTCGTAAACACCGTCTTACTTCAGACGGAAAATTCCCTTTGGGAATTATTTTTTAACTTTCGGTCTCTTAGCGCCGTATTTGGAGCGAGACTGTTTTCTGTTAGCAACACCTGCTGTATCCAGTGTACCTCTGATGATGTGGTATCTTGTACCTGGTAAGTCTTTTACCCTTCCACCACGGATAAGTACAACGCTGTGCTCCTGAAGGTTGTGACCTTCTCCTGGGATATAGCTTGTTACTTCGATTCCGTTGGAAAGACGAACTCTGGCGATTTTTCTAAGAGCTGAGTTAGGCTTCTTAGGAGTAGCTGTTTTAACAGCTGTACAAACGCCACGTTTCTGTGGTGCAGACTGCTCAACTGCTTTCTTTCTTAAAGAGTTGAATGTTCTCTGAAGAGCCGGAGCTGTAGATTTCTTTACAGATGTCTCACGTCCCTTTCTTACTAACTGGTTGAATGTTGGCATTCCATTTCACCTCCCGATTTATTTCTCCATAAGCTTCTCTTATGGGGCCTTGCGGTTGCTATTCTACGCATTTGCGCGCCAAAAAAATCGTGTTTTCTTTGCACGCTTGCTCATTATATCCTTTATATATGGGACTGTCAAGGTGTTTTTCGCGAATTTTTATAAATTTTACTTTTCCAAATATGCGGCGCTTTATTATATGCACGATTGCATTTTAACCAAACTTTCATTATAATAAACATATTATATTGTTTCATACAGGAAAGGCAAAACTTATGAAAAAACCAAGTATGATGGCAGTTATTTTATTTCTCACCGGGATGTTATGTGTTTTTTCACTTTTTTTCTTCAACCGGACGGCTGACCGCCTGATTGTCTCTACCGAAAAAGATGTAGACAGTGCAATGGAGGCAATCAGCATGAAACGTGACGAAATAAAAAACGCCGAAAAAAGCTTTGCAGACGCAATTGAAAAAACAGACGCCAATATCAAACGTCTGAAGCAAAAAGCCCGCGCTGCTCAGCAGCCGGCTGAAAGAGAGAGGGCAGACATCCCTATGGAAGACTCCTCCGGCGCTTCTGTCTTTGAAGGACAGGCATCCGAAGATGTTTTTTCATCGGAAGCTCCCCATATCGTAGCAATCGACCCGGGGCATCAGAGCGAAAAAATAGACATGAGCGACCTTGAACCAAACGGTCCCGGTTCTTCAGAAATGAAAGCCAAATGCACTACAGGAACTCAGGGTGCTTTTACCGGTATCCCGGAATACAGCCTGAACTTAAATGTTTCTCTGAAGCTTAAGAATGAGCTTGAAAGCAGAGGCTATCAGGTTGTTATGACGCGAACAGACAACGACACTGCAATCAGCAACAAAGAACGCGCTGAATACGCAGCTGCTCAGGGAGCTGAAATCTGTGTTCGCATCCACGCAAACGGCGCAGATTCCGGCAGTGCCTCCGGCGCTCTTGCCATGTCTCCTTCCGAATCGAACCCTTATGTATCTTCCCTTTATGAAGATTCCAACCAGCTTTCCTGGGATATTCTGGATTCTTACTGTTCCGTAACAGGTTTTACAAACTGGGGCGTACAATATACGGACACCATGACAGGAATCAACTGGAGTTCCATTCCCGTTACCATCCTTGAAATGGGCTTTATGACCAACGAAAACGACGACCGTCAGATGAACGATGAAGCTTTCCAGAATGTTATGGCAAGCGGTATTGCAGACGGCATAGACACGTATTTCTCAAGATAGGAGCTAGTCAACATGAAAGAGAACAGATCAAACAAACCAATTTTTTTATATATTGTCATCGCAGTCCTTGTACTTGCGCTGGCAGCGCTGGGAGTCCTTACCTTCGCATCTCTTGACCGACTTGCCTCCCTTCAGGCAAAGGTCACACAGATGTCCGAAACTGTAGAGGAAATTTCTGAATCTGCATCAACTCTGATTCAGCAGTCCATGCAGCTTGAAGAGCTTAAGAAAGAAGAAGCATCCATGCCGGATACCTCTTCTAATGAAGCGGATTCCTCACAGACAGAAGGAACGCTTTCCCCTTCAAACGGCTCAACCTTCACGGGAAACACTGACGAGAGCATGGACCAGCTTCTTGGTCAGGTTGAACAGCTTCTTCCCAAAGACAACGGAACCTGGTCCGTTTATGTATGTAATCTTATGAAAGGTTCTGAAGGCTCTATTGCCAGCGCGCCCATGCAGGCAGCCAGCCTCATCAAACTCTTTATCATGGGAAGCGTTTATGAAAACTATGACGCGCTTTCCGAACAGTATGATCGGGAAACACTTGACAGTCATATCCATAATATGATTACCGTCAGCGACAACGACGCAGCCAACACTTTGGTAAACTGGCTCGGAAACGGAAATGACGCTGAAGGTATTGCCAAAGTAAACGCATTCTGTCAGGCGCACGGTTACAAAGATACCCAGATGAACCGTCTCCTTCTTGCAGGTACAGAAAACGGCGATAATTACACTTCTGTAAAGGACTGCGGAACTTTTCTGAAAGAAATTTACCAGATTTGTAATAACCTTCCTACAGACTCATCCTTAACCAATGCCCAGGCCATGTATTACCACCTGAAGCTTCAGCAGAGAAAAAACAAGATACCTGCCCAGATACCGGAAGGCGTCCACGTAGCCAACAAAACCGGAGAACTTTCCAATGTTGAAAACGACGCCGGAATCATCTTTGATACGGCTCAGGGCGTAGACCTTGTTATCTGCTTCATGTCTCAGGACCTCACAGATGCAGGAGCAGCTCAGGAAACGATCGCCTCAAATGCCCGCGCCATCTACGGATATTATAATGAATAACAAAGGGGGAAGCTTACGCTTCCCCTTCTTCATAAGACATTTCCCATATTTCCGAAAATACTGCCAGAGGGCAGTCTGTCAACAGGCACATCAGTAAAAAACATTCGTATGGATTCACTATATAAATTTCACTCATCCCGCATCTGAGCAGAATTTCCTGAATTTCTTCCAGAAAATGACGGTATCTGTTATACGGATCGTCCTCCTGCATCTCCTGTGATACAATGAAAAACTCCAGTGTGATCAGGTCAAATCTCTCCACAGGGAGCCTGTGATACAGAATATTCGTAATTCTCTGTCTGCTGAACCTCTTCTGGCTGAAATGCTTCGCCAGAATGGAGGCGGACATCTTTTTCAGATTTCCCATCTTATTGATAGGAATGCCGCTGCAGATAACTTTTTCCACATCGGACGGCGTGATTTTCTCAGCTGTCCACAATTTGTCCCCGTGTTTCTCCTCCTCATCCTTCTGATACATAGCGGCAATGATTTCCTTTGCCCTGTACAGAAGTCTGGAAAACTCCTGAAACGCCTGACTTTTCTCTGACATCGGGTCGCCCATTTTCGCCTTTAAATAGGAAAGATATTCCATGAGGCTTTCCTCTGTATCCAGACAGAGATTATTTGCATAAATAACCCCCTCTGTTTTCGTATTATCCGGCTCCAGACGCTCGTATGCCTCCTTCAGTTCTTCTGCCTTACGGTATCCGAACTGATGGCAGTAACAGTACCAGTAAATAACTTCCATCGGATTGTGGAAGTCGAAATCCTGCTCTTTCAGAACTCTTGTCAGAAAATCAGACACATCGTCCGCTGTCATCCGCAGCCCGAATCCCAGAATAAATAAAGTATCCCTTTTTACAGAAACCTGAGTCAGCCAGTTATTCACAAGAGCCGTAAGCTTCGTTGACGTGGGGTTCATTGATTTAGGCGTAAAAGTTTCCTTAAAGGATTCCAGAACAATCTCCCTGTACACCTCCTGCGGAACTTCCGAAAAAGGCTCATCCAGTTCTGCTCTTTCATATATGTACCGTTTCAGATGATCCCCAAAGGAAACCAGCTTCATTTCTTTATACAGATAATTGAATATCACATCTGCATCCTCATCTTCGAAGCTGTCAAGACTCACTACCTGACGAAACCTCTGGGCTGCCTTTCTGGTAAATTCAAAATCCTGAACCCTGTCAAAAGCTACTGTCTGTTCAAAATCCAAATCCTGCATGCGGTTTTTCATACTGCCTCACCTACATTCTCTTTCCTTAAACCGCCCAACCATTTTTTCAGTCTCTCTCCGGGCACCGGCTGCTGCACTTCGCACAGGACAATCGTCACATTGTCTCTTGCCCCCTTCGCCAGAACACGTTCAAGCAAAACTTCAACTGTACTTTCCAGCGGAATTTCTCTTGTAAGAATATCCGCAATTTCACCGTCTGACAGCATATCTGTCATCCCGTCTGAACAGAGAAGAAACCGTTTGCCCGTTTTATATTTAAGCTCCGACACAGCCGGCTCCGGAAACTGCTGTTCCTCAGGTATTCCCAGATACTGAGTCAGCGGAGCCTTTCCAAATGCGTATTTCCCAATCACATGGTCTGTGGAAATCTGGGAAAATCCGTCTTCATCCGCTGCATAAACACGGCTGTCTCCAAGATTGCAGGCATAAATATTCTCTGCTCCAAATAAAAGCATAGCTACTGTAGTCCCCATAGAACTGATTCTGTTTTCGTCCCCATATCGGCAGACTGCCTGATTCATGCTTCTGCATAAGCCCTCTACGAACTCATTTGGATTTCTTCTTAAGTTCTTTTTATTCATTTCATAATAATTGCCAAATTCTTCGGAAGCCAGAAAGGCTGCCATTTCACCGCAGCTTTCTCCTCCCATCCCGTCAAAGACTGCAAGCGCCGGGATTTTCGCTCTGGAAATAACTCCTGTATGAATTCCTTCACTTCCCCGGTTGTCTGCCGGAAGTGTGTTTCCGCAGCACCAGAAATTATCTTCGTTATTTCCGCGTATTTTTCCAATATGGCTTGTATATGCATATTTAATCTGGTAGCACATTTTTCACACTTCCCATCATTTTAATTCTTCTGAGCCTTTCAGAAGATTCATTTCTGTTTCCGCTCTCTTCAGATATTTCGCGCCTCTCTCCATATATTCCGGATTATCCTTTTCATTGTCATGGCAAATCTCATTTTCATCAATCCACCGGATCAGATTTCCGTCATCATCGTAGTAATAGAGTTCTGCCTTTGTGTCGTACCATATATAAGCAAAAAACAGCTTTTCTTTCCAGTAATAATATTCCTCATAGACCTTATCCTCAGAGCTTGAAGGATAAACAAGCACTTTCATATACTCTCTGGTGTCGTGGTTATAGTAACTGATCTTGTCACCCTCCACTCCTGTCCAGTCATATCCGTTGGCTTCCAGAGTGTCCACAATACTTGTCGCCCGCTCCTTGATTGTCTCAATCTGGGACAAAAAGTCTTTTGACGAATCATTGGTTTCGTACTTCTCACTCTCAAGAATATCTACAAGACCTGTAGTATCCTGCTGCATATCAGAATCATTTTTCCCCGACATCTTCATGTAAATAGAGAAAACGATCACTGCCGCACATGCTGTAAGGAGAACAGGAATAAGCCAGCCCAAAATCTGCCTTCTGCGTTTCTGTCTCCGTTTCTGCGCCAGCCGAGCCTGACTTTGCGCAGCTCTTGCTTCTATGGAATCTCCTGATTTATGAGACTGTTCAGGTTTCTGCTGTACAACATTCTTTTTCTGCTGCAATGGTTTCTGCACCGCATTCTTCTGTTCCCGTATCTTCTGCTCCTGCACAGGCTTCTGCTGTTTCCGTATCTTCTGCTCCTGCAATGACACGCTTTGTCTCTGCGCAGAAACCTTCTCCTGTACAGAATCATTTTCTGCAGCAGCCGGACTTCCGGTGCCTTTTTCTGTTACTGCTTTATATCGTCCATGCTGCAGGTCGTCCAGATCATTATAAAACTCTTCCGGAGTCTGATACCTGTCTTCAGGTCTGTATGCACAGGCTTTCAGGATAATCTCTGAAAGCATTTCCCCTGCATCTGCCGGTTTTTTCAGCGGCTCGCCTGACATTCGTCTGGCAAGAGCATTCTCTTTATCCCTGTATGTGATAAACTGCTTCTCCAGATTTAAGAACGGCAGTCTGTTCCTGTTCATCAGCTTATAAAGTACAATTCCAAGAGAATAAATGTCAACTCTGCTGTCGTATTTCTCACCTTTATACATCTCAGGCGCCATATACGAGTACGTTCCCTTTTTGGAAAAACTGCTCATTGACCGTTCCAGTTCACGGGCAATCCCGAAATCTCCAAGCTTAAAGTCCCCGAATCTTGAAACGAAAATATTCTCAGGCTTGATATCACGATGGATAATGTTTAACTTGCGGCAATATCCAAGCGCTTTGCTCAAATCAAGACCAAGCTTGATGACATCTTTCTCTGTAAGCTGATTCTCGGCACAGTAGTCCATGAAACTTGTAAGATACTCCATTCGTATGGAAATTTCCCAGCCTATATCATCCAGATATTCCATTACCTTGAAGTCTTCTACAGATACAATGTGGGAGTTTCCGCGGAAATATTCCATGGTACTGATTTCCTGAACACACTCTTCCACCAGATTCCGGAAATACTCCCTTACAGACTGATCGTCCTCAGCCTCAGAGCGAACGCTGTTTAACTCACTCTGACTTCCCGGAATATGAATAACCTTAATCGCTGAACAAAAGTTTTTACCACGCCCGCTACGCTGCGCTTTATATACCTTTCCGAAGGAGCCTTCTCCAATTTTTTCTACAATCTTCCATTCCGCCCACGGCGAAACCGGATGTTCCCTGTCCATACTGCACCTCCTTCCTTATTTTTTATAAAGTAGTTGCCTACTTTATTATAGTCGGATTTTATCATAAATGAAACTATAATCTGTATTTTACAATATTTTCCCAAAATTTGTCCAGTAAAACCAAAAGAAGAGCGTCCCTTGGGGAACGCTCTCCTATTCTTACGTGTATTTTATTTATTCTTCGCTGTCAGATTCTTCCATCTCTTCGATTTCAAAATCTTCTTCCTCAGAAAACTCCTCTTCGAGTACAGGGATTTCTTCCTCATCCTCTATCTCATCAGAGATTTTCTCTTTTGTTTCAGGAGCTTCTTCAGCGGTCTCCTTTTTCGGTTCCGGCATAACTGTGTCAAGCTGAACTTCGCTGTAACGCTTCATACCTGTACCTGCAGGAATCAATTTACCGATGATTACGTTCTCTTTCAGACCGATCAGCGGGTCAACCTTACCCTTGATAGCTGCTTCTGTAAGAACCTTGGTTGTCTCCTGGAAAGATGCGGCGGACAGGAAGGAGTTTGTTGCAAGAGAAGCCTTGGTGATACCAAGCATAACCTGCTTGCCTTCTGCCGGCTCTTTGCCCTCTTTTTCCATCTGCTCGTTTGCATCCTCGTAGTCGAGAACGTCAACCAGTGTTCCCGGAAGGAATTCTGTATCTCCGTTGTCCTCGATGCGGATTTTCTTCAGCATCTGACGAACGATAACTTCGATATGCTTATCGTTGATTTCTACACCCTGGAGACGGTATACACGCTGTACTTCACGGATCATGTAATCCTGAACTGCACGAACACCTTTGATTCTCAGGATATCATGCGGATTTACACTACCTTCTGTAAGCTCGTCACCAGCCTCGAGAACCTGACCGTCTGTAATCTTGATACGGGAACCGTATGGAATCAGGTAAGTCTTGGAATCTCCTGTCTCAGGATCTGTCACGATAACTTCACGTTTCTTCTTGGTGTCATTGATAACTGCAGTACCTTTAATCTCAGTGATAATAGCAAGACCTTTCGGCTTTCTTGCCTCGAAAAGCTCCTCGACACGAGGAAGACCCTGTGTGATATCTCCACCGGCAACACCACCACTGTGGAAAGTACGCATGGTAAGCTGTGTACCAGGCTCACCGATAGACTGAGCTGCAATAATACCAACAGATTCACCAACCTGAACTGCTTCGCCTGTAGCCATGTTCGCGCCGTAGCACTTCGCACAGATACCGACTTTACATTTACAGGTAAGGATTGTACGGATCTTAACCTCTTCGATCGGTCCGCCATCCTTGTTGTTTACGCCCTCTTTCATAATGCGGGCAGCACGTTTCGGTGTAATCATGTGATTTGCTTTTACAATCACTTCACCGTCTTTATTCTTAATTGTCTCGCAGGAGAATCTTCCTGTAAGACGTTCCTGAAGGCTTTCAATCTCTTCCTTGCCGTCTACGAAGCCTTTGACATACATACCGGAGATTTCATCTCTTCCCTCGCAGCAGTCAAGCTCACGTACGATAAGATCCTGAGAAACGTCTACAAGACGTCTTGTCAGGTAACCGGAGTCGGCTGTTCGAAGAGCTGTATCGGACATACCTTTACGCGCTCCATGAGCGGACATGAAGTATTCCAGTACGTCAAGACCTTCACGGAAATTAGACTTGATAGGCAACTCGATTGTATGACCGGTTGTATCCGCCATAAGTCCTCGCATACCTGCAAGCTGTTTAATCTGTTTATCGGAACCACGGGCACCGGAGTCAGCCATCATAAAGATGTTGTTATACTTGTCAAGACCGCCAAGCAGAGCCTTGGTAAGCTCATCGTCAGTCTTCTTCCATGTATCTACAACCTCTTTGTAACGCTCTTCCTCTGTGATAAGACCACGTTTGTAGTTCTTGGTGATAAGGTCTACAGTATCCTGTGCCTGTTTGATCATCTCAGGTTTCTGAGGCGGCACTGTCATATCCGCAATGGCTACTGTCATAGCTGCGCGTGTGGAATATTTGTAACCTGTCGCCTTAATCGCATCAAGAACCTCGGCAGTCTTGGTTGCGCCGTGAGTATTGATAACTTTTTCAAGAATCTGTTTTAACTGTTTCTTACCTACAAGGAAGTTAACTTCCAGAAGAAGCTCATTTCCGGGAATGCTTCTGTCTACGAAACCTAAATCCTGAGGAAGGATTTCGTTGAACAGGAAACGACCAAGTGTAGATTCTACTGTCTGCTGAAGCACTTCGCCATCCGGCATTGTCTTCTGGCAGCGAACTTTAATGATTGTCTGAAGTGTAATCGCCTTATTCTCGTATGCAAGAATCGCTTCGTTTACACTCTTGAAGAATTTGCCCTCACCCTTGCTTCCAGGTCTTTCCTGTGTCAGGTAGTAAATACCAAGGACCATATCCTGTGAAGGAACGGCTACAGGACCACCATCGGAAGGTTTCAGCAGGTTATTCGGTGATAACAGAAGGAAACGGCACTCTGCCTGAGCTTCCACGGAAAGCGGAAGATGAACAGCCATCTGGTCACCGTCGAAGTCCGCGTTAAACGCAGTACATACAAGCGGATGCAGCTTGATTGCCTTACCTTCTACAAGAATCGGTTCGAACGCCTGAATACCAAGACGGTGCAGTGTAGGCGCACGGTTCAGCATAACCGGATGTTCTTTGATAACGTCTTCCAGAACGTCCCATACTTCCGGCTCCAGTTTCTCAACCATTTTTTTCGCATTTTTGATATTGTGTGAAGTTCCGTTGGCAACAAGTTCTTTCATAACGAAAGGTTTGAACAGCTCGATTGCCATTTCTTTCGGAAGACCGCACTGGTAAATCTTCAGCTCCGGTCCTACGACGATAACGGAACGTCCGGAATAGTCAACTCGTTTACCGAGAAGGTTCTGACGGAAACGTCCTGATTTACCTTTCAGCATATCGGAAAGGGATTTCAGCGCTCTGTTTCCAGGACCTGTTACAGGACGGCCGCGGCGACCGTTGTCAATCAGAGCGTCTACAGCTTCCTGAAGCATACGTTTCTCATTGCGGACAATGATATCCGGCGCGCCTAACTCCAGCAGTCTCTTCAGACGGTTATTACGGTTGATAATTCTTCTGTATAAGTCGTTCAGGTCAGATGTGGCGAAACGACCGCCGTCCAACTGAACCATCGGACGTAAATCCGGCGGAATTACAGGAACTACAGTCATAATCATCCACTCAGGACGGTTTCCTGACTCACGGAAAGACTCTACAACTTCCAGACGTTTGATGATTCTCGCACGTTTCTGGCCTGTTGCATCTTTCAGCTCCGCTTTCAGCTCTACAGAATCTTTCTCAAGGTCGATTGCTTCCAGAAGCTCCTTGATGGACTCTGCGCCCATTCCTACACGGAAATTGTTTCCATAGCTTTCACGGGCTTCCTGATATTCTCTCTCAGTGAGCACCTGTTTGTACTGGAGTCCGGAATCAGCCGGATCCAGTACGATATAATTTGCAAAGTAAAGAACTTTCTCCAGTGTTCTCGGAGAAATGTCAAGAATCAGACCCATGCGGGACGGAATTCCTTTAAAATACCAGATATGGGAAACAGGAGCAGCCAGCTCGATATGTCCCATACGCTCTCTACGAACAGATGCTTTCGTAACTTCTACGCCGCATCGGTCACAGACAACACCTTTATAACGAATTTTTTTGTACTTTCCACAGTGGCACTCCCAGTCCTTGCTCGGTCCGAAGATTCTCTCACAGAAAAGTCCGTCTTTCTCCGGTTTCAAGGTACGGTAGTTAATGGTCTCAGGTTTTAACACCTCGCCTCTTGACCACTCTCTGATTTTCTCAGGGGACGCCAGTCCAATCTTGATGGCATCGAAAGTCATTGGCTGATATGTTTCATTGGTGTTTGCTGTTTCTGCCATGTATTCTTTTCCCCTTTCTACTCTTCGTCATCAAGAGTTTCATCAAACTCTAAAAAATCGTCTTCGTCTTCTTCCTCTTCTATGTCAACGAGTTCTTCTCCCTCAAACTCCTGCTGTGTATAGCCGTGTTTGCTGAAGGATTCGCTGTCGGACTGTCTTCTGGATTCACCTTCAATAACAGAACGCAGGTCTGTATCGCCGTAATCTACGGTTTCCATAATCTCTACCTCTGTCTGGTCCTCTCTTAAAACTTTTACATCCAGACCAAGAGACTGGAGCTCTTTTAAGAGTACCTTGAAGGATTCCGGAATACCCGGCTCAGGAATATTATCACCCTTGATGATAGCTTCATAGGTCTTAACTCGTCCGATTACATCATCGGATTTCACTGTCAGGATTTCCTGAAGTGTATAGGATGCGCCGTATGCCTCAAGCGCCCAAACCTCCATCTCACCGAAACGCTGTCCACCGAACTGAGCTTTACCACCCAGAGGCTGCTGTGTTACGAGGGAGTATGGACCTGTGGAACGTGCATGGATCTTATCATCTACCAGATGATGCAGTTTCAGGTAGTGCATGTGTCCGATGGTTACAGGGCTGTCGAAATACTCGCCTGTACGTCCGTCACGGAGACGCACCTTACCGTCTCTGGAAATCGGAACACCTTTCCACAGAGCTCTGTGTGCTTTGTTCTCATCCAGATACTGCATAACTTCCGGTGCTAAAACATCTTCATATTTCGCACGGAACTCTTCGAAATCTTCTGTATTAACATAATCGTTGGCAAGTTCCAGAGTATCCTGGATATCCGTCTCGTTTGCCCCTGCGAATACAGGAGTTGCCACATTGAAGCCAAGAGCTTTGGCAGCAAGACTTAAGTGGATTTCCAGCACCTGTCCGATATTCATACGTGAAGGTACGCCCAGAGGGTTCAGCACGATGTCAAGCGGACGGCCGTTTGGAAGGAATGGCATATCTTCAACAGGAAGTACACGGGAAACGACACCCTTGTTACCGTGACGACCGGCCATTTTATCACCAACGGAAATCTTTCTCTTCTGTGCAATGTAGATACGTACAGACTGGTTTACGCCAGGGGACAGCTCGTCGCCGTTCTCTCTTGTAAATACCTTGGCATCTACAACAATACCGTATTCACCATGAGGTACTTTCAGGGAAGTATCACGTACTTCACGCGCTTTCTCACCGAAGATTGCACGAAGGAGACGTTCTTCTGCTGTCAGCTCTGTCTCTCCCTTAGGAGTTACTTTACCGACAAGGATATCGCCTGCGCGAACCTCTGCACCGATACGGATAATACCGCGTTCATCCAAATCTTTCAGCGCATCGTCGCCTACGCCCGGAACGTCGCGTGTGATCTCTTCCGGTCCTAATTTGGTGTCACGGGATTCTGCTTCATATTCTTCAATATGGACGGATGTATAAACATCATCCATAACAAGTCTTTCACTTAAAAGTACAGCATCCTCGTAGTTATAACCTTCCCAGGTCATAAATCCGATGAGCGGGTTTTTACCAAGCGCAAGCTCGCCATTCGCTGTGGAAGGACCGTCAGCGATAACCTGTCCTGCCTCTACATGCTCTCCCTGGAACACGATTGGTTTCTGGTTGTAGCAGTTGCTCTGGTTACTTCTTAAGAACTTGGTAAGATGATAATCGTCTTTTGTTCCGTCATCGTTCTTGATGCTGATGTCTGTAGATGTAGAACGGAGAACTGTACCGGATTTCTTAGCCAGTACGCAGACACCGGAGTCAACGGCTGTCTTTGTTTCCATACCTGTACCAACTACAGGAGCTTCCGTTGTGAGAAGCGGCACTGCCTGACGCTGCATGTTGGAACCCATCAGCGCACGGTTAGCGTCGTCGTTCTGCAGGAACGGAATCAGGGCTGTAGCAACGGAGAATACCATCTTAGGAGATACGTCCATGTACTCGAACATGTGACGCTCGTACTCCTGAGTCTCTTCCAGATAACGACCGGAAACATTCTTATGAATGAAATGTCCTTCTTCATCCAGAGGCTCATTCGCCTGTGCTACATGGTAATTGTCCTCTTCATCTGCTGTCATGTAGACTACTTCGTCTGTGACGCGCGGATTCTTAGGATCTGTTCTGTCAATCTTACGGTAAGGCGCTTCGATAAATCCGTACTGATTAATTCTTGCATAGGATGCAAGGGAGTTGATCAGACCGATGTTCGGGCCTTCAGGCGTCTCAATCGGACACATTCTTCCGTAATGGGAGTAGTGAACGTCTCGAACCTCGAATCCGGCTCTGTCTCGTGACAGACCGCCAGGACCTAAGGCGGAAAGACGTCTCTTGTGGGTCAGCTCACCAAGAGGGTTGTTCTGATCCATGAACTGTGACAGCTGGGAAGAACCGAAGAATTCTTTCACTGCCGCAGTTACAGGTTTAATATTGATCAGGGACTGAGGAGAAATGCTCTCAGAATCCTGTGTTGTCATTCTCTCACGAACCACACGTTCCAGTCTGGAAAGACCGATACGATACTGGTTCTGAAGCAGCTCGCCTACTGCACGGATACGACGGTTGCCCAGATGGTCGATGTCGTCGTCATTTCCGATGCCGTATTCCAGATGCATATTGTAGTTGATGGAAGCAAAGATGTCTTCCTTTGTGATATGCTTCGGAATCAGGTCATGGATATCTCTGCGGATAGCAGCTTCAATATCTTCCTGTGTGTCATTTTCTTCCAGAATTTTTTCGAGGACAGGGTAGTATACTAATTCTGTAACACCCAGAGCCTTAGCATCAATTTCAGGAAGGAAATGTTGAATATCAACCATTAAGTTGGAAAGGACTTTAATCTTGCGGTCCTCTTCTCCCTGAATCCATACAAACGGAACTGCGCTGTTCTGAAGAGTATCTGCAAGCTCAACTGTAACGATTGCGCCTTCCTCTGCAAGGATTTCGCCGGTGGTTGTATCTACAACCTCTTCTGCCAGCTTATGGCCGACGATTCTCTTATTGAAATGAAGTTTCTTATTAAATTTATAACGTCCTACCTTGGCAAGGTCATATCTTCTCGGGTCAAAGAACATTGCAGTGATAAGGCTCTCTGCACTCTCTACTGCCAGCGGCTCGCCCGGACGGATTTTCTTGTAGAGTTCAAGAAGACCTTCCTGATAGTTTGTTGATGTATCCTTGGAAAAGCTTGCCAGAATCTTAGGCTCTTCGCCGAATAACTCAACGATTTCCGCATTGCTTCCCACTCCAAGGGCACGGATGAGAACAGTAATCGGAACCTTTCTTGTTCTGTCCACTCTTACATAGAAAACATCATTAGAGTCTGTCTCATATTCCAGCCATGCACCTCTGTTCGGGATTACTGTACTGGAAAACAGTCTCTTTCCAAGTTTATCGTGTGCAATTGCGTAATAGATTCCAGGGGAACGCACTAACTGGCTGACGATTACACGCTCGGCGCCATTAATGACAAATGTGCCTGTAGCCGTCATGATAGGTAAATCTCCCATGAAAATCTCGTGTTCGTTGATTTCTTCCGTTTCTTTGTTAATCAGTCGCACTCGAACCTTCAAAGGTGCGGCGTAAGTTACGTCACGTTCTTTACACTGTTCGATATTATATTTCGCATCTTTTTCGTCAAATGTAAAGTCGATGAATTCCAGGCTGAGCTTTCCGCCGTAATCCGCGATTGGAGAAATATCATCAAAGACTTCCTTCAAACCTTCGTCGAGAAACCACTGGTAGGAATCTTTCTGGACTTCAATCAGATTCGGCATTTCCAGGACTTCTTTTTGCCTCTGGTAGCTCATACGCATACTTTTTCCAGTTTTTACAGAACGAATTCTGTTTTTTTCCATTGACGTTTCACCCCTGTTTTTTCTTTATATTTATTATAACATGATCCCCTCATCCGCAGACAAGTGGGCACATCTTGCCATAATATAGCATCTTTCACTATAGCACAATAAAACTTCTTGTGTCAACCACTTTTTTAATTTTTTTCCATTTTATCTGGTTTTTATTTTTTTACTGCTCACACTGTAGGGCAAGGAGGTGTTGATTGCATAAATCGTATCAGTGTGACCGTTGCCTTTCAGCGTATTTCCGCTGTAGGTTTTTATGGAGGAATCGGTTCCGATCACTGCATACCCCTTATTGCTTTTAAGTGTGTTCTTTGAAATCACCACATCCATAGATTTCCGGATGCTGATTCCATTGTTTTTATTAGACGCAATCTCATTCTGGGAAACAACTGCCCCGTTTGCGCCTGACAGACACATGCCTGCCCCGCTATTCTTGGAGGTATTATTCTTCTTCACAGAAAGACCCGTGTTTTTCCCCTCTGATTTAATACCGTCCACAGTGTTTCCGCTCACTTTATTCCCTGTAATCTGCGCGCTTTTTACAGATGACACGTAAATCCCGTCTTTTTTGCATCCGCTCACTGTATTGCCTGAAATCAGGGTTTTTGAATTAGAATAGGCGACAATTCCTTCTGCACCGAGATTCTTCACTGTGTTTTTCTCTATTTTTGTACTGTCACTGCCTGTTCCGGCTACAATGCCGTCATCCATGCAGTCTGTAATCGTATTCTTTGTCAGGATATTTCCCACGGACGGCTCTGCGTAATCCGATGAGCCTCTGTAAATATAAATGGCATTCCCCTTAGAACCTTTTATCTTATTTCCGCTTATGGTATTTGAACTGCTGGCTCCCAGAATCATACCGCAATTATTAAATTCCTCTGTCGGAGCAAGCTCTATGATGTTATCAGAAACTTTGCATTTTTCAGCAAAGGTCAGACGAATTCCGTTTCCGGGACCTGAAATCCGGTTCTCTTTTATTGTAATACCACGGGCAGGATAGTTTCCATCCGGCACGCCATTTGGAGCTGCCGCCGATTTCTCTCCCACAATACCAATGCCAAAACTCTTCCACAATCCTGTTCCGATCACCTTCGGCGTATTCAGGACAATTTCATTATTGGAAACAACAATATCAGATTCATACTGATTCCCGGCATTTGTAACTTCTTCTCCATCCGGCAGATGGGTATTCCCCTTATAAAGAGAACGGACATAAACGCCTGTACCTACATTTATCATCTTATTGTTCTCAACAACAGAATCAACGTAATTCAGACACCAGACTGCTCTTTTGGCAATATCCCGGAAAGTGTTGCCTCTGATCACAATATTTCTATATGGCCTGTTGAACACCATACTGTGGCTTCCCACTCCGGCAAAAACATCTTCGAAAGTATTTCCTTCTATATATATATCTTCACATACCGCACCGTCGTAAGGCAGATAATTCGGCAAAATATAGTCTCTGCATGCATCAAGCTGTATCGCTTCCTGCCCTCCTCCGGTAAATTCCTTCCAGTATCCGCGGAAAGTACATCCTGTCACCTTCGCATTTTTCACGCCGCCCAGTTCCAGAAAATGAGATTTCAGATTATTGAGAAATGTAACGTCTTTAACCTCCACGTTGGACGCGTGTCCGATACGGAAGCACACAAAACCGCCATCTGCTTCTTTATCCGGCACAGTTTCATAATTGGCGTCCCATGTTCCGCCTTCAATAACAATATTTCGATAGCCTTCATAGCCTCCGGCAGATTCTTCTGTATTACCCAGACGAAGCATCAGATGCTTTCCCGGAGACATTTTTTTGATTACTGCCCCCTGCGCATAAAGATGAATATTGCTGTAAGTACAGATTGTTCCTGTAAGCACGTAATTTCCCGGAGGAATAATCACCTTGCACATCTGTGTGTCCGTTGCCTTATCTTTCATTTCCAGAAGAGCCGCATTTAGCTTGCCTGTGATATCCTCTCCTTCTGTCACTTCCAGAGTTTTTTCAAAGGAAGTCTCCTCTGTATCTGTAAAAGAATTTTCCCCGTCGGAAAAGGCAGCCTCTCCGTCAAAAAATCCTTCTCCGGAAAGCTCTCCCTCCGCCGAAAAAACATCCTCTATGCTTTCTTCTTCAATATAAATCTCTTCTTCCGCATTAAGGTCTGCTTCCTCTTCTTCTGCAAAAATATACTCCTCGGCAGATAAATCTGCCGCATAAGCCTCTTTAACAGTCAGCGGAACATTCAAGGCCGCGATTACAGCAAAACTTAACGCACCTGCAATTGCTTTCTTTAACATATTTTTCTCCCTTTTGGCAATACATCAAAAAAAGCAGGAATGCCACAGAGACATTCCTGCACTTCATCTTCTGTGTGAGAAGATAATTATTTAAGAGTGATTTTAGCGCCTTCAGCTTCAAGTTTAGTCTTGATGTCTTCAGCTTCTGCTTTGGAAGCAGCTTCTTTAACGAGCTTCGGAGCACCGTCAACAACTTCTTTAGCTTCTTTAAGACCTAAGCCAGTGATCTCACGAACAACTTTGATAACTTTAACTTTGTTTGGTCCAACTTCTGTAAGCTCTACGTCGAACTCATCTTTTTCTTCTGCTGCTTCTGCAGGGCCAGCTGCTGCTACTACAACACCTGCTGCTGCGGATACACCAAATTCTTCTTCACAAGCTTTTACTAATTCGTTTAACTCTAATACGGATAATTCTTTGATAGCTTCAATAAATTCAGCTGTTGTTAATTTTGCCATTTTAGTTTCCTCCATAATCTTATTTTATTCATTGAATCCCTTTCGGGGGTTGGAAACGCTGCGGTTCGCTATGCAAACTGCACCGTATCGCAAATCTGCAAGTCCACAGATTTACTCTGCTGCTGCCTCTCCACCGTTTGCCTCAGCGATCTGATTAAGCACACGAGCGAAGTTTGTAATCGGAGACTGGATGCTTCCAAGCAATTTGCCCAGGAGTACTTCTCTGGATGGGATGCCTGCCAGTGCTTTGATACCAGCCTGATCATTGTAGTTACCTTCAACTACACCTGCAACTAATTCTAAAGCCGGGTTCTTCTTAGCGAATGTATCAAGGATTCTTGCCGGAGCAGTTGCGTCTGTTGCAGAGATTGCAAGAGCGTTTGTTCCATGTAAGTGAGCAATAAGTCCTTCGCACTGAGTACCTTCGAATGCACGATGCATCATTGTGTTCTTGTATACTTTATACTGAACACCAGCTTCTCTTAATTCCTTACGTAAAGCTGTATCCTGTTCAACTGTAAGTCCGCTGTAGTTAACGAGAACTACTGACTGAGCGTCTTTTACGTTGTTAAGAATTTCTTCTACGATTGGTTGTTTCAGTTCTACTTTTGCCATGAAATGGTACACCTCCTTATAGATTTTGATATACCGCCGTCGCAACATTCAAGTCGAACGCACGTGAGACTTGGCGCGCGATTCTGGTCAGCATTAGCTGACATATTCTTCTTAGAATCGCTGCGCATCCTCGCGGCGCGTTTATCTCAGTCTGAGATTGGACTCCCACTGAGACAAATTTGTAATCAACTCGCCACTTATAGAAATGGGAGTCTTCTCGACTGAGATAAAAAAAGCCTTACTGCATGACAGTAAGGCTTGAGTAATCCTAATATAAGAATACTTAATCCTCGGTAGGCGTTTTAACCTTATGCCTTACGGCACCTACTGTCTTCGGCAGCGTTCTGTGATAAAATACCACACTTTACCGGGATTGTCAATAGCTTTCTTATAAAATTCTCTTTTTATTTTGTTCCGAAAATACGGTCGCCTGCATCTCCGAGTCCCGGGCAGATATAGGCATGGTCATTGAGGCATCTGTCAAGATGTCCAATATAAATCTGAATGTCCGGATGCGCCTCATGTAATTTCTTAACTCCCTCCGGAGCCGCGATTACACACATGAATTTAATATTCTTTCCGCCCTGTTTCTTGATGAAGTCCACTGCTGCCACTGCGGAGCCGCCTGTTGCAAGCATCGGGTCAACCACTACTGCAATACGCTCGCCAATAGACTCAGGAAGCTTACAGTAATATTCATGTGGTTCGTGTGTCTCAGGATCGCGATAAAGTCCGACATGACCAACTTTTGCGGAAGGAACCAGAGTAAGGATACCGCTTACCATTCCAAGTCCTGCACGGAGTACAGGAATCACTGCCAGTTTCTTTCCGGAAAGCATAGGTGTCATGCATGTTTCCAGAGGAGTCGTTACTTCCACATCCTCTACAGGAAGGTCGCGAAGCGCTTCATATCCCATAAGAACTCCTATCTCTTCCACCAGTTTACGGAATTCATTTGTTCCTGTACGGTAATCTCTCAGCATGGAAATCTTGTGCTGAATCAGCGGGTGTTCCATAACATAAACATTTTCCATATTTTTTTCCTCTCTTGTTTAATAGTTGATTCATAATAACATACAATGTAATGTCCGTCTACATCTGTTTGCGGACAATGCGGTATTCGTCGCCCATTTTGAAATACGGACACTGCCTGAAGTCTCCGGTGATGAATTTCGCCATTTCATCTTCGTCCAGATTCACCTCGCAGGTATAGCATTCATAATCTTCATCGTAGCTGTAGTTAACACAGTATTCACAGTTTGCTGATGCGCTCATTTCCTCTCCTTTAACCCCAGATTCCGCTTCTTGTCTCTTCCAGACTGTCCAGAATATAATCGTAAATATCCTCAGAAACACTGTCCGGATAATGTGTTCCGTCCAAAGTGGAATATCCGTTTTCTGTCAGATATGAGTAAATATCAATGTAGTTTACTCCAACCAGATTCTCCTCCATTTCGGAATTGAAGCTTTCAATCTCTGTATTTGTAGTATATTTATCATTTTCCACCGGCCCTACCGATACAAAATAAGTTTTCGCGCCGATTCCAGCCCATTCAATCGCTTTATTATTAATGTAATTCACATAATTGTTTATATTATACAGATCATTTACGCCCATGAGAATAATCACAGACGTATATTCGTCTATCTCATCCTCAATATCCGGCACTCCTGTAGAAGACATCCAGTCATATCCCATAGAGCACTTACAGGACCAGATACTGTCGTCGTCCACTGCATCCCGTATCCCTTCCGTTCTGGAGTCTCCGATAAAGATTAGCTTACCTTCCTCTTCTGCTTCTGCGCGCTCCGGTCTGCTCAGAGTACCCTCCTCTGAAGCTTCAACCGCATTTGCCGCAAACAGACTCACAGCGGCAAAACAGGCTACCAGTTTAAGGGCTTTCTGTCTTTTCTTCATACATCATCCCTCCGGAAGCATATCCGGCCAGGAAAGGATTTCTTCTGAAATCACCAGTTCATAATTCCCCTCTATGTCCTGACTTCTTCCGGCTTCAAACACATTTGTTTCAGCGCCCCAGACTCTGTCCTCATATTCCCATACATGGAACCGAAGCCCCCTGAACATGAAATCAATACTTCCGCATCCGTTCTCTTCTGTATATTGATATTTGATGTTTTTCTTTTTCAAAGCATCCTGTACACGGTTCAGTCTCATAGCTGCGTCCTCCTCCTGAATAAATTCACTCTGCATTGCTTCTGACACATTTTCTATCTGTATATCCCGCTTCCCCCATGCATAAATATACGAAAACAGATGTCAAAATGTTCCTTTCTGAATAATTATCAGTATACCACTTTTTTTCGCATAATCCAATACAGTCTTTGAAATAACAAGATTTTTGCTGAAACTTTCCCCATTTTTTACATTTTTATGTTATAATTATCAAAAACAAAACTCCGAAAGAGAGGACATGCCATGAACCTGAAAATGACCAGAAGCGAGCGGAACTGGGTTCTCTATGATGTAGGCAATTCAGCTTTCACCATGCTCATCGCTACTATTATGCCCATTTATTTTAATTATCTGGCAGAAAATGCAGGACTTTCTTCTGTGGAATATCTTGCCTACTGGGGTTACGCGGCCTCCGGCGCTACTTTCATCGTTGCCATCTTAGGACCGGTGTTCGGAACTCTGGCAGATACGAAGGGCTACAAAAAACCGCTTTTTCTTCTCGCCCTTGCCGTTGGCTCCATCGGCTGTATCAGCCTCGGCTTCGCAAGGCAATGGCTGATTTTCCTTATTGTATATATTATTGCGAAAGTAGGATATTCCGGAAGTCTTATCATCTATGATTCCATGCTCTCAGACGTAACCTCCGGGGACAGAATGGATATGATTTCCTCAAGCGGCTATGCGTGGGGGTATATCGGAAGCTGTATTCCTTTTGTAGCCAGCCTTCTGATCGTACTTGGTGCAGACAAGCTGGGGCTTAGTATGGTAACTGCCATGGCAATCGCATTCGCCATCACCGCAGCCTGGTGGCTTCTTATGACTGTACCCCTTCTGAAATCCTACCGCCAGAAATATTATGTAGAGAAAAGAGCGCGGGCAATCCGGGAAAGTTTCAGCCGGATTGGAAGAACCTTTGCAAATATCAAAAATGAAAAACGGATTTTCATTTTCCTTCTTGCCTTTTTCTTCTATATTGATGGCGTGTACACCATCATCGACATGGCTACTGCCTATGGCGCAGCTCTGGGCCTTGACACAACCGGGCTTCTGCTTGCCCTTTTGCTGACCCAGATTGTCGCTTTTCCCTGCTGTATTATTTTCGGTATTCTGGCAAAGAAATATTCCGCAGCCTCACTAATCACCATCTGTATTGCAGCCTATCTGGGTATTGCGGTTTTCGCCATGTTCCTGACTACTCAGACACAGTTCTGGATTCTCGCAGTCCTTGTAGGTATGTTTCAGGGCGGAGTACAGGCGCTGTCCCGCTCCTACTTCACCAAAATTATTCCTGCAGAGCAGTCCGGCGAATACTTCGGACTTCTGGATATCTGCGGCAAGGGCGCTTCCTTCGTGGGAACTGCCATCGTAAGCATAACCTCACAGCTTACCGGAGACATCAGCAAGGGTGTGGGAATGATTGCCGTACTGTTTGTCATCGGTCTTTTCCTTTTCCGCTATGCAGTGAAGCTGAATGCGGGAGTGGTTGAGAAAAAATAACTACAGCATATATTATAACAGGTGTGACTCCCATGAGTCACACCTGCTCTTGTTTAGAACTATCATTTCCCGCTAGTCCCCTTTTATATGCCTTATGAAGATATACGAACGATTTATTCTGTACATTTCTCTACATAAAATGCTTCAGCCTCATCCAGAAGCGGTTCCAGAGTTTCATTGATATACGTTTCTTCAGATGGAAGCAGCACTTCAGATAAGAAACAATCAAAGTATTCATCAAAGTATTCACAAACCGTTTCCCCAATCTGATTATTTCCGTGACGGAACTGTTCATAAACAGAATTTCTGAGTTTTTCTTCCGTATAAAGCAAGCGATGACGTTCTTTTTCGTATTCACGGAGTTCCTCATGGCTTATGCCATACTCCTCATAAATCGCTTCTAATTCACTATACACTGAAGTGGACTTCATCCTTTTTAATTCTTCATCCATCTTCTTCTGAAGTTCTTCGTCATTCACCTCACAGCCTTGTTCCAATGCATACTGATAGCTAGCCATTTTCCAGGTCAAAGTGCGCCGAACCGCTTTTATTGCAGCTTCCTGCGTTTCCCAATTTTCTTCTTCATTCAGCATTTCCGCTGCAAACAAAGCCCTCAAATCGTTATTATCAAAAGGAATTCCCTGTTCTTTTAACCATAAATCAAGCTCTATTCCTTTCTTTGTGTTCTCCACATTAACAATCTCGCTGCGATACTCCTCTGTATCGCTTTCCGCTGCAGCGGCTTCATAGACCCCCACATAATCCTCAATAAAATCTGCTCCCTGATAAACCTCGTTCTCTTTTGTCTCTATATACCATTCTCCGTCTTCGTCTGCCTGAAAAAAATAGAAATTGTCTTTTTCCCCATCGTTATAGCAAAGAGTTATAACAATATAAAATTCTCCCCGTACCGGCGCTTCTGATTTATCCAACAAGGTTACATTTTCCATATCTTCACATAAAGTACGAAAGTCACCAAGCTTTTGGCTTTGAAATGGTTTATAAGTAATGCCATCAATCATAATTGTTTCGATTTTTTTATCCGGTAAATCCAGTGAAATATCTTCGCCTGCAAAGCAGTCCGTGAGTCCGGCAAAAAAGATGCTCAAATATCCCAGACAGGCTATAACTATACCTTTTTTTCTATTTTTCATGTATCATCCTCCTCGCTTTTTTATATACATAATACTCCCCAAAACCGGCAAACACCATAACGTATCCGGTAATATTTCATTTATACCAGTTACGTTATGGTGTTTAAAAAGTATCTGTATTATAATATATTTTTTAGAAAGAGTTTAATGATATACAAAGACTCCTCCATTTCACAGCAACCTTTTTGTAATATGAAAAACTTCGACTAATTCATCTGATTATAGTAATCCCTAATCACTTTCAAATTTTTCTTATTTTCCGGATACAGGCTGCATAATTGATATGCCGTCCAGACATAGCATTTCGCTTCCTGTATCCTCTCCTTTTTTTCCAATCCTTTCTTTATTTTTTCATATATATTCCAACCAATATTAAAATAAAACACATACACCGCATTGGTTTTTCCTTTATCTAATAACAATTTCATCTCTCTTTTGCAAATTGCAATGCTATCGTCATATCTGCCATTTAATCCCAAGAAGTTTGAATATCCTGCATATATAATATATCTTGGTTTGTAATCATTAATCATATCTTTCCGGCTAAAATATTCATCCAGTCGTTCGTAGATTACAAGAGCTTTTGGAGCATTTCCAGCCTCTGCATAATAGGATGCAAGATTGTAAATCACCAGAATTTCAGTTTCTCTGAGTATTTTTCCAACCGGAAAATTCTCCGGTTCGATATTTCCCAGCGTTTCATTCAGTGCTGTTCTCAATTCTTCGATTGCTTCCTGTACATTAATTTCTTTTTTTCTGTACCTTGTTATTGTCTCAATTCTCTTTAAATATTGACGATTCTCCGAATAGTCTTTTGAAAGATGAAATTCCGTTTCAATTTTTTGTTTTAATTTTTCAACTTTGCACCAATTTTTTTCTTCGATTGCATATAGCATATTCTCCATTTCCTGCTGTAGCCTTACATCTTCACAATACAGCGGAAATAAACAAGTCTCTCCACTTTCTCCCATCTTCTGCATCAATCGCACAAATTTATCATCTGATGGATTCAATTGTCCGTTTTCATATCTGGACAGTGTCACCGGTTCACAAATCCCTTCGGACAGTTCTTCCTGCGTCATTCCGACAGCCTTTCTGGTATATTTTATAACTGCCGCCTTGCTGTATTCTCCCACAATCTCAACCCCTCTTCTGTAATCTCTCCACTCTTTCCTGCTTCCAAAATCTTTAATGCTGTTATAAAATCGTCCAGTTCCCCATCCTGACCGCTTTCATTCATTTCTCTTTGAAGTCTTTGCAGCAATTCACAGATTTCTCCCAGATGCGTAATCTGATAGTTTTCTACCAGTAGGCTTTTCGCTTCTGTCAGATACCGATATGCAGTACCCTTATTGTTTCTCTCCATTTCCTGTCCCGCCAGTCTGTATAAAATATGCGGATAATATTCCCGCCGCTTTTCTGCATCCCACGGATGCTCTTCCAAATTTCTTTTCAATATTTCATACAGACAGTAAGCCCTGGATTTATCCCCTTGAAGAAAAATCACTTCTGCCAGTCCATACAGACACCTCATTTCACAGGCAGAAAAGAAACCAGCCCCCAATTCTGAATCATAAACCTCATTGATTCCCGTATATGCAAGCGCCCTCCCAAACAGTTCCTCCGCCTCCGAATATCGCTGCTGTTCCGTCGCTATTTCCGCTCTTTTTGCCCATATATACTGGTTATGTAAATGCTCCTTTTTTCCGGTCTGCCTTTCATACTGCTCTATAGAAAGAAGCGCCTCCTTTGTATCAATCTTTTGCAGCTTTTCTATTCTGTCCCGCAGCATTCGATACTGAAATTCCTGATCCGATGTAATAAATTCATATCTGTACGGCACAATCCCCATACGCTCCAGAAGTGCATCTGCAGTAAATTTATCCGGAATTCTTTCGCCCTGCTCATAGCGCATGAGAGTCGCAGAAGAACAGATTCCCCAGCTCAATTTCTCCCGTGAAATCTTCTTTTTCTCCCGTACTGTTCTGATTAAATTTCCGACTGTTCTTTTTTCTTCTTTCATTTTTGTCTTACTCCATTTATGACTACTATAACATTCCGCTTGACGCACTTTTTACACACCTAATCCAATCTTTTTAACTTTTGAAAATAAAGTAATAGAAAAGCAGAAATCTCCCCGACTAAAGTTTGATTTCTGCTTCTATCTAAATACAATTTACGCTACATCCATACATGTCTATGATAACAGTTAAAACAGAAAATTGTACCATTTATTTATAATATCAGATATCGTACACGCTTCTCACTTTCAGTCCCTCAGGCTTGCCGCGAAGGATTTTTACTCTTCTCTCTCCTGCGTTCATGTCGAAGTAGTTATCGCTTAATACCATATCTTCGTTCTCATTGAGCACTTCCACGCTCTTTGCGTAAGCTTCTGCTGTCACTACCAGCTCATCGCCCTCCACTCTTACAGAAAGCTTCGGATTCTGATATCTGAAGTATTTCGGGTAGGAGAAAATCACTGTACTGTTGGCAATCTCCTCACCATCCTCATATGCCTGATAGCTGACATATTCACAGAATACGTCGATTTCAGGAAGCATCACCTTGTCCATCCACACTGCGCTGAGAGCCGGAACTTTAAGCTCTGCCTCGTGCTCTTCTTTTATATCGGCGGATGCATTGCGAATCTGCCATTTCAAAAGAACCTTACGCGGTTTTAAGGTTTCATTGGAAACATTGAAGCGGATGGATTTCTCGAACTCAAAGTGCTGGCGATTCATGTTCGCCTCCTGAGTCATCCAGCTTTCTTCCTCACAGGACACAAGAACCGGGGCAAAGAATCTCTTTGCATAGTAGTGAAGCGCTTTCCAGCGACCGAAATAGTCGATAGAGGACCAGGAAATTACCGGCCAGCAGTCGTTAAGCTGCCAGTAAATAGCGCCCATGCAACGACCACGGTTACGTCTGTAATGCTCTACGCCATAGCGGATTCCATCTCCCTGAAGAAGCTGGGATGCATAAACGAAATCACTGAAATTTTCAGGATAGCGGTAAGCCGCCTGCATATATTTCGCGATTTTTCCGTTTCCGCCATAATTTCTCTGATGTTTTTCCATCACATAGGAGAACGGGTTTAATTCTCTCGGATCGTCTGTAACTGTTTCCAGTGTCTTCACAGACGGGAATGCCTGGAAACCAAATTCAGAAGCATAGCGGAAGAAATATTTCCGGTATTCTGAGAACGGCTTGTTTCCGTGCCATACCTCCCAGTAATGCACATCTCCGCGGTTCGGGTCATTCGGCGCATCGAAAGAACCGCCTGAGGAAGGGCTTGCCGGCCAGTAGAAGGTCTGGCGGTCATACTCTCTTAAAACCTCAGGAATGATTCTCTCATACATAAAGAGATAATCGCGAACCTCTGTCGGTTTTGTTACCCAGCATCTTTCATCAACAAACATTTCCATCTCATTGTTTCCGCACCACAAAGCAAGAGACGCATGATGGCGGAGACGTTTGATATTGTCAATAAACTCCTGACGAATGTTATATTCAAAGGATGGTGTCAGCTCATATACGGAGCAGGCAAACATGAAATCCTGCCATACCATAAGACCAAGCTCATCGCATATATCGTAGAACCAGTCCTCCGGATAGTAGCCGCCGCCCCATACGCGGACACAGTTAAAGTTGGCTTCCTTACACTGGAGAAGAAGTTCTCTTGTACGCTCTCTTGATGTTCTCTGCGTCATATTGTCTTCCGGAATATAGTCTGCGCCCATAGCAAAGACTGTATGACCGTTTACCTCATGGGCAAAACTTTCTCCCCACTCATCCTTTTCTCTGTGCATGGTAAGGGTGCGAAGACCGATTCTTCTGCTCCACACATCAAGAACCTGCTCCCCGTCCTTCAGAATCACTTCCACCTGATAAAGGGGCTGCTCTCCAAGACCATTCGGCCACCAGAGCTGCGGATTCTCAATCTCAATCTCAGCCGGACAGTCTGCATATACTGTCCTTGTTCCGTCCGGAGCAGTAACTGCCACATCATACGTCATATTCAGCTCGTCATCTGTATAGATTTCGTCCTCAACCTCAGGACAAAGCCGCACTTTTCCCTCTTCATGGACCTGATAAATATATACGTTGTCAAGTCTGCTCTTCTCTATTCCGATCAAAGAAACAGGACGGAAAATTCCTCCGTTAGGAAGACATGCGCCCCAGTCCCAGCCGGACATATAATGCGCTTTTCGAAGATGCATAAAGCCTTCAATCGTATCGTCATTTCCGATATTTTTATATTTTTCAAAAGCTTCTGCCATGAATTTCAGCGGAGAATAAATCACAACGCGAAGAACATTCTCTCCTGCCGTGAGAATATCACTTACCGGAAATTCCCAGATTCTGTGCATGTTTTTTACTTTACCAAGATGACAGTTATTCAGATAAATATCTGCCACTGTATCAATTCCGTCGAAATGGAGCATAATCTCATCGCAGGATGCAAACTCCTTCTCATCGAAATGAATCACAGTTCTGTATTCATAATCCTCTTCCATCAGAGCTTTCGCCTGATATTCGTTATCGCCGAAAAACGGGTCGTCCATCTTTCCCGCATCAAGAAGCGCGGAATAAATATCTCCCGGAACCTGCGCCGGAATCCAGTCCTGCTTCTTTCTGTCACATAATTCCCAACCTTCATGAAGCTGTTTCGTAATCATAGGTTAATCCTCTCTGTTCTGTCTCTATTTCATTTTGCCTGCCATATCCCTCAGAATATCACAGTATTTAAAAATAACATCTCCAACCTGACGAAGTTCTGACTCTCTGCTCACTGTATACCAGAGTCTGCGATAATGCCAGAACCATTTCTCAAGTCTCTGCGCAAGCGCCAGAAGCTCCTGTGCCTCATACGCTTCTCCTGACACAGCCAGACCGATTTTATTGAAGATACTTATTGCTTCCGCCCCCAGATATACAGGAAGCAGTTCGTCCCTGCAGTCCGGAGCCATGAATCTGCTGCAAAGTCCCAGTTCTTCCACCAGACGGTCTATCTCTTTGTCATTTCGGGCAGCCTCTGCTTTCTGCTCTTCTGTTTTACTGCCGACCTCTTTATCTTCATATTCCAGTAATACAACCATTGTCCACCAGTCAAAGACTGCCTTCTGCGCAAGCTCCGCCACAATACCTGTAAATCTTTCCGACGTATCACCATACTGAATCAGGGAAATTTCTCTGTTTATCTCTTCATAGGAAATCTCACTCTTATTCCACGAAAAAGCAGCTCCGTAAATCATTCCCGGAATACTTAAGGACGGATGGTTGATATGCCCGTAATCGCCCCAGTCTGTATTGAGAACACCTGCAGCCTTGTATTTCACTCCATACGAACACATTCTGGAAATGTTCTGGTATGAATAGTCAAGACGGTTGATATACTGATTCCAGCCGCAGGCTCCCGGACAAACATACTGAATAGCCCCTGTCTCGGCAATCTTTCTTGTACTGTCCTCACTCTGGTTCCATGCATATCCCCAGTTCAGGCAAATCGTTTCCTTCGGAAGCTCGTTGATCAGTTCAGGAAAACCGCAGATAATATCTCCCCAGAACATCGGAGTTTTGCCTTTTGAAACAATAAGCTCACAGAGTTTTTTCACGAAATCCATGTATAATCTGTCAACGCCTTTTTCGTCTGCCGCCTGTTTGCAGGCTCCTTTACCAAGGTCAAATGTTTCGTCTGCACAGATATTAAAATATCCGGAACTGAACAGGGACATGTATTCCAGAATCATTTTTTTCACCAGCTCAAAGCTCTCATCCAGAGTCGGGTTGATGGTATGATGCTGAAGACGCGCTGCAAGTCCAAATGGTTCGTCTGCAATTTCCGGCATTTCGCCCAGATGGCGGTACTGCTTTGTTCGAAGAAGCTTGTACAGATGACCGAATGACGAAAGGGACGGCACAAGGTCAATTCCAAGATTCCTGCAATAGCTGTCCAGTTCCAGAATATCCTCTGCCGTAAGAGGAGTATCGTCTCTCCATACCTCACTGAAATCCCGGAAAAGATATGTGTGCTCAATATAAAGCTGAAGCTGATTAAGCTTATAGAAGCTCATGGTATCAGCCAGACGCTTCAGCCATGAAAGCTTCGGCACACGGCCTCTTGTTACGTCGTGGTAAAAGCCTCTCACCGGAAATTCCGGATAGTCATGGATATACAATGCGCTTAAAGCGCCTCCCTCCTGACGCAATATCTGGCGCAGAGTCTGGATTCCGTACAGAAGCCCTTTATTACTTCCTCCCTGTACAAAAATTCCCTCTTTTTTGATTTCCAGCGTGTATTCCTCTTCTTTCATGGCGCTTTCAACAGAAAGGACAATTTCCCCTTCCTGCGCTTCGCCCTTTCTTATCAGAAGTTCAAGTCCTGCTGCCCGCCGAATCTCATCCTTAAGAAGCTTCCCGTAGGCAAAAACTTCTGCCGGACAGGAATCCTCTATCGCAATGACCGTATCATATTTAAGAAAAAACGGCTGCTCTTCTTTATTTATTTTTATCTCCTGTGGTCTTGGTAATAAATACATAAGTACTGATCAACCTCCTTTTACATTATTGTAACAGAAAAGGCAGAATACAGAAACCTTTTTTTCCATACTCTGCCCTTTATCTAAAACTTTTTATTTTTTATTTGGCTGCTTTCCACTCATCAATCTGTTTCTGCATCTCGTCGATAACATCCTGAACTCCTGTAGCATCCAGTTTCTTCTGGAGCTGCGGCAGATATTCAGCAGGGTCAACGCTTCCTGTGTAGAGAGATTTACCAAACTCATCCAGTACGTTTCTGAATCCTGCTACCTGTGTGCTTACAGGTGTTAAATCAAAGTCGAATCCGAAGGATGGAGCTTCCTCTGAAGAATCATTAAACTCTTTGAAGATTGCCCATTTGTCGATTGGCTCGTTTTCAAGTACATAAGTATTGAACAGACCGCCCTGTACCCAGTATGGTACGGAATAGTCTTTAGAACGTGCAGGGTCTAATTTAACCTTGCAGTCATATACATATGGTTTGCCTTCTGCTGCCTTTGCCTCTTCCGGATCAACCTCAACCTTTGTCCAGTGTGTTCCTTCAATACCATAGTTCAGAAGGTTTCTCAGGTAAGCATCTGTGTTGATAAGGTTCAGAAGTTCTACTGCTTTTTCCGGATGATCGGAGTTTTTGTTTACTGCTGTAAGAGCACCACGCGCAGATGCGTTTGTAATCTGTGTTTCCATGATTGGAGTTGCAACTACTTCATATCCAAGGTCCTTGCTCCAGATAAGCTCTGCATATGGCTGTCCGTCACCTTTTGTAACGAATCGTTTGATGGACTTGTCGTCAGATGCTGTAGCTGCGTCTTTATTGATATAACCTGCCTGATAGTATTTACGCATAGTATCAAGAGTAGAGAGCATTTTCTCTGTCTGGAATACGTTCTGAACTTTAAGCTCTGCATCGCCGTACTCGATACCTACAGGGTCCTGAATCTTGTCCATGTATGTCGGCGCTGTGTAATCTCTTGTCAGGTACAGCGGCACTACATCAGGCTCGTTCTCTTTGATTGTTGCAAGCCACGGTTCAAGGTCTTCCAGTGTCTCGATTTCTGTATATGGAATATCATATTTCTCAACAAGTTCTTTGTTGAATACCCACATCGGCATATTTCCGATTTCTTTTTCACTCGGTACGCCGTAGGTCTTTCCGCCAACCTTTGCTGCTTCCCAGAATCTCGGGTCAATAGCGTCATACATTTCTTTTCCTTCTTTTGTCAGAAGGTCATCAAGTTCAAGGAATGCGCCTTTCTGTGCGTTCTGAAGGTAATCGTTTGTCCATGAACATGTGAAGCAAAGGTCCCATTTATCTCCTGTGTTGATAACAACCTGCATTTTCTGGTTGTAATCGCCCCAGCCTACGTTAATGATGTTTAATTTAACGCCGATTTTTTCTGTTGTGTATTTGTTTACTTCATCAAGTACAAGCTGTGCGTCTTTCTGCGCATCGCCTACCTGGTACCATGTCAGTTCTACAACTTCCTGTCCGCTCTCATTTGTCTCGGCTTTTTTTCCGCATCCGGACAGAAGACCGACTGTCATAGCTGCCGCACATCCAAGTGCAAGCCCTTTTTTAAGCTTTCCGAATTTCATAACTATTTTCTCCTTATTATTCTTTAACAGCACCAACCGTTAAACCGTTTACGAAGTATCTCTGGAAGAACGGATATGCAAAGATGATTGGTAATGTAGAGATAACTACGATTGCCATCTTGATTGTTTCTTTCGGCATATTTGCTGCCGCGCGGATTCCGTCAACACCCATCATTGCTTTATTGCTTGCCAGCCAGTCGATGGAACTTTCAATCTTAATCAGAAGGTACTGAAGCGGAATCCAATTCTGGTTGTCAATGTACATCATCGCATTGAACCAGTCGTTCCAGTATCCTAATGTAAGGAACAGTCCGATTGTAGCAAGTCCCGGCAGAGCCATTGGGATTACAATGGAGAAGAAAAGTCTCCACTCGGATGCGCCGTCAATTTTTGCGGATTCAACAACGGAATCCGGAATACTTGTTTTAAAGAATGTTCGAAGTACGATAACATTAAAGGAGTTCATCGCCAGAGGCAGAATCAACGCCCAAACCGTATCTTTAAGCATAAGCACCTTTGTTACAATCAGGTAGTTCGCGATCATACCGCCGGAAAACAGCATCGGAACTGTAATAACCTTTGTAAAGAAGGATTTGTACGCATATGTCTTTCTGGAAAGCGCATAAGCGTATGTACCTACCAGCAGTAAACCAATCAGAGTACCTACTACCGTTACCAGAATCGTTACGCCATAGCTTCGGATAATATTTTCTCCTGCGTCGATGATGTAGGAGTATGCGTAAAGACTCCATTTTTCCGGAATAAAACGGTATCCGTTCATGGCAAGTGATTCCTCATCTGTCAGAGAAATGATAATAACGAAGATAAACGGTATTACACTCAGCAGAGATAAGATGGTCAGGATCACGTTAAACAGTACGTTGGTAGGCTTTTTGATCTTATTATACTCACAGACCTGCTGCTCTTCCATCTTTTTAATTCTTTTTTCTTCTTTTCTTTCCTGTCTTGACACAGTCTTACCTCCTTTCTTAGAATAATGCGTTTTCGTTATCTACTTTGGAAACAATCTTGTTCGCTGTTATAATCAGTACGAAACCGACTACTGACTGGAACAGGGCTGCCGCAGAACTCATACCAATCTCACCGCTTGTTTTCAGCGCTCTGAAGATATAAGTATCAAGTACGTTTGTTACAGGGTACAGAGGACCGGAGTCTTTTGGTAACTGGAAGAACAGACCGAAGTCAGACTTGAAGATACCGCCAACTGCCATGATAAGCAGAATGGTAATAACCGGTTTCAGCAGAGGCAGTGTAATGTACTTAATCTGCTGCCATTTCGTTGCGCCGTCGATTACGGCTGCCTCATAATAAGTTTTGTTAATACCGCAGATGGATGCAAGGTAAACAACTGTGTTGTAACCAATACCTTTCCACTGACTCATAAAGATAATGATAAACGGCCAGAAGCTTTTTTCTGTATACCAGGAAATTCCCTCATGTCCAAACTGTTTCAGGATTGCGTTGAAATATCCTTTTTCCGGGTTTAAGAATGCGAATACACAGTAGCTGACAACAACCCAGGATAAGAAGTATGGAAGGAACATGGAACTCTGGTAAATTTTTGCCATTCCTTTATTTCTAAGTTCATTAAGAAGAAGCGCTACAATAACCGGAAGCACAACGCCCAGGATAATGAAGGCTGCATTATAAAGAACTGTGTTTCTTACGATAATCCAGGCATCTCCGCTGCTGAACAGGAACTTGAAGTTTTCAAATCCGACAAATTCACTGGTCCAGAGACTCTCGAAAAATCCTCCGGACAGTCGGTATCTCTTAAATGCTACCAGAATACCGAACAGTGGAAGATAAGCAAACAGCAGGAACCAGATTGCACCGGGCATACTGAGAACCAGAAGCTCTTTATTCATTTTCAGACGGGTCAGGAAGCTGACTTTATCTTTTTTCCTTTCTTTCACTTTTTACCTCCTTGCGGGCATACAGCGAGCCGGCTTTCACTGTTGTCCTGTTGATAACCTTATTATATCGAAAAAGGATTTATCAACCTAGTTGAAAGTTTCTAGGTTTGAGGTAGATTTTTTAGTTGGATTTTTTACATTACGACGAAAAAAACGAGAATTTTTACACCTTGAAACTGAAATTTTTACATAGACAGTTTAGAGAAATTTAAGAAAAATTTTATCTATATAAACGAAGCGCGGAAAATTCCGCGCTCCGAATCTGTTCTGATATAAAATTATAACTGAGGACCTGCTGCAACAAGTGCTTTACCAGCTTCGTTGCTTTCATATTTTGCAAAGTTTTTGATGAATCTCTGAGCAAGGTCTTTTGCTTTCTCTTCCCACTGAGCAGCGTCTTCATATGTGTCGCGTGGGTCAAGGATGTTTGTATCAACGCCCGGAAGCTCTGTCGGTACTTCGAAGTTGAAGTATGGGATAGTCTTAGTAGGAGCGTTGTTGATGTCTCCGTTAAGGATTGCGTCGATGATACCACGAGTATCTTTAATGGAGATACGTTTGCCTGTTCCGTTCCATCCTGTGTTTACAAGGTATGCTTTCGCACCGTTTGCTTCCATTCTCTTAACAAGCTCTTCTGCATATTTGGTTGGGTGCAGCTCCAGGAATGCCTGGCCGAAGCAAGCGGAGAAGGTTGGTGTAGGCTCTGTGATTCCACGTTCTGTACCAGCAAGTTTAGCTGTGAAACCGGACAGGAAGTAGTATTCTGTCTGCTCCGGTGTAAGTACAGATACTGGAGGAAGTACGCCGAATGCGTCTGCGGACAGGAAGATTACGTTCTTAGCTGCCGGTGCTGCAGATACAGGGCGAACAATGTTCTCAATGTGGTTGATCGGATAAGATACACGTGTATTCTCTGTCACGCTCTTATCATCGAAGTCGATTTTTCCGTCTTTATCAAGTGTTACGTTCTCAAGAAGAGCGTCTCTCTTGATTGCATTGTAGATATCCGGCTCAGACTCTTTGTCAAGGTTGATAACTTTTGCGTAGCATCCGCCTTCAAAGTTGAATACGCCGTTGTCATCCCAGCCGTGCTCGTCATCGCCGATCAGGAGACGTTTCGGGTCTGTGGAAAGTGTTGTTTTACCTGTTCCGGAAAGACCGAAGAAGATAGCTGTGTTCTCGCCGTTCATGTCTGTGTTTGCAGAGCAGTGCATGGAAGCGATGCCTTTCAGAGGCAGGTAGTAGTTCATCATAGAGAACATACCTTTTTTCATTTCTCCGCCGTACCATGTGTTCAGGATAACCTGCTCACGGCTTGTGATGTTGAACATAGCTGCTGTTTCGGAGTTAAGTCCTAATTCTTTGTAGTTCTCAACTTTAGCTTTAGAAGCGTTGTATACTACGAAGTCAGGCTCAAAGTTCTCAAGCTCTTCAGCAGTTGGCTTAATGAACATGTTTGTAACAAAGTGTGCCTGCCAAGCTACTTCCATAATGAAACGGATAGCCATACGTGTATCAGCGTTTGTACCGCAGAATGCGTCAACTACGAAAAGTCTCTTGTCAGAAAGCTCTTTGATCGCGATATCTTTACAAACATTCCAAGCTTCCTGAGATGCCGGATGGTTGTCGTTTTTGTATTCGTCTGTTGTCCACCATACAGTGTCTTTGGAGTTCTCATCCATAACGATGAATTTGTCTTTAGGAGAACGTCCTGTGTAGATACCAGTCATAACATTGACTGCACCAAGTTCACTTACCTGGCCTTTTTCGAAGCCTTCAAGTTCCGGCTTGGTTTCTTCTTCGAATAATACATCATAAGAAGGGTTATAAACGATTTCAGTTGTTCCGGTAATACCATATTTGGTTAAATCGATCTTTGCCATTTAGCTTTACCTCTTTCTTTCTAATAGTAAGTAAATAACTCCCTTAGCATCCTTGCAGATGCACTGTTAAGATTTTATCACAACCGCGAATCTTTGTAAATCTTTTTTAGTACTTTTTCATACTGCGCAGAGAGGCTGGTGAAACGCCATAACACTGTTTGAATTTTTTGTAAAAATAACTGGTATCCGGATAGCCTACTTCTCTGGCAATATCTGTAATTTTCATATTTGTCTGTAAAATTAATTCTTTTGCCTTTTCGTTTTTCAGCTTGCTCAGATACTGGTTAAAGGAGCATCCTACTTCCTTCTGGAAAATCTGCCCCAGATAGGAGGTATTCATGCAGTATTTCTGGGAAAGAACCTTGAGGCTCATATCTTCCCCGTAATTCTCTTTCATATAGTTTAATATCTCACGGACAACCGGCGTGTAATGGTCCTCCGAGGTGTGAAGCGATGTGATTGCAGCCGCTATCTCAAGCATCAGCACAGCCCTCATACTGAAGATATCCTCTGCATGATAGATTTTTTCAAACAGTTCCGATAATCCTTTTAAATCGTGACTGTCATCCATCTTATATTCCAGCTTAATGTCCTGAATCAAAATAGCAATACGCAGAGCAATCTGGTAAAGGGCGTCCACATTCGCCTCGCTTTCCAGAATATTCATAAAAAGCTCTTCCACATAACGGAAAGCTCCCTCCTGATCTTTCTCAAGGATTTTTTTTCGCAGGAAAGACTGGTCAAGAGAAACGTCTCCTGTATTTCGATGGCGAATATCCTCCGCGCTGACACACCTTCCATATCCGGTCAGAAGACGATAGCGCAAAAGCCCGCTTGCCTGTCCGTATGCAGCCGGAAGCTCACTGTAGCTGCCAATGCCGGATGCAACTGCAAGGAAGCACATAATTCCTCTTTCGCTTTCCAGCGTATTCTGAATCTCGCCAAACACATGCTCTGCGTCTGCAAGAGAAGCTTCCGGTTCGCAGTAATAGAGCAGCAGAAGAACGTCCGCTTTCAGATAAACGGGTTTCATACTGCCATGATGCTTCTGAATTTCCATAAGAATACAATTAATGCCGTCAGCCTCGTCCAGACTTTCCAGATCAATCTTCATAAGCGCCGGAAAAAGCTTCTTTCCATCCAGTTTCGGCAGCATTTGAACGAACTCCCGTTTTTCTTCTTCACTCAGCCCTCCGTTTTCTTTCAGGAACTGAATCCACCCGATTTTATTATCCATACTCACCGCATTTTTACGGTCAATCTCATCAAGGCGTCTCGCAGCATGGCGAAGAGCTTCTCCAAGCTGTTCTTCATTGATAGGCTTTAAGATGTATTCGTCCACATCCAGACGCAGAGCCGTCTGCGCATATTCAAATTCATCGTATCCTGAAAGAATCAGGCACCTTGTTCTGGAACTGATAGCCTTAATCTCACGTATGAGATCCAGCCCGCTCATCAGCGGCATTTCTACATCCGTAACCACAATGTCTACCGGATTTTCCTTAAACTTCCTCAATGCTTCCTGACCATTGTGCGCCATATGGATTACTTCCATATCCATAGCTGCCCAGTCATTGATACATAAAATTCCCTGAAGAATAAATTCTTCATCTTCAACCAGCATAACTTTTTTCATAGCATCCCCCTTGTATTCTGACCGCATCGGAAAGAAATCATTCTTCCTCCGCCTCATAATCTGTCATCTTTTTTTATATGAACTATCACTTCCAGTCCGCCGTTTTTACCTGCTTTCAGTCTGATTCCGTAGTCTTCTCCGTAAACCGTCTTAATGCGCCTGTTCACATTTGAGATTCCCACAGCTTTCTTCTTATCCTGTCTTCTCTCCCGGTTCTCTCTGAGCTCCCGGTTCTTCTCCGCTATCTCATCCGGCTCCATACCAATTCCGTTGTCTTCCACACAGAAATATACATCTCCGTCTTTTTCTTCTGCATGAATGCCGATAACATTATCATTTTCCTGTCTGCGTATTCCGTGGACAAAATAATTTTCAAGTATCGGCTGGAGAATAAACTTAATCACCTTGGAAGCCATCAGTTCTACCGGACATTCAATTTCATATTTGAAATTTCCCTGATACCGTACTTCAAACAGTCCCAGATACTGCTTACAATAATCAAGCTCCTGACCAATTGTAATCCAATCCGCCTCTTTGAGCTGGCTTCGAAACAGCACAGACATACTGTAGAGCATTTTTCCCACTTCTCTGTCCCCGTTACAGATTGCTCTCATGCGGATAGCTTCCAGCGTATTGTAAAGGAAATGAGGGTTAATCTGACTCTGCAGCGCCTCCAGCTCTGCATTTTTCGCCTCAATCTCGGCAAGATAGCTCTTTTCAATATAGGTTTGTAGGTCTTCGCACATCTTGTTGAACCTGCCTGCAATAATATCAAGTTCATCCCTGTTTTCATTTGTATAAAGACGAACCTGCAAGTCTCCGGTTGTAACACGTTCCATTCCCTGAACAATATTCTCCACACGGCTGTTCAGTCTTCTAAGATAAAGATTAATCAAAAAAATCCCCATTGCCAGCGCAGCAGCGCTGACTCCAAGAATCGCCAGTATTTTATACCCCTCTATCTGAGCAGCCTTTGCATTATTTACAATTACATAAACCTGATAATCTGCCGCAGATTCCCAGAATACTCTGTGCTTCGCAATGCTTATTTCATCCTGACGCTCCTCTTCCTCCATAATTTCTTTGAAAAACTCTTCGTTTCCGTCGCCACATATAATATTTCTGTAATCTTTTACGAGAAGAACGTCCGCATAATCTCTGTGATTTTCGATTCCCCTGAAGCAGCCTTTGCAGTTAAAGGTTATAACCATGCATCCCGTCACCTTCATGTTATCCGGATTTCTGATTTCCTTTACAAACTGAAGTTCCTCTTTCTGTTCATATCCCTCTGTAATCTCAAGGAGTCTCTCCGTCCCATCTTTATAGGGAAATATTATATCCTGAGAACAGTAAGTTGTAAGCTTCTTTTTTTCATAGCTTAAAAGCTCTATTTTTTTCAGCGCTCCGTAAGTTTCAAAGGAATCTTCAATGAATTCCTGCACTCCTCCATACTGCACTGCAGCAGAGGCAGAGTATCTGTCCAGACGATATTTCTGATATTCTTCCGGTTCCATCTCAAAATAATTGAGCAAATCGTCAAGAATCCCTTTATCCCTGTAAATCTCCATATACATATCATCGGCTGCAAGCGCCTTATCTTCTATATACTGAGCCGTTTCCTTACAGATTCGGTCCGCTGTTTCCTCTTTCCACTCCACAACGCTTCTTCTTGTTTCCGTGAGAAAATATCCTGCCAGAACACTGACAATGACAATGGCAATGGAGGTATAGATCCAGAACAGCTTCATATATAACTGACTGGTCTTTTTTGTTTCTGTATAATCCATGATGCCGCCTCCTGACTGTCCCAAATTTTTCCTATCCTATTATAACCTTTTTTTCCAAAAAATGCGTAAATATTTTTATTTTTGAACCACAAAAAGAGAGCCTCAGCTCTCTTTTGCTTTTTCATCTATTTCCCTGAGCACATTCCGGCTCATAAACGCTACAAGGAATCCATATATGCTGACCATAAACAGCACAAAGGTTCCGGCTCTGATTTCCAGAAGCATTAGTACAAAAGCTAAAACCGCGATATTCCCCAGTGTAAGCACGGGCTTGGTAACAGTCATCACCAGCGCGCCTGTCAGGTAATCCGGAAGTTTCATCTCATAGCGGGATGCCAGAAGATATAGATCCGGAGTGATAATCAGTATCAGGGCAAAAAGAATGATAAAGATTACCATTAAGGGAAATACCGGTATCTGAATGGAGAAAAATTCCACATTCGTCCAGAATATCCAGACCATCATAGCCTGAATCGCTCCCAGGGCAATTTTTTTGCCCCAGGAGTCTTTATATCCTGTCATGAAATCCTTCCAGGCTGTGGTATCCTGATTGTGCAGAAGACGATTCATCGAGAAAAAAACAGCGCACAGTGCAGGAGCCGCCGGAAGCATACACAGAAGGAAAAACGGCAGGTACGTTCTAATCTGGCTGATTCCCTGAAACAGGAAAAACATCAGTACAGGTATATTAAACAACAGAAAGAAAAGGTTGATTTTTAAAAAATATAAAAATCGGTCGCAGGCATTCAATATTTTTTCCAGACTAAATAACTCACCCATTGTTTTCTCCTTTCCATGCTGTATTAGATTTCAAATAACAGCGTTTTAATTTCATATGGATGAAGGCTCAGAGTAATTTCCGTATTCTTCATCTCTTCCAGAGGTCTTTCTCTTAAATCGCCCTCTGCCCATGCTTTGAAGCCGAATTCCGGTTTCAGTGTTACATTCTGTTTCGCTCCTGCGAAATCATGGAAACGGACAACAAGATATTTGCCGTCTTCAGATTTCTTCACAGCGTCAATTTCAATCTGGTCGTTGTCAATTGTGAAGAAGCTTCCGCTTACCAGAGCTTCTTTACCGCATACAGCGTCCATTGGATTGTTCAGCGCATATGCAGATTCCACTACGCCGCCTGCAACGAAGTCTCCTGTATGAGGAAGCAGAGCGTATGTGAAGGTATGATGTCCAAGATCCTGAAGGTGGTCAGGCTGTTTTCCGGAACGAAGCAGGGAAAGTCTCAGAACATTGTCTTTCACATCGTAACCGTATTTACAGTCGTTCATAAGAGCCACACCGTAGTTTCTCTCGGAAAGGTCTGCAAATCTGTGGCCTACAGACTCGAATCTTGCCTGATCCCAGCTTGTATTCCAGTGGTTCGGACGGCGAACATTTCCGTACTGGATATCATAAGTTGCATAAGTTGTACGAATGTCTACAGGGAAAGCAACCTTCATAAGCTGCTGTCTTTCCTTGAAGTCAACCTCTGTCTTAAAGTCAATTCTGCGCTCTGTGCTGTAAAGAATCATATCCTGCGCAATGACTGTATTCATGTAATTCCATTTCATACGGATCACAAGACGGAGAGCGCCGCACTCTGCAACCTCGAAGGATACCAGATCGTCAATGTCACGTTCCTTCTGCTGGTAGAAAATATCAATATCCCATGCATCGTTGTCAATCGGCTTGTCCTCGAACATCTGGAGAACATTTCCTTTTGCACCTTCTGCAAGTACGCTTCTATTGTTTTCTTTATCAAAAAGTTTCTCAATCTGTCCTTTTTCGTTGAGGACGATGGAGTAGAACGGAGTTTCAATCTCTCTTCCGTTTACGGTAAATGCAGCTTCTTTTTCAGCCGCTGCTCCGGGTGTGAAGAATACAGTGTCATGTCCCATTGCAGGAACGTCTTTTGTCTGTACATAAGTCACATCTCCCGCTCTCTGAGAAACAAGCTCTGTACCGTTTTTGTCTGTAAATACACCATCTGCATTTACCGGAATCTCTACGATTTCATCAAGGTTCCAGCCGGATGCATTATAGATGGTATATGCCTGATCGTCTGCTGTCAGAGCAGCTTTTCTGTAATCGTCGATTACGCTGTCTGCAATATTTTCAACAATCGCATAATCCTTGCGGCAGTCCTCATATACTTCATGGATAGAGGAGCCTGGGATAATGTCGTGGAACTGGTTTGTAAGAATAATCTTCCAGCCTTCTGTCAGTTTCTCCTGCTCTGCTTCAGAGAGATTTCCGTTTCTCAGAGCATTCATAGCTGTCAGCCACTCTGCCTTTCTGTAAAGAAGCTCCATCTTGCGGTTGGTTCTCTTATTATAACCCTGGCTTGTGTATGTTCCTCTGTGGTATTCAAGGTAAAGCTCGCCGTCCCAGGTATTTACATATTCATCTGTCTCGCTTACTGTCTTTTTCAGATTTCTGAAGTAATCTCCGGCTCTGGATGTCTCCAGTGACGGAAGTCCCGGAATCTTGTCGATGCGGCGTCTTCTTTCCAGCAGGTCACGGTTTACACCGCCGCCGCCGTCTCCGTAGCCATAGGAAATCAGAAGCTCTTTGTTCATGTCTTTTTCACTGTACGCATCCCATACACCTTTGACTGTCTTGGCTGTGAGAAGTCCGTTATAGGTGTAGAACCAGGAACCCGGCTCATTCCACGGTTCCGGTGTTGTGATGAAGTGTGTAAGAACCTCGCTGCCGTCCATACCTTTCCATTTAAAGGTATCGTGAGGCATTCTGTTGTACTGGTTCCAACTGATTTTTGTTGTCATAAACATGTCGATTCCTGATTTTTTCAGAATCTGAGGCAGAGCCCATGAATATCCGAATACGTCAGGCAACCATAAGTATTCTACATCTTTTCCAAACTCATCCTTGATGAACTTGCTTCCGATAAGAATCTGACGGGTAAGAGATTCGCCGCTTGTAAGGTTACAGTCAGCCTCTACCCACATACCGCCGTCTGCTTCCCAGCGTCCTTCTGCCACACGTTTTTTGATTTCCTCGTAGATTTCCGGAAAATCTTTTTTGATATATTCATATAACTGCGGCTGAGTCTGAAGGAAAATATACTCCGGGAACATTTCCATCATACGAAGTACCGTTGAGAAAGAACGGGATGCTTTCTCATGTGTATGTTTCAGTCTCCACAGCCATGCCACGTCAATGTGTGTATGACCAACGCATTTTACTTTCACAAGGGTGTTCTTATCCATAGCGTTCACTCTTGCATTAAGGTCATCGTCTGCGGCATGTACGGATTCATAGAATTCCTCGCTGCCCGGATAAGACCAGTCGATCAGACGGCTGGCAGCATCCAGCGCGCATTTCAGCTCGGAACGGACCGGATTCTCTTTTTCCAGATAGTTTACAGTATCCAGCATCAGCATACCCATGTAATAGAAGTCATCTACTTTTTCATCCAGATATGCAAGGTCTGCTCTTGCGATTTTGTGCTCCTGCTCTCTCGGAACACCGCCGCCTTCCAGACCTGACCAGAGACGGAATGTAAGACTGAAAGTCTTTCCGTATAATTCTTCAGGGAAAAATACTTCTTTATGATTCAGGTCAACTCCCTGATAAGGTTTCTCGTTGATATAGCACATTGCCTCGAAACCGCAGTTATTTCCTGCGCCTGTATTACCGAAGTCAAAGATACCTACTGCTCTTTTTCCCTTCCATTCCTCAGGGATTGTAATTTCTTTATGAAGCCACAGGTAGCGGTCGCGTCCTTTCCAACAGTCTCCTGTATGAATGACATCCCATCCCTCGAAATCAGTCGGAACGACAGGATTCACCACACCCTGTAAGTCTTCACGCATTGCAAATTCATTCAGATTTTTAATTTCTCTGTAACAGTAATCTCTTACTTCATTGATTCTGCGGTCTAATTTACGTTCTGTTAAAAACATTTCTGCCTCCTGTTATTTTTCTGGTAACCGGAAATTCAAAACTCCGGATGTTAACTTCAGTGTACAAAAAGATAAGCAAAAGTACAATTTTCTCTTTTCTATGTTTAGGGTAAAAATTCTATAAATTTATTTTTTTATACTATATCCCAAATATACTAAAAACAATTCACAATACATGGCATTTGCCCAGGAAAACCACTCTCTTGTGTATTTCGCAGGGTTATCCACATGGAATCCCTCGTGCATCATCCCTTTTCCACCTGTTGTTTTTGCCAGTGTGGAAAGAAGTTCAAACTGCGCCTCTTTCGTCTCTTCTGTCAGACCCTGCATAGCAAGGGCAATGTGCCAGATATAAGAAGACGGCGTATGCGGGCTGCCGATTCCTCTTGCCTCGCTGCCCTTGAAGTAATAAGGATTCGCCTCACTTAAGATAAATCTTCTGGTATTTGCCGCAACCTCCGGATCTGCCGGATATCCAAGATATGTCATGGAAAGGAGGCTTGGTACATTGGCGTCGTCCATCAGATTATACATGCCATAGCCGTCTGTTTCATAAGCATAAATCTCTCCGAATTCCTCTGTTCTCGTTTTTCCGTATTTTTCGATTGCAGCGTGTACAGTATCTCTCAGTTTGGCAGCTTCTTCAGCAAGTTCTTCGTCGTGCAGAATCTCTTTTGCGATTTCTGTCATATAACCCAGAATTACAACTGCAAACATATTTGACGGAATCAGATATCCATATGTGCAGGCATCGTCGCTTGGACGGAAGCCGGACCAGATAAGCCCTGTTCCCGGTCTGGTCAGAGCGCCTTTTCCGTCTCTGGAAAGAGTATCTGTGAAAAAGCTTCCTGTACGGACAAAGCGGTATTCGGATTCTGTCTCATGGTTCTGCTCTGTTTTCATAATTTCCAGAATTTTTTTCACTCCTGAACGGAAGTTATCATCAAACTGAGCGGTACAGCCTGTATTTTTCCAGAGAAGATATGCAAGTTGAACCGGATAGCAAAGAGAATCCAGTTCATATTTGCGTTCCCATACCCACGGGCTCTGGTCGTCGCTGTCTTTTTCCCAGCAGGCTCCGCTTGGCTCATTGTTAAACGCATTTGCATACGGGTCGATGGAAAGATAAAAGAACTGACGCTTTACAAGCCCCGCAATCATATCGCGGATTTCTTCATCTCTGTCTGCTATATATAAATAAGGACGAACCTGTGCTGCTGAATCGCGAAGCCACATTGCAGGGATGTCTCCTGTGATAACGTGACAGGTACCGTCTTCATTTCTGAGCACTGTATTTTCCAGAGTATTTGTATAACAGGTTTTAAACTGCTCCATTAAATCACGGCATTCGCCGGCTTTGTTATTTAATTCCTCAAAAAAAACGTCCACCATTTCCGGATATTTTCTTTTCATAATATAATCACCTCTAAAAATTCAATTTTTTACGATATATTGTAGCTGACAACATGAAACATTTACAGTGGAATAAATCTGGAATCCACGGACAAATTATAGACATGGAAAATCATCGCAGACTTATTTCTTTTTGTTCGCATAGGCAAGTACAAACATTGCGCATCCAATCACATAAAAAGTCATCATATTCTGGACCAGCCCTGCCACAAGGAATAAAATTCCGGCAAGAATGTACATATTGCTGTCAAATTTCTTTTTGTTCATTTGTTTTCCCTCTTTCTGCCGCCGGACTATTTTGCGGCTTCCGCGTTGCGTTTTCTGTATTTCACAGGACTGCATCCCTTCACCTTTGAGAATACTTTGGAATAATAATTCGAGTCTGTAAATCCTGTTTTTTCCGCAATTTCCGTAATAGAATATTCCGGATTCAGCAAATATTCCAGACTTCTTTCCACCCGATACTCCTGCAGAAACGAAAATAGAGACGTATTCATACATCTGTGAAAAAGCCGGCTGCATTCGCTTTCGCAGAGATGGATATGGGCTGCAATATCCTTAAGGAGAATTTTTCTGCTGTAGTTTTTTTCAAGATAGTCCATGATTTCTCTGATTCGCTCATACTCTATCCTGTCATGCGCCTGAAATGCAGGATTGCTGCGCCTGTTTGCCAGAATCTCTTTCCATGCAGACTGCAATTCCATTATCGTATCCATCTCAAAATATTCCGGTTTTTCTTCATTCAGCCAAATGACTCTCTTTATTTTTTCTGAAAAAGTCTTATGCCAGGGGCTCGTATGGTCAATGTGAATGGCGGAAATGGATAAATCCTGTATCACGGGTTCTACATATTTTCTGTAAAGAACGCTCTGGTAGAATCCGTAAATAAGCTTCGGGTCAAAGGTTATGGAAACGTATTTACAGTCCTGAAAGTTTTTCATAAAACCGGCGTGAAGAGCATTTGAGTTTTCAAACAAAAGCTCCCCCTCTTTTAATAAATAGATTCCCTGATTTACCTTGTAGACCATCTGCCCTTCTGTTACAAGCGTGATTTCTATTTCCGGATGCCAGTGCCACAAAAAAGAACCGGAAGGATAGCGGGAAAGCTGCTCCTTGCTCACAAGCAGGGGAAATTCGTCGCTTCCATGTTTTTTGATTTCCTTCTGATACTGATTGGTAACAATCTGCAAATCTGTCGCCTCCCTTCTCCGAATATTTGAATCATAGCTATTTTACCATCTTCTGTATAAAAAACGCAAGATTTTACTATTTATCCGCTGAATAATCAAGGTTTTTTTCTGTACATTTTTTATAATGTTCTTATATCAACACCGGCCGACCAGTTAGCTGCTGGGAGGTCGGGGATTATTGGGAGGAATTTTTATGAATATGCCAAGTACAGCAGAATTAGAGCGGATTTACGGTGAGTCTGAACAGAGTCAGAAACGCTTTCATGCTCTTGCTGAAACTTTTCATCAATTATATCATCACAAAAACGCAGAATTTTTCTCTGCGCCGGGAAGAACAGAAATCATCGGAAATCACACAGACCACAACGGCGGACGCGTGATTGCAGCCAGCATTGACATGGATACTATTGGTGCTGCTTATCCAAACAACAGCAATATTATCCACATTACCAGTGAAGGCTATGACAGGGAAATTGTTATTGACCTTGACCATCTGGATGAAGTTCCAAAGGTTTCAGGAACAGACTCCCTTGTTGCAGGAATGATGGAGGGTATTCAGAAGCTTGGTTTTAAGACAGGCGGTTTTGATGCCTGTGTTACCACTAATGTAATCCGCGCTGCAGGAGTCAGCTCTTCTGCTTCCTTTGAGATGCTGATTTGCTCTATCGTCAATTACTTTTTCAATTCAAAGAGCATGACTTACACAGATTATGCCAAAGCAGGACAGTATGCAGAAAATGTTTATTGGAATAAGGCTTCCGGTCTTATGGATCAGCTTGCCTGTGCAGTAGGCGGTCCGATTTTGCTGGATTTCTCTGATAAAAAGTATCCGAAATATGAAAAAATGGACTTTTCTTTCCACGATATCTGCTACCAGCTTGTAATCGTCAACACAGGAAAAGGACACGCAGATTTAAGCCGGGAATACTCTGAAATTCCTATGGAAATGAAAGAAGCTGCCGCTGCCTGCGGAAAAGAGCTTCTCTGCGAAACAACTCTGGATGAGCTTATGGAGCACATTCCGGAAATCAAAAACGACCGCGCTGTTTTGCGCGCCATCCATTTCCTTGAAGAAAACAGACGAGTGGAAGAGGCTGCTGCCGCAATTCAGAAGCATGACGGCGAAAAATTCCTTCAGCTTCTTTCCCAGTCCGGTCATTCTTCCTGGGAACTGCTGCAGAACTGCTACACAAACAGTAATCCGGATGAACAGAAAATCACCCTTGCCCTCGCGCTTACCGACCTGTTCCTGAAAAAAGCAGGCAGAGGTATCTGTCGTGTTCACGGCGGCGGCTTCGCAGGCGTCATTATGTGCGCCCTTCCACAAAACGAAGCTCCAAATTATATTTCCTATATTTCCAAATATGTAGGAAAAGAAAATGTATACGCCATGAATCTTCGTTCCGCAGGCGCTGTACACCTGAATGGCGGAATCAGTCCGTTTTCTTTTGACTGACACAAAATAACTAAGAGCGAAAGCTTTAAGATGCACAAAAGTGCAGAAAGCTTTCGCTCTTGTTGTTTAGCAGGGGTTCAGACTGTCACCCTCTTTGCATTTTCTCCGATTTTATTTAATCGACTTTCTTATATCGTTTTCCTTTTGTTTCCCCATCATCGACAAGCTTTTCATCAGCAACCAATGCTCTCAATAGTTCTTTTGTTCTTGTTTCCTTCACCCCTAACACATTCATTAAATCACTTGCTTTGTACCATACATCAGGCTGCATAAAGGTAAGGATTTTTTCATACTGCTCTTTTCTTTTTTTCGTCACTTTTTTTCCGTCGTTTTTTTTCGGCGCTTTTTTTTCGTCGCTTTTTTTCGTCGCTTTTTTTTCAAAAGAAAGTGTCAGAACTGTTCTGTCCGGCTCAAATCTTTCTTCAATCTCTGGCTCAACAAATCCCTCATCATTCCATACATTGAAAATGTTGGGAACACCGCTTCCGGCACGTTCACCTATATTAATCAAGTTAAACATCTTCATAAGCGACTTATTTCGCGGATCGGATTCTCCCCCCAAACGCATTTGTTTCTTACCGGTTCGCACATATCCGGGATTAGCAAAAATAATTTTATCCGTCTCTTTTCTGATTACCACACCACGAACTCCATGATAATCCGCATTGATCAGACAATTAGCCAAAGCTTCTCGAAGTGCTTTATGAACCGGTGTATCATCCACACGTTCTCCTCCGACCATTTTAAATGGTACTTTGATATCTTTTATTATCTTATTATAAACTCTGAAATAAAAATCACAAACATTACCTGACCACTCACCAGAACTGGATTGTAATCTGTCAGTCCAACGAATTGCCGAATCCATTTCTTCTCTATAATCTAAGAAATACTCAGGAAAATGCCGAACAATATTATATTCATTTCCAAACATCAACATACCTGCGGCTGTTGGATGCAACTGCCCATCTTCTTCTGAAACAGCCGCTGCTCCAATACTTCTTAAATATTCATAATCATTCAGCCGTTCAAAGGGATGTCCTTCCTTCAAAGTTCTATGACTGTTACGATATCCATGAATTGTATCATAATTCAAATCTTCCATAGAAACCTTGTCCAAAATCTCCATATCCATCGTTCTTTCTGTCTGGTCACGAAGCATCGCCTTTACTTGTAGCCGAGTACAATGGTAATCTCCTTCATAATTTCTGCGAAATGTTCCATTAAAAATATCATTATTAATATAAATCGGCTTTTGCTCTCTTTTTGCCATAGGAACATAGATTACCATTATGACATCTTTTCTTTCGCCTATTGTATACGTTTCTATATCATCATCCGTTAATAAATTAAGATTGACTTTCTTTGGATTATTAATGGTATCCCAAAAATCCTTGCGCAATTTCGATTCATTTTGTAATCCCGTTGTTCGCCAGCTTCCATCTTTTTCCTCTTTGATACCTAAAATAATCACACCGCCATAGCAGTTAGCAAAAGAAGAATATGTGTCCCATAATGAAACCGGTAATCCTCCATTATCTTTCTTCACTTCTCTTCTGTTATCTTCTCTATATTTATCGAACTGTGAAATATCAAATACTTTCTCCACAATAAATCACCAACCTCTTACTAAACCATACCTTCCATATCACATATACCCCTGATTTTACTCTATTTTCCGTAACAACACAAGTAAACTTATGGTATGTTATTCGCCATAGCTCTCTTCGTTCTGCAGGCGCTTATGCGCCTGCCTGTTTTTACTTTCTATGCATTCTTCCTTACGATATTTAGCTGTGCTGTTGTAAATACTTCTCCCTCGTCGCCAGCCCGCCGCGGATGTGACGCTCCTGCTTGTTTACATCAAGGACACTGCGCACGGCAGACGCAAGGGACGGGTTGATGTCTTTAAGACGTTCGGTACAGTCTTTATGTACCGTAGACTTGCTAATCCCAAACTTCCCCGCTGTCTGCCGCACGGTTGATTTGGTTTCGATAATATAATTGGCGATTTCCACTGCGCGTTCTTCTATGTAATCTTTCAAGGATAAGCCTCCGAAGACGCTGTTTTTACAGTGTATGCAAAAGCCAAGAGCTATATGAGCTAAGATGCTGCTTCGATTACAGAATATTCCCCAAAATCCAACACTCCTCCAAGTGTACAGGATATGGGCGATTGAAAAATCGGTCCATCGATTACAAGCGTATGGTACTCTCCGTTTTCTCCGCAAATATCAATTCCATACTGTTTCATTTCATCAATCACATCCTGATCCAAAATTTTCCCCAAAAAAGACTTTGGAAGTATTGTATTATGGATGGATTTAATCAGACACTTATATCCTGCTTCTACTAATTCATATACATTCTCTGACCTGTCTCTCTTCCACAGAGGAAACACAGCTTTAATCCCTGCGCTGGCACAGCGTTCTTCACTCCATGCCCGATTACTTTCAATATCAATATCCCCAAAACATGCCGCTTCCGCTCCCATATCAACAGCTTTTCTCAGGCTTTCTTCCATTGCGATATGATATTCCCCTCCTGTTGTTTTCGTGGGCAAAAGCGGTATCTGCAGCGCTTTTGAATATTCCTGAAGCATTTTATAATCTGCCCCATGAAAGAAAGAACGCTCAGCCTCCTCATTCACCATGACAATCAACGCAATCGGTTCATTTCCTGCTTCAATCATTTTATGCAGCGCCAGCGTACTATCTTTGCCGCAGCTATAAGACATAACAAATTTCATTCCAATTCCCCCCTTCAACTGTAAAAAAGTATAACAAATCCGCATATCTGCTTGCCGTCCTAAAATCAAACAAAAAATGGAGCGATTTAGGTATCAGTGAAATCTGAATTGTAAAAACTTTTAAGTATCACGGAAAACTTTATGCCTCTATATTCATAACCGTCCCCTATATTACTAACAAATAAGAACTCTTTGTCACATATACGGCTCTATCGTAAATAGCGTCTGCTCTCCGACCTTTTTACTTACCAATTCAAATAAATTTTCTTTCGTTGCGAACAGATTCTTAGGATTTCTCCCGATAATTAGATACTGATTTCTATCATCTAGCGAAATATGTTTCCTTGTATCGTCATTTAATAAAATATCTGCATTATCAATGACAACCAGTTTCCCCTCTGTCTGGCTGATTATTTCTTTTATATCTTTCTGATAATCATAATTATCCAAACACAAAATCCTGGGATTAACTGCCATACATTCTCTTATAAAAGAAAATGTTGCCGTCTTACCTGTTCCTGAATCCCCCAGTAAGATTGTTATATTATTGGTAAATGTAAAGTCCACCACAAACGAAGTATGCACTGTTGAAAGATGTTCCATTACAATCGGTTTACTCTTCATTTTCCCACCACTCCTTTAGTTCTTCGTAATCCTCGATTACCTTACATTCTCTGCTAGTCTGAGCCTTCACACGTTCCATGTTAAAAGGAATCATTGCATAATCACTATATACATATCCCTCTTCGAAACCATATAATATTTCCAAAGCATTATTTCCACATTCTTTTAAGCAAAATACTTTATCTGGAAAATATAATACATTCAATACCGTTTTACAACCTGTAGAAAGCTGGTCTGTATTCAATGTAATATCTTCAAAGCGTGATCGGATTTTATATTTACTAAGAAGTTCCGAACCATCTATCATTTGAATATATTTTGCTGCTCTATCATCCAGTCTCGTTGCCGTATTTTGATTAAAAAATATATCATTCAATTCTATATATTCTTTATTCAGAGGTATGTCCTTCTTGTTTTTAAAAATCGTTATCATGCCACTATCTCCAATCCAACTTTAGAAAACTGTAGTTTTAATGAACTTCCTGCATAAATCCGTTTCATTTTATCAAACACAGACAGTCTATTATTATCTAATCCGCAGATGTCGTTTTCCTGTCTCTCTCTCCATTCACAACAAGACTTTATCCAACATTCTCCAATCACACCTTTTGACACTTCAAATCCGGTATTTCTTGTCAGATCATATAGTAGTCTTGCAGATAATTGTTCAATATTATGCTCATCAATGCGTTTATCATATTCTACGATTTCGCGAATTCCTTTATAGTTAAAATCATCATCCTGCAAGGCTTCTACCAGCTTATGTCTTGCCTCAATCATCCCGGCTCTTTTTTCAAAAAATCATCTTCCGAAGCATAAATCCATTCGATTAATTCTTTAAATTCTAAGAGAATGTACTCAAAGCAAATGATATTTCTTCTTTTTACTTTCAACTATTACATCCGGACAAAGTCGTTTCATGAGATTTTCCCAAAATATATAACTTGCCTTTCCTTTTCTGTCTTCTATCCATAAAAAAGTTGTTGCCACGATTCTTCCACCTGCTTTCTTTGTTCTATTTTAACCGATTTCCTTCCATAACACAATAAAATCACCCAAAAGAAAAAGACCGCTTTTCTGCGACCTTTCCCCCTTTCTCTTTATGATTTATTTTTTTACAATTTCCTGATATAATAAGTGCAGGCTATATTTCTGATATAAAGCAGAATAAAGATTACAGAAATGAGGTTTTACAGAAATGATTGAATATAGAAAATTACAGGAAAACGAGATTAACAGAGAATTATTTTCACAATTTATACGACACCAGACTGTTGTAAAATGCTGGAGACGGCAGGGCAGCGAATGGGTAATCAAAGACGATCCCTTCACCGATGACTGGAGTGAGGAGGATTATAAAATCCTAATTCAGTGTCTCAAAAACACAGTCAGAACAGGCGGTTTTGTTTATGCTGCCTTTTACGACGGCGTTTTAAAAGGCTTCGTATCTGTTGAATCTGGGTTATTTGGCGAAGAGCAAAAATATCTGGACCTTTCCAGCATTCATGTCTCCGAGGATATGAGGCACAGCGGAATCGGCAAAACACTGTTTCTTGCAGCAAAAGACTGGGCAAAAAAACACGGCGCAGAAAAATTGTACATCTCTGCCCATTCTGCAGTCGAAAGTCAGGCTTTTTACCGCAAAATGGGATGTGTGGAAGCAGAGGTCTACAATCAGGCTCATGTAGAGGCAGAACCCTATGACTGCCAGTTGGAATGCCGCCTGTAAAAAAGTCTGACCATAAATCTTCTAAGTGTATGTTGCAGAAATATAAGGAGACTTTTCCATGTTAGAAATCAGATATATGCAGAGCAGTGATAAAGAATTCTGGTACAGCCTTGACAGGCATCTGCCTGAAACAGAGTTTGAAAACAAAGTCCGTGACCAACGCGGCTATGTTCTTCTGGAAAACAGCAAACCCACAGGTCTGCTGCGATATAATCTTTTCTGGGACAATACCCCTTTTTGCACAATGCTCTTTATTGAAAAGAGCAGCCGGAAAAAAGGATATGGAACGCTTCTCATGGAGCACTGGGAAAAAGATATGAAATCCAGAGGTTATCACATGCTTCTGACGTCTACTCAGGTTGATGAAGAAGCGCAGCATTTCTACAGAAAGCTGGGATATCAGGACTGCGGAGGATTTGTTATTGACATTCCGGAATATAAACAACCTATGGAACTTTTTTTAATCAAACATATCTAGTCCCTCTCCTGATAACGACCATCTCTGATACATTTTCAATATGATGCGGAAACCCCAATGAAAAAAACGCCAAATTCCCAAATACAGGAATTCAGCGTTTTTTCATTTTTTATCGTTTTACACGCGCTCCGGCGCCGCTCATAATAGCTTCTACTTCTTTTTTGCTTGCCATAGTTGTGTCTCCAGGTGTTGTCATTGCAAGAGCACCGTGAGCTGCTCCGTAATTTACGGCAATTTCTGCGTTTCCGGTTGTCATAAGACCGTAAATAAGTCCGGATGCAAAGGAATCTCCTCCGCCTACGCGGTCCATAATCTCAAGACCTTTATATTCGTTGGAGTGATAAATTTCTCCGTCTGCCCAGCAGATAGCGCTCCAGTCATTTACAGTTGCTGTTTTTACCTCACGAAGAGTTGTTGCCACTGCCTTAAAGTTCGGATAAACCTCTGCTGCGTGATTAATCATCTTCTTGTAGCCGTCCAGATTCAGTTCTTTTAAGTTTTCATCGTTTCCTTCAATCTCGAAACCGAGGCAGGCTGTGAAATCTTCTTCATTACCGATCATAACGTCTACATATTTCGCAATCTCCTTATTAACCTCCTGAGCCTTTTCCAGTCCTCCGATCGCGCTCCACATGGAAGGACGGTAATTCAGGTCGTAGGAAACTACAGTTCCATATTTCTTGGCAGTCTTAATCGCCTCCAGAACAGTTTCGCAGGACTGTTCGGATAAAGCCGCATAGATACCGCCTGTATGAAGCCAGCGCACTCCAAGCTCTCCAAAAATATACTCGAAGTCAAAGTCTTCCGGTGTTGCTTTGGAAATCGCTGTATTTGCACGGTCAGAGCAGCCGATCGCGCCGCGGATTCCGAAGCCTCTTTCTGTAAAGTTAATTCCATTCCTGCAAACTCTGCCGATGCCGTCTGTTTTCATCCATTTGATGAGGGAGGTGTCCACTCCGCCCTGCAGGATGAAATCCTCCATAAGCATACCAACCTCATTGTCTGCAAAAGCTGTGATCACGGCTGTTTTGAGTCCAAAGCAGCGTCTTAAACCACGAACTACATTGTATTCTCCGCCGCCTTCCCATGCACGGAAGCTGCGCGCAGTGCGGATTCTTCCTTCGCCCGGATCCAGTCTTAACATAACCTCTCCAAGGGAAACAGCGTCAAAAGTACATTCTTCTTTCGGTCTTAAATTCAGATTCATTGTTTTTCCTCCCTGCTATTATCCGCGGACAGATGCAGCCAGCTCTACAGCTTCTTTTGTCATCTCTGCGATTTTGTCAAACTCTTTGTTTTTAATCATGTCGCCTTTTACCATCCAGCTTCCGCCGCAGCAGATAATCTTATCGAATCCAAGATAGTCTTTCAGGTTCTTTGTACTGATTCCTCCGGTCGGCATAAATTTCAGCATGGTATACGGAGCTGCCATTGCTTTGATCATCGGAAGTCCTCCTGCCTGCTCTGCCGGAAAAAATTTAACGGTTTTGAGACCCCTTTTAACAGCCTGCGCCACTTCAGACGGAGTGATACAGCCCGGAAGAACCGGAATCTCTTTTTCAAGACAGTAATCTACGATTTCCGCATCAAATCCCGGACTTACGATAAATTTCGCTCCTGCTGCCACTGCACGGTCAACCTGCTCTGTCGTAAGAACGGTTCCCGCGCCTACAAGCATTTCCGGATATTTTTCACACATCAGACGAATAGATTCCTCCGCCGCATCTGTACGGAATGTAACTTCTGCGCATGGAAGTCCGCCTTTTACAAGAGCCTCTGCAAGAGGAACTGCATCTTTCGCGTCCTCTAATACAACAACAGGAACTACTGCAAAATCATAAAACTGTTCTTCAAGTGTTTTCATTGTCTTTCATTCCTCTCTCAAATCTATCTTTTTATATCGTAATTCATATCCATCAGATTTCGAATGGTCTCTGCATCGTCGGTGATATTTCCATCTCCATGAATGGTATGCTTGATCGCGCTGCTTGCCACTGCGAAATTCAGCATATCCGAAGGCGTATACTCTTTCATCATTGCATAAATCAGACCGCTGGCAAAAGCATCGCCTCCGCCCACCCTGTCGAGAATATGGAAGGTAAAAAGCCTGCTTTCAAAGGTACGTCCTTCATACCACATATATGCTTTCAGACTGTTTTCACTGCCGCTGTGGGTATAGCGCACATGGCGGGCTATACATTTCAGATTGGGGTATTTTTTCACAAATTCCTGAAATACCATATCCTGCTGTTCGTAATCCGGCTGCAAAGGAATGTCATCCTTTATATCCCCTTTGGAATGGTCTTTTTCATCCTTCCAGAGATGATACGGCTCAATTCCAAGAAGCACATCCACATAGGGAAGGCATTGCGTACAAAAATCTCTCGCCTCTTCCCAGCTCCAGAGAGTGCTTCGGAAATTTCCGTCGAAGCTGATGGTAAGTCCTTTCTTTCTTGCAATTTTCAGACAGGTAAGAATCATTTCCCGGCAGTTTGGCGCAAGAGCAGGGGTAATTCCGCTTAAATGCAGCCATGTAAATCCGTCTAAAAGTTTATCGAAATCATACTGTCCGAAATCATATTCCGTAATGGCGCTGTTTTTCCTGTCATAGGTCACCTTTCCGGGGCGAATCCCGTAGCCTGTTTCCAGATAATAACATCCAAGCCTGTGCGTCGGGGTTTCCTTTGGCGTACTCAGGATAACAGGAGCGCAATGTACGTCATTGCTCCTCAGCATACGGACAGCACTTTTTCCCAGACTGTTATCAGGTACAACGGTGAAAAAGGTGCTGTCAATGCCAAGGTTTGCAAGCGCCAGCGCTATGTTTGCCTCACTTCCGCCGTAGCTTGCTTCAAAGGATGACGCCATACGGATTTTTTCGTAATTAGGAGGAGTTAAACGGAGCATAATCTCTCCGATGGTGATGAATTTGTGTGTATAGCTCTCGAAGTTAGTTCCGTTTATCTTTGTTTCCATATGAGCCTCCTCTGACGAAATCAGTATTCCAGATATGCACCCTTCATCGGGCTTGCTGCATGCTGGCTGAACAGGCGAAGAACGCCGTTTTTGTATTTCGGTTCACGCGGTTTCCAGTTTTTGCGGCGCTCTTTCAAAACAGCGTCGATTTCTTCCATGGATTTGCGTTCTCCGTGAATACCGATAATATTTAACTTTCTGGCAGGTACGTCAATCTCAATCAGGTCGCCTTCCTCCACCAGAGCGATAGGGCCGCCGTCTACTGCCTCCGGACTGCAGTGTCCGATTACCGGACCTGTAGATGCGCCGGAGAAACGGCCGTCTGTAATAAGGGCAATGCTTCTTCCAAGTTCTTTGTCGCTGCTGATTGCCTCAGATGTATAGAACATTTCCGGCATTCCGCTTCCTTTCGGACCTTCATAACGGATAAATACAGCATCGCCTTTTTTTACTTTATGTTTCAGAACTGCATCCAGACATTCTTCCTCACTGTCAAAAGGTCTGGCATTGAGCACTGCCTGGAACATCTCCTTCGGACATGCAGTGTGCTTGATCACTGCTCCTTCCGGCGCAAGATTTCCTCTCAAAATAGCAATGCTTCCATCTGTTCCGATTGCGTTGTCATAAGAACGGATAATGTCTTCTTTTTTCAGATTCACGTTGTAGCGGGCATTGAAATCTTCCAGCCATTTGCCGCATCTTTCATAGAATCCGTTTCTCTTTAATTCATCAAGGTTTTCTCCAAGAGTCTTTCCGGTAACTGTCATCACATCCAGATGGAGATGCTCTCGAATCTCTTCCATAATCGCAGGAACTCCGCCTGCATAGTAGAAGCATTCCGCAGGCCATCTTCCTGCCGGACGCACATCAAGAAGATAACGGGCATTTCTGTGAAGTCTGTCAAAGGTGTCTCCCGTAATCTCAATGCCGAATTCGTGAGCAATCGCCGGAATATGGAGCAGGCAGTTGGTGCTTCCGGAAACTGCCGCGTGAACGAGGATTGCATTTTCGAAGCTCTTCTCTGTGATAATCTCACTTGGGCGCATTCCCGGCATGGAAGCAAGCTTCACTGCCAAAGCTCCGGCCTCTCTGGCATAGGTAAGAAGATCAGGGCTTGTGGCAGGCATCAGGGCGCTTCCCGGAAGGGCAAGTCCCAGAGCCTCTGCCATAATCTGCATAGTGGAGGCTGTTCCGATGAAAGAGCAGGCTCCGCAGCTTGGGCAGGCATTGCATTTCGCCCAGTTCAGCTTTTCCTCGTCAATTTCACCACGCTGATATTTGGCGCTGTACATTCCCAACTGCTCCAGAGTGAGCATTTCCGGACCTGCATTCATGGTTCCGCCCGGTACTACAACTGCCGGAATATCTACTCTTGCAAGTCCCATCAGGTTTGCCGGCATTCCCTTGTCACAGCTTGCCAGATAAACTCCGGCGTCGAAAGGTGTGGCATTTGCGTGTATTTCGATCATATTTGCAATCATTTCGCGGCTTGCCAGACTGTAGTTGATTCCGTCTGTTCCCTGACTTTCGCCGTCACAGATATCTGTACAGTAGTAGCGGGCGCCGTGTCCTCCGGCCTCTTCAATTCCTTTTCTTACTTCCTCAACAAGAATATCAAGATGTCCGCTTCCGGGATGGCTGTCACCGAAGGTACTCTCAATCATGACCTGTGTCTTGGACAAATCTTCCGGCTTCCATCCTGTACCGATTCTCAGCGGATCCAGCTCCGGGGCAAGTCTTCGCATTTCCTGACTCTTTAATTCCATAGAAATTCTCCTCTCCGCCGTCCCTGTTCAAACACGCTCCAGGACGGTTCCATTATGCTTCTGTCGCAAATTTCGTTATGCAAAAAATGAAATAATAAGTGCTACGATAAATCCGGTTCCTCCAACCAGTGTCTCCATGATTGTCCATGTTTTTAAGGTTGTTTTTTCATCCATTCCAACAAGTGATTTTACAAGCCAGAAACCGGAGTCATTAAAGTGGGAGCATACAGTTGCGCCGCCTGCAACTGCTGCTGTCACACATGCAAGGTACAGTGGGGAAAGCTCTGCAATACCGGGCAGCGCTGCCACGATACCGGCTGCCATTGTCATAGCAACTGTAGCAGAACCTACACAGATTCTTACAAGCGCAGCTACCACGAAAGCTACCACTACGATTGGCAGGCTCGCGGAGGCAACCGCATTTCCGATTACTTCTCCAAGTCCGGAATACTGCAGTACATAACGCAGTACGCCGCCGCAGGCTGTTACAAGAAGAATCAGACCTGTAGGCTCCAGAGATTTTGTCATAATCTTTTCAAGTTCTTTCATAGAGTAGCCATGTTTCACACCAAGAATCAGCATCGCTGCGATTGTGGCAATAAGAAGGGCTACAAAAGGCTCTCCGAGGAAAGCAAAAATCGGAGCAATTCCGCTTAATGCAGGTACTACGCCTGAAATGGAATCCAGAATGATAAGTACCAGCGGAATCATAATAATTCCAACGATTGTCCAGAAGTTCGGAAGTTTTGATTCATCAATGTCTTCCTGCTCTGCTACGTGTTCCGGAACAGGAACCATAAATTTATTTCCGCAGATAGCGCCCCATACAGGTCCGGCTACGATCATGGCAAAGATTCCGCAGAAAATACCTACCAGAATAACCCAGCCAAGTTCTACGTTCAGCATAGTTGCTACAAGAACAGGTCCCGGTGTCGGCGGGATGAACGCGTGTCCTACTGCAAGTCCTGCAAGTAATGGAATTGCATAGAATAAAGATGAGCGTTTTGTTCTTTTGGCAAGGGAAAATGCCAGCGGGATTAAGATAATCAGACCTGCGTCAAAAAATACCGGCATTGCAATAACAAGTCCTGTGATTCCAAGCGCCCAGGCTGCTTTTTTATCTCCGAAACGTCTGACCATTGTCACAGCCAGAGTCTGGGCGCCGCCCGATGCTTCCAGTATGGCTCCGAACATGGAACCAAGTCCTACGAGAAGCGCGATGCCTTTCAGGGTGTTTCCTATACCATCATTTACAGCAGTTACAATGTCGTTAAATGGCATACCTGCAATCAGTCCGATTGCGATAGCGCCCACAAGAATAGCTACCATAGCCTGTACTTTGAATTTAATAATCAAAACAAGCAGAATCGCAAGTCCGATTATTGCAGCCAGAATCAGGCGGGTAGGATCCAGGGTTGCTGTTTCGTTACTCATAAAAAAACTCCTCCTACATATCTCTTAGAATGCTGCATCTGCATTCTTTTTTCTTATTTCCTTCCATAACATCTGACGTCTTTTGTTATTATGTCTAAATTATATATGCCCCATATTTTTCATTCAATACATGTGACGTATCTATTTTCCTTTCTATCTTTTACACAAAAAAAGCACATCTATCCTCTTGGATAAATATGCCTTTTTGTGCAATATATCTATTATTTTTTTTGAGTCATCTGTCTGCCGCCAAAAATCATCAGACGTTTTCACCCATAAGCTTCATAATAGTCTGGCGGTTATATGTCAGGTGCATAATCATTGCGCATCTCGCTCCCACAGAGTCTCTCCGCATAATCGCTTTCGTAATCGCCCGATGCGTCTCAAGGGTTTCGTCCTTTAACAGCCTGTGAGTAATATTGGCAAAGGTCAGAACTGCCTTATTGATAATCGGTATCAGGATTTCCACAACCTGATTTTTGCTGCACTGTGCAATACAGGTATGAAATTCTATGTCTTTGCTGATATGATTTTTTCCGCTCATATACAGCTCCTCTGTCTGGTCACAAAGCTTTTTCAGACGGAGCAGATCTTCTTTTGTCGCATTTTTGCAGGCTGCCGCTGCAATCTCCGGTTCAATCATAAGACGTACCTCGAAAAGATCGAGGGCAAGCTGATATTTGTTTTCTATTTTTCCAAGCCCAAGAGGGTCTATGTCCAGAGGATTTGTATTTATCACATAAGTTCCGGAACCGCGGCGCACCTCCAGGATTCCTCTGGATACCAGACCTTTTACCGCCTCCCGGATTGTACTCCTACCTACGCCGAACTTCTCCGCAAGCTCAAACTCATTGGGTATCTTCTCCCCCGGTTCCACGGGCTGTTCCAGAATATATTTCATCAGCTCATCTTCTGTTTTTGCCCCAAGGGATTTCCTTTCTGATTTCTCAATGTATTTCATTTTTGTTCACACTCCCATTTATCGGTGATTCTTTCACTTTACCCGCCAATTCTTTTACTTTAAGACTTATTCTAGCGAATTTTACCCTGTCATGCAAGAACAATCCTTTTTACCATTTATTACTTTTCACTTCGTTCACAGCGGCGAGTCAAAATTATATACTGCTTTGCTCTTGACGTTACATATTATGTAATGTTATAATCCATGTAATAATTTTAATATAAATGGGGAGGAATTTTGCATGAAAAAAATAATTGTTTTATCTACCAAAAAAGAACTGGAAATTTATATGAGTCCCTGTCGTCAGGAAATCCTTCGTGAGCTTCGTCTGGCAGGCGAACCGGTAACGCCAAAGTTTCTCGCAGACAGACTGAAAATCTCTCCGTCTTCCATTCAGTTTCATTTAAAGAAACTGGAAACACTGGGAATTGTAAGTCTTCACCATACGGAACTGATTCGCGGGATTACCGCAAAATTTTATGTTCCTGCTGACGTTGATATCAGTATCGGATGTCATCTGGATGATTTTCGCCATGAGCGGGAAATCGTACTGGAAAATATGGTTCATAATGTTTTTCAGGGATGCTGTAAAGCCTTTTATGACTGCCCGAAAGATGCTATTGAAGACCCTTTTTCCAATATTCCCGCAGACATCTTTACAGGTATCGCGTTTCTAACAGAAAACGAAATAACACAGCTTCGGAAAATCATCTTTGATTTTCTGGAATCTCACTCTCAAAAACGCCCGGACACCTATCCGTGGGAATATAGTTTACTTGCTTATAAAGTGAAGGAGGATGCAAATGAATAATATTTTTCGAACAATCTTTCTGCTGAAAAGCCTTTCTACAGGACTGATGCTTCCGATAATGAGCCTTATGATTATTTCCAGAGGTGCAGGAACAGAGCTTCTTCCATTGGTCATAGGAGTTTACTCTCTGACTGTAATTCTCTTTGAATTTCCCAGCGGCATTTTCAGCGATATATTTGGACGCAAAAAAACATTTCTTATCTCCTGTTCTCTGATGCTTCTTTCTTTATTTCTTCTTATCGTGGAAACGTCCAATGTTTCTATTCTGTTTTTGGCATTTGCTATTCAGGGAACAGGAAGAGCCTTTTCCTCCGGCAGTCTGGATGCTCTTGTGCTGGAAAAAAGTCTTCTTTCAGGAGAGGACGCTTCCACAGCCAAAACAAGCGGTGAACTGGGCTTTATTGAAAGCCTGGGAATTGCTGTCGGAAGTATTTTTGCAGGATTTCTTGGAAATATCGGTACTACCTGTTCTGCCAATCTTTTTGTGATGGCTCTGTTGTATCTGCTTATCACTCTTCTTACAGTTGTCGGGGTAAAAGATACCCATATTGATTCTTCCGGAGAACCCTTTCTCCTTTTTTCAGAAATAAAAAAATTCCGGAGACAGATGGCAGGAAGTCTTCGCTTTTCCGTGCAATCTGCTCCGGTTCGTATTTTACTTATTCAGGTTTTCTTTACAGGAATTGTTCTGTTCTCTCTGGAAACTTACTGGCAGCCGGGACTTTTGCGCCTTATGGCTGACAGGAAACTTTGGATATTCGGCTTCGTTTCCTTTTTGGGTTTTTGTTTTACTGCTCTTGCCAGTTATCTTACGCCGAAGCTTCTGCTGCATATATCCCCAAACAGCAAGCGCCCATGGTGGAATTTTTTGTTTGTCATCAGACTGCTTTTCGCTGCAGGCACTTTTCTTCTTGGGAGTATCCTGCATCCTGCCTTTTTTGTGCTGGCTTATTTACTTATCTATTTTTTCCATGGGGGAGGAAGCACAGTCGAAAACACGCTCCTGTCCCAAAATACCCCAAGAGAAATGCTCGCCGGTATTATGTCCCTGTTCTCTTTGATATTCCAGTTAGGAGCTCTTGCAGCTTCTGCTTTTACAGGCGCGTTTCTTTCCAATGCCGATTTTCCGATTATCTGGCTTCTTTTAAGCGGTCTGGCTATTTTTTGCTATATTGCCCTATTTCTCAAAGCCCGATTTATTCACTCTCTCGATTAAATACGGAAGCACCGGCTCGAATTTGACGCCGTACCAGTGATTTTCCTCCTCTGCGGTGGCTTTCATGCAGGCAAGGACAAAATCTGCAGCAATCTGCGCAGCCTCAAAAGCTGTTTTGCCGCGCATCAAAGCCCCTGTAAAGGACGATGCAAAAATATCTCCTGTACCATGACAGCCTTTCGGGAGTTTTTCATGCTCATAATAATGATACTCTCCGTTTTCGAAAACCACAACGCCGGTATAGCCTTCTCTGTAGGAAATTCCGGTAAGAATCACATTCTTTGCCCCAAGCTCCGTCAGTGCTTTCAGAGCTGTGTCGATGTATGACCTGTCATACTCTGTCTGATAAGGAAGACCTGTGAGCAGACTTGTTTCTGTCATATTCGGAAGGAGATAGTCTGCTCTTGCGCAGAGTGTCTTCATAGATTCTACGAAATCCTCATCAAAGCCAACATAAAGCCTGCCGTTGTCTGCCATTGCAGGGTCGATTATTGCAGGCGCTTCTTCTTTTTTTACTGTGTCGAGAAGACCGCAGACATATTCTATCTGCTTTTCACTTCCCAGATATCCTGTGTAAACGGCGTCGAAGGAAAGCCCTTCCTTCTGCCAGTGCCTGTTGATTTTCGGCATATCTTCCGTCAGATCACGGAACGTATAGCCGCTGAAACCTCCTGTATGGGTGGAAAGTACTGCGGACGGCAGTACGCAGGTTTCCACTCCGCAGGCTGAAATTACCGGAAGAGCAACTGTCAGGGAGCATTGTCCCAGACAGGAAATATCCTGTACTGTTAAAATTCTTGGATATGACATACGAAATACCTCTCTACTACAATATTTATGGTTACTATCTTCATTGTTAATAGGAAATCATTCTTCTTGCTGCTTTATCTGACTTCCTCTTCAAGTTGTTTTTCAATGTACTTTAGTATATCATAGCTTTGTCATTGTCAAAATATCCAGAATTTATTATATTTTAGGGGTCAGTTTTTATGTGGAGTCCGCCTCATTTTCAATTATTTCTCTTCCTGATATTCCCGAAAATCCACTGTCTTTCCGGTTACACGGGACTCTTCTGCCGCCAGAGCTATGAGGTGGCTTGCCACAGAAATTTCAGCGCTGGATTTTCCGCAGGATGCATCGCCTGATACAAGCTTCACAAAATCACGCATCATATTTGTATCGCTTCCGCTGTGTCCCTTCGGGGAAGTATTCAACTGAATCGTCTCTTTTTCTCCGGTAACAAAATTGTCAATTTCAATGACACCGTCTTCCATATTTCCCTTTAACTGTCCCTTTGTTCCCATAATATTAATGATACGGGAGCAGTGAGTGGAAAATGCGCTCATGGTCATATTCACAGTAACCTGATTTTCAAATTCCAGATTCACAACCTGATGATCCACAACCGTATTATCACAATGGAACACACATCTTCCGTAAGGTCCTTCTTTCAATGCCTGAAGAACCGTCTCTGTATCTGTATCAGAAGAAACTGCATAAATCAACCCGTCTTCCTCTGCCTTGGGATGCTCGAAATAAAACTTCGGCGCATAAAAAGCACAGTCCGCTCTATAAGGGCATCCATCCAGACAACGCTTAGGCGCTCCCTCAGGTGCGTTTTCCTCGCGGAAAAAGGTTCTCTCTCCAAAAGAACTCACCTTCGTACAAGGGCTGTCCACCAGCCACAGAAGAATATCCATATCATGGCAGCATTTCTGAAGAATCATAGGGCTTGTCTCTTCTGCCCTGCGCCAGTTTCCTCTGACAAAGCTGTGCGCATGATGCCAGAAACCTACCTCTTCAATATGCTGAATGCTCATAAGTCTTCCGATTTTTTCCTGAGAAATACACTCCTTGATTTTGGAGAAAAATGCAGAATAACGAAGCACATGACAAATCATAAGAATGCGTCCGTATTTTTTTGCCATTTTTCCCATTTCAATAATTTCTTTTTTATCCGGAGACATAGGCTTTTCGCAGAGCACATGGTACCCTTTTTCCAGAGCCCTTACAACCGGCTCATAGTGCATGGTATCCTGAGTACATACCATCGCGCAGTCTGCAAGTTTTTCTCCGGAAAGAAGTTCTTCATATCCGCTGAACTGAAATTCTTCAGGAATATGAAACTTCTCTGCATATTCTTTTCTTCTCTTTTCATTCGGCTCTGCCACTGCAACGATACGCAGTTCATCCGGATGTTCCTTCGCATAAGCTGAATATACGTGACCGCCGCGAAGTCCCGCGCCGATTAAAACCGCCGTAACCTGTCCCATAGACTTACTCCTCTTTCAGAATAATTTTTAAAACCGTGTCTCTCTTGTCAGGAAGCTCGTATGTAAATACCGGATCATCTCCAAAGGAAACAAATGCCACATCAGAGAACAGGGCTGTATTCCATGCCTCCCCGCGATTCATCTCTGAACCGTCCGCCACATAATATACCTTGTCTAATTTTTCCGGCGCAATTCCGGAAAGAGGAAGCGCTCCCAGCGGAGTCTCGTAAACATGGGCATAAATCACATTTCCCTTTTGTGTATAACGACCCCACTCAGGTTTTGGAAGCTTACAGATTCCGCAGCCATAAACGCTTTCCTGATTCTTCTTCATCCACTGACCGATTTCTCTGAGAATCTTTACGCTTTCTTTAGGAATATTTCCCTTTGCGTCAGGTCCCACATTGAGAATCATATTTCCGCCCTTACTTGTACACTCTACCAGCTTGCGGATGAGCATTTCCGGAGACTTATACTGATGGTCGAAATTGCAGTAACCCCAGTGATTATTCATTGTAGCGCAAAGCTCCCATGGAATCATTTCTCCAAGCTCGTCTCTCACACCTTCCGGCGGGATAATCTGCTCAGGGCTTGCGAAATCGCCGCTGTAAATCAGAGGATTTGCAGTTGCAATACTTCCGTGTTCTTCCCCTGAGCCTTCCAGACGGTTGTCGATAATGACATCCGGCTGATATTTGCGAACCATCTTAATCAGCTCTGTTGCTTTCCATTTTTCTCCGCACATATCGTCATAAGAGAAATCAAACCACAGAATATCAATTTTTCCGTAATTTGTCACAAGCTCTTTCACCTGTCCGTGCATATATTCCAGATATCTGTCAAAATCAATTTTTTCATCCTTATAGGCTTCGTTGTTTCTCATAGGATGCTGGCGGTCGCCGTATTTCGGGAAGTCCGGATGACTCCAGTCAATAATGGAAAAATAAAGTCCTACGCGAATCCCCTCTTCACGGCAGGCGTCCACGAATTCACGTACCAGATCTCTTCCTGCTTTCGTATTTGTTGCTTTGTACTCTGTCAGTGCAGAATCAAACAGACAGAATCCGTCGTGGTGCTTTGCTGTGAGAACTGCGTACTGCATTCCTGCTTCTTTTGCCAGACGAACCCATTCGCGGGGATTGTAATCCACCGGATCAAACAAGTCAAAATACTGCTTATATTCAGAAACACTCATTTCCGCTTCGGACATCATCCACTCGCCCTTTGCAGGGATGGAATAAAGTCCCCAGTGAATAAACATTCCGAATCTTGCTTCCATAAACCATTTCGTTCTCTCTCTGATTTCCTGATTCATAATCTTTTTTCCTCCTGATCATTAACCTTTTACAGCGCCGCCGGATAAAGCCTCGACAAAGAATTTACTGAATACACAGTAAAGAATAATCGGCGGCAGAATAATAACCACCATAGCAGAAAACAGACCGTTATAATTGGTTCTGAATGAGGTGGTAAATGTGGATAAAAGCGCCGGAACCGTCAGTTTTTCCCTGTCTACGATAACAAGGGACGCCCAGTAATACTCATTCCAGTTATTGAGAAACGCAAGCACAGCCGCTGTCATAATTCCCGGTCTTGCAATCGGGAAAATAACCTTCCACCAGGTCATTGCATAACCACAGCCGTCAATACGCGCAGCCTCCTCCAGTTCATGTGGAATATTGGCATAATAGTTCTTTATGACAAAGAAACTTAATGCAATACCGCTGCAGGCATAAATAAAAATCAGCGCGCCTCTCGTATTGTAAATATGAAGCTTATTCACCAGATTATACACCGGATAAGTGAGGGCTGTCGCCGGAATAAACATAGTAGAATAAAGAATCATATTAACGAAACCTTTTCCCTTAAATTCCATACGCGCCACTACATAGGCAGACATGGAAATCATCAGGATACTGATTGCCACGGAAATCCCCGCGATAATCAAACTGTTTGCAAAATATCTTACCACATGAAGGTCTGTAAAGGTAGATATATATCCGTCAATACAGATAGATTCCGGAAGCTGGAACCCCGGACGGGCAAGAGGATCTTTTTTCAGACTGGACAACACCAGCCAAACCACAGGCATCAGAGATACAAACAGCGCCCATGCAAGACAAATATAAGTTACCGCTTTTGTCACTCCATTCATGGACTGTACTGCGGAAGTATGTTTCTTTTTCATTTTGCCGCACCTCTCTTTCTGCTGCCGCGGAACAGATAATTATATAAAATATTTACAAGGACAATAATAATCATACCTGCCAGAATCTGAATCACAGCCACTGCATTTGCACGTCCGAACTGAGTTCTGGAGCTTGTAATAGCAAGTTCACGGATTACATAACTGATACTGTATGTTCCGGCTGCGCCTTTTGTGAGGAAGTATACCTCATTGTAAAGCAGGAAGCCTGATGTAGCTGACAGAATAGATACCATACGAAGAGTTTCTTTGATCATAGGAAGCGTAATATACCAGTCCTGACGAAGACCGCTTGCTCCGTCCAGCATTGCAGCTTCCTTTACATCCTCCGGAATCGCCATGATATTTCCGAGAATCATTAATGTTGTCGTGCCGGTAAAGAAGATATAGGCACAGGTCATTGCAATAAATGCCGGTCCTTTTAACAGGAGAATGTTCTCTTTAAATCCCGGCTGAAACAGCTTTATAATCGGGTTTACAATACCGTAAAGCGGGCTGTATAACTGCAGGAAAATCATACCCATAGCCGCAGTGGAAATCATATTCGGCATAATGTAGGCATTGCGGACAAACTTGATTCCCCTTACCTTTCTTGACAGAGCAAGAGCGATCAGAGTCGCAATCGGAATCTGGACAAATACACCCAAAAGCGCCCAGAGTGAAGAGTTTCTCAGAGCCTCCCAGAAATACGGGTACATTTTAAAAATATAATTGTAGTTGTTCCACATATCCTTAAATCCGAAGAACTCAGGACTTGTAATGTTTGTATAATCCCATTTGCAGAAAGAAGTAAACAAAACTGTCAGAATGGGATAGAGATAAAACACAGCAAACGCAATCAGCGTAGGCGCCAGAAAAGCAAGGATAAAACCTTTGCGTTTCCACGACTTCTGTTTCGTCATCATTTATTTTTTCCTCCTCATTTGAAACCGTTATCCGAAATTTGGCTGAAAAAGGGGAAGAGAAGTTTCCTTCCCTCCCCTTACATTTCACTGATTCATTATCCAACTAATGCGATAAGTTCCTGTTTTAACTGCTCCAGACGGGCGTCAATGTCTGCGCCTTCAACTGCTGATTCCATCAGCGCGTTGATGATTGCGCTTCCTACATCAGAGCCCCATGAATTTCTCATATCGCTTGTAATTGTCTCTGCCTCGTTTGCTGCAGAACATGCTGCTGCAAGTTTCATAGTGATTGGATCCTTGCTTTCTTCTGCAAGCGCATTTAAGTCTACAGTTGTGTTACATGGGTTAGCCTGTACGCCTGTGAAAATCTTAGCCTGTACTTCAGGGCTTACCATGTATTTTATAAACTCAAGCGCAAGCGCCTGTTTTTCTTCGCTCATATTTGCAGATACGGAAAGTCCGGCTCCTGCTGTAATGATAGAAACATTTCCCGGGAAAACTGCAGGTTCAACTTTATCAGCAAGGTCTTCGCCGATACCGCTGGCATTCCATACACCGTTGAATAAAACTGCTGCCATTCCGTTTTTGTTGAAATCATCCATAAGATTTCCAACGTCTTCTGTAGTGTGGTCAGAACCGTTTGCCTGATCTAAAGTTGCCGCTGTCTTGAATGCTTCTGCAAATAAATCAGAATTAATGGTATCCGGTGTCAGTTCGCTTTCAATCATCGCGCGTCCTTCTTCTGTAGAACCAAGAATCGCGTTCATAATAAAGCTGGAACCCTGTCCTGCTGCATATCCGTATGTTCCGTCATCCAGTGCGCGAACCTTTTCCATTGCTGCTCCGAAAGCATCCCAGTCTGCAAATGCTTCTTCCGGTTTCACGCCTGCTTTTTCCAGAACCTCTGAGTTGTACCAAAGACCGCGGCTCTCCAACTGGTCATGTACAGTGTAGATGTGTCCGTCAACATCGTTCTGTGTGTAGTTCAGACCAACTGCATCCTGAAGGTTGTTCTCGTCGATAAACGGTTTCAGGTCAAGAACAAGTCCCTGGCTGATTGCTGCCAGTGAAAGCGCTGTACCACAGTCTACAATGTCAGGGAAGTTGCCGCCTGCAACCTCTGCGCTGACGATTTCATCTCTGTTTTCTACTGCGATCGGCTCGAATTTAATATCGCCGTCTGCATGCTGTGCTGCAAATTCGTCATAAATATCTCTCATAACTTTGGCTGCCGGCCATTCGCTCTCATCGTGATAGTAACCATGATAAAATTCAAGTGTGTTGTCATCTCCGGCAAACACAGTCGCTGTTGTTCCCGCCATTGCGCCTGCTGCAACCGCTGCTGCTAATAAGATACTGATTGCTCTTTTCTTCATTCTCTTTTCCTCCCGATTTTTCGCATCTCTTTTTGGTAACCTTATGGTACTAAATCAGGAGATTTATTTGAATGAAGAATCTTTACAGAAAATCTGGATTATTTTTACTTTTTAATAAATCTATGTAATTATTTTACCTTTTTTTCTGACTGAAAAGAATACTCCTATTCTACTTTTCACGCGCCTCTGACAGCTCCCGAAGAAAGGCTGTTTCCTCCTTCTTTCCAAGGAGTACGTCCTGAATACTTTCCGTAAAAATTTCCTGAATATGAACCGGCCACAGATTATCCGGAACCTCAATGCGGCAATCCGCCTCCTTCACCACCTCCACCGCGTGGTAAAAACGGGGCATTTCCTCTGCATAGTCTCCCAAATCTATTTCCGGATTCGCAGGCATCTGCTCCGTTTCCCTTAGAATCCTTTCCTGCACCGGCTTACTCAGCATATATTTTACGAAATCGATTGCAGCCTCTCTCTTCTTTTCATCTTCTGTATTTCCCAACACATATCCAAGACAGGCGGATTCACAGGAAAGAGTCGTTCCTTTTTTGAAGGGCAAAAGAGCATATCCTGCATCTATTTTCGGTGAAATCATAGGCGCTGCCCAGCTTCCGTTGATATACATAGCTGATTTCCCTTTATTAAAACTGCTTGTATCATCCCGATAACTATAATCGTTTTCCGCTATTGTAAAAGAATACAAATCTTTCAACTGCATCAGCAGCTTATCCAGCTTTTTCAGACCGGAGAGAATACTGTCACTCCTGTTTTGCATGATTTCCTGTGTATTTTCCTGTTCTGCTGCAAGCATGTGCCCCATCAGATAAAGGTATGCTTCAGAGGGCATCTGCAGGCATTTCACTCTCTTTCCTTCTCTGTCTGACCAGCTTTTGATTTTTTTGCAGACCTCAAGGAATTCCTCCCAGGTTTCCGGAAGTCTCTTTATTCCCACCTGGGCAAAAATTTCTTTATTATACCAGTATCCGCCGCTTAAATGGAGAACATCTGAGATTGTATAAAGCTCGCCTTTTTCTGTCGTCCAGTAATTCAGATTTACAGGCGCAAGACTTTTCTTTAATTCCGGGTCCTTTTCTATATATGGCATCAGATTCAGGGCAAGATTTTTTTCCACCATAAAGTCATAAACCATCCCTTTTCTCGTACCTCCCAGAAAAATCAGGTCCGGAATATCTCCAACCATCAGCATATCCTCCACTTTTCTCAGGAGCTCACTGCCTGATGGCATGGAAACAAGATTCAGCTTCACATCCGGATTTTCTTTTTCGTAATCCATATAAATATTTCGCATTGCCACATGGTCGTCTTCTGTGCTTCCCCAGCCATGCATCAGGGTAAGCTCTACAGGCTCTTCTTCCTGCTTTGTACAGCCTGCCGTCCCCAGCAGGAGAAGGAACAGACACCCTGTCAGAGCAGCTTTTTTAAGATTCATTCTCATTCCTTCTTCCATTCTTATACTCTGTGGGAGAAATACCTGTATACTTCTTAAACACTCTGGAAAAATATCCCGTGTCATCAAATCCTACAGCCTGTGAAATCTTATAAATTTTCCAGTCTGTATCCGTCATATATTCCTTCGCTTTCTCTATCCGCTTTTCCAGCACTGCGTCGAAAAGATTGTTTCCGCTTTTCTGCTTAAACAGACGGCTTAAATAGCTGCTGTTTGCGTGAAGCGCTTCTGCAATATCATTCAGGGTAATCTTACCGCTGTAATTTTCTTCAATGTAAGAAAGCATTTTTTCGTAAAGACTTTCTGTTTCTTTTTTCTGCGGCTCTGCCTGCAGCTCGCGCTCCAGTTCTTTTTTCTGTTTCTCCAGCTTCTGTGTTACCTTTGCAACTGCCGGAGGAAGTTCTTCCAGAACAGAAAGCTTCAAAACATAATCAGCCGCATCGTAACGGATTGCGGTTCTCGCATATTCGAAATCTGTGTATGCGCTTAAAATAATCACCTGAATTTCCGGATATTTTTCATAAACAAATTTACATACCTCAAGCCCGTCTGCTTCCGGCATCCGAATATCTGTAATCACAATATCCGGATGATTTTCTTCTATATATTCCATCAGCGCCCTTCCGTTATTAAGCACTGCATCTAATGAACAGTCCATTTTTTCCCAGTTCATCAGCTTCTGTAAGGCAGTACGCAAATATGCCTCATCATCTGCTGCCGCTACTTTCCACATGTTCCCATTCCTCCTCTTTTTTCTGCGGGCAAAATGATTTCTACTTTTGTGCCCACATTCTTCTCTCCATATATGTTCAGACTGTAATTTTCGCCGTACAAAATCTGCAGCAATCGTCTGGTGTTCTCCATGCCCGTATGGGTATGGCTGATTTTATCCGGAATCTCCGTCAGCCTGCCGCCTTCTCCTGTTTTTTCTTCCTGCGCAGAGCCGTCCTGCTCCGCTCTGTCCTCTGTCTTTTTGTCTTCCACATAGCCGACTCCATCATCGCTGACTGTAATGTGAAGTTTTTCTTCCTGCAGGAACAGCTCCACCTCAACTTTTCCATCTCCGCTTTTGGGTTCTATTCCGTGGGAAACTGCATTCTCTACAATAGATTCTATAAGAAGCCGTGGAATCAGAAAGTCTCCCATTTCCTCCTCACAGTGAATTTCGTAGACAAGCTTGTCGTCAAAACGGCTTTTCTGAAGATAAAGATAAAAATTTACCAGCTCCATTTCCTCAGAAACCGGTATCTTCACTTCCTTTTCCCTGAATATTTTTCCCTGAACAAGTCTGGAAAAAGCCTGAAGTCCCTGATACAGTTCTTCATTTCCGGCAAGTTTCGCCTTGATACTGAACATGGCAAGAATATTAAACTGAAAATGAGGATTAATCTGCGCCTGAAGATATTTCACCTGTGCCTGCGTTGCAAGAAGCTGTTTCTCATAAACCTGCTCCACAAGGTATTTAATCCTGTCAGCCATCTCGTTAAATACAATGCTGATATCCGCGATTTCCTGAATAGCAGAATCCTCCATACGCACATCGAAATTCTTCTGACCGAAGTCCCGCAGTACCTCCCCCATCTTTTTCAGAGGTCTGGAGAACCGATAGCTGACGCCAAGATTGAGAAATGCAAGAAACAATAAGGTCAGAAAAATGATTCCTACAAATGTCAGGAAGGTAGGTTTTAGAATACGGTAAATATTATTCATTCCCACTGCCACAACTGCCGACATTCCAAATCCTGCTGTCTCACTTCTGTAAAGGCTTCTTACGCCGCCTGTCTTTCTCTCTCCGGAAGTATTCCGTCCGGCTGCAATCCACTGTTTTATCTCATCTCTTCTCTTTATTTCTCCCTTTTTCTTCAGTTCCCCGCCGGATGCAAGGACTGCATTCCTGCTGGAAAGTACCATCCAGCTTCCATTATCAAAGCTCTCTATTTCCTGAAACAGAACGTCCATAGCTTTCTCATCAATTCCTGCCACACAGGTTCCTGTTTCCTGCATTTCTTCATCGTAAATTCGAAAACAGAGTACAATTTCCCCATTTTCTCTGGTGACCTGATAAAGCTCCTCCCCTTCCCTGAACTTCTGCTGCAGGCTCTGGTAGGAAAGCTCTTTCAGCCGCGCTGCAGAAGCTGTCATGGGATAATAGTGGCTTTTTACATATTCCCCTTTCCTGTTGAACAGACAAACACTCACTACGAAGGGTTTTTGCTTCGCCGCCATATTCCTTTCAGAAAAAAGCTCCATACTGTAAGAGAGCTGTTTCTCCATCTCCTCTCTGTCTGACCAGTTTTGGACAAAAAACTTTTTCAGAACTGCATTGTGCCTTATCGCTACTCCGCCGTCCTGTATGAACTGAATTTTTTCCCTGTACTCCTGCTGCGTATTTTTCAGCGTATTTTCCATATCTTCTCTGATATCGCCGTGAAAGAAAATAAAAAAAAGCGCCAGCATCACAGCCCCGAACAGCACCAGGGCGCTGACAGAAGTAAACATCGTCAATATCGTAAATTCTCTGTTTAAAGATTTCTTCTTATTCTTCCTTCGCATAACACCTCCGGATGTAGACACACCTTTCATAATGTATATTTCATACAATGTGTGTTTCATTATATCTTATCTAATAGGCAGAATCAACAAAAACCCCAGAGAGGGTCAGTCTCTGGGGTTAAAATTTCCTTTTATCGGAACTTTTTTATAATTACCGTATTCTTATATTTCATAAAATATCTCCCTGGAGGATGTTCCGATACGGATTGTTTTGTCCGCACTGTAATCTTCCACTTTCACAGTGACACGTTTCGTTTCTCCCGGCGCAAGTTCTGTCTTGCCAAAACCTTTGAGTTCCTGAAAAGGCTGGTCTTCTTTTCTGTTTTTCGGGGCAAGATAGATCTGCACCGTCTCTTTACCGGTAATACTTCCGATATTTGTAACGTCACAGCTTACCAGGGATTCGCCGTTCTTTTCTTCCACTGAAGGATTACTGTATTGGAATTTCGTGTAGGACAGTCCGTGTCCAAAGCAAAACTGCGGCTCCACCTCATAGGTATCATTATAACGATAGCCCACAAAAACACCTTCTGTATAATGAACAGACTTTCCTCCCGGAAATTCTCCCAGTGCATGTGCGGAACAGTCCGTATGTTTTTTATAGAAAGTTTCCGGAAGCTTTCCGGAAGGATTCACTGCGCCAAACAAAGTCTCTGCAAGCGCTCTTCCGCCTTCCATTCCTGCGTACCAGCTCCAGACAACCGTCGCCGCATCATCAATCCACTCTCCCATCTCCACAGGGCTTCCGCCCACAAAGGAAATCACTGTATTTGGATTAATTTTTAAGAGCTCTCGAATCAATTCGTCCTGCTCATAGGGAAGCTTCATGTCTGCCCTGTCATTTCCCTCGCTGTCATAGTCGTGGTTCAAGCCTCCCACAAAAATAATATTTTCATATTTTGCAGCCGCTTCCAGAGCTTCACTGCGAAACTTTTTGCGTTTCTCCTTCAGATGTTCGCCGAAGTCTGCCTCCCTTGTTTTTCCACCGCCGTTCTCAAGACTTGTCTCCTGCCAGTTTACATCGCCCTCCTGTACCTTTTCCTCACGGCAGTAGCCGGGCAGAAAGTCTACCTGAGCATTTCCTCCAAGAAAAGCTTTGATTCCCATAAGAGGCGTAATCTCATACAATGCTTTGATTTCCGCACTTCCGCCTCCATTGGCATGGGTGCAGTTCGCATTTTCACCGATTACAAGAAGCTTTTTCACCTTTTTCGGAGAAAGAGGCAGCACATGCTTCTCATTTTTCAGAAGAACGACTGATTCTCTCGCCACGTTGAGAGCTTTTTCCCTGTGCTCCGGCGTATTGTAGGTTCCGGATTTACGCTGACCATCCAGCATATGCAGACGCATCATCAACATAAGAATATGTATCACTTTTTCATCGATGACAGATTGGGAAATCTCCCCTTTTTCCACTTTTTCCTTTAAAGGCTTTGCCATAAAGTAGTCTTCAAAATCATAGGTGACGGACATCTCAATATCGAGCTGGGAATTGGCGGCCTTCTCTGTGTCGTGTACTGCGCCCCAGTCTGAAATAATGACTCCGTCGTATCCCCATTCTTTTCTGAGAATATCCTTCAGCAGATACTCACTCTGGCAGCAATGCTCGCCGTACAGAAGATTGTAAGCTCCCATAATCGTATAAACATCCGCTTTTTTTACAGCATCCTCAAACGCAGGAAGATAAATCTCCCGGAGAGCATTCTCATCCACCTGAACATCCACCCAGAGCCTTTCTGTCTCCTGATTGTTCGCTGCAAAATGCTTCACACAGGCAGCCACATCCCAGTTCTGGACTCCCTTGATATAGGGAACTGCCAGTTCCTTTGTGAGGAAGGGATCCTCGCTGAAATACTCAAAATTTCTTCCGCAGAGCGGGCTTCTTTTTATATTTACACCCGGTCCGAGAATTACATCTTTTCCTCTTCCTCTTGCTTCCTCTCCGAGCACAGAGCCCGTGTCAAAGGCAAGGTTGCGGTTCCAGGTGGATGCCAGCGCGCTGTTGCAGGGAAGATAGGTTACATAGTCATCGGAATTTCCCACTGCCTGCCAGGATGCCGGGAAAAATTCCTGACGTACGCCCATTGGGCCATCTGACATAGAGAGAGCGGGAATTCCCAGCCTCTCGACGCCTCCGGTACGAAAAAGTTCCGCACCGTGTATCATACTTATTTTTTCATCTAAGGTCAGTTTCGCCGTCAGTTCTTCTGCCCGGCTGCGCAGTTCCTCTTTTTTCATTTCTTTGTTCCTCCTGTCGAAATCCAGTGTCTTTCCCCATGTCCGAAATGACAAAGCTTAAACCTTCTGCCTTTACATCCGGCAGACAGCTTCTCCGCCTTCAGAAAGAATAATCACGGTGTCTTTTTCTTCTGTCTGTGCCTCAGCTCCCTGAATCTCGCTGCATACCACATTTACAAGGCGCACTCTGCATCCGCCTTCCCCGTTTGCCTTAACTGTAAAGGTATTTCCTTCCTTTACGACTTTCAGGGTTAAAAGTTCTCCGTTATTCTGATATACTGTAAATTCTGCGCTGTCTTTTATGCCAAAAACTTTAAATTCAACATTATCCTTAAAGCTGTACTGTACATTTTCAAACGCAACTCCTGTCGGCACAATGCTGTTCTCTCTCACCCACAGAGGAATGGAAAGATAGCTGTGTTTTTCTTCTCTCCAGCATCCGCCCTGAGCAATTTCTCCTGTGAGATAGTTTGTCCATTTTCCTTCCGGAAGGTAATAAACAGCAATTCCGTCCTCATTGAAGATTGGCGCCACCAGAAGGCTGTCTCCCAGCATATACTGGCTGTCCAGATAACGACAATTTCTGTCATTTTCAAATTCCAGAGGCATACTGCGCATCATAGGTATGCCGGTTCTGGAAGTGTTCACTGCACTGCTGTACAGATATGGAAGCAAACTGAGTTTCAGATTCGTAAAGAAACGAACCACATCTACTGCTTCCTCATCATAAATCCACGGCACACGATAAGATGTACTTCCATGGAGGCGGCTGTGTGTGGAAAGAAGTCCGAATGCGCACCAGCGTTTGTAAACATCCGGTGTGGACTGACTTTCGAAACCACCGATGTCATGACTCCAAAAACCAAAACCGCTACTTGTCAGGGACAATCCGCCGCGAAGGCTTTCTTCCATAGATTCATAATCTGACCAGCAATCGCCGCCCCAATGTACCGGGAACTTCTGACCGCCCACTGTTGCGGAACGGGCAAATAAAACGGCTTCTTCTTTTCCGCGTTTCTTTTCCAGAACCTCATATACCGCCTTATTGTAAAGGTAAGTATAATAATTATGCATTTTCTCAGCATTTGCACCATTATAATAAACCGCATCTGTCGGAATTCTTTCTCCAAAGTCTGTTTTAAAGCAGTCTACTCCCATATCGAGAAGCTGTTCCAGTTTCTCCTGATACCATTTCGTTGCTTCCGGATTTGTAAAATCTACTATAGCAAGTCCCGGCTGCCACATATCCCACTGCCATACGTCTCCATTGGGTCGTTTCAGGAAGTAGCCTTTCTCCATTCCTTCTTCAAAAAGAACAGACTCCTGCCCAATATAGGAGTTAATCCACACACAGATTTTAATTCCTTTTGCCTTGATACGCTTTAGCATTCCTGCAGGATCCGGGAAAACTCTCTCATCCCACACAAAGTCTGTCCAGTGAAATTCTCTCATCCAGCAACAGTCAAAATGAAATACACTGAGAGGAATCCCCCTCTCCAGCATTCCGTCAATAAAGCTCATAACCGTTTCTTCATCATAGTCCGTAGTAAAAGATGTAGAAAGCCACAGACCGAATGTCCACTGAGCCGGAAGGGACGGTTTTCCGGTAAGGTCTGTATAACGCATAAGCACTTCCTTCATTGAAGGTCCGTTAATCAGGAAATAGTCCAGATTTTCCCCTTTTACACTGAAGCCGACCTTTGTCACCTGCTCCGTCGCAACTTCAAATTCTACCTTTTCCGGGTGATTTACAAAGACTCCGTATCCTCTGTTTGTAAGATAGAACGGAATATTTTTATAAGACTGTTCTGTACTTGTTCCTCCATCCTCATTCCAGATTTCCACAGACTGTCCGTTCTTCACAAACGGGGTAAAGCGCTCGCCAAGACCATAGACAAGCTCTCCTACAGACAGACCTAACTGCTGACGCATATAGGCATTGTCTCCTTTATCATAGGCAAAACCTCTCCAGTCTGTTTTCATATAGGATAAATCACGCCATCCACTCTTTGTCAGAAGCTCTCCTTCTCTTTCATAACGCATGGACCAGTTTTGCGTATCAATTATCAGACTTAAGCTTCCACTTTTCACAATAAGAAGATTCTCTTTTTCTTCCACTTCCATATGTCCCTGTCCGGGATATTCCAGTTCAAACTGCGGCCCATCCGGACGTACTCCCTTATGATGCCAGGTCTGTACACGGATAATTTCCGGCATAGGCGCTGTGATACGAATTGTCAGATTAATACCTCCAAGCGTATCTCCTTTATGATTGATTCTTCCTGTAGGCGCACAGAGAATTATTTCATCCTCTTTTATTTTCTTTTCATATACATGCTGCGGTGTAAAACATTCATACCCCTCTTTAAATAACCAGCATCCATTATGGAATTTCATTCCTTTTGTCCTCCTTTATCTTTCCCTGTCTTTGATATCTTCTTTGATTAGTCTCATTATAAAAAAATTCTCATCTTATTCCTACCTCATTTTTTGGAACAAAAATACCCTCATTTTCCGTGATTTCACATTGCATATCCGGGTAAAGTGAATTAAACTATATTGTGAAACATTTACAGCAAAAACACCTAAAGGAAAACATATGACATTGAAGAATTTTTATATAAAGCTTTTTACAAAACAGAATGTGGGAAAACAGCTTCGCCGGCTGTTTATTATCACGATTTTAATCCCGCTTCTTCTGGCAGGCTCTGTAATCTTCACTATTTTTTCAGTGCAGCTCGCTAACAAATATGAAAATCTGTGTGAGTCTAAAGCAAACCATGTCCGCTCTGTTCTGGTCTCCACAACGATTTATCTGCGGGAAATTTACGAGAAGCTTTCCACCGACGAAACGCTGCGTCAGCTTCTCTCTGCAGATTATTCCTCTGCCAGAGAAGCAGAGCTTGCCTTTAACCAGTACACCGGCTTTACGGACACACTGAAAAACACTACGACTCTTTCCTCTATAAAGCTTTACGCAGATGCATCCGTTTTAAAGCATGAGACTCCTTTTTCTTATTACCATCCTATCACAGAAGATGTGAAGTCCCTTCCATGGTACCGGACTTCCGCTAATACACGAAACTGTTTCTGGCAGACTACGGCAACTCCCGGAAAGAATGATATCGTATACTGGGAACTGAATTATTACTGTCATATCCCGATTCCCAAGACTTCCTCTTATGCCGTTCTTGTTATGTCTGTGTCGGATAACTATCTGCGCAGCCTGATCGGAGAGGATGAATATAATATTTATGCCTGTGTAAATGACGGTCCTGTATTTTTCAGTTCTGACAGGAAATACGGCGGGAAACCTTTCCCCGTGGAAATTACAGATTCCACAGGAAAACTGAAAAAAACAGGAAAAATCTCCCTGTTTGGAAAAAAAGCCATTGCTTCCATACAGACTTTAAGTCCTGCGGAAACCTCAGATTATCTTTATGTTGCAGTTTCAAGCCCTAAAGCGTTGCCTGCTATCCGCAATGTACGCTGCCTTTTTCTTCTCATCACAGCTTTTACTCTGGCCATTTCCGCATTGCTGATCTATCTCTTTTCTGAATATTTCAGCGCCCGGATACAGACCCTGCGTCTTGCCATGCATAAAGTTGCCCGAAATGATTATGAAATCGTTAACTCCATACAAGGCGACGATGAGTTAAGCGCTACTTTTCGGGATTTAAAGCTTATGGTGCAAAAACTGAAAGCAGATGAAGCCCGGATTTATGAAGCTCAGATCAAGGAGCAGCAGCTCTCCAATCAGCAGCAGCAAATGGAACTGAAGCTTCTTGCCAACCAGATTAATCCTCACTTTTTATATAATACTCTGGAAACCATCCGCATGAAAGCATTTGCAGAGGGCAACCGCGAAGTTGCCACTGCTATCAAGCTTCTGGGCAAATCTATGCGTTATGTACTTAATAACACAAAAACCACTGCAACGACACTTGATAAAGAACTGGATTACATTAAGGTTTATCTGGCAATACAAAAAATGCGATTTGAAGAGAGACTTGAGTATTCTCTCACTGTCGATTCCACTCTTGATACAAAGCAGTGCCTGATTCTTCCGCTCCTTATCCAGCCCATTGTCGAAAATGCGATTTCTCACGGTCTGGAACCCACAGGAAGAGAGGGTTTTATCTCTATTACCGTGTATCAGAACAACGAATCTCTGATTACAGAGGTTTTTGACAATGGTCAGGGACTGACTGAAGAGGAGCTCCTTGATGTAGTCGCGCATCTTGACACCCCGCGCCCGAATTCCGATCATGGAGTAGGGCTTTACAACATCAATAACCGTGTACACCTGTATTACGGAAAACAATACGGACTACGCTTCAGAAGCAGTCCGGGAGAGGGAACTCTTGTTATCCTGGAGATTCCACTATGCAATTTAACGGAGGAAACAAAATGAATGTATTAATCGCAGATGATGAACGCGTGGTTCTCGAAGGTCTGAAATATATCATTGACTGGGAAGCCCTTGGTTTCACGATTTGCCAGACTGCCATGAATGGAGAAGACGCGCTGGAGAAAATTCTCAGCCTGAATCCGGATCTGGTTCTTCTGGACATCCGTATGCCTAAGAAAAACGGCATTGAAGTCGTTCAGGAAGCTGTGGAACAGGGATATACCGGCAAGATCATCATCCTCAGCGGTGTCTCTGATTTCAAGCTGGCACAGACTGCCATGCGCTATGGCGTGGACTTCTATCTGACTAAGCCTATTGATGAGGAGGAACTGGAAGAAGCTGTTTCAACCATACACGACCTCATCGAAAAAGAAGCCAGAGAACATACTTCCTTCACCCAGTACAGAGACAAAGCCAAGCAAAGTATTCTGGAAGAAATTCTTCGGGGCAAATGTGATTACCATACCCTTGATGTGGAAGATCTGCACCTAAATGCTAATATTTATCAGGTAATTTCTTATGAGAATTATAATCAGGAGTATTTTTTCCAGACCTGGAATTTTGCAGACCTGATTCGTGTTACAAATCAGGATAATAATTCTTTTGATGTGATTGAACTGGAACGGCGTAAAATTATTTTATTAAAAGGCGATTTCGCAATCTCCCGGTTTGAAAATCTTCGAAAGCATTATCGGGTTGCGCCACAGAAGGGTTCCCCCTTTGACTCTACCTTTATCGCATGCGGACAGAAAGTATCACGAATCAGTGACATCCATTTCTCCTACGAGGATGTGTGTCAGCTCCTGAATCGCCGCTTCTTCTGTGAAGAAAACCAGCACATTGTCAGCTATGAGGAGCTTGCGTTTCCTCTTGACAGACATCTGACCGCCATAACCCGGGAAATGGCACCGGACTATGCAGAACGCTTCTCCAACTACATTCAGTCCCATAACCAGACGCTGATTGCAGAGACTTTAAAAGAGCTTGGAGACAGTCTCCGGTATGCAGATGCAGATATTACGGCAATTAAGCATCTTCTCATTGATATTTATATCCTTGTAAAGCAGAAAATCATGCAGATGCATACAGACCGGGACATTCCCTTCCTTGCAAACGCCTCCGCTATCGACCTTCTGGAACGAAAATATTATCTTTTTGAGATTATTAAATTTCTTGCAGAACAATTCGACCTGTGGACCAATTCCGTAGGCTGTACCTCCGGAGAAAATGTGGTGGATGAAGTTCTCTACTACATCCACCACAATTACAGTGAAAATATGAAACTGGAAACTATTGCTCCCCTCTATGGCTATAACAGTTCGTATCTTGGTAAAATCTTCAACAGGAAACTGGGAGTAAATTTCAATACCTATGTAGATCAGGTACGCATTGAACAGGCAAAGCGGCTGCTCGAACAGAAGAATCTTAAAGTCTACGAAATTGCCCAGCAGATCGGATACAGCAATGTTGATTATTTCCATAAGAAATTCAGGAAATTTGTGGGAACCAGCCCTGCGGAGTACCGCAAAAATCTAACATCGACCGACTCCAGCCCGCAGCAGATTTCGTAAATGCCAGACCACATCCATGTCCCCCGGCAGGATAAATGTGGCACTCATGCCTTACACCCTTATCTTTCAGCGCTTCAGCCATATGTCTGGCATTTGAGGGCGGTACACAGTCATCGTCCTCACACGCCCATACGAAGGTCGGAGGATAGTCTTCTTTTACCAGATTTTCCACAGAGAGGAGCTCCCGAAGCTCCTCTTTTCCACCTGTAAGGTTCCGGAAGCTGCCTTCATGCGGTTCTTTTGTAAAACTGATGACAGGATAGCTTAAAACCAGCTTATCCGGGCGCGCAGAAAACTTCCGATAATAATCAGCTGTTTTCAGGGACAATTCCGCCATTTCTCTATATACTGTCTCTGCAGCATCCTCATATAAAGCTGCCTCCGAAGCACAGAGATGTCCTCCCGCAGATGCGCCTATAAGTGTGATATCACCGGGATTTACCCCATATTCCTGTGCATGCGCCCTGACATACTGTATGGCAAGAGCCAGATCTGCCTGCGGAGCCGGATAACGGCAGGGAGAAACCCTGTATTTCAGAATGAATGCACAGTAACCATTTGCTTCCATAAGCCGGAGCACCGGCGTACCCTCTCCACTGAAACATACGGCTTCATAACCTCCTCCCGGACAGATAATGACTGCCGGTCTGCACCTGAGTTCTCTTTCTTCCGGTACAGGAGCAAGAAGAAAGACACTATCCTTTCCTCCCTTTTTCTCCTTCTCCAGATTCCATTCACTTTCCTCAGGATCCCACAGAGTGATACATCTGCGCGTTTTATTTTCCGCAATATCCAGAATCAGATTTGCTGCGTCCATAAGCTGATCAGAAATCACGGTAAACGGTTCTCCCCAGGGTGTTTTTCCATACCATTCAGCCAAGGCAATCGGCTGATCTGCAAGCTCCTTCGGAAACATTTCCAAAAGGAATTCCGAATAAAAAATCTTTAAGTATTCTTCCATATGAGGATATGCAAGAATATCGTTCATAGAGTGATATTTCGTAAATCTCATAACAGCGTCTCCTTATTTCGTACGAATTTTAATTGTTACAGGCATATTGGTATCTATCGCTCCTGTACAAATATGCATTCCCTCATCATCTGTATTCCATGTCACCGGCACATCATACCCCAAAATACTGACGTCCATAATCAGCCCGTGGAAAAGAGGCGCATACTTTTCTTTTGGAAGACCAAGAGACTTAATCGTTATTTTTCCGTTTTCAGGAAATTTCATAACAAAAGCATAAATACTGCTGCCTCTGGAAACAAATCGGAAATCCTCCTCTGTATACGGCGGTTCTTCGTTGTCGGAAAAGTGTCCCTCCGCAACATTGACGCTTCCTTCCCCACAGATTTTCCATGGCTTACTTCCGTAAATCGCCTCACCGTTCTTCCTCAGCCATTCTCCGATTTCCCGAAGAATTTCTTTATCTTTATCCGGAATACTTCCATCTCCTTTCGGACCGACGTTCAATAAAAGATTTCCGTTTTTGCTCACTGCCTCTATCAGAGTACAGATAATCTGTCGGGCATTTTTATAGTCAAGAGTATCCGTATAGCACCAGGAATTTTTGGCAATGGCAGTATCGGTCTGCCATACATAAGGCTTGGCGTGAGCAAGGGCACCTCTCTCTACCTCCACAATTCCGCTTCCAAATGCCATAGCGTCAAACTTATAGCAGATCATTACTTTTTTGCCCCACTGTACTCCTCTGTTATAATAATATGCTGTCATTTTTTTCAGCACCTCCTTAAAAGCATCGTGCTGAATCCACCAGTCAAAGTAGAGAAGAGACGGCTGATATTTGTCAATAATCTCACAGGTTCGTAAAAGCCAGTCATTCAGATATTCCTGAGTAGGATAAGGATTACTCTGTAAATCGTGCTCATTTTCCGGCTCCGGCATTGCAGGCCAGTAGAAATCCCCTCTTTTCATAGGTTCTTTAATGTCGCTGTCAAATTCCTTTCCGTGGCTCATAAAAAACCAGTGTTCCGCTCTGTGTGAGGAAGTGCAAAATACCATCCCTTCCTCCTCGACAGCCTCCTTTAATTCTCCCAGCAAGTCTCTGTGAGGTCCCATATCAAAGGCATTGTATTTCGAAATCTCACTTTTATACATCTGAAAACCGTCATGATGCTCTGCCACCGGAAATACATATCCTGCCCCTGCTTCCTTAAATAAAACCGCCCACTCTTTCGGGTCAAACTTTTCCGCCTGAAACAGCGGGATAAAATCCTTATAGCCGAATTTCGTATGCTCTCCAAAGGTTTTCCTGTGGTATTCCCATTCTTCTTTTTCCTTGATATACATATTTCTGGAATACCATTCATTCGCATGAGCTGCAAGGCTGTAAAGTCCCCAGTGAATAAAGATTCCGAATTTCGCTTTTGGGAACCATTCCGGTACCTCCGCCTCAAAAAGAGAATCCCAGTCCGCATGGTATGGTCCCTGCTCCGCTACTCTGTCAATTTCTTCCAGATATTTCTTCTCCTGCTCTTTTGTTAACATGTCTCTTTCCTCCTGCTGTAAAAAATAGCAACATCCTTCGGCAGCAGAACAAATTCTTCTCCTGCTTTTTTCTCTATATCTGTAAGAAGCTCTGTACCATCTTCTTTCAAAGTTATGGTACGTGCTTCTGTACCGTGGTTTAAAAAGAACAGGAAGCTTCCGTTTTCGTTGCAGCGTTGTGTCACTTCCAGTTCTTCCTGAGGCTCTGCCAGCGGTTCCAGATTACACTGAACACATAAATCCTCTGCGAACTGTCTGTAAAATGCCTCACTGGAACGAGTTGCCACGTACCATGCCTTTCCCTTTCCAAAACAATTCTCTGTCAACACAGGAGAGCCTGCATAGAAGTCCTCCTGATATACGCTTCTGACTTCCGCCCCTTCCGGATGGCTGATGTCACAGAGAAGCTTCGCCGGATACTTTTCTCCCTTATAAATAAAATGATTTTCCATACCGTGGGGAAGGGCGTCGGATTCTTCCACCCAGATTCCCAGAATATCACGGAGTTTTCCCGGATATCCTCCTGTGATGACCAGATCATTTTCATCAACGATTCCGCTGAAAAATGTAGTCACAAAGATTCCTCCGTTCTGTACAAATGCTCTTATTTTTTCATCGTGTCCTTCTTTCGTCATGTAGAGGACAGGAGCAATCACAAGCTTATATTGTTCCAGATTGTCCTCCGGTCCTATTATATCCACGGGGATATTCAGGGAATGAAGCGCCTGATAATAATGAAAGATCTCATCTTTGTACTTCAGCTCACAGCTTGGACCTGCAGAAAGTTCGATTCCCCACCAGTTTTCCCAGTCAAAGCAAATAGCTGCTTTTGCATTACATTTCGCGCCAAGAGTCAGATTTCCAATTTTATCCAGTTCTTCCCCCAACTGAGTCACTTCACGAAAAACTCTGGTGTTTTCATTACCCACATGATCGATTACTGCGCCATGAAGCTTTTCGCAGGCTCCGATAGATCTGCGCATCTGAAAAAACATCACCGCGTCTGCTCCATGAGCAACTGCCTGATAACTCCAGAGCCGCATAATGCCCGGACGCTTCAGCGCATTGTAAGAAAGCCAGTTGGTAACACTGGGTGTCTGTTCCATGAGCACAAAGGGCTCTCCCCCTTTGATTCCCCGCATCAGATCATGGCTCATGGCAATCCGGGCAAACTTATCTTCGTTGGCAGGATAATTATCCCAGGAAACAAAATCCATTTCCCTTGCCCATTTTTTATAATCCAGCGTTTTATAAAATCCCATCAAATTTGTGGTCACAGGAATCTCAGGAGTTATTTTTTTTATAGCGTCATATTCCCTTTTATAGCAGTTTTGAAGACTTTCTGAGTTAAATCTGCGATAGTCAATGGAAATCCCCTGAAATTGTGTTCGTTCATATTCAAAATGTTCGCTTAAGAGATTCGGAAGTACAATCTCGTCCCAATCATAAAAGGTATGTCCCCAGAATGAAGTATTCCACGCTCTGTTCAACTCTTCGATTGTTTTATATCTGTCCTTCAGCCAGACCCGGAAAGCTTTTTCACAGTTTTCACAATAGCATTCTCCGCCGAACTCATTGGAAATATGCCATGCTACAATGTTGTCATAATCCTTATATCGCTCTGCTATTTTTTCTGCCAGACGAACCGAATATTTTCGGTATGTCGGACTGTTGGGGCAGGAATTGTGGCGTCCTCCGAATTTTCGTTTTCTTCCGTCAAATTCCGTTCTAAGAATATCCGGATATTTCTTTGCCATCCATGCAGGATGCGCTCCTGTAGAAGTTGCGAGGCAGACCTGTAAACCGTTTTCTTTCACAAGCTCCATAATTTTATCCAGCTTCTCGAAATGATACTCATTCTCAGACGGCTGCAGCGATGCCCAACTAAATACATTTAATGTCACAATGTCAATGTGCGCTTTTTTTAAAAGACGCATATCCTCTGCCCAGATTTCCTCCGGCCACTGCTCAGGATTATAGTCGCCGCCATATACTATTTTTTTTACTTTGCTGCTGTATGTCATAAACTCCTCCATGAAATAAAATTCTGAGAAAAGACCCGGAAGCTGTCCCCCGGGTCTTTTTGTTTCATACTCTGCGCTGCGTACTTCGTTTCCGCCAGCTATTATTCTGCTGCTTCCTCTGTTTCAGCTTCTGTTGTCTCTTCTGATGCAGTTGTGTCAGGATAGTCCTTTGCAGACTGAAGACCTGCTGCTTTCTGATCTTTCGCATTCTGCATATCGACTGCCAGAACATCCTCATATCCAAGACCTACTGCTGTTTCCTGCATATCTTTGAGAATGCTGTTAAACTCATCCTCATCTGCAGCAAAGATCATTTTCCATGTATTATCAACAACAGTTGCTTTACACTGGCTTCTGATTGTTGTGATGTTGGATTCTTCTGTAGGCGCCGTGTATCCTGAACCCGGAGCAACCATGAGCAAATTGTTATTTTCAACATATTCCATTGTTGTCTGTGCCCCCATATGCTCGCGCCAGTCTTCATCAAGAGTTGTTTTATTATTCTCAATTGTTGTTTCCCAGAGGTTGTAGTCATATGGCTCGCCAATTGACTCGTCAGTATCTCCAAGGTTAATAGGTTTAAAATTCAGTGTAGAGATACCGTCCTTCCAGTTACCGCCGCCATATTCTTCCGGTACAGGTTCCTCATTATTCGGGAGAGCCTTTCTACCATATTCTGTCAGTTCTGCTTTTCCGTCTTCGTTAATATCCCAGGTCAGACCCTTAATACCTGCTGCGCCGCTGGACTGTCCATTAATCTGTACACCCTCCGGAGAATAAAGCCAGTCGATGAAATCTGCCATTCTCTGCGGATCCTCTGCAGTACTTCCGATGGCAATGACTCTCTGAGCATTTCCTTCCGGGCAGTTACCATAGGAAAAAATCCGCATATCTTCTACCGGTGCAAACATATACCCCTTACCTTCGGCTTTTCTCTCAACTGTATTGTACATATTCTGTGCCAGCCATGGCCACGGGCAGTACAGAATTTTTCCGTTCGCGTATTTTGAAGAAAGAGTATCATAGTTCTGTGATGTGGAATCCGGGTCAACCAGACCTCTCTGGTTGGCTTCATACAGGAATTTCACAACTTCAATGTAAATGGAATCACTGTCAATAATACTCTGATAATCGGAAGCATCCGCTTTTGCCAGAACAAATCCGATTTCGTCATAACCATACATACATGCAAGCTGCTTTGCATTATTCATCATATTAGCATCCCAGTCCTTGAAAAGAGAGATTGCGTAAATGTCATCTGCCCCTTCCAGCTCACGGGCCTTTGCCTGCATCTGCTCCAGAACATCGAGGAAGTCATCCATGTTTTTCATTTCCGGATATCCAAGCTCCGCATAATAATCCCAGCGGATATATGGACCGAAAGTCGGCTCCAGTCCCTCGCTTGCTCCAGTTGCAGGTTCAGAGGATACAGAGTTCGGGAATACATACATTCCCTCTTTATCTGTCAGCATTGCGTTTGTCTTTTCAATGGCAACACCGTACTTCTCAACAATGTCTTTCCCTTCCATAAGGTCGGTGCAGTCCATGATCAGTTCAGAATCTACCAAATCTCCTGCTTTACCGTTGTTTGTATCAATCAGTACAAGGTCGCCCAGCTCTCCTGCTGCAGAACGTGTCTGATACAGAGTTTGTCCGCCTCCGGCTACATTCGGTGCAATGAGATTGAGCTCCATATTGAATTTATCTTTTACAATCTTTGCAAACCAACCGCTCTGGATACCCTGGTAATTCGCAAACTCATCGTAAACGTCAACGGTGATAAACTCATCATAACCACTCTCATTTTCGGAAGCATCCGCACTTTCTGTCCCCTCCGCCTTTGCTTCTGTCTTTGCTTCCTCCTTTTTTTCTTCACTGCTTCCGCAACCTGTAAGCATGGAAGCCGCCATTGCTGTGCATAATAAAATGCTTACTGCTTTCTTACTCATAATTTTTCTCCTTTTATTTAGTTATGTAGTACACTTTTTTGTTTATCAGCCCTTTACAGAACCAATCATAATACCTTTTACAAAGAATCTCTGGAACATCGGATAGATGCACAAAATTGGAAGTACAACGATTACAGACACTGTCATACGAATGGAAGTTCCCGTCTGCTGCGTCGCAAGTACGGCTCCGCTCAAAGCAGCAGTTCCACTGTTCTTAACCATTGCGGCAAGGGAGCTTGCCTGATTTATGTAAGTATACAACAGATACTGCAAAGAGTACAATTTCTGATCTGTAATATATATCAGCGTATCCTGATAGTTGTTCCACTGATTTACAGCAGAGAAAATTGCAACTGTGGCAAGAATCGGTGTACAGGTGGGCAGGATAATTTTGTAAAAAATCTTAAAAATTCCTGCTCCGTCAATCTCTGCCGCTTCCTGTAAAGCTTTGGGAAGAGATTCCACATAGGTTTTTACAAGAATAATATTGAAAGGCTGTACAATAGCCGGAATTACATATACCCAGAAGGTATTTGTCAGATGCAGGTTTTTCATTGTGATAAACATTGGAATCAGCCCTGCATTAAAGTACATTGTGATTACCACAATACGATACCAGAGTTTTCTCTTCCACATTTTTTCCTGTGTAAACATAAATCCAAGAAAAGCAGAAGCAAGTACAGTACCAACTGTTCCGATCACTGTTTTTGCAATGGATACCAGAGCGGCTGTTCCAAGTCCTTTAATTTCCATCAGCGCTGCATAATTGTTAAAGTGAACACCCTGAGGCACAAAATTAATTGCACCTGAAGCGCTTAAATCATTTGCACTGATCGTGTTAATTACCATATAATAGAAAGGATAAATGCAGATCAGCGTAAAAATTCCGAATAAGGTATAGTTTATCACATTAAAGATTCTGTCTCCTTTAGATACCTTTTTCTGTTTCATCATTTTCCCCTTTCTTTAAATAATTGATTCTCCACGCGTCTTTTTGGATACCAGGTTGACAATCGTAAGTAATGCCACGCTGACAATACTCTTCATCATACTGATTGCCGTTGCCAGCGAGTAACTGCTTCCCGTCATACCAATGTTATAAACGTAAAGATCCAGTACCTGAATATGCTCTTTGTTAAATGAATTCTGAAATACGAAATACTGATCCATTCCATTATTAAGGAAGTTTGAAATTGCAAGCATCAGCATAATAAAGAAAGTCGGCATTAATGCAGGTAACGTAATATTTTTTATAAGCTGGAAACGATTTGCACCGTCAATGCTCGCTGCTTCATAAAGTTCCTGGTCAATACTTGCAATGGATGCCAGATACATAATTGCTCCCCATCCAAGGCCTTTCCAGGTGTTCCATAAAAGCATCCACAAATAGGTATGAGAATCGCTGTCAAGAAATTTCAGCGGCTCTGTGATAACTCCGATATTCTGAAGAATCGTATTCACCATACCATTGGAAGAAAATAAACTGAATGCTACGGAATATACCAGTACCCAGCTAATGAAGTTCGGCAGTGTAGTAAATGTCTGTACAAAGGTTTTAAACCATTTGCATTTAATTTCATTAAGGAAAATCGCAAATCCAACCGGAAGGATCGATGTTGCAATTCCCAGCAAACTCATGGCGAATGTATTCTTCATAACCTGAATCAACTGTGTCACCTGAGTTTTGTTTGTAAAAAGCATCTTAAACCACTGAAGTCCTACGAAATCGCAGTTTGCAAGACTTCTTGGCGGCTTGTAATCAAAGAAGGAATAAATCCATCCATGTAGCGGAAAGTATGAAAACAGAAATACCAATATCAGAAAAGGTAAAATCCAGAGAAAATATTTAATTCCCCTTTTGTCCTTCATCCTTTCAGACGAGATGCTCTTTGCGGCAGTTTTATTTTTTTTCATCTCCCTGACCTCCTAATCTTTTTTACTGCTCCTGCAGTTTTCGCTCAACTGCGTAATCTCTTGTCTGGAAATATCCTATCATTCTGCCTGTCAAATAAATACCCGAAAAATTCATGCTTATTTCATGAGAAAATTAGATTTTTTTTATATTCCCGGCAGAATCTCTATTTTTTCCGGTAATTTGTTGCGAAAAATTTCGGTAGTTATTTCTTTTTTTCCTATATATGATGTGAATAACAAAACACAAAGCAGTAATTTTTTTATTGGAGGGATTTTTAAATGAGAACGAAAATGATGAATCCGGTGCTTGATTTTATCAACACTCTGTGTAATTTTACGGTTTTGAACCTTGTATTTCTGATTACCTGTCTTCCGGTGGTAACCATCGGGACTGCTCTGTCTTCTTTATATTATGTAACACTCAGAGAAGCACGAGGCGAATATGGTTATCTGGTTCGTACCTATCTAAAAGAATTTAAGTCTAACCTGAAATCCGGAACAGGCGCTTTCCTGCTCCTCTTCATTGCAGGAGCCGCAATTTTGTTCGGACTTTCCTTCTGGTACTTTCTTGGAACTACGTTCTCCGCAGTAGTTCTGGGACTCCTGTTCATCGGAAGTCTTCTGTGGTTCTTTACGTTCAGCTATACATTTCCGCTGATCGGACGTTTTGAAAATACAGTAAAGCAGACACTCAAAAATGCCTTTTCTATCGCTATGTGCAATATGAAATCGACTCTTCTGCTTCTGCTCACTGATGCTTTATTCTTTTTTTTCTGCCTGTATTTTGCACCAATGAAACTCCTCATGGTTCTTTTCGGCTTTGCATTTCTTGCATATTGCCAGTCCTTTATCCTGAATAAGGTTTTCGAGCCTTATGAAAAACAGGCATTACAGAATTAATCTTACGTTATTATTTTTTGGAGGATATAATATATGAATTTTGGTTATTTTGATGACAAAAACAAAGAATACGCAATCACTACCCCTGAAACTCCGCTTCCATGGATCAATTATCTCGGGAATGAAGATTTCTTTTCCCTGATTTCCAACACCTGCGGAGGTTACAGCTTCTATAAGGACGCCAAGTTGCTGCGTCTGACCCGCTACCGTTACAACAATGTCCCGGCGGATACCAACGGCAGATATTATTTCATTAAACATGGAGATACTGTATGGAATCCTGCATGGCAGCCTTCCAAAACCGCTTTGGATGTATATGAGTGCAGACATGGTCTGGGATACAGCCGTTTCCATTCTGAAAAAAACGGTATCTGTGCTGAACTGACCGCCTTTGTACCGCTTCACGAAACCTGCGAAGTCAACCACCTTGTCCTTGCCAATACAACAGATTCTGTTCAGGAACTGACTCTGACTTCTTATGTAGAATTCTGTTTCTGGAATGCTGTAGACGATTCCACCAATTTTCAGCGAAATTTAAGCCTTGGAGAAGTTGAAGTCTGTGGTTCCACCATTTATCACAAAACCGAATACCGCGAACGTAGAAATCACTACGCTTACTATACAGTCAACACATCAATTGACGGTTTTGATACAAGCAGAGACGATTTCCTCGGCGTATACGGAAGCATCGAACACCCCAAAGCAGTTCTTGAAAGCAAAGCGAACAACTCTCTCGCAAGCGGAGGCGCTGTAATCGGTTCTCACATGATAAATGTAACCCTGCAGCCCGGAGAGGAAAAAAGCTATATCTTCCTTCTTGGCTACGCAGAGAACTCAGAAGAAGAGAAATGGGAAGCTCCAAACGTAATCAACAAGACTCCTGCCAAAGCTGTCATTTCCCGTTTTTCCACTGAAGAACAAGTTCACGAAGCCCTTGCTTCCTTAAAAAATTACTGGGAAACTCTTTTATCCGGATATACTATAAAAAGCTCTGATGAAAAGCTTGACCGTATGGTAAATATCTGGAACCAGTATCAGTGTATGGTTACCTTCAATATGTCCCGTTCTGCCTCTTACTTCGAATCCGGTACCGGAAGGGGCATGGGATTTCGCGACTCCTGTCAGGATCTCCTCGGCTTCGTACATCTGATTCCCGACCGCGCGCGCCAGCGGATACTGGATATCGCAGCCACACAGTTTGAGGACGGAAGCGCCTACCATCAATATCAGCCCCTTACCAAGAAAGGCAATTCCGATATCGGAAGCGGTTTCAATGATGACCCCCTGTGGCTGATTGCCGGAACTTCTGCTTATATCAAAGAAACAGGAGATTTCTCCATTCTTGAAGAAATGGTGGACTTCAATAATGACAGTTCTCTGGCCCGCCCTCTCCTTGAACATCTGAAACGCTCCTTTGATTATACTCTGACACATTTAGGTCCTCATAAGCTTCCTCTGATTGGACGCGCGGACTGGAATGATTGTCTGAACCTGAACTGCTTCTCAAAAGAACCCGGCGAATCTTTCCAGACCTTTGGTCCTTCAGAAGGTCCCGTTGCAGAATCTGTCTTCATTGCAGGAATGTTTATCAAATACGGCACGGAATATGCACAGATCCAGAAGCTTCTCGGAAATCAGGAAGAAGCAGACCGCGCCCTTGCTGCTGTTGATGAAATGTACCGGACAGTCCTTGACGCAGGCTGGGACGGCGAGTGGTTTCTTCGCGCCTACGACGCAAACGGGGAAAAGGTTGGTTCCAGGGAATGTGAAGAAGGTAAAATTTATATTGAACCTCAGGGCTTCTGTGTCCTTGCTGATATCGGTGTAAAAGAAGGAAAAGCCAAACAGGCTCTCGACAGCGTAGAAAAATATCTTGACACAAAATACGGTATTGTTCTTCAACAGCCTGCCTACTCCAAATATTATCTGAACCTTGGAGAAATCTCTTCCTATCCGCCGGGATATAAAGAAAACGCAGGTATTTTCTGTCATAACAATCCCTGGGTTTCTATTGCAGAAACAAGAATCGGAAGAGGCAGCCGTGCTTTTGAAATCTACCGCCGTACCTGCCCTGCATATATCGAAAATATCAGTGACATCCACCGCACCGAGCCTTATGTCTATTCCCAGATGATTGCAGGAAAGGATGCTCCAAAGCATGGGGAAGCAAAAAACAGTTGGCTGACAGGAACCGCAGCATGGACCTTCGTTAATGTCTCCCAGTATATTCTGGGGATTCGTCCCACTTTCGACGGTTTGGAGATTGATCCCTGTATTCCTTCTGAAATGGACGGTTTTCAGGCAGTGCGCCGTTATCGCGGCAGTTCTTTCCACATCACCGTTAAAAACCCAAATCATGTGGAAAAGGGTGTCAAATCAATGCTTGTAAATGGAAAAGAAATGACCGGATTCTGTATCCTTCCGGAAGACGGAGTAAAAGAATATCAGGTTGAAATCCTGATGGGATAACTTGATTACATCTTTACTGGTATAGCCAGCACATAGTTTAATAAAAACTCCTCCTGAACTAATGAACATTATTCGTTCAGGAGGAGTCTTTTATATTTTTTTTAAATAGCGTTTTTGAAAAACATCGTAATCAGATTTTGCGATTTGATACTGTTCTTTTATACTTTCTTCATATTTTTTATATTCATTTCCGGTAATAGAATCAACCAATGCATCTGAAATAATTCGCTGCAAGTATTTTTTTTGTTCATAATTAGCCATAACCAAAGAATCTCTCACATACATAGGATTATTACGAAGAAGTTCTACTTTAAACTCAATATTTTGTGCATTTAAATAATGCCACAAAAATGTGACGCAAGTTCTGGTATTCCCCTCTCTAAATGGATGAATACTCCATAATTCCAATAAAAATTCAGAGACAATATTCTCCAAGTCTGCTTCTTTTTCCCATTTAATTTTTTTGTATTTTCTGAATAAATTATTTAGCTTTCGTTCCACTTCCCGATAATCTGCATATTCTGCTGAACCCCCGGACAAAACCCGTTCACTTTTGTAAAGATTTTCATCCCGAAATTCACCAGCCCATTCATAAATATCCCCAAACAGATATTTATGAATCGCTATTAAATGTTCTACATCAAAAGTAGCTTTAATTATTTGAGGATGAATATCAAGCCTGAGAAGTTTTACTGCAACTTTCTGAATTTCCAGTTTTTCCAACAGTTCCTTATCTCGGATATTATATTTATTTATCAGCACATCGCACTCTGGATAACAATGCCTTCCACCATACATAACATTATGCTCCTAAATATTCTAATCTGTCTACGCGCATTTCTATTTCTTCCAAAGAGATTTTCCCATCAATATATGACTCTAGCACCCTCATAAAACTCTCATCAGGTCCATTTGTTGCAGTCAAAAGAATCGCCATAACCCGCTCTACGCTTTTTCTCCTTCTTTCACAGGCCGCGACATATTCATTGTCCCTAATGATTCCTCGTAATTCAAGAATGGTTCTAATCATATTGGTAACATAAATCGGTGGTGTTCTTCTTCCCTGTTCCCAATCTTTCAATGTAGATACAGGAATCCCGAACATGTCGGCAAACTTACTTTGGCTCAATCCCGTTTGACAGCGAAGTTCTTTTATTTTCATGCATCTCATCTCCTCACTTTTTATATATTATACGGCATTGCCTACTATTAGGCAAGAAAAATAGACATAATATATAAATGACATAATCCTCCATATTACTTTCTATTAAACAAAACCCCTCGGAGACACAGTCTCCAAGGGGTCTTACTATATAATTAAATATATCCTGTTATTCTGCTTCCTCTTCTGTTTCCGCTGCTTCCTCTGTTTCACCAGCCTCTTCTACTTCAAAAGGAATTACTGCGCCATCGTAAGTATTGTTGATATATTCTTTGATTTCGTCAGATTTCAGCACTTCTACAAGAGCCTGAATTTTTTCGCTGTTTTCATTTCCTTCTTTTACTGCAATTACATTTACATAATTTTTAGCTGCTTCGGAGTCTGCTTCTTCAATGGCAAGCGCATCTTTTGCTACAGAAAGTCCTGCCTGAAGAGCATAGTTTCCGTTGAGAACTACAAAGGATGTTTCCTCTGCAACACGCGCTACCTGCGCAGCTTCCAGCTCAATAATCTCAACATTATGAGGATTTTCTTCAATGTCGTTGATGGTTGCTTTAAGACCTGCGCCCTCTTTCAGAGTGATGATTCCATTGTCCTGAAGGAGAAGAAGCGCTCTTGCTTCATTGGTTGTATCGTTTGGAACTGCGATGGTATCGCCGTCTTCCAGTTCATCAAGACTTTTCTTTGTTCCCGGATAAATTCCGAATGGTTCGTAGTGAATATCACCTGCGTCAAAAAGTTCAGTACCTTTTTCTTCATTAAACTGGTTCATGTATGTAATATGCTGGAAATAGTTTGCGTCTATTTCTTCGCTGTCTACAACCTCATTTGGAATTACATAGTCATCAAAAACCTCGATTTCCAGTTCATAGCCTTTTTCCTCAAGGAGAGGCTTCGCCTGCTCAAGAATTTCTGCGTGAGGTGTTGCGGATGCCCCTACTATGATAGTCTTATCGTCTTCTGCAAATACATTTACGCTTAATGCGCTTACTGCCAATACTCCTGTTAATGCTGCTGCTACTAATTTTTTCATGTCAATATCCTCCAAGGTTGTTTTATATTTCTTTTTATCATCACCGCCTGTCCTGCCAGACGGAAATTTACATCTTATTTTCTCTTATCCAGTTTATTTGCAACTACCGTTCCCACTACCTGGAACAACTGCATCAGAAGGATAAGAAGGATTACAGTTACAATCATAATATCTGCCTGCCATCTGTGATAACCATAACGGATGGCAATGTCTCCAAGACCGCCGGCGCCCACACAGCCTGCCATCGCAGAGTATCCAAGGATTGTTCCCACTGCAATAGTCGCGCCGTTAATTAAGGAAGTACGCGCCTCCACAAGGAGAACCTTTGTAATGATTCTGAAATCACTTGCTCCCATAGAGCGGGCTGCTTCAATGACACCTTTATCAACTTCTTTTAAAGAAGACTCTACCATTCTGGCAATAAAGGGAATCGCTGCTAAAGTCAGCGGAACGATAGCTGCCGTTGGACCGTAGCTCTTTCCTATCACCAGTTTCGTGAATGGAATAATCAGGATTAAAAGAATCAGGAACGGAATGCTTCGCACAATATTCGCAATCACATCCAGTACCTTGTAAACTGGTGCATTTGGTCTTAATCCGTCTTTATCTGTAACCGCCAGACACACTCCCATCGGAACTCCAAAAAGATATCCAATAAGGCTGGAACCCAATGTCATATAAAGAGATTCACCAATTCCGGTGATAATCATTTTAATTACTGTTTCACTCCACATATTCAGATGCCTCCCCTATCGCTAATCCTCTTTCCTTCAAAAATTCTTTCATTGCCTCTACATTTGTGCTGCCCTTGGCAAATTCAAGAATCATTTCTCCTTTCGCCACACCGCCCACATTCTTCGTGTCTGCCTTTAAGATGTTTACCGGCTCATGGAAGGTAAGAATCAGATTTGCAATGACCGGCTCAAAGGCTGAGTTCTCTGAAAATACGATTCGGATAATCTCTCCGCTTCGAATTCTGTCCTGAGTGTTGGACTTCTTCTTTTCCACATCAGAACCTGTGTCCTTACGAATCAGATCCCTGGCCACCGCAGATTTCGGATTGGAAAAGATTTCGGATACCAGCCCCTGTTCTTCTACTACGCCTTCTTTCATAATTGCCACATGAGTACAGATTTCACGGACAACTGACATCTGGTGAGTGATAATCACAATGGTGATGCCAAATCTTTTATTGATGTCCTGCAAAAGTTCCAGTATGGAGGCTGTGGTCTGCGGGTCAAGTGCGCTTGTTGCCTCATCACAGAGAAGAATCTTCGGGTCTGAGGCAAGGGCTCTCGCAATTGCCACTCTTTGTTTCTGTCCGCCGGATAACTGTGCAGGATAGCTGTTCTGCTTGTCTCCCAGTCCTACGATTTCCAGAAGCTCTGCTGCCCTTTTATGCGCTTCTGCTTTTTTCTTTCCCTGAATATACAGAGGGAAGCAAACATTCTCCAAAACCGATTTCTGCATCAGCAGGTTGAAATGCTGGAAAATCATTCCAATATCTTCTCTCTGCCTGCGCAATTCCTGCTTTGTCAAGTCTCCAAGGGCTTTCCCATCAATCAGGACTCTTCCCTCACTGGGTTCCTCCAGAAAGTTCATACAGCGTACCAGGGTACTTTTACCCGCGCCGGACATACCGATGATTCCGTAAATATCTCCGGATTCAATGGATAAGTTTACATTATTAAGCGCCTGAACCGTTCCATCCTTCGTCTGGAAGGTCTTGCACACATTTTCAATTACAATACCAGACATGTCTTCACCTTTCTCTTTTTCGTCAATGACAATACTATACCATGTTTTTTCCAAAAGTGTTAATCCATAAAACATAGGACTGGTTATAGTCTGTCTCTATAGCAGTTTCAGTATATCATATAATTAACTATATAGGAAAATTTATTATAATTTTTCAAGGAAATTCGCCACTTTGTCCGTCTAATTAATGTACAATGAATTTCGAGAGGTCCGGAACTCTCAGAAAGGGGCTTTATGAACATTTTATTAATACGGCGGGCAAAAATGCAGGATAAAGACGCATTTTGCCAGTTAATCCGACTATATACTCCAAATATGTATAAAGTGGCAAAAGCTATTTTGAGAAATGATGAAGACGCAGCAGATGCCATTCAGGAAACTGTCCTCACATGTTGGGAAAAAATTAACACCCTGCAGAAAGACAATTATTTCAAAACCTGGCTGATTCGCATATTAATTAACCACTGCAATACTATTTACCGGCAGAAAAGCCGTATAATTTCCGATGCAGAAATGACAGAACCTTCCTACACGGAAACAAACTACTCCTCTGTAGAATGGCAGGAATTTCTTACCTGTCTCGACGAAAAATATCGCATACTCATCCTTCTCTATTATGTAGAAGGTTTCAAAATCCGTGAGATTGCAGAGATTCTTCAACTGAATGAAAAAACGGTAAGCGGACGCCTAGCCTCTGCAAGAGATAAAATGGAAAAAATGTATACCAAAAAAACCTCCCCTCTACTGAACAGCATTCACCAGAACAACTGAAAGGAGATGCTATTATGAACAAATTCAATCACACAATAAAGCATTTACAGAATAATAATGAGGTTCCTCCCATTGTGATGGAAAAGCTGGAACACACACTTGACACTCTTCCTTCATGCGCCGGGCGCCATCGACACAGCCATATCTGGAAAACCTGCGCTGCCGCTGCTGCCTGCATGATTCTTGCAGGCTCCGCAATCTGTTTCGCCAATCCTGCCCTCGCGGCAAAGCTTCCTTTAATTGGGAAAATTTTTGCAGAAATAGAAGAAACCGTTACCTTCCCGGGGAATTATAGTTCAAAAGCCAGTGAGCTCTCCACCGCAGAGAAAGAAAAACCCAAAACTCTTTCTGATAATTCCGATGAAGTCCCTCTCTATACCATTTCGGCTGATGGAATTACCATAACTGCTTCTGAAATTTACTGCGACGGTTTATCTGTTTTTCTTACTGCGCAGATATCCCGTGAACAGGGAGGATTTTCCCGGATTCCGGAGCATTATACAGGAAAAAATTCAACCGCAGCCAACATTTATCTGCGCGGAACATGGCAAACAGAAAATATGTCAGAACCACAGGAGTTTACAAACACCTTTCTGGAGGGAAGCGCAGCAGACGACAACACCTTCATAGGAATGTTGAAATTGAATCTGCCGGATTTTTCTCAGAAAAACAGCATACTGAACCTGAATATTACCGGAATTGGCTGGGATGAAGTAACAATGATTGATGCAGAAGATATTTCCGAATCACACCACATAGAGAGCCAGTGGAATCTGAATATTCCTTTTAATATAGACGCGGATACCACAAAAGAAATCCAGATAGACCAGTCTGCCAAGGGCTACACTCTTGAAAAAATATTCGCTTCCCCGTATCAGGTTATTACCTATGTGGATGTTCCCTATACAGAACGCGAAGTAACCAGAGAAGAATACGAAGAAAAAACAGGCGTAGAATCTGGTGCTTCCGATCCTGATCTCAGTTATGAAGCTTATGCCGAGATGGCTGGAAAAGAATACAGGGAATGCAGTGTTGTTGTCTGCACTCCGGACGGTGAAATTCTTACCCCTGTCAATCCTACAGACAGTATTTATGGCAAAACCGTTTTCACGACTTCCGGAAAGGATGTCTCTTCCCTTGAAATCTATGTTTTTGAAAGCTTCGAAGATGCCATAAAGTACGAAAAATCCAGTTTTCAAGGTAACGGCTTTGATATGGAAGCAGCAAGAAAAGACGCTGTCATCCATTCAATAATACCTCTGAAATAACCTCTGTATTTCAAAATAGCTGCCCTTATTTTCTTTGAGGGCAGCCATTTTGTCTTCTATTTGTTTCTCATCTTCAACCTCACGGCAAACTCCCTGTTTTCCTCTGTCACTTCCACATCTCCATCCATAAACTCCATGATTTTTCTGACGCTTTTCAGTCCGATCCGGTTGCTTTCTATGGGATTTTGCTCTGCTTTTATCCTGTTTTTTATAAGGATGCAAAACTCCGGTTCTGATGTAACTTCTATGTGTATCGGCGTTTTTTTATCTGCGTATTTAATGATATTGGAAAACAGGTTGTTAAACACCCGCTTCAGCATAGCTGTGTCTGCCAGCACTGTTTCTTCCTCTTTCTCCGGCAGCTCATTCACCAGTTCTGCCTGAAATCCTGCCAGCTCCAGAAATTCCATATGCTCCTTAAGTTCTTTAAGAATCATACTCTGCATAACCCTTTCCAGTTCCGGATAATCCTTTTCAAGCTTCACTTCGTCATAGACAAGAGCATATTCAAACATCCGGTTTGTCATCTCCTGAATATCCTCTGTTTTTCGGATACAACGCCTGACATATTCCTCCTGCTGCTCCTGATTCCGTCCAAGCTGCACAATTTCCAGATACCCCTTTAAGATTGTAAGGGGCGTACGAAGGTCATGGGAAAGCGCGGCAATCAACTCCTGATTTGACTTATGAAGTTCCTGCTCATCGGCAAGCTTCTCATTCAAAGTGATACGCAGACTGTCCAGTTCCTTCGCAAGAACGCCAAGCTCATCCTGCCCTTCCTCCTTCACAGGTGTGTCAAGATTTCCTGACGCCATCTCAAGAATCTCGCTTTTGAGTCTCTCTACCACGCGCATCTTTCCTGTAACAAAATATAAAATCACCGCCAGAAACCAGAGGATGCACACTGTCAGGCAAAATATCAGATAGGGAACAATAAAAAACATGCTGTGATAAAGATATATCATAACAGACGCATACCCGTTTTTGAATTTCAGATTAACGGAATGGAACCGCTCGGCAATACCATCCGTCCATTCATAGCTCATATTAAAAAGAAAGTTGTCTCTGTTTTCTATAAATGCGGAAGGGGCTCTGCCTGCCCTGTACATTCCATCCTCAATCCCGTAAATATAGATTGCCGTATATTTGTCTGCAAGATCAAAAAACGGCTGTATTGCCTCTACCCCCTCCGCATCGTCCTCCGATTCCGGCACCTCATATTTCTGCGCCTCTTCGCTCAGTCTGGAAAAAATATCCTCCTCAGGTTCCGGCAAAAGCGAAAATTCAATGGGACAATTTTCTATCAGCCAATGCCAGAACGGCCACTTCTGTGTCCAAAGCCCGTGAAAAAGTAAAAGACTTGTCAGCCCCGTTACAACAATCAGTAAAATCAGCTTCGTCCGAATCTTTTTAATCACAATGATACCCCTTTCCCCAGGAAGTCTTAATCAGTACCGGATTCTTCGGGTCTTCCTCAATCTTCTGGCGCAGATTCCGGATATGTACCATAACCGTATTATTTGCCCCGTAATAATAAGGCTCTTTCCATATTGCCTCATATAATCTGGATGCGGAAAAAATCTGTCTCCTGTGTGTCACCAGAAGCTTCAGCATTTCATATTCTGTATTCGTAAGTTCTACCTTCTTCTTATCAAGAGTTACTTCTTCCCGAACTGCGTCGATTTCCAATCCGTGATAATGAATCACCCCTCCCTTCGGAAGAACCTCCGCATCCTCTTTTCCCCGATATACCTGATATCTCCGAATCAGCGCCTTCGTTCTTCCAATCAGCTCCGAATAGGAAAAAGGCTTCGCCAGATAATCGTCCCCTCCGCTTGAAAATCCCAGAAGCTTATCGCTGTCTGTTGTGCGGGCGCTCAGAAACAGAATCGGCGCATTACTTCTGTCCCGAATCTTTATACATGTTTCATATCCATTCATTCCGGGCATCATAATATCAAGGATAATAAGGTCAAAACGATACTCCTCCAGAAGCCTCAAAGCTTCTGCTCCGTCTGCTGCTTCCTTTACCAGATATCCTTCTCCGGACAGAAGTACGTTTACAATCTCACGGATTTCCGGATTATCATCAACAATTAAAATGCAGGGATTTCTGTCTGTCATTATCTTTTCTCCTTCTCAATACATAGCTGCCTTATAGTGGTTTTATTATAACTCATTTTTTCAAAAACTTTATTTTCTTTAAGAAAACTTAAGAATTTCTTTCGAGATTTTCTAAGAAGCCTGCGTTATAATACAGTATATTTTTTAAAAAAAGGAGGTTGTTTCCTTGAAATCAAATAAAAAATTCGTTCCATATATCATACTTTTCGGGGTTACCCTGTTCTTCTGCTGGCTCTTTGCCGGACGTCTTGGTATGTTCGGTTCTGAGGTTGACTGGCTGAGTCAGCACAGTGTTATTCCTGATTATTTTCGACAGCAGTTCTACCAGACAGGAGAGCTTTTTCCTGAATTTGCACCATCTTTAGGAGGCGGTCAGAACATCTATAACTTTGCCTATTACGGGCTTTTCAGTCCGCTTATACTGCCCTCTTATCTGCTTCCTTTTGTAAAAATGAGCGCCTATCTGATGGCAGTCAGCTTCCTGACACTTGCCGCTTCTGTCCTGCTTTTTTATTACTGGACAGGAAGACATGGATTTTCCAAAAGTATCCGTTTTGGCACAGCTCTTCTCTTCCTTCTGGCAGGTCCTATGATTTTTCAGTCCTACCGCCAGATTATGTTTGTAAACTATATGCCCTTTCTCCTTCTGGCACTTATAGGGGTAGATATCTTTTGGGAAAAGAAGCGTTCTATGCTTTTGACAACCGGAATTTTCCTCATGGTTATGACCAGTTTTTATTACAGTATCTGTGGAATGCTGGTGATATTTATATATGGAATTTCGAAATTTCCGATGAAGCAAAACAGAAAAATCCGTACATTTTTTCACTTTACCATACCGTTTTTTACTGCTGTTTTTACCTCTGCCTTCCTCCTGATTCCTACTGCCTGCGCCCTTCTTGTGCGAAGCGGTAAATCCCAAAAAACACAGTTAAAAAATCTGTTTATACCTGATTTTTCTCTGGAACATTTCACCTATACAGGATATGGTATCGGACTTTCTTTGGGGATTTCAGCAGTGCTGATACTGGGAATCTTTCTTTTAAAATACAGCGAAAAAATCATGTGTATTTTATGTATCATTGTACTGACACTGCCTGTATTTTCATGGATATTAAACGGCGGACTTTATATCAGAGACAAGGCTTTTATTCCTTTTGTTCCTCTGCTTTGTTACCTTACAGCTTCATTTTTACAAAGAATACAAACTCTGTTTTCACGGAAATATATTCCTGTCATTCTTTTAACACCTTTTTTGATTTATCTTGCATGTGCGGGATTTTATATCAATCAGGAGCTTGGTTCAAATGCAGATAAGGAACTCTGTAAATCCCTGTGGGATTCCTCATGGAAATCCGAAATAGATGCGGCTCTTAATCAGGAAAAAGGGCTTTACAGAATGGAACAGGACGGCTCTCTTAAAGAGGATAACTCCAATATGAACCGTATCTGGAATCCTGCCCAGTGGACAACAACCTTGTATTCCTCTGCCTATAATCAGGATTACCAAACCTTCCTTACCGACACTTTCAGAACAGAGCTTCCTTACAACAATGCCATCTCCCACTCCACTTCCGGAAACCCTCTGTTTCGTAAGATTATGGGAGTTAAACGCCTGATAAGTAAGGATGAAAAAGGAAATTTTTCCACACATTTTATGGACTCTGCAGCGCCGGTTCTCTATGCAACTGATACGCTGCTTTCCTCAGAAGATTACGATGAACTGCCTTTTCCATATAATCAGACAGCGCTTATGGAATACGCTGTAACAGACGATACGGCAAGGATAAATGCAGGTGAAAAAGAAAAAATAATGGACAGCGCCATCCCTGTGGAAATCGCATTTCCCAAAGACAGTGCCATCCAAAAGAAAGGAGACTGCTATCATATCCAAACAACAAAACCGATAGATACCATTATTCACACAGAGCCGAAATCCGGCAGAGAAAAACAGCTTTTTTTCCTGCAGTTTGAAGTAAAAAACGCCAGACCGAACCACAGTGTTACCATAAAGCTTAATAGTATCCGCAATAAATTAAGCGCAGCTAATCATATTTATCACAACGATAATACCACATTCACCTTCGTCACTGAACTTGAAGCCGGACAGAGCGAAATCCCTGTCACCTTCAGCGAAGGCAATTACACCCTGACCGGCATAAAAAGTTATACAGGTGTTCCGTCTCTTCTGACCGATACCTCTCTTTATCAGTCAGAGTTTGTTCCTGACAAGGCTCATACAAAGGGAAATCACATTGTCGGAGAGATTTCTCCCCGAAAAAACGGCTGGGTAATTACTTCGATTCCCTTTGACAAAGGCTTCGAAGTTAAAGTAGACGGATGCACAGTCACACCTCAAAAAGTCAACACTGCCTTCCTTGGTTTTCCCATTTCCAAAGGAACGCATCGTCTGGAAATAACATACCGCGCTCCCGGTGTAAAAGCAGGTAAAATTCTTTCACTGTTCGGTATTTTCCTCTGGGGATTTTCTTATTTTATGAGCCAATATGTTTTCCCCAAAGTACGTCAAAAACAGGCGTCAGGGCATCAGCCGCTCATACATTTCCCCAAGGGCTCGTTTGTCCATTAGCTTCGGAACCGGATAAAGAGGATTGGCTTCTTTGTCTGCCCGCGCTGCCATTTCAGGAATATCCTCTCTGCTGATTTCCGGTATTTTATCCGGAATTCCCATAAGGGTATTCATCCTTCGGATCCATGAAATAAAGGCGGCGCTGGCTCTTCCGTCACTGGCATTTTTATCTGCAATTCCGGAAAGACGAGCCAGACGCGCCAGTTTTTCACTGCAGTCTGTTCCGTATTCCTCCAGAAAATAAGGAAGAATAATCGCGTTTGCAAGACCGTGAGCAATGCCATACTGACCGCCGAGAGAATGGGCAACTGCATGGACATATCCTACATAAGAACGGGTAAAAGCAACGCCTGCGCAGTAAGAAGCGCGGAGCATATTTTTGCGGGCTTCCTTATCCTCGCCCTTTTCATAAGCGCGATATAAATTTTTTACAATGAGGCAGACCGCCTCTTCCGCCATATCTCTGGTAAGCTTTGTGGTGCTTCGTCCAATGTAGGCTTCCACAGCATGAGTGAGGGCGTCCATACCTGTAGTAGCTGTCAGCATTTCCGGAAGTCCTGTTGTAAGCTGCGGAACCAGAATTGCGTAATCCGGTATCAGTACAAAGTCGTTAATCGGATATTTATAATGGGTTTCACTGTCCGTAATCACCGCTGCAAGAGTCGTTTCACTGCCGGAGCCTGCAGTTGTGGGAATGGCAATACTGAGAGGTGTCGGACGGATAATTTTCAAAAGTCCCTTCATTTTTTGTACAGGCAGATGAGGGCGCGCCACTCTTGCTCCCACAATCTTTGCACAGTCCATTACAGAGCCTCCTCCTATGGACAGAATTGCCTGCGCGTCAATCTCGTGATAAATTTTTACTGCTTCTTCAATATTATCTATAGTTGGATTTGGCACGGTTTTGTCATAAACCTCATAGCGGATTTCAGCTTCTGTAAGCTTCTTTTCCAGCTTCTGCATCAGCGGATGGCGATGTACTGTCCGACCGGAAAGAATCAGAAGAGATTCTACGCCTTTCTTCTTTAAGAGGGGAACAATAGAGCCCATTCCTTTCAGAATTTTCGGCTCTGTATAGGGCAGAACCGGAATCGCCATGTGAAAAACTTCCTGATAAATACGACAATATACTTTTTTCAGATTATTCATAAAGTCACCTCCATAACCCTTTTTGAATCGCCTATTCAATTTTCAGTCTGTGCAGAAGACGGGCTGTGGGAAGCCCTCTTCTATCCCATCCTCTTGCGTGATAATATACCTTCTTCAACTTCTTCAGCGGCACCTTTGACGTAGGGTCTTTCGGGTCCTGAAGGGTATTTACAAGTCTCTTCGGAAGGGCATCTTTTTTCTCATTTACTCCAAATCTGCGGTTCAGCTCACGCTCTAAATTATATCCTCTTTCTCCGCATCGAATGTATTTTCCGAAAGACATTTTCATTCCTGTCACATACTCAAACGCCTTTGTATGATGAAAAACAGGAAGATGGAAAAACGCAATTTCCGGGAACTTATTTATAATTCTCACCACACTTCCGCACCACGGAAGAACACTGTTTACAGCCTTTGTATAAAAAGCCTTCGGGTGCCGAATCAGAGGCGACGGGAAAAAAGCATAGCTGGTGAAAAGGCACTCTCCGGTAGCAGAAATCATTTCCATTAAGTCCTGAAACAGCATGGTCAAATCGCCTTTTCCATGATAGGTTGTCTGGTTTATTGAAAGTCCCAGACCTTCCAGAATCGTAAGATATCCTCCATTTAAGTGACAGCCTCCCCGGTTGCTCACTGCATAGCCCAGTCCCAGACCAACTGCCTTACGCGGTTCATATGCTGCCAGTTCCATTCCTTTTACATGGTTTGCAAATTCTTTGCCTCCATATTTTTCTGACAGACGTTTGCTTCCCAGCGCCAGTTCTTTTCCGATTCCCTGACGGTAAGCTATCTTTTCAAACAGCTCTGAAAGCTGATCTGTTTCTGAGAAATTCAGCCCATTTTTCCATAACCCTTTTTCGTTTGCTTCCATTGCATAGGCAATGGTATTTGCACAGGAAATCGTATCCAGTCCAAGCTCATCCAACTGGTGATTCCAGTTCATAATTACTCCCAGATCTGCGTTTTCAAATCCACTTCCCAGAAGAGACAGAGTCTCTAGTTCCGGCCCTTTTACAGCCTTTCCCTCCACCTTCACGGTGCGGGCGCAACGGATCGGGCAGCTCAGACAGCCGTTATTTTTCAGATTATACTCCTCTGCAAGCGTCTCTCCACTAAGCTTTTCATACTCTTTGAACCGTCCATATTTATAGTTTCTTGTGGCAAGCATCCCTTTTTCCTGCATAGGTCGAACAAGCCCTGCTGTCCCAAGCCTTGGAAGCTGATCTCCTGTCAGCGGATGCTTTCTCAGATAGGCAATCCACTTCTTCGTATACGCCTTCATCTTGTCCTTTTCCATCACCTGGGGCTTCTTATTTCCACTGGCGCAGATTGCCTTAACTCTCATCCAGCCCAGAACAGCGCCTGTGCCGCCTCTGCCTGCTGCCCTCTCTCCGGAAATCACACAGGAATAAAGCACCTGATTTTCACCGGCAGGACCGATGCAGATTTTTCCGTTTTTGCGGATTCTTCCGTTTTTCATGCGGAGCTTTTCATCAAGAGCTTCCTGCGTCTCGGTAACTTTCATTCCCCACAAATCATCTGCCGTGTGAAATTCCACTTTTTCTCCGCGTATTTCCAGCCATACAGGCGTCTCGCAGCACCCCTTGAGAATCAGAGCATCCAGACCTGCTTTTTTCAGATAATAACCGAACTTCCCGCCGCAGTTGGAAGATGTCAGATATCCTGTCTGGGGAGACAGCGTTGAAATATTAAAGCGTCCTGAGCTTGGCGCTCCGCAGCCTGTCATCGGTCCAGTAGAAATAACTACCATATTTTCCTCAGAAAAGGCTTTCTCTGTTCCGTTGAGATTGTCATAAAGAATCTTCGCAGCCATCATTTTACCGCCGATAAAAAGTTCTCTCTCCTCATCTGTAAACGGATACTCCGAAACTTCTCTGGTGCTTAAATTTATCATCAGAACCTTCCCCATATATCCGCCATAATTTGTTGGCATAAACTCACCTCCCTGTTATTTTATCAGCCAATATAGCTATTATATCCTTATTTTTTATATTTTTCTATAGTATATTCAAAAATTAAAGACAAAAAGAATTCGCATTTTGCTGCCCGATTTTCCCTCCTTGACTCCCCTGATACCCCTTGCTATACTGAATTTATTCACATAACATTTACCGAAAGGATTTTCCCATGAAAAAAATATTACTTATCGCAACAGGCGGCACCATTGCCTCCAAATATACAGAAAGCGGACTGTCTCCTCAGCTCACTGCAGATGAGCTGCTCTCCTATATTCCGGATGCCAAAGAATTCTGTACTATTGATACAGTGCAGCCCTTTTCTCTGGACAGCACCTGTGTCAGCGCCCGTCACTGGACAGAGCTTGCGCAGCTAATCGAGAAAAAATACGAATTTTATGACGGCTTCGTCATCTGTCACGGAACCGACACTATGGCGTATACCGCCGCTGCCCTTTCCTATTTAATCCAGAACAACCGCCGCCCCATTGTCATCACCGGCGCTCAGAAGCCAATTGACCTGCCGATCACTGACGCAAGAGCCAATCTTCTGGACAGTTTACGCTTCGCCTCCCATGAGCGCGCTCACGGGATTTCTATTGTGTTTGGCGGAAAGGTTATTGCAGGCACACGGGCAAAAAAGGAATTTTCCAAAAGCTACAATGCTTTTTCCAGTATTAATTATCCGGACATCGCCTCCATCCACGATGACAGAATCATCTTTTACATAGATGACAAAGACCACTCCACCAAGCCACTGAAATTCTATCACAACATGAACGAGCGGATTTTCCTTCTGAAACTCATTCCGGGCATTGATGGAAACGTCCTTGATGTTCTCGCAGATTCCTACGACGGACTGATTATTGAATCCTTCGGTGTGGGCGGTCTTCCCAATTACGGGGATAACAGCTTCCTCGATGCCCTGCGTGAATGGGTTTCCGCAGGGAAGCTTGTATGTATGGCGACACAGGTCACGCATGAAGGCAGCGACATGAGCGTTTATCAGGTTGGCAAGGTAATTAAAGACAGCTTCCCGATTCTTGAGTCCTATGATATGACTCTGGAAGCCTCTGTTACAAAAATGATGTGGGTACTCGGTCAGACCGACAATACAGAACAGCGTAAAGAGCTTTTCTACACAACAATCAACCATGACCTGCTTTTTGTTTAATGTATAGATTTTCATAATTAATTTTTATTTCTGATAAATAAATAACAATTAAGTTTTTTTCGGAAAATTCAATATTTTTGTTTCCAAACCAACTCCTGAATGTTATACTATTATTTGAAATACGTAGTATATCCCACTAAAAGGAGGCTTGCCTATGGAAACAAAAATGTTTAAGATTTACGCCAGAAGCGACGATCGTATCCAGCTCAAAATTTATCCGGGACATTTCGCTACTCCGCAGTCCCACATTACACACTATCTGGATATGACCACTATGAAATCACGTTGTTCAGAAGCCCAGAGGATTGCCCGGGCGCTTTCTGTAAATTATGAAACTTCAATCCCGATTGATACGATTGTGTGTATGGATGGACTTGAAGTTGTCGGCGCTTATCTGGCAGAAGACCTCTCCCGGGCAGGCGTTCTTTCCATGAATGCGCACCAGACTATTTATGTCACCTCACCGGAATACAACAGTGTAGGGCAGATGATTTTCCGCGACAATGTACAGATGATGATCGGGGGCAAAAACGTCCTCATCCTCACAGGCTCCGTCACAACAGGAGAAACCCTGCACCGCGCCATCGATAGTATTCTGTACTATGGAGGCAAAATTCGCGGAATTGCAGCTATTTTCAGCGCAGTAAGCAAAATTGCAGACATGCCGATTCATTCTATTTTCCAACAGAAGGACATTCCGGATTATGGTACATTTAAGAGTCAGGACTGCCCGCTGTGCCGGAATCATCAAAAGATTGACGCAATCGTCAGCAGTTACGGATATTCCAAATTATAAAAATCAGGAGGAGCATGTCCGCTCCTCCTGAACTTTTATCTCAGCGCTTTATTTTTATATTTGGAAATCTCTTCAAGGTATTTTTTTCCCAGAGGACTGATTGTAACGCCCTTTCTCACAAGATAACCAATCGTCATAATCTCATCGGATTTCAGTTTCACGGCACAATAATCTGAACCATTGAGTTTCTCACAGATGATTCCCGAACACAGGGTATATCCGTTCAGTCCCACCATCAGATTAAGGAGAGTCGCCCTGTCATCCGCCTTAATGAGCCGTTTATACTCATATGTACTGAGAACCTCCTCCGCGAAATAAAACGAGCTGTATTCTCCCTGTTCAAAGGACAGGCAGGGATATTCTTTCAACTCCTCCAGATCGATTTCCTCACGAGAGGCAAGTGGATGTCCTTTCCACATATAAACATAAATACTACAGTCAAGAATCTCATGGAATTCAAGATTTGATTCGCGAATCAGCTTGGTGAGAACCTTTCTGTTAAAGTCGTTCAGATAAAGAATACCTATCTCACTTTTGAAGTTCTTCACATCCTGAATAACCGTATATGTTCTTGTCTCATGGACTGCAAACTCATACTCATCCATTCCGAACTGTTTCACCATCTCCACAAAGGCATCTACGGCAAAGGTATAATGCTGGGTGGAAACGCTGAATTTCTTTTTCATTTGTTTCTTTTCAATATACTTCGACTCAATCAACTCATACTGGTCTACCATCTGACGCGCATATCCAAGAAATTCCTCTCCCTCGGGGGTAAGGGAAATTCCCCGATTGCTTCTTCGAAAAAGCTCAATCCCAATTTCCTCTTCCAGCTCTTTCACCGCAAAAGAAAGACTGGGCTGGGAAATAAAAAGCATACGCGCTGCTTCATTCATAGATTTCGCGCTGGCAATGGTAACGACATATTTCAACTGGGTAAGAGTCATAATTTACGAATCACCTCTGCGAGCGCATCTGCCAGAAGTCTGTGGGATTCTCTGGTAAGATGCATATAGTCTGTAGGAATTACTCCGATTCCCGGAATCTTGCCTGCATCAAGAAATACGCAGCCCTGCTCCGCTGCAATACGTTCAAACTGTTTCCCAAGGTCAAGGGACTTCTCCACACAGCCAGGACCCATTTCTCCTCCTACATCGGAGGTCAGGCATCCTTTTTCAATAGGAACCGGACTTACCAGAACAATCTGCGGAGTCCCTCTCCATGCTCCTTCCGTATGCTTCGCCTTTTCTGTCAGCCTTGCAAGCCCCTGCGCTATATTTCTGGAGGTTGCAGAGAAACGTGCCTTCGTATCATTTGTCCCAAGCATAATAACCAGAATATCAACCGGTTCATGGCTCATAAGACAGCTATGAATCGCTTCAAGACCGCTCAGTCCCTCGAAAAGAGGGTCATTAAACACCGTCGTTCTTCCTGACAGGCCTTCCTCGATCACATCATATTCATCTCCAAGCTCCCGACCCAGAATCCTTGTCCATCTCTCGGAAATATCAAATCGTCCTCCGTTTTCTGCATTATACCCATGTGTATTGGAATCTCCAAAACAAACAACTGTTTTTACCATAATACATTCATCTCCTTTATACTCATCCGCTAATTGCACAACTGAACTGTCCTTTTTTCCAAAAAAGCAAATTTTTTTTCATTATTTCTAACAGTCCATGTTTTTTTATTATGCACTATTGTCATTTTCCCATAAATAATATCACATATATTATATAAGTACAACAAAAAGAAAAAAAATTTCTTTTAAAAAAGGTATTGAAATATTTTTTCAGAAGTGCTATAGTGTGCTCATAAGGGAGTTGAAAAAACTCAGAACGAAAAGCAATTTTAAAAGGAGGATTTTCCAAGATGAAAAAAAGCAAAGTTTTATCCACAATTCTTGCAGGCGCTATGATCGGTTCCATGCTTGTTCCTGCAGCATCTGTTTCCGCGGCTGAAGCAACAGAAATTACATGGTGGGCATTCCCAACCTTCGCACAGGACAGCGTTGACGCTGAGCCGGGCGCTTATGAGAAAACAATCATCGAAGCATTCGAAGCAGCTAACCCGGACATTAAAGTAAACCTTGAAACAATCGACTTTACATCCGGTCCTGAGAAAATCACAGCAGCTATCGAAGGCGGCACAATCTGCGACGTATTATTCGATGCACCCGGACGTATCATTTCCTATGGTAAAAACGGTAAACTTGCTGACTTAAGCGACATGTTTACAGATGAATTTGTAAAAGACGTAAACAACGATATGCTTCTTCAGTCCTGTAAAGCAGGCGACACAGCTTATATGTATCCATTAAGCTCCGCTCCGTTCTACATGGCATTTAATAAAGAAATGGTTGAAGACGCAGGTGTTGCAGACCTCATTAAAGACGGTTGGACAACAGACGACTTCACAACAGTAGCAAAAGCTCTTCAGGAAAAAGGCTATATGCCAGGTTCCGTATTCTGCTCCGGCCAGGGCGGTGACCAGGGAACACGTGCATTTGTTGCAAACCTTTTTGACAGCTCTATCACAGACGACGCTGTAACAGAGTACACAATCAACGATGAAGGCGGCGTTAAAGCTCTCGACTACATCAAAACAGCAGTTGACGAAGGCTACTTATTAAATGGTTCTGCATACGCAGGCGGCGATGATATTAAGAACTTCGCTACAAAACAGACTGCTTTCACATTACTTTGGGGACCTGGAACACAGAACTCCAACCAGACACTGTTAGATGATAACAAAATCGAAACAATCGAAGTTCCAATGCCATCTGCAGACGGTGTTCCGGAACTTGAATACCTTGTAAACGGATTCTGTATCTTCGACAACGGCGACGACGCTAAAATCGAAGCTTCCAAGAAATTCCTTCAGTTCCTTTGCGACGACGCTGAATGGGGACCAAAGAACGTAGTTCGTACAGGCTGCTTCCCAGTCCGCACATCTTTCGGCGATCTCTATGAAGGCGATGAAAGAATGAACACAATTGCATCCTGGACAAAATATTATTCTCCATACTACAACACCATCGACGGTTTTGCAGAAATGAGAACATACTGGTTCCCGATGCTTCAGGCAGTTATGAACGGCGACAAAGATGCACAGACAGCAGCAGACGAATTTGTTGAGTCCTCTAACGCATCTATCAAAAATGCACAGTAATGAACTGTTTCTGATTATTCAGTAAGTGTCACAGAGCCTTGCGGAACATCTGCAAGGCTCTCACTATTTGGGATTGGAGAGATAAAATGAAAGCATCAAACAAAATAAGAATGAGGGAAACGGTTGTATCCTATCTTTTCCTCGCTCCGGCATTGTTTTTCTTCATTGTATTTGTATTATTCCCTATGGGACTTGGCATTTTTACCAGCTTATTCAAATATACAATGAAAGAATTCACCTTCATCGGACTCGACAACTACATTACCATGTTTAAGGATCCCGTATTCCAGAAATCCTTTATCAACACGTTAATCCTGGTTGTAGGTTCTGTTCCGATCGTTGTTATCTTCGCTCTGTTCGTATCTTCTCAGACATACGAAAGAAGCGCATTTACACGTTCCTTCTTCCGCTGCGTATTCTTCCTTCCGGTTGTAACCGGTACAGTAGCCGTAACGGTTGTATGGAAATGGATTTATGACCCGTTAAGCGGTATTTTAAACTTCGTACTTAAAAATGGCGGCATGATTGACAGAAATATCATGTGGTTAGGCGATAAGAAATATGCTCTTCTGGCAATTCTTATTATCCTGCTTACAACCTCTGTTGGTCAGCCAATTATCCTCTATATTGCCGCAATGGGTAATATTGACAAATCACTTGTTGAGGCAGCCCGTGTAGACGGCGCTACTGAATTTCAGGTATTCTGGAAAATCAAATGGCCGAGTCTTTTACCGACCACACTTTATATTGTAGTTATCACAACCATTAACTCCTTCCAGTGTTTCGCTCTGATTCAGCTCTTAACCTCGGGCGGACCGAACTACGCGACCACGACCATTATGTACTATCTGTATGAAAAAGCCTTCAAGCTTTCTGACTACGGATACGCAAATGCAATGGGCGTATTCCTGGCAGTTGTTATCGGACTTATCAGCTTCGCTCAGTTCAAGTTCCTTGGCGGCGATGACGTAGAATATTAATGAAGGGAGAATAGATTGATATGGGTAAGAAAAAAGTAACGCCTTTTGTAGCTGTGTCCTTCGTGATTCTCACTCTTCTGACAGTATTATTCGTCTTTCCGTTTTACTGGATCATCACGGGCGCATTTAAGTCCTTAAGCGCAGCGGTTGCCGTACCGCCACAGTGGTTCCCGGCAGAACCTACTTTAGAGAACTTTGTCACCTTATTTAAAAACCCTGCTGCAAGATGGATGTTCAACAGTATCTTTATCGCAGGCGTGACTATGTTGGCTGTATGTGTGACAGCTTCTCTGGCTGGTTATGTACTCGCTAAAAAACGCTTTTACGGTCAGAAAATCCTGTTCAGTATTTTCATCTTTGCTATGGCTCTTCCGAAACAGGTTATCACCGTACCTCTTGTAAATATGATCAGTAAGCTTGGTATCCACAATACTCTTGCTGCTGTTATTCTTCCGCTGATCGGATGGCCTTTCGGTATTTTCCTGATGAAACAGTTCAGTGAAAATATTCCCGGAGAGCTTCTCGAATCCGCAAAAATCGATGGATGTAATGAATGGAAAACTTTTTGGTCTATTGCATTCCCAATCGTAAAACCGGGCTTTGCAGCTCTTGCGATCTTTACTTTCATCAACACATGGAATGACTACTTCATGCAGTTGGTTATGCTTGCCTCCCGAGAAAACCTCACCATTTCCCTTGGTGTTGCAACTCTTCAGGCAGAGTTTTCTACCAACTACGGTCTGATCATGGCAGGCGCTTTCCTTGCCGCTATTCCGATCGTAACTGTATTCCTTGCATTCCAGAAATCGTTCACCCAGGGTATTACAATGGGTGCTGTAAAAGGCTGATGCAACCCAAAGGCTGCCCTATACAGGGCAGCCTTTTGTTATCTTATGTATAATTAAGGAGGAATTCTCGTATGATTTATGATATGCTGGAAAATATACAAAAATACCGCGGAATCTCAAAAAATCTCGATACAGCCATTGACTTTCTTGTAAAGACAGATCTTGCTTCTCTCCCTCTGGGACGCACGGAAATTGATGGAGACAATGTTTTTGCCAATGTAATGGAGGCTCAGGCAAAGCCTGTAGAAGAACTTAACTTTGAAATCCATAAAAAATATATGGACATTCAGATTGATATTGAAGGAACAGAGCTTATCTGCATTGGTCTTGGCGAAGCTAAAGAGCTTACTCCTTTTTCCGGCGACTTTGGAACTGTCACTGTCGAAAACAGCTCAACCTGTATCATGGGACCGGGACGCTTCATTGTCTGCATGGCCAAAGAACCTCATCTTCCAAGCGCCGCTGCATCAGAAGACCTTCACCTGAAAAAATGTGTAATTAAAGTTGCCGTATGCTGACAGGAGGAAATTTATGAATATCGCAGTTTTAGACATTGGAGGAACCTCCATTAAATCCGGAATCTACAGAAACGGAAAATTAGAAGAAAAAAAAGAGACGCCTACCGAAGCAAAGCTGGGCGGCGCCCATGTGATGAAAAATGCAGTCGAAATTCTGAGATCCTATAAAGATTTTGACAGAATCGGAATCAGCACTGCCGGACAGGTAGATTCCGAAAAAGGAATGATTCGCTATGCAAATTCCAATATCCCCGGTTATACAGGCACTGACATCCGTGGAATTCTTACCAAAGAATTCGGCGTCCCTGTTGCTGTAGAAAATGATGTAAATGCAGCGGCTCTCGGCGAAGCCGGATTCGGAGCAGGGCGCGAATACGATGACTTTCTCTGTCTTACCTACGGCACAGGTGTAGGAGGCGCTATTGTTATGAATAAAAAAATTTACACAGGCTCCTGCTTTTCTGCCGGTGAATTCGGCGCTGTCCTTGTTCATCCGGAAGATAGAAATTTCGAAGAAGATGAGTTCAGCGGCTGCTATGAACGCTACGCATCCACCACTGCTCTCGTGAAACGTGTACAGAAGGTCTTTCCGGAGCTTGATAACGGAAGAGCAATTTTTGCCCGAATCAACGAACCTGAAATCCAGAAGCTGGTAAACGAATGGATCGACGAAATTGTATACGGGCTTACTTCCCTGATCCACATTTTTAATCCCTCCTGCATTGTTCTTGGAGGTGGTGTGATGAAACAGCCCTATATATTCACAAATCTCGAAAGTAAGTTATATAATAACATAATGCCCAGCTTCCGCAATGTTTGCATTAAAACCGCAGAACTTGGAAATGACGCCGGCATGTTAGGCGCGGTTCGGATAGCGCAAGCTCTCCCCTGATAAAATGGAGTGAAACTCCAGGAAAAGAGGATTTTTTATGTCCAGTGAAAATTTAGTTTCAAAAATACAGTCTGCATACCCGAGCTTCACACGTACAGAAAAAAAAGTTGCCGACTATGTATTAAAAAATCAGAAAAAAGTTCTGTATATGTCCATCACAGACCTTGCAGATGCCTGTCAGGTAGGTGATACCAGTGTTTACAGATTCTGCAGAACCCTGAATCTTCAGGGATATCAGGAATTTAAACTGAAATTGTCCCTGGGGCAGAGAAGTACCACAACTCAGATTGGTGTGATTTCTCCCACAAGCAATGCTGCGATTGACGATTCTCTTCGCGGAACTGCAGACAGAGTTCTTCAGATTCACACAAGCGCTCTTCGCGAAACCTATTCTCTTCTTGATCAGGATCGATTTGTAGAATTTCTCAGATTAATTGAGGATTCCAGAAGAGTATATTTCTTCGGCATCGGCGACAGTCTTCTGTCTGCGCAGGAAGCATGTAATAAGTTTATGCGTATCGCACCAAAGGTTTACTGTCTGTCAGACCCGCATATGCAGTCTATGGCAGCCGCCACTATGACGGAAGAAGATTTTCTGGTTATTGTATCTTATTCCGGTTCTACGAAGGACAATATCCATGTGGCAAAGATTGCCAAAAAAGCCGGCGCAAAGCTGGGATGCATTACACGTTTTGCAAAGTCGCCTCTTGCGTCCTACTGCGATGCAATTCTTCTGTGCGGTTCAGATGAAGGACCGCTGGACGGAGGTTCTATCGGTGTGAAGGTCAGCCAGCTTTTCCTTATTGACCTTCTCTATCAGGAATACTACAACAGAAATTATGATATTTCTATGGAGAATAATCAGAAAGCGTCCAATGCGGTTTTAGACAAGCTTTTTTAACCCTTTGCCTTGCGGGTTAAGAGCCATGCGCTTGTTAACGCAGTGAAAGGAGCTACCGTTACCAGTCCGAAGCTTCCCACAATCGTGTCAAGGATTTCGGCTGAGACGTATTTGTAATTTAAAATGTTATCAATAGGCGTCCCCTGTGCCATGAAGGTCATTAAAAGGGCAATATAGCCGCCGGAATAGGCAAGGAGAAGGGTAGTTGTCATAGTTCCCATAGCAGCCCGTCCGACATTCATTCCTGAACGGGCTGCTTCTTTCCAGCCAATGTCCGGTTTTTTCTGGATAACCTCATTGACTGCTGAGGTAATGTCTACAGCAAGGTCCATCATTGCCCCAGAAGCACCGATAAAAATTCCGCTCATAAATATCTGGGTCAGATTCAGTTTTTGATAACCGGAATATAAAAGACTTTCCGAATAAGGCATCACTGCACCGTGAATTTTGAACAAATCTGTAAAAACACAGCCCATTATGCAGGTTACAAAAACGCCAAGTAATGCCCCGCTGCTGGCTGCCAGAGTCTTTTTGTCAAATCCATATACAAGAAATATAATCATAACTGTGAGAAAAACCGTAATCAGAATTCCGCACCAGATTGGATTAATTCCCCGAAGGTAGGCAGGTACCATGATTTTCCATATTGCCAATACGGTAATCGCGAAGGAATATACTGCCCGAAGCCCTGTTTTTCCCGCAAAAAAAACGAGAAGCACCACGAACATAACTGCAAGGACGATTTCTTTGTCCAAACGGTAATGGTCTGTCATTGTCACAGATAAAATATCCTTCTCTTTATAACTTACTACAACCTGCGCAACATCTCCTTTGGAAAAAATCTTATCTGATTCCAGAGATCCGCTCAGCATATTTACAGCATTTACTTCCTGTCCCTTAAACTTTCCGCCCAGAATCTTTACCTTACAATACTGTTCTCCTGAACGAATCAGCCCATTGTTTGTCACGGTACTCTCATCTGTGGAAAGCACCTCTGCCCTCACTCTGTCTGTTCCTTTATAAATAACAGCATCCTCATATCCTGTAGGAAGGACCATGAGGATGAAGATTATCAGGAGTGCAAGGATGGATACACTGTTTTTCCTGATTTTTTGTATCATTTTTCAGTTACTCCTGTGAGCGCCGCTACCTTATGGAAGATATCTGTGTTATCGTAGTATCCGTCAAACTGTTCCTGACCTACGCCCATTGCAAATACTTCCACCGGAAGACCTGTATGCGCATAAGAACCGAAATTGATACCGGATTTATTGTTCAGAATATGTGTAATTGTTACTGTAAGAGGTTCATAGCTTCCATAAAGAACATACTCTTCCTGACCAAATTCTTCTTCCTCGCCTGTGCGGCTCATTGTTTCCTCATAGGCAGTTTTTAACTTATCATATTCATACTCTGTAAGAACAAGAGAGCCTTTATCTTCTGACTCCGGATGCTCATCCTTACTGTCTGCCTGATTTGTTTTTTCTTCCTCCGATACTGGAGCCTGCAGCCCGAAAAGTTCTGTTACATCAGCCATAACCGTATCAAAGTCTGTTTTATTTTCTTTATATCCTGCAACGTAATCAGAATCAAATTTCGCATAGGAAATCTTCTGATTTGAAATGTTGGAAAGGAAGGTGTCATAGTCTGTTCCTGCAAATCCGATTGTCAATCCACCAGTCTCATGGTCTCCTGTTACAAGTATCAGGGTTTCATCCGGATGTTCGTTATAAAACTCTACTGCTTTGCCAACAGCCTCGTCCATTGCTATGGTATCTGTAATAGTTGCTGCCGCATCATTTGCATGACATGCCCAGTCAATTTTTCCTCCTTCGCACATCATAAAGAATCCGGTTTCATTATCAAGAACTTCAATTCCTTTTTCAACATAATCTGCAAGACCCCATTCTCCTTCTTCCAGATCCATGTCGTAGCTCATTGCATCATCGTCAGCCAGAGTCTCATCAATAACAATCGTCTTTCCATCTTCTGCTGTAAGAGCTTCTGCCTCTGCCTGTGTTTTTACTACCTTATATCCTGCTTCGCTGGCAAGCTCATACAGGTCTTTTTTATCTCCCTCTGCGCCTGTTGTTTTCTTAAGTCCGCCGCCTGCAAAATAGTCAAAATCACTTGCGATCATCTCTTCGCCAATCTCATAATAATTATTTCTGGATGCCTGATGCGCGTAAAATGCTGCCGGCGTTGCATGGTTTAAGTTTACGGAAGAAAGAATACCTACCTTATATCCAAGCTGTTTTTTCAGCTTTTCTGCGATAGTTTCGTATGATGTTTCCATCTTTTCATCCATGTTAATCGTACCGCTGTAGGTCTTATGTCCTGTAGAAATAGATGTTGCAGTTGACGCGGAATCCGGGCAAAAAGATGTACTGTCATACGTCTGTGCAGAACCTGCAACCGGAAATTTCATCATATTTAATTTGCTTTCACTGGTAAGAATTTCGTCGCCGTCATCCTCCATTGCGTTCAAATAATAATTGGTTGCCTGTACCTGAGGATAGCTCATTCCATCTCCGATAAAAAGAAAGATATATTTCGGAATACTTGTTTCTGCAGTTTCTCCTGATGCCGCTGTATCTTCCGCTGCTTTCTCTGTTTCAGTTGCTGTATCTGTCGCTGCCATTGTTATCTGTGGCATCGCTGTAGTGGAAAGGATCGCTGTTGCCAATAAAAATGCGCTGATTTTTTTTGCTTTCATAATAACTTCTTCTCCTTCTGTTTTCAAATCTCTTGTTTTTTAATACCAAAAATTGAATTGTGTCTTACTGACAAGAAAAATTATAACAACGTAATGTGAAAACTGCATCCTTATTCCGGTTAAATACAGATTAAACTTTTTCACCTAATTGTTAATCTGGGAAAAATAGTATATGAAATGTTAATTTACCCTAAAACAGTGGAAAAAATGAGAACCGATTTCCACCGATTCTCAGTAAATAGTCATATCTCTATACAAATGGTTGCCCTGCTTTTCAAACCTGCCAAAATTTTTTCACATAATCCCAAGCATCTTCCTCTGTCAATCCAAATTCCCTTTTAAGTTTCAGCACAGCATCTTTTTGTGTTGCCTGAAATTCCTGATAGGTTTTTACGGTTCCTTCAATCTTTCCTATCAGTTCTCCTTCTCGTCTTCCTATCAGCTCTCCTTCTCGCCTTCCTATCAGCTCTCCTTCTCGCCTTCCTTTAAGATTTCCATCTGCCCAACCTTCATCTACCAATTTTTCCAATGCTCTGCACATATTTTGCATTCCTCCCTTTCTATCCAACGCCTGCTGAATTAACTTGTCAGACTCTGTAATTGTGCCAATAACCATTCCCAATTCTGAGGATATTTCACGTTCACTGTAAATTTCCTGTATATGCTCATAATTCTCTTTGAAAATATCACGGGTTATTTCAAATACTGTATTCACATCATCCGTATGAAATTTGTATTCTTCGCTTTCTCTTACCTGTATCAGGTTCATTTTATAATCACTAACTATACCTCTAAGCTGCTCTGGTATTTTCAGCATGTCTGTTAAACAACCTGGACCATCCCAGGGATCTTCTCCATAGTATACACAGATTGTTACCACTGGATGCAGTCTGTCCTCTTTTTTCATTCCCGAGAGAAATTCATCTGCATTTTCCCATTCTTTCTGTTTCTTATTTTTCTTCATTAATTCTGTAAATTCTTTTAAATATCTAAGCGCATCCCCTACAAGATGTCTCAACGGCATGGCATAATGGATACGCATTTGATTTTCCAGCCCCCATATTACAAATTCCACACCATTCGCGCTCTTTTTCACAACATCCAACGTCTTCCGGATTGTTTCAACATATTCATTTCCTTTTATAAACGATGATATGTCCGTATCTGCTTCTGTCAGTTCTTCTGGTAAAATTATCTGTTCACCGCTAAAAATAACTGCATTTACTAAATCTGCAAATCTCTCGTTATCCCTCCAGAACTCCTTTAATATTACATCTGGTTTCACCTTATCCTTTTTTGCCGTTTTAATCACCTCTCCTTTCTGCTTCACCGGCAATTTTATTCCAAATGCTTTTGTATTCTGGCAGGAAACGAATTCCTGTTTCTTCTTATGTATAAATGTATTTTTATTTTATCATGCTAAAATCACATAAACAAGTGAATTCTCTATGGAAATTTTCGACTACAGCACTCAAGATTGCTGGAACTTTTCTGCTACACAATATACGTTACAAAGTTTGTTTTTTTACACAACAAAAAACAGTAGCCTTTCGACTACTGTTCATCAGGTTTATACCTTTAAAACTACATACATGTTGACAATTCCTTGAGAATTCTTTTACCT
>CATXEA010000007.1 GCA_958367245.1 uncultured Blautia sp.
CTCCAATAGCAACAAGGATAGAAACGTTTTGAATTTCACCACCCCAGCTACGTTTCAGATAGACACCATCAACACGCCGTACGGAAACGCCTGCCAGATACATTTCAATCAGAGCTTCTTCAACAGAAGATTCCCTGCGACGATAGCGTTCGATAATGGCAGTTTCAAATGAAACTCCTTTCAGCTTTGGAACTTTTAATTCTACATCACCGGCAGTAGTCTGGAAATTTCGCTTGTAGTGGCCGGAGCGATATCCTTGACGGTCAGTAGAACACTCATATTTCTGGACATTTACGAGTTCGTTGGCTTCTTTATCAAGCAGAGCATTTAGAGTTTCTTCGACGCTGCTGCGGACAAGATCCTTTAAATCGTGCTTTATTAAATCTTCATTGAGTTGTATAATGTTATCAGACATGGTTCTATACCTCCTATGGTGAATTTTGTGTGGTAACTTTATTCTACCAAACGGCTATAGACCATGTCTATTTTTATGAAATTGAATTTGCGAAATTAATTATACGTTATCATAAAAAGGGATATTTTCCTTTCCGCAGCGTCTAATCTATGTAAGTAAACTTGCTGGCCAGCAAAGAAAGGCGGAACATTATGACAAAAGATCAACTGGGCGTACTGATTCTGGAAGCGGAACGCCAGATGTACTGCACAGCCAAAACAATTCTGGGCAATGATGAGGATTGTGCAGACGCAATTCAGGAGACGATTGTGAAAGCGTTTCAAAAAATAGACACATTGAAAAAAGATAAGTATGCAAAAACATGGCTGATGCGAATTCTGATTAATGAATGCTATAACTTAATTCGCCGCGAAAGCAGGCTTGTGTCTCTGGAAAATCTCACAGAATTGCCGGAGAGACAGCAAAAAAAAGAGACAGATTACAGCGATTTATATCAGGCTGTGAATGCATTAAAAGACGAGCTGAAGCTTCCGGTAGTTTTGTATTATGCAGAGGATTTCAGTATAAGAGAAATAGCAGAAATTCTTGGGGTATCGGAAGGGGCAGTACAGAAAAGACTGGCAAGAGCCAGAGGGAAACTAAAAGCGGAGCTGGAGCAAATGGAGGTTATCATATGAGATTAGATGATTTAAAAAAGGATTTCCCTGAAACACCGGAATTTATTCATAAAATGGTTCTTGAGACAGTTGAGTCACAGTTGGAGGAGAAAAAGAAAATTGTGAGTATTTCAGGAGGGAAAAAACGGAAAAAGAGAGTGCTTCGTACAGCATTTATTGCAGCTGCATGTGTTTTGACGGCAACCATAGCCTATGCGGCGGGGTCCAGAATTTATCAGATATATTTGGAAAAGCAAGGCAGCTACGGGATAGAAGCCAAGATAGAAAGCGAAGAGAGCGGGAAAAAACTGACAATACCTGAAAAAATTGATAAGGTCAAAATTGAGTGCGGTTACATTCCGGAAGGCATGGAATGGAACGATGAGTATCATATACAATATCCGGAGACACCGTATCTTGGAGGATTTTCTTTGTCTTCTGTTCTTTTGGACAGCCGCAGCTTTGATGCGGTTTTGCAGGAAACAGGTGTTGTAGAAAGTGAACAGAGAACCTTTGGTACCAGAGAGGGAATTTACCTGCAATATCAGGATATGAAGAAGGACGGCAGCTTTGACAAATGCATTTATCTGCTTTGCCCGGAGGAATATCAAATGCTTATTATCCAGATTGGCGATGATATTTCCAAAGAAGATGCAGTCAAATTTGCAGAAAATATTTCTCTTGTAAAAACAGGGGAGCAGGAGGAAACCAGCGGGCTTTATACATGGAGTGATTATCTGAATCCGGAAACCGTATATGACAGCGATATAGGTGAAACCATTACCTGTGTGTCTGAGAATGAACTGAAAATCTTGAAGGTTGGAGATACCATAGAAATTGCAGGCAGCGGTGAAGACGCATCCGGTGAACAATTGGAGCTTCCGGGAATTTCCATAAGGCTCGATGAGGTTCAGATTGCCGATGACCTCAGCCTGCTGGAGGGTAAAAATATTCCCCAAGAGTGGCAGAACGCAACAGGAAGTGACGGAAAGTTACTGGACAGTACCCTTTCTTACATTAAATCCGGAGACGGAATTGAGACACTGGATACAGTTGTAAGAACAGAGACGGTGAAACAGAAACTGGTATATGCGGTGGTGACTTATGAGAATCCTACAGAAACGGAAATAAATCATATGCTGTATTTGGGGGCGCTGGCAACGATAAAGCACAAAGACGGAAAATATGAGATGTACTGGGAGCCTTCAGGAGAAGATTATGACCGGATTAGTGAGGACGGCGTCTCCCATACGGCAGAGATGACATATTCCAGCGTAAAGGAGAACTACGGAAATGGAGGAAATTATATTCCGACGCTGAAACCGGGCGAGAGTGTACAGGTGGAAATGGCATGGATCGTAAATGAAAAAGAGCTGGAAGATGTGTACCTGGATTTGACAGGTGATGCAGGGTACCTGCAGTTCACAGAAAAGGAATTGAAATATGGACTGTTTGATATCCGGCAGGGAGAGTGAGAGTGTCCGAAGTGGATGTCCTTTTCCATAAATAAACCGCGATTCATCAAGCTGCCACAGTTCCGTATACTTTTATGCAGCTTTTTGAGCCTTTTTTCGTGAAAATACTTGACCTTATACTTACTCCAACCCTTATAATGTAGCCATAAACACAGGAATGCAGGAGCGTTCTTGAAAAAAGAGAGGAGCAAAGGCTATGAACGTAAAGGAAGCGGAAAAGGTCAGCGGCATTTCCGGGCAGAATATCCGTTATTATGAAAAAGAGGGATTAATAACGCCAAAGAGAAATCCGGTGAATTCTTATAGAGATTACGATGAGGAAAATATCAGAACTTTGAAGATTATCCGTATGCTGCGTATGCTTGGTATGCCCATTGAACAGATTCGTCTGATTCTGGAAGGAAGTCTTTCTATGGAAGACGCGCTGGGAATGCAGAAGGCGGAACTGGAGCAGCAGACACAGAAGCTGCAGGCGGCAATTCTGTTTTGTGAAAATCTGGAGAGGCAGAAAATTTCTCTGGAGGAATTGAATGTGGATGAATGTCTGGAAAGAATGGAAAGAGAGCCTTCGAAGAGCGGGTATTTTACAAGCTGGATGGAAGATTACAAAACAGTGGCGAAAGAGGAGCACGAACGTGTCTTTACCTTTATGCCGGATGGGGCAGTTACCAATTCCAGAGAATTTACAGATGCGCTGCTGGCATATGCGGAAGAACACAATCTGGATATGATAATCACGAAAGAAGGGATGTATCCGGAATTTACTATTGACGGTATAGAGTATCGGGCGGAACGAAATTACGGACGGTTATACCGGGTACCGGTGGCAGTTATCCACTGCGAGATGATACATCCTGAACTCTACGAATCAGAGATGCCTGCCAAACGACGCAGGATTATGAAAATACTTCATCACAGTCTGCCGGCAGCTGCCTTCATATTTATCATGTTCCTTATGATGGGAGGAGCAGGAGGACTGTCCTTCATGGAATACTTTACAACGAAGGAAGGGATGATATTGTTAGCGCTGATGGTGCTTCTGGGAATAGCGGAATTTATTCACTGGTATCTTTTATACCGTAATCTGGACGGAAAAACAGGGAAAAAATAAATCGTATTGAAATAAAACATCCATCTTACGCGTCTAATTAGTGTATACAAAAAAATGAACAGTTCGCGGGAGGAGATTTCATGGAAATACTTGTGAAGAAGGCAAAGAAAGGCGACACAGACGCCTTCGCCCAACTGATTCGGATGAATGCCCAAAGTATGTATAAAGTAGCCTGGGCGTATCTGAAGAATGAGGAAGATGCGGCGGATGCCATACAGGAAACAATCCTGATCTGTTATGAAAAGCTTGGTACACTAAAGAAAAGCAAATACTTTAAAACGTGGCTCATACGAATACTGATGAATCAGTGCAATGATTTGCTGAAAACACGCAGAAGGGAAACGGGAGAGCTTGAACAGGCGGAGACTGCCTATGAAGAATCCGGATACCATGAGTGCGAGTGGAAAGAAATTCTTTTAAAACTTGATGAAAAATACAGGGTAATCGTAACCCTTTATTATGGTCAGGGACTTAGCGTAAAAGAAATCAGCAAACTGCTTGAACTGAATCAGAATACAGTTCTCACCCGCCTTTCCAGAGCGAGAGAAAAGCTGCGCAAAGAGTATGAGATGTGAACGGAGGCTTCTTATGAGTAAGATGGAAAATAAATTATTTCAGAGTTTTACAGAGGAAACAGAAATACCGGAAACAGTAAATGCACGGATAGAGAACACTTTAACATATCTGAAAAACGAGAAACAGGAAAAAACAGGAAGAAGAATACATTCATGGAAAAAAGTCCGAAAAACAGCGATTGTTGCTGTTGCCTGTATTGCCCTGACCGGAACCGGCGTATATGCAGTGGGCAGCCATTTCGGTTTGTTTGATTTCATGGAAAGAAGCGGATTGGCAGTATCAGAAGACACGGTGAAAAAGACACAGACAGATGTAGGGGAAAAAGCAGAAAATGCTCTTGCTTCCTTTGAGGTGAAAGAGGCGTTATATGACAACAATTCTGTTTATATCACAATAGAAGTGCAGGCGGCAAAACCGGAGAAATATCTTCTGGTTCCTGAGGATGTTATGGAGACAGATACCCTGTATTATCTGGGAATTGAATCAGAGCAGACAGTAGGGGAATATGCAGCAGAAAAGGGGAGAGAGCTTCTGTTTATAGGAGCAGGATTCCAGTTTACAGAGGAGCTTGCTATGGATACATATTCCCGTGATTTCAAAAGTATCAGCGACGACAAAGCCATCCTGTTCCTGTATGGAAACAGAAGAAACGGAACTTCGGAACCTGAAAAACTGGATTTGTTTTGCACAGGAAGCGCAAGGGAAAAAGATGCAAAAAGTGTAGATGACGTATATCGCTGCAAGATACCTTTTACCTTACAGAAAAGTGAAGAATAAACAGAAATTTCTCTGCCTGAGGAGAAAACCTAAGCGCTCTTACAGGTATACAAAAACAAATAGTTTCACAAACAAACTTTTTGCCTGTAATCCCTTGTCATTTGCCTATGTTATGAGGTATTCTATAGGTTGAATTACTTATGTAACACAAGAAAAATATAAAATGTTGAGGTGCGAAAAAATGCAGGAAATGAAACCTATTAAAGAGGGTAAAGTACGTGAAATTTATGATAACGGCGACAGCCTGATTATGGTTGCGACAGACCGCATCAGTTGCTTCGATGTTATTCTTAAAAATGAAGTAACAAAGAAAGGTACCGTTCTTACACAGATGTCTAAATTCTGGTTTGATATGACAGAGGACATCCTTCCGAATCATATGATTTCTGTAGATGTGAAAGATATGCCGGAGTTTTTCCAGCAGGATAAATTCAACGGAAACAGCATGATGTGCCGTAAACTGAATATGCTTCCAATCGAGTGTATCGTTCGTGGTTATATCACAGGAAGCGGCTGGGAAAGCTATAAGGAAACAGGTAAGGTTTGCGGAATTGAACTTCCTGAAGGATTAAAAGAATCTGATAAACTGCCTGAGCCAATCTACACTCCATCTACAAAGGCTGAAATCGGCGATCACGACGAGAATATTTCCTTTGAGCAGAGTATCGCTCACCTTGAGAAATACTTCCCGGGCAAAGGTCAGGAATACGCTGAGAAACTTCGTGACTGCACAATCGCTCTTTACAAAAAATGTGCGGAATACGCTCTGAGCAAAGGTATCATTATCGCAGATACGAAATTCGAGTTCGGTCTGGACGAAGAAGGCAACATTGTGATCGGTGATGAAATGCTCACACCGGACAGCTCCAGATTCTGGCCTGCAGAAGGCTATGAACCGGGACACGGACAGCCGTCCTTTGACAAACAGTTTGCCCGCGACTGGCTGAAAGCAAATCCGGACAACGACTGGACTTTACCGGAAGAAATCGTAGACAAAACAATCGAGAAATATCTTCAGGGATATGAAATGCTTACAGGTAAAAAATTAGGCTGATTGAGGTAAAACATGATTTCAAAGACAGTACGCAGGATTCTGCAGGCGCTGTCCTATGACAGTAAGGATGTGGAATCTGCCAGACGTATAGCGGATTTGAGGAAACTGGACACTATACGGATTTTTTTAAAGAAACTGGATGTGCGGATCTGTAACGGAGAACATGAAATTCCTGTGAGACTGTATTTTCCTACAGAACAGGCTATGAGGGCAGTGGTGGAGGAAGGTTATACCTTCCCCATTCTGCTCTTTTTTCATGGTGGAGGCTGGATTAAAGAAAGCGTGGAAAATTACGACCGCGTCTGTGCCCGCATGGCACAGTCCACCTCTCACATTGTAGCGTCTGTAGAGTACAGGCTGGCTCCGGAACATCCGTTTCCGACAGGCTTGGAGGACTGCTATGCAGCTGCGAAAGCCCTTTATGAAGACCCGAAGATTCCTTCGGATAAAATTACAATTATGGGAGACAGTGCAGGAGGAAATCTGGCAGCTGCAGTAACGCTTCTTGCGAAAGAGAGAGGTGACTTCATGCCCGAAAGGCAGATTCTCATTTATCCGGCGCTGAACAACTGTTATACAGAAGAATCCCCCTATCCTTCTGTGAAAGAAAACGGACAGGGATACCTTCTGACAGCATCAAAAATGGAGAATTTCCTGAACCTGTACCAGAGTAGCCCGCAGGACAGAAACAATCCTCTGTTTGCGCCGATACTGGCGAAGGATTTGCGCCATATGCCGGAAACTTTGATTCTGACAGCAGAATTTGACCCTCTTCGGGACGAAGGGGAGGCTTACGGAGAAAGACTTCGGGAAGCCGGAAATTATGTGGAGGTTCACAGAATCAAGGATGCGCTTCACGGCTTTTTTGCCCTTGGAATCCGGTTTCTTCATGTGCAGGAAAGCTTTGAATATATGAACGAATTTTTGAAAAGGGAAGCGGTAGAACAGTGGAATTCAAATATTCAAAATGGAGAAAATTAGACAATGCAGCTCTGGCATATCCGGCTCTGACCGGAAAGAATCATACCAGAGTGTTTCGGTTTTACTGTCAGTTAAAAGAGCCTGTGAATGAGGAAATTCTTCAGAAGGCTCTTGACATTACAATGGATAAATACCCTCTGTTTCAGGCAGTGCTTCGGAAAGGGCTTTTCTGGTTTTACCTGGAGCACAGAGAACTGCGCGCTATGGCGCAAAAAGAAAATAAACCTCCCTGCAGCAGACTTTATATTCCGGATAAAAAGGCGCTTCTGCTGGAAGTGAGCTATTATAAGAACCGCATTAATTTTGAAGTTTTTCATGCTTTGACCGACGGGACGGGAGCCATGCATTTTCTGCAGGAGCTGGTGCAGAATTATCTGATTCTGGCGCATCCGGACAGGAAGCTGGGACGTATTCCGGTGGATGAGACAATTACGGCAAAAGACAGGGAGGAAGACAGTTTTTCCCAGTATTATTCCTCGGAATTGCCTAAGGGAAAGAAGCAGAGGATTCGGGCAGCCCGCATACGGGGAGAAAAGCTCACCCACGATGAAATGAATGTGACAGAGATTGTCATTCCGGTGAAAGAGACGCTTGCAAAAGCCAGATCTATGGGTGTTTCCATAACTGTACTTCTGACGGCAATGTTTCTGTGTGCAATCCATGAGGAATTGTCGGGAAACAGCAGGAAACAGCCTGTGAGACTTCTTGTGCCTGTCAATCTCAGGAATTATTTTCCTTCACAGTCTATGGCAAACTTTTTCGGGTGTATTGAAGTTGGATACCGGTTTACCGAAGAAACGAAATTTGAAGATGTGCTTCAGGGCGTAAAAGAGCAGTTTGAGACAGAACTTGTGAAGGAAAAGATAGCCATGCGCATGAACGATTATGTACGTTTGGAAAAGAATCCGTTTCTCAGGGCAGTTCCTCTGGAAATTAAGAAGCAGGCGCTGATGGTAGGCGGAAATCTGGACAGACGGAGTATCACAGCCGTGTATTCCAATGTGGGAATAATCCGGTTTCCGGAGGAATACAGAGAATATATAGACCGTTTCGGACTTCTGGCAAGTACAAATACCATGCAGCTTTGTTCCTGTTCCTATGAAAATGAGATGGTGCTGGGATTTACTTCCAAGATTGCAGGGCGGAGCATAGAGAGAAATATGCAGCGAATGCTGAAAGAGGCTGATATTCCCATAAGAGCAGAAAAGAACGATTTTCCGGGAATGGAACAGGAGAGCAGCAGAGGCAGAAAAATTTTTCAGACCTTTACCTTTCTGTGTATTGCAGTAGCGGTTCTATGTGTAATGATGGATTTTATGATGAATAAGGAGACGACATGGAGTCTGTTTTCGGCAGCAGGATGCCTCTGCACCTGGCTGATTGTTGCGGTTGCCTACAGGAAGCGGAGAAATATTCTCAAAAATGAGATGTGGCAGCTTCTCATCGGCACGGTGATTTGTATTTTGTGGGATTTTTTCACAGGCTGGCGTCGCTGGTCTGTGGAAGTGGTCGTGCCGCTGGCGTCCCTGTGCGTGAGTGTTTCTATTCCGGTGATTGCCCGTGTGAGCTCTCTGGCAGTAGAGGAATACCTCTTTTATCTGGTGCAGGCAGGGATGTTGGGATGTATCCCTCTTTTGTTTGTCTGGACGGGAATCTCGAAGTTTATTTACCTTGACGTAGTGTGCGGAGGCTGCAGCTTCCTTCTCCTTGTGTGGCTGTTTATCTTTCGGAGGAAAGATACTCTGCGGGAATTTAAGAAAAAACTGCGGGTATAAATAAAAAAAAATATTAAGAAACCCCTGTTACGGAGGAAAAAAAAATGTGTCAAAACACAAAAAAAGCAATTTTGGCAATCAGTTTTGGAACCAGCCACAATGATACAAGAAAAGCTACGATTGATGCAATTGAGAGGGACTTGCAGGAGGCATTTCCTCAATATCCGCTGTATCGCGCGTGGACGAGCAAAATGATTATCAGGAAACTGAAGAGCAGAGATAATATTCATATAAATACGATTAAAGAAGCGTTGGAGCAGATGCGTCAGGACGGGATTACAGACATCTTTGTGCAGACAACTCATGTGATAAACGGTATAGAGAGCGAAGTGATGAAGGAAGAGGTTCTTTCTTATAAAGAATATTTTCAGTCGATTTCTTTTGGAAATCCTCTTCTTACAGAGGAACAGGACAGTATGGATGTAATAGACGTCGTAGTACAGGAATTTTCTTTTCTGAAAGAGGATGAAGCGCTTGTTCTGATGGGACATGGAACGAACCACTATGCGAATTCTGTGTATACAGCAATTGATTATACATTTAAAGACAGAGGGCACAGGAATATTTTCCTTGGCACAGTAGAAGCTTATCCGTCTATGGAGACGCTTCTGGAAAGGGTCGGGGAGTTTCATCCATCCAGAGTTTATCTTGCGCCGTTTATGATCGTGGCAGGCGACCACGCCAAAAACGACATGGCGGGAGATGATAAGGATTCCTGGTACAGCAGGTTTAAGGCAGAAGGCTATGAAGTAGAACCTATATTGAAAGGACTTGGCGAATACCCCGAAATCCGCAGGATTTTTGTGGAGCATCTGCGTAGTGTGATATAGACGATTATTGGAAATGTAAAGAAAGCGAGAGGAAACAGTATGTTTTTGAGGTCATATCTGTTTTCTTTCGTTTTTTTATTTACAACCGCAATTTACGAAGATTTTACAAAGCCGCGATTTTACATTTAACTTTCTTTTTTTATACTAAGTCCTGTCAGTAAGGCAAACGAAAACAGGAAAACAAAATAATAAAGTATAATAAAAGAGGAGAAAAAAACATGAAAAAAAGAATCGCATCTATTTTAACAGCAGCAGTAATCGGAGCAACAGCAATCACTACAGTCGTAAGCGCAGCAAGCGGAGAAATATCAGTTGTTTCACGTGAGGATGGTTCTGGAACAAGAGGCGCATTTGTAGAGCTTTTCGGAATTGAAGAAAAAATCGACGGTGAAAAAGTAGATATGACAACAGAGGAAGCAAGTGTAACAAACAGCACATCCGTTATGATGACAACTGTTGCAGGAGATGAAAATGCAATTGGATATATCTCTCTTGGCTCTTTAAATGATACAGTAAAGGCTCTGAAAATTGACGGAGTTGAGGCAAGTGTGGAAAATGTTGCAGATGACAGCTATAAAGTATCCCGTCCGTTCAATATCATTACAGGCGAGGAAGTAAGCGCAGAAGCGCAGGATTTCATCAACTTCATCCTCAGCGCAGACGGACAGCAGATTGTGGAAGACAACGGATACATTAAAGTGGACGATGCAGCGCCTGCATACGAGAGCACAAACCCGTCCGGAAAAGTAGTTCTTTCCGGTTCCTCATCTGTAACACCGGTTATGGAAAAATTAAGCGAGGCTTATCAGGAAGTTAATAAAGATATGACAATTGAAGTTCAGCAGAGCGATTCCACAACAGGTATTACATCTGCAAAAGACGGCATCTGCGACATTGGTATGGCATCCCGTGATCTTAAAGACGAGGAAAAAGAAGGTCTTACAGCTACAGTTATCGCAAAAGATGGTATCGCAGTAATTGTAAATAATACAAACGAAATGGAAGACATGACAAGCGAGCAGGTTAAATCCATCTTCACAGGCGAGACAACAGAGTGGGAAGAACTTTCCAAATAATCGAAACTACAGTGAAGAAGACCGAGCGGCTCTTAAGAGCCGCTCAAACCTTGTAAAAATCCTGTGCCGGGGCTTACGGTAGAGTCCTGAACTATATTGGTAATGAAAGGTGTGCATATATGAATCACTTAAATGAAAAGAGCACAAAAAATTCCGGCTTAAAGAAAGGGAGTCTGAAAGAAGGCGGTATGAAGCTGATCTTTATGACTGCAGCGTGTGCTTCTGTACTGGCCGTGTTTTTAATCTGTATCTTCCTTTTTGCAAGCGGTGTGCCTGCAATCGGTAAAATCGGTCCTGTAGAATTTTTATTTGGAAAAATATGGAAACCATCCAACGGTAAATTCGGAATTCTTCCAATGATTGTAGCAAGTATTTATGTGACAGGCGGAGCTATCCTGATGGGCGTACCAATTGCTCTTTTTACTTCAGTATTCATGGCGCGCTACTGTCCGAAAAAAATCTATAGTCCTCTGAAATCAGGGATTGAATTAATGGCTGGAGTTCCGTCTATTGTATATGGTTTCTTTGGATTAATTGTAATTGTACCATTTATTCGAGATACCTTTGGAGGAAGAGGAACAAGCATGTTGGCTGCATCTGTTCTTTTGGGGATTATGATACTTCCTACAATTATCGGGGTGACAGAATCTGCAATTCGAAGTGTGCCGGAGAGCTATTATGAAGGCTCGCTTGCACTGGGGGCAACAAAGGAAAGAAGTATTTTCCGTGTAATGCTTCCGGCTGCCAAATCCGGAATTCTGGCAGGCGTTGTACTGGGAATCGGCCGCGCAATCGGCGAAACAATGGCAGTTGTTATGGTAGCCGGAGGTCAGCCGAGAATGCCGAAGGGAATCCTTAAGGGAGTTCGTACCATGACTGCAAATATTGTAACGGAAATGGGATATGCCTCAGGTTTGCACAGAGAAGCTCTGATTGCAACGGCAGTGGTACTTTTTGTCTTTATTCTGATTATAAACTTAAGTATTTCCATGCTGAACAGGAGGGCAGAAAATGCAAATTGATACAACTACAACTGTAGATATTTCAGAAAAAAAGAAGCAGAACAGTTCTTCATTTGTAAGTAAGATAAATGCATATCTGGCGCATCCGGGTTCAGGAATTATGGCTTTTATTACAGTGCTGGCAGCAATTATGACTTTTGCTATACTGGCATTTCTGGTAGGATATATTCTTGTGAAAGGTATTCCATATTTGACGGCTGATTTATTTGCTATGGAATACAATTCGGAGAATGTATCTCTGGTACCGTCTCTGATCAACACCTTTATTATGACAGCAGTTTCCCTTGTAATCGCAGCTCCGCTGGGGATTTTTGCAGCGATTTATCTTGTGGAATATGCAAAAAAAGGAAGTCGTTTTGTTGGTCTTATTCGTATTACGGCTGAGACACTTTCCGGTATTCCATCTATTGTATACGGACTTTTTGGTATGTTGTTTTTCGTAACAACAATGAAGTGGGGACTTTCACTTCTGTCAGGTGCATTTACCATGGTAATTATGATTCTTCCATTGATTATGCGTACTGCAGAGGAGGCTCTGAAATCAGTACCGGATTCCTACAGAGAGGCAAGCTTTGGACTTGGAGCAGGGAAACTTCGCACGATTTTTACCATAGTTCTTCCATCCGCAGTACCGGGGATTCTGGCAGGTGTGATTCTTGCTATCGGCCGCGTGGTAGGAGAGACTGCGGCGTTGATTTATACAGCAGGTACGGTGGCTCAGGTGCCGGACAGCCTTATGGGGTCAGGCAGAACTCTGGCTCTTCATATGTATGTACTTTCCAGTGAAGCGCTTCACATGAATCAGGCTTCTGCGACAGCAGTTGTAATCTTACTGTTTGTTTTATTCATAAATTTCCTCTCCGGAAAAATTGCAAAAAGAATTGCGAAAGGATAATAACTATGATTTCAAATACAAAAATCCTTGTGGAAAATATGAATCTTCATTATGGAAAATTCCACGCATTAAAAGACATTAATATGATGATTCCGGAAAAGGAAATCACAGCTTTTATCGGTCCAAGCGGCTGCGGAAAATCGACTCTTCTTAAGTCCTTAAACAGGATGAACGATCTTGTGGAGGGATGTGTGATAACCGGAAAGGTAGAGCTTGACGGTGAAGACATTTATGGAAATATGGATGTCAATCTTCTCAGGAAAAGAGTTGGAATGGTATTTCAGAAACCAAATCCTTTTCCGATGAGTATTTACGACAATATTGCTTACGGTCCGCGTACGCACGGAATCCGTTCCAAGGCAAAGCTTGATGAGATTGTAGAGAAATCTCTCCGTGATGCTGCTATTTGGGATGAAGTAAAGGACAGATTAAAGAAAAGTGCGCTTGGTATGTCAGGCGGTCAGCAGCAGCGTCTCTGCATTGCCAGAGCTCTTGCCGTACAGCCGGAGGTTCTTCTTATGGATGAACCGACATCGGCTCTTGACCCGATTTCCACTTCAAAAATTGAAGACCTTGCGCTGGAATTAAAGAAAAACTATACAATTGTTATGGTAACCCATAATATGCAGCAGGCAACCCGAATTTCTGATAAAACAGCGTTTTTCCTTCTTGGAGAAGTCGTGGAATTTGACGATACAGACAAGTTATTCTCCATGCCTCACGACAAGAGGACGGAGGATTATATAACAGGAAGGTTTGGGTGATAGTATGGCAAGATATTTTGAAAGACAGCTTGAAACGCTTCATGTAGAGCTGATTACCATGGGAAGTCTGTGTGAAAAGGCAATTTCTTTTTCTGCAAAAGCGATTCTGGGACAGGCGCAGGAGTTTGCGGAGATAGTGTTTGAGACTGACAGAGAAATTGATGCAAAAGAGCGGGAAATTGAAAATCTGTGTATGCGTCTTCTTCTTCATCAGCACCCGGTTGCAGGAGATTTAAGAGAGGTTTCGGCAGCAATGAAGATGGTATCCGATATGGAAAGAATCGGAGATCAGGCATCGGATATTGCGGATTTGGCGCAATATATTGATAAGCAGTCAGCCTCCATTGTTATGAATATCGGCGGCATGGCTGATAATGCGGTAAAAATGGTGACAGAAAGTGTAGATGCTTTTGTAAAAAGCGATCTGGAGCTTAGCAGGAAGGTTATTGACAGTGACGATCTGGTAGACGCGGCATTTAATGAGATTAAAGAGAAAATCGCAGAGCTGGTGCAGGGAGGAAATCTTGATGTGAAAACAGGACTTGACCTTCTCATGGCTGCTAAATATCTGGAAAGAATCGGAGATCATGCCGTAAATATTGCAGAATGGGTAGAGTATTCTATAACCGGAGAGCATAGAAATAACGAGCATCAGGGGCGTTTGGACGCCAGAGAAAGCTGAGAAAACAGTGCGGAGGATGAGAACTTGACCAAAAGAATTTTTAAATCAATGATGCTGGTATTAAGTATCACACTGGTGGTTGGACTGGCTTTTATCCTGGGAATTCTTTACCGTCATTTCGGCAGACAGATACAGGTGGAGCTTGATAAAGAGGCTGTTTATCTAAGCTATGGCGTGGAGGAGGAAGGGATTTCCTACCTTAGAAATCTGACGGAAAAAGACTCCAGAATCACTTATATTGCCGCAGACGGAACAGTACTGTTTGACAATGAAACAGACGCGCAGTCTATGGAAAATCATGGTGAAAGAGATGAGATTCAAAAGGCTCTGAAATATGGAGAAGGCAATTCTGTCAGAATGTCAGATACCCTTGGTGAAAAAACGATTTACCATGCGCTTCGCTTAAAAGACGGTTCTGTTCTGAGGGTTTCCAGTACACAGTATTCTGCTCTGGCTCTTGTAGGGGAACTTGTGCTTCCTATGTGCTGGATTCTGGCTTTGATGCTGATTTTGTCAGGGATTTTTGCATCGCGGCTGTCCAGAAAAATTGTAGAACCGGTAAATACGCTTAATCTGGACAATCCGGAAAGCAATCAGATTTATGAGGAAGTAGAGCCTCTTTTAAGCAGGATTTACAGGCAAAACCGACAGATTCAGAGCCAGCTCGAAGCAGCGAAACAGCAGCAGGAGGAGTTTGCTCTTATCACAGAAAATATGCAGGAAGGTCTGATTGTAATAGATAAGTACACGATGATTCTTTCGGCAAATACAAGCGCGTGGAAGCTTTTCCATGTTACAAAAGAAGAATTCGGACAGAGCGTTTATAATCTGAACAGAAGTGAGGAATTCCGTAAAGTAATAGAGAGCGTACTGGAAGGCGGCCATGAAGAAACAATACTGAAAATGGACAGCCGTGATATTCAGGTTATTGCAAATCCGGTCATCCGGGAAAAACAGGTAGAGGGCGCTGTAATTCTTCTTATGAATGTGACCGAGAAGGTCGAGCGCGAGAATCTGAGAAGAGAGTTTTCGGCTAACGTATCTCACGAATTGAAGACTCCATTGACTTCGATTTCAGGAATTGCGGAAATTATTCAGGACGGTTATGTACAGCCGGATGACGTAAAGCATTTCGCAGGAAGAATATATAAGGAATCACAGCATTTGATTCAGTTAGTTGAGGATGTTATTCGCATTTCCCAGCTTGACGAATCTCAGGTTCCGTATGAGTGGGAAAACGTGGACCTTTATCAGATGGCGAAGGATATTTTTACAGGTCTTGGAGACAGGGCAAAGGAACAGAATGTACATCTTTATATTGGCGGTGAACGTACAATCTGCCGTACTGTGCGCCCGATTCTTGAGGAAGCGGTTTATAATCTCTGTGAAAATGCGGTCAAATACAACAAAAATGACGGAAGCGTCAGCCTTTTGATTAATGAGGATAAAGAAAAGATTCAGATTACAGTGAAGGATACGGGAGTAGGAATTCCGGCAGACGACCAGAGCCGTGTATTTGAAAGATTTTACCGTGTAGATAAAAGCCATTCCAAAGAAGTATCCGGAACCGGTCTGGGGCTTTCTATTGTAAAACATGCAGTAACTTTCCTGAAAGGAAGTATTACCCTGCAAAGCAGGGAAGGAATCGGGACAGAAATTACCATTGAACTTCCAAAAGAAATAAAAGAATAGAGATTGTCCGAAGACAACGGACAGGAAAAATATGAAAAAGCACGAAACCTTTCGAAGAGAATTTCAGAGGTTCCGTGCTTTTTGTCTTACTTTGTGAAGAAAAGGAAATCAGCGCATGGACGCTGGTAATTGCCAATGAGTTTATTCATAACTCTGCCGTTGTAGTAGAGAGTGGAAGAGCCGCCGCCATCCAGATTATAGGCGTATTTACAGTTGTAGGATTGAAAGATATTTACCATATCCCAGTGATTCAGTCCGGTGTATTCTCCGGTATCTGTGACAAGGAGAACATAGTCATTGGGTTTCACCATGCCTACAGCCGTACGTGGATAGTATTTCTGGGTTTCAGCCCAGGGAGGCTGGGCTGCGCCGTCCTTAATGAGAATCGGACCGAAGTTATAGGTATCTTTTACTCCTGCTTTTAAAAGATCCTTTCCGGAAAGTCCCTGAGGAGGTGTGTAAATGGTTCCGTCCTTTTTTACAGCCATAACGCTGTAGCTTGTGGCATAATCACCATATATTTTGCCGTTTTTGATACACATTCCAAGGGGGGAAGGCTTTCCTGTTCCATAGTCGAAAGCGCTTCCGTTAATACCTATGATTCCCTTATTTGCCGAGACTGCGCTGGAGGTTGTCTGCCGTGTTCCCCCATAGGTTCCATTGGAGAGAGCGGACTTAAGCTGAGAGGGATTGGAGGTTTTAATATGCGCGACCCAGTAGGAGATTCCGTGGAGCTTCTTCCTCTGGAGATTGATATTCAGGGTTGCGCTGGTGTATGTATACTTATCCTTGCTTTCTGTTGTGACTGTACGGATGGTGCGTCTTCCGTTTTTGTCTACATAATATTTCCCGATATTTTTGTTCCTTGCCATAACACCGGTCTTTTTGTCGAAATAATAATAGTATTTCCCGATTTTCTGCCATCCTGTAGCCATAGTGGAATTGGAGAGAAAATAATACTTTTTACTGCCTTCTGTTTTCCACTTATTTGCGATGGCAACACCCCGATTATCGAAATAATATTTATATTTTGTTCCTGTTGCCCAGCGGTTTCGGAACATGGCTCCGTTTTTGCGATTGTAGTAATATTTGTTTCCGGAACGCTTCATCCAGCCTGTAAACTGCCTTCCGTCTGCCAGACTGTAGTAATAGTAGCCCTTATATTTAATAGAGCCACGGAGAAGCCTGCCCTTGGAATTATAAAAATAATAGTTATTCCCAATTTTCTGCCAGCCTGTTTTCTTCGAAGTAATGCTGACCTTTGCATTTTCTTTTGATACATAGGAAGCCGCCTGGACGGAAGCTGTGCATGATACGCACAGAAGCAAAACCAGAAACAGCATCCCAAGCTGCCTGCGAATCTTTTTCATTGTATCGTCTCCAATAATTAAAATGATATTATGATTATATCATAGAATGATGAAAAACTGTATTGGGAATTTTATCTAAATATGGAAATGAACTTATTTGAAAATAAAGACATATTTAGTAGAGGGGTTATAGAAAAATAAGGATATGCAAATTATTATGTATTTGCATATCCTTTATCTAATTTCTTGTTCTAAATTATCAAATTCTGTAGTAGAAAAAAATTCTCCAAGTGTAATTTCAAGACCGTCACAAAATTTTTTGATTGTTACAATGGAAATATCACGGCGTCGCTTGTCCATCATACTGTATGCGGTAGAAGGGGTGACACCGGATATATTTGCGAGCTCGTTGATTCGTATATTTCTCTCGTTGCATAAAGTGAGAAAACGATTAGCAACAGCATCTTTTACGTTCATAAGATTCACCTCAAGTATATTCTACATTTATATGTGCAAATGCGTATACGCACTTGCGTAATATTGAAGTATGATTTATAATATAAGAAATAGTTTTTGAAGAGCTAATGTTTTTATTCGCTGAAATTCAGAAAGAACAAAGATGGATAAAAGAAGTAGTTAAAAACAAGATTCGTAAAAGTTATATTTATATACCTTTAAGGGTTTTGCAAATAAAAATCAGAAAGGAGGATATTTATGAAGTTTGTGGTGTCTCAGATGGTAATTTTGATATAAAGTACAAAAATTGCGGTATATGTCTAGAGAATCCATATCATTGTACGTTTCCTGCTATTACCAAGGAAAATAAAGAGTTTGCAATCAGGGCATTTTAATATAAAAGCCTATCGCAATATAGGACTTAAAATTGTTTAAATATATTGCGAAACGAAAAGTTAGGTAAAGCTTAGTACGCTTAGAGGGGGCGATTATCTTCTTTGGATTATAAGCGTAATTTGTAGAGAAAGGAATTAAACGATTAACAAAGAAAAAATGAGTATAGAAAAATAAACGATATTCGATTAGAAAAATCTATATCATTTATTTTTTACTCAAATTATCAAATTCTGGTGTGGAGAAAAAGTCCCCAAGTGTAATTTCAAGACCGTCACAAAATTTTTTGATTGTTACGATAGAAACATCGCGACGCCGTGTATCCATCATGCTATAAGCAGTGGAAGGAGTGACCTTTGATATATTTGCAAGCTGATTAATATGCATATTTCTATCATGACATAAATTGAGAAAGCGGTTTGCAACAGCATCTTTAACATTCATTATATTCACCTCACCAATATTTTACAATTATATATGCAAAACGTATACGCATTAGCGTATACAAAGAGAATGATTTATATTAATAGTGTTTTACAAAAAAGTATTTTTAGAAGGAGGAGAAAAAATATGCCATTAGTTATTTTTATATGGGGATGTATTATCTGGGCAGCCATAACAAGTTGGCGAGAAAAAAAGAAACGAGAAGAAGATGAGATGTGGAGAAGATTAGGGGAAAGTATGAAACAGAAAGATGCAGAGCGAGAAAGATTAAAAAATTCGTATACGATTGACGATTAGGAGAAGAGGATTAATGGAAAAAGAAAAATTAATACAGTATTTACAGGATATTGTAACTCTGGAGACGCAAAAAAGAATTGCTGGAAAGACGTACAATGAATTTCTTATTATAGAAAAGGACTATCAAAATGTGAAAGGTGTGGTTTTAAAAGCAAATTATGTTTGTCCTTCTATACTGAGAAGGCTTGACTGGGTATCATTGATTATGAAAATTATTGTGGGTTTTTTTATAGAAGGGATGGCTGCGCTGTTTCTTAAATGGTCACTTATTTTTGCACTCATGATGATTAATATAGAAATAGATTCCCAAACAGCGGAGATAGTTTCATTTTTGGTGTGTGTGTTAGGTGGTAATATCTGGATTGTTCGAGATGAGGTTTTAAAAGCACAAAATAGGATTGCACAAGAATTACAGGCGTATACTTTATATAGAGAGAAAGTAAAAACAGGAAAAATAATATTAGCACAAATCCAGGAGAATAAACCAGAATTAAAGAAAATTTATGGAGAATGCGATCAAAATTTAAAAAAATTATATGATTTGAATGTAATACATTCAAATTACCATTCTTTGGAGGCGTGTGGAATGTTTTTACAATATCTGAAAACAGGACGTACGCACTGTCTGGAACAGAGAGGAGGGGATGTAGGCGCGTATAATTTATATGAAAATGATTTGAAATATAAACAAATAAAAACACAATTGGATCAAGTACTAAGAAATCAGCAGATTTTATACGGAGTATTAAACGAAATCAATAATAATGTTAATGGCTTATGTGAGAGTGTTAGAAGAATAGAACAACATACACAGCAGACAGCCTATAATACCAAAGTTAGTGCATGGTGTAATGCGGCAACTGCAATGAACATACAGGCATTAAAACGAATGCAGGAGAACTATATTCTTTATCAAAAATAGGAACTATATATATAATGAAAAATGGTTGAGATGGACTTTGAGAATGATTCAGTATCTTTTGAAATTGTAAGTGTAAAAATCCGGTCTTTATTTTTGTATTAGAACCTGATTCCGAGTGAAAACGGAGAAATCCGGAAGAATGTAGTCAAGGAGAATGCTATTATTAAACTGGGAATAGGGATATGATGAAATTAATGAGATAACTTATTGAGGTGAGAGAAATGAAAATGAAAAGCGTAAGATATGGTATGGTATGTGGTATGGTTTTGGGAATGTGTTTGCTTACTGCATGCGAAAAAACTGAGGAAAAATCAGAAATAGTAGGAACTTGGAATGATGTTGATGGAGTCGGCAAATTTATTTTTAATGAAGATGGAACATGGATGTATGACTCCAATCAACCGGCAAATGGTACATGGACAATTACCGAAGGAAAAAATGAAATTCAAATGCCATCTCAGTCTGGTTTGGGACAGGATATGCTGCATGTAGGAGGAGTGCATGAATATTCTATTGAAGGAGATATATTGAATCTAGATGGGGTAGGAGAATTTGAAAAGGAGTGAAACAGTAAATCAGTTTAAACATAAATAGTAGAGGGAAGAGCTTTAGATGAAAAAGAGAAACTGATTGATTATTTAGAGAATGTTTATCAGTTACAACTGCAGAATAAAATTGAAAAAGATACAATTTTGCACTCAAAAAAAAAGGAATAAGAAGTTATGCAAGCAATGTCATTAATCAACAGAAATGCTTGCGGAACTTTTCTTGAATATTTGCTATCTGGAAGATTAATTGTGTTGGATGCAGTGGTGCATATATAGTATTCGAAGGAAATTTATTTCATAGACATATTGCAGATAAGCTGGATCAGATTATGGAAAATCAAAAAATATTAATTCGAGGGCAAAAAGAAATGTCTCAAAAAATTGATACACTGCTTTATGGTGTAGAAAAATATATGAGAAATTTTGGGGAATGAATCAAGACTTAAAAAAGATTGCTCGTGCCGAAGAAATGAATGCTTTTTATAATTCTATTACAACGTATAATACTTCCGTGATGCGCAAAATAAGTGAAAACTATTATTATATGATGCCGGGGTCAAAACATAGCGTTTTAAGCGATATAGAGTGGAAAAATGTTAAGCTTATCAATGAAATAGAGGGTAAGTAGAATCATATCTTCCATGACTTTATACATAACTGCAATTCCCTCCTTACGTTCTTTGAAGAATCTTACTCGATTAGCCAAGTTTCCAAAAAAACAACCGACACCTAAAGTGCCGGTTGTTTTGCCGAAATCAATAATTATACGCCCCTTCATAGGCATTGCACCGTTCTTTTTTGCGTGAGAGGTCTACGCAGGTGCTGCAGCGGTCGCAGAATTCCTGTTCATAGCAGGTTGCGCAGGCGCAGCCCTTGCAGTTCTCACGATGGTATTCCGGTGTGCAGGTAAAGGGAAGACTGTTTTTGTTGTCGTTCTCATTACTCATATACATCACGCTCCCTTTTGTATGATACGTTCATTGTACATCCGGAAAGAGTGAAATACAAGTCATTAATAATCTGCCTTATGGTAAAATCTTCCGTTAATATAGTCTGTTTTAATGATATTTACGAAAGCCTGAGGGTCTACCTCATGTACTTTTTTTACCAGATGCTTTGCTTCCTCACGGGAAACAACGGAGTAGAGAAGGCTTAATTCCTCGTTGGAGTAACAGCCGTGTCCCTCGAACTGTGTAGCGCTGTGATTGGTAAGCTGTGAAATCTCTTCATATACCTTTTGCGGTTCCTTTGTGACAATAAAAAGCGTGTGCTTTTTATATTTCTGGTGAAGCATCTGAACTACCTGAGTAGAAGTAAACTGGAAGATAATGGAGTAAAGAGCCTTATCCCAGCCGAAGAACACACCGGCGATAACGAGGATAATAGCATTGACTCCAAGGATGTAATTCCAGATATCCTTGCCGTTTTTTTCGGAAAAATAAATGGCAAGGAAATCAAGACCTCCGCTGCAGGTATTTCCGATCAGACACAGGCTGATGCACAGACCGTTTATCAAACCGCCGAAGATACAGGTAAGAAGCGTATCGTAGGTAATCGGCTGAGCCGGAATCAGGTCTGTAAGGAAACTGGAAAGAAAAATCATACAGCATGAGCTGATCGTGAATTTCTTCCCGATAAACTTAAAGCCGATGATAACCGGAAAAGCGTTCAGCGCCAGATTGACCAGAGAGTAAGGAAGGACAATCCCCATATATTTCTCACAAAGGTTTATCAGAAGAAGAGAAAGTCCTGTAAGTCCACCCGGAAAAAGTCCTCCTGCGCGGACAAAGGTTTTGATATTTACAGCAAAAATAACAGCGGCTATACAGGCACAGCCAAAGCGTTTGATTTCGTGTTTTAAATTCATTTGTTCCATAAAAGCCCCCACAATTACAGATTTAGAATTATTCTGCTTCCCAGCGTCCGGATGCGCCGCAGGGAAGAACAAGCCCGTTAGAAGATACCGGAAGACCGATTTCCTGAGAATCTACATGACCGCCCCACTTTTTAAGTTCTGTGGAAAGCATGTAAGTCAAAACAGCAGGAGCAAGTCCTGTGGTGTAAGAATTGATCAGGAAAAACAGCGGCTTATCGCTTAAAAGCTGCGCGCATAATTTCACGAGATCATGGATACAGTCCTCAATCTTCCAGATTTCGCCTTTCGGACCTCTGCCGTAGGAAGGAGGGTCCATGATAATGGCGTCATAGTGATTGCCGCGGCGAATCTCACGCTCTACGAATTTCACACAGTCATCTACAAGCCAGCGGATTGGTGCGTCAGAAAGACCGGAAGCTGCGGCGTTTTCTTTTGCCCAGGTCACCATACCCTTGGAAGCGTCTACATGAGTGACGCTTGCTCCTGCGGCAGCCGCTGCAAGGGTAGCGCCTCCTGTGTAGGCGAAAAGATTCAGAACCTTGATTGGTCGTCCTGCATTTCTGATTTTATTGCCGAACCAGTCCCAGTTCACTGCCTGTTCAGGGAAAAGTCCGGTGTGTTTGAAGCTGAAAGGCTTCAGGTGAAAGGTGAGATTTTTGTAATGGAGATCCCATTGCTCGGGAAGGTCAAAAAATTCCCATTCTCCGCCTCCTTTTTTGCTTCTGTGATAATGGCCGTTCATTTTTTTCCAGCCCTTTTCAGTCTTTGGTGTATTCCAGATTACCTGAGGGTCCGGGCGAACCAGAAGGTAATCGCCCCAGCGTTCTAATTTTTCACCGCTGGAGGTGTCGATGACTTCATATTCTTTCCATCCATCTGCAATCCACATAATGTATATTTACCTCTTTCTGATTTTTATTAAACCCGGGCTAGTTTATCCATAACCAGACGGTAAATCCGTTTATAGGTTGCCATGGAATAGTGAAGCCCGTCGTCTGTTTCGTTGTCGTAAACGTCGTTGTTGGTGCTGTAACCGTATTTAGTCAGCCGTGTATGAGTGTCCAGATAAGTAAACCTGCTGCTGAGGACGTTCTGCAGAGCAAGGTTGAAATATCGTACGTCTTCCTCTCTTCTCAGGGCTGCATGACCTTTGAGCATACAGGAGTTTAAAGGATTGACGGACATATAAAAAAGCCGGCAGTTTTTGGAAGTGAGCGTTCTTCCAATTCTGTTGAAATAAGAACCGTAAAGCTTTGCCAGAGCATCGCAGTCCGGCCCTCTGCCATTTACATAGCGAAGGTCGTTGATGCCCAGATTAAAAACAATCGCGATAGGTTTTCGATTGGAAGCAGGACCTTCAGCCTGAATCTTATTCTTTAAAAGTGCATAGCCTTCTTCCTGAAACCAGCGTATCCCCTGGCCGCTTTTGCAGACGAAGTCCAGATGCTCCATAAAATCTTCGTCGCACTGCCGACGGAAGGTTTCTTTCATTTTATAAGTTCTGGAATCTCCTACAAAGATTACCTTGGAATATTTACGGCGGTTTACTCCGGGAAGCTCCCATGGGTCAGGGTCGGTTTCATTTGCCCTGTTAAAAAAGACAGGATAAAGCTTCATATCTTTTTTTATGCTGATTACTTGTCCTGCATAATATTTCGGATTATTTCTCTGGCCTTTTCTGGTTGACCAGCCAAGGAAGGTGTAGCCTTCCGGATTTTTCATTCCCGGAAGTTTTTTATGACCGGATCTGATCGTATACTTGCGAAGAATGCTGCCATTTCTCCGGTAAAGGGTAAGATGAGCTTCCTGCCCTCTGGAAGAAGCGGAGGATGAGGCATGAACGGCATTTACGCTACATAATGCTGTAAAAATCAGAAGCCACAATACAAGCAGTCTCTTAATTTTTCTCATAATAAATAGAAACAGTCCTTTCTTAAAAATAATGATTATCCGGAGGAAGTATAAAGTCCGGATAATAGAGTATTATGTTATATACGTATCATATCTAAATCTATAATACGGTGTGTTGGCGATAATGTCAATGATTATATATGGTGAAAATGCCAGTCAGAGGGTTTTTTAAAGACAGGACTTTGTATGTGTCGCTAAATATTTGAAAAGGCTTGACAATCAGCGCTTTAGTGGGCTAAAATGTGTTAGACATTGATAGAATAATAACGAAGAAACTCGTTAAAAAATCGAGGAGGACTTTATGAAGAAATACAGTGAGATGAGCAGAGAAGAGCTTCAGGCTCTGAAAGAGCAGTTAGATCAGCAGTATGCGGAAATTAAAGCGCAGGGGCTTGCCCTTGATATGTCTCGTGGTAAACCAAGCTCAGAGCAGCTTAATCTTTCTATGGATATGATGAATGTGCTTGCCAATGGCGCGGAGCTGAAATGTGAAACAGGTGTGGACTGCCGTAATTATGGCGTCATCGACGGTATTCCTGAAGCGAAGCGACTTCTCGGCGAAATGTCAGAGGTTGACCCTGAACACATTATCATTTACGGAAACTCCAGCCTGAACGTCATGTTTGACAGCATTGCCCGTTCCATGACACACGGCGTAATGGGAAATACTCCGTGGTGTAAGCTGGATAAAGTAAAATTCCTGTGTCCTGTACCGGGATATGACCGTCATTTCAAGATTACGGAATTTTTCGGCATCGAGATGATCAATGTACCGATGCATGAGGACGGTCCTGATATGGATATGGTAGAGAAGCTGGTCAGCGAAGACCCTGCAGTTAAAGGTATCTGGTGTGTGCCGAAATACTCCAATCCACAGGGATATACTTATTCAAGAGAGACTGTAGAGCGTTTTGCCCGTTTGAAACCGGCAGCGCCTGACTTCCGTATTTACTGGGACAATGCGTACAGTATCCATCATCTTTACAATGACCAGTTGGATTTCCTTGTGGAAATTCTTGGAGAATGTGCAAAAGCAGGAAATCCTGATATGGTATATAAATTTACATCAACATCCAAGGTAAGCTTCCCAGGTTCCGGTATTGCGGCTGTGGCAGCTTCCAAGGCAAACCTTGCAGATTTCAGAACCTATATGCAGATTCAGACAATCGGACATGACAAACTGAATCAGCTTCGTCATGTGAGATTCTTTAAAGACTTAAACGGACTTCATGCGCATATGATGAAGCATGCGGACATTATCCGTCCGAAATTTGAACTGGTACTGGAAACTCTGGACAGAGAGCTTTCCGGTCTGGAGATTGGCGAGTGGACGAAACCTCACGGCGGATATTTCATTTCCTTTGATTCTATGGAAGGCTGTGCGAAACGTATTGTTTCTCTCGCAGCAGAGGCAGGGGTTGTTATGACAGAAGCAGGAGCAACCTATCCATACGGCAAAGACCCGAAAGACTCCAATATCCGTATTGCGCCAACTTTCCCGACTATGGAAGAACTTGAAAAAGCAGCAGAGATATTCGTGCTCTGCGTGAAGCTTGCAAGTGTTGAAAAATTGTTACTGTGAACGGAGTGAACAGTAACGAAAAACTTCTGGCAGAATAAGGAACATAATATTTACAGAATCAGAATAAGGCATTAATATAATAGTAACTGACTGAAAAACTTTCGGACAGTTACTATTTTCATGTAGTAAATATTATAAACGGGGAGGAAATATGACAGACGAAAAAACAAAAATGAGCGCCGGGAAAAAAGCAGTGATCGGTCTTATTGCGGCTCTTGTCATTCTTACCGGAGCAGCCTACGGATATGGGGTTTATTATTTTACCAATCATTTTCTGCCCGGTTCTATGGTTAACGGTCTGAACTGCTCTTATATGACGGCAGCCGAAGCGGAAGCGCTTCTGGCGAAGCAGATAGACGCTTATGTTCTGACAGTGGATACGAGAAATAACGGCAGAGAGGGAATCACGGCGGAGCAGGCAGGGCTTACCTATGTACCGGACGGGGGAATCGGGAAGCTGATGAAGGCGCAGAACCGCTATAAATGGTTTCTGGCATTTAACCAGAAGCAGACATATGAAATGGCGTCATCTGTAAAGCTTGATGATAAACTTTTAAAGAAAGCGATAGACGGGCTTAACTGTATGCAGGAAGTGAATATTATCAAGCCGGTGGACGCATACATAGCAGAAAAGGAAGAGGGCTTTGTGATTCTTCCGGAACAGGAAGGAACTGCCCTTCGGAATAAAAAGACAGTACAGGTAATCAAAAAGGCGATGGAAACCGTTCAGACTTCCGTAAATCTGGATAAGGAAGGGTGTTACGTCAAACCGAAGGTTTACAGAGACGACAAACAGTTGGTGAAAGACTGTAAGCAGATGAATGAGCTTACAAAAGCCATTATAACCTACGATTTCGGAGACCGTTCCGAGGTAGTAGACCGCAGCGTGATCAAAAACTGGCTGGTAAGAAATAAAAAAGGCAATTACACGCTGGACAAAAAGCTCGTGGCAGATTATGTTTATAATCTGGGATATAAATACGATACTTTTGGCTGTACAAGAACTTTTCTTACCTATGACGGAAGAGAAAAGATAATCGAGGGCGGCGACTACGGCTGGGCAATTGACCAGAAGGCAGAGACAGAAGCATTGATAAAAGCCATCAAGGACGGAACGATTGATGTAAGGGAGCCTGTATATGCCTATAAAGGCTGGAGCAGAAAGACAAATGATATCGGTTATACCTATATAGAGATTGACCTTACCAACCAGAGAATGGTATTCTATAAGGACGGAGCGCCGATTGTGGATACACCGGTAGTTACGGGAAATCCCAATGTTGAAGGCAATGAGACGCCAACAGGCTGTTTTGCCGTTGACGCTATGATGTCTCCCTATGTGCTCAAAGGAGAGGGTTATGCCGCTCCTGTGACATACTGGATGCCGTTTTCCGGAAATGTGGGAGTTCACGACGCGTCATGGAGGACAGAGTTCGGCGGAAATATGTACCTTCTGGACGGTTCCCACGGCTGTGTAAACACACCATACAGTCAGGCAGAAATCATATATCAGAATATAGACATCGGAGCGCCGGTGGTAGTATATAAATAAAGACAGAAATTGAAGGAGATAAAGAAATGAAAATCGTTGTATTAGCAGGCGGAACAAGTACAGAGCGTGAAATTTCCATTGTGTCTGGAACAGGAATCTGTAAAGCGCTGCGTCAGAAAGGTCATCGGGCAGTGCTCGTGGATATTTTCTGCGGAGATGAAAAGGTGGACTGGGAGAATCCTTTCCCTCAGGAATATGATGTGGATGCAGCTTCCGCATATATGAGCAGTTTCAACGCAGAGATTGAAAATATGAAAAAGGCGAGAAGAAACTTTTTCGGCCCTAATGTTCTGGCTCTCTGCGAGCAGGCAGACGTTGTTTTTCTGGGACTTCACGGAGCCAACGGAGAAGACGGTAAAGTGCAGGCTGCTTTTGACCTGATGGGAATTAAATATACAGGAACAGGCTATTTAAGCAGCGCACTTGCTATGGATAAGGGAATTACCAAGCAGATGTTCCTTATGCACGACGTTCCTACACCAAAGGGTACTTCCATGAAGAAGACTCATGCTGTCAGGGATGTGAAAGAACTGGGGATGGAGTTCCCTGTAGTAGTAAAGACCTGCTGCGGCGGTTCCAGCGTAGGCGTATATATTGCAGCAAATCAGGCAGAGTATGAAAAAGCTCTGGAAGACGCCTACAGCTATGAAGACGAGGTTGTAATCGAGGAATATATCAAAGGCAGAGAATTTTCTGTCGCAGTTGTGGATGGCAAGGCATATCCTGTTATCGAAATCGCCCCGTTACAGGGCTTCTATGATTACAAAAATAAATACCAGCCGGGCTCAACAATTGAAACATGTCCTGCAGAGCTTTCTCTGGAACTCACCGAAAAAATGCAGAGATATGCAGAGGCAGGAGCGCGCGCTCTTGGTCTGGAAGGCTACTGCCGCCTTGATTTTATGATGAAGGAAAACGGCGATATGTACTGTCTGGAAGCCAATACACTTCCGGGAATGACGCCTACAAGCCTGATTCCTCAGGAGGCTCAGGTGCTGGGAATTGACTATCCAAGCCTTTGCGAACTACTGATTGAAGTATCCATGAAAAAATATAAATAAGGGAAAATTATGAAGAATTTAACATTAGAAAATATTACACGTGTCTGCAATGGAACTTATTACGGTCCTGCAGATAAGATGTATACGGAAGTAAGCGCGATTGTCACAGACAGCCGCAAGACTTCCGAGGGCTGCCTTTTCGTTCCCATTGTGGGAGAAAAAGTAGACGCCCATAAATTTATTCCGCAGGTTATGGAGGGAGGAGCGCTTGCAACTCTTTCTGAGCGGTATCTGGAGGATGCGTCTTTCCCGTATATCGTGGTAGAATCCTCTCTTCAGGCAGTGAAGGATATCGCGGAATTTTATCTGGAGCAGCTTTCCATTCCTGTAGTGGGAATTATCGGAAGCGTGGGAAAAACAAGTACAAAAGAAGCGATTGCTTCTGTGCTGAAGGAGAAATACCGTACATTAAAGACGGAAGGTAACTTTAACAATGAACTGGGACTTCCGCTGACCGTTTTCCGTCTTCGGGATGAGGACGAGATTGCAGTTCTGGAAATGGGAATCAGTGATTTCGGTGAAATGAGCCGTCTGGCGAAGATTGCGAAGCCGGATACTGCGGTAATCACCAATATCGGAACCTGTCATCTGGAGTATCTGGGAGACAGAGACGGGGTGCTGAAGGCAAAAACAGAGGTGTTCGACTACATGAAAGCAGACGGACATATTGTTTTAAACGGAGACGACGACAAGCTTCGCACAGTAAAAGAACCTCAGGGAATCAAACCTGTGTATTTCGGACTTGATGAAACAAGTGATATTTATGCAGACAATATTGTAAGCCGTGGATTAAAAGGAATGACCTGTACCATACATATGGGAGAAACTGCTTTTGAGGCAGATATTCCGATGCCGGGGCGTCATATGGTTTACAATGCTCTGGCTGCGGCTGCTGTGGGCAGGATTTATGGTCTTACACCGGAGCAGATTAAGGCAGGGATTGAAAGTCTGGAACCGATCAGCGGCCGTTTCCGTATGATTGAGACAGATAATTTCCTGATTGTGGACGACTGCTACAATGCAAATCCCATGTCTATGAAAGCGTCCCTTGATGTGTTAAGAGACGGTGCAGGACGAAGAGTCGCAATTCTTGGGGATATGGGAGAGCTTGGCAAAGATGAGGCTGCCCTTCATGCAGAGGTGGGAGAACATGCGGGAACCTGCGGAATTGATGTTCTCATCTGCGTAGGAGAGCTTTGCAGCCATATGGCAAAAAAAGCTTCAGAGACAAATCCGGAGCTTAAAGTAATCTATGAAAAAGACCGTGAGAATCTTCTCAAGGAGCTTTCCGGTTATGTGGAGAAAGGCGATACTATTCTGGTAAAAGCTTCTCACTTTATGAGATTTGAGGATGTTGTAGCTGCTTTGCAGGAGATGTAAGGTTATGAAAGAATTTGGCGAACGATTTTAGTTCCCTGTGAAAGAGGAGAGAGGTATAATGTTCTTAATGATTTAAGTAAGGGAGGACATTATGCTGGAAAAAATTATGAACCTGCACATATTGCTCTACTGCATGGCTGCCCTGGGGGCATTGGGAGCAATAGGAATGTTAGCCACGCATCTTACTTACAGAAGAGTAATAAAAAAGAATACAAACGGACTTATGAGCCTGAAAGAGAAATGGATGAATCTGTGGAAAACAAGAGATAAGCTTTTGAACCGTATGAACCGTCTGGTGTGGTATCCGGCGCTTTTAAGCACAGCGCTTCTGGGAACAGCGGTTTATCTGGTGACGAGACTTGAGCTTGACGGTCTGCCCCTTCGGTACCTTTACCTGGGAGCTGCGATTCCTACAGCTTTGCTGCTTCTTCGTCAGGCTCTTGATTTTTCCTATAAAGAAGAGCTTATTATGAATTCTCTGGCTGATTATGTGGAGCAGATGCGAACATGGGTAGAGGAGATTCCGGCGGAGCATCGTCCCGATGAGGTGATGCAGGAAGAAATGGTGGAGCGTATTGCAGAAAGTATCCGTCAGACCGCTGCAGCAGGTAGCCATTTCAGCAAGCGCCTGACAGCGGAAGAGGAAGAGATTATGAGAGAAATAATTCGAGAGTTTATGGCATAATAGTCACAATTTACCTTGTGAAATAAGCTTTTATTTGATATACTGGACACAGAAGATTTTTACAATTTAAAGGAGAGAAAAGCCATGAGTAAAGTAACATTTGATTATTCAAAAGCCGGCTGCTTCGTTTCAGAGCATGAAGTAGAATCTATGAAAGTTCTGGCAGAAGCTGCAAAAGAAACTTTAGTATCCAGATCCGGAGCAGGAAATGATTTCCTCGGATGGATCGATCTTCCTGTAAATTATGACAAAGAAGAATTTGCTCGTATTAAAGAAGCTGCAAAGAAAATTCAGGAAGATTCAGAAGTATTGCTGGTAATCGGTATTGGCGGTTCTTACCTTGGCGCAAGAGCAGCAATCGAATTTTTAAGACATGGTTTCTATAATAATGTTTCCAAAGAAATCCGTAAAACTCCGGAAATCTATTTCGTAGGAAACAGCATCAGCAGCAGCTACATTAAAGGCCTGATTGACGTAATCGGCGACAGAGATTTCTCTATCAACATGATTTCCAAATCCGGTACAACTACAGAGCCTGCAATCGCTTTCCGTGTATTCAAGGAAATGCTTGAGAAGAAATACGGAAAAGAGGAAGCTGCCAAGAGAATTTATGCAACAACAGATAAGGCTCGCGGAGCTCTCAAAAAAGTTGCGGACGAAGAAGGATACGCAGAGTTCGTAGTTCCGGATGACGTAGGCGGACGTTTCTCCGTTCTTACAGCAGTAGGTCTTCTTCCAATCGCTGTAAGCGGCGCAGATATTGACAAATTAATGGAAGGCGCAGCTTCCGGACGTGAGCTTGCCCTGAACAGCCCGTTTGAGGAGAATGATGCTGTGAAATATGCGGCTCTTCGTAACATTCTTCTTCGCAAAGGTAAAAACGTGGAAGTTCTTGCGAACTATGAGCCAAGCCTTCACTACATGAACGAGTGGTGGAAACAGCTTTACGGCGAGAGCGAGGGTAAAGACCAGAAGGGTATTTTCCCGGCAGCAGTTGACCTTACAACAGACCTGCATTCCATGGGACAGTTTATTCAGGACGGCGCGCGTATCATGTTTGAAACTGTTATGAATGTGGAGAATTCCGGCGCAGAAATTATTATCGGCGAGGAAGCAGTTGACCTTGACGGTCTGAACTACCTTGCAGGCAAGACAGTAGACTTCGTAAATAAGAGCGCTATGAACGGAACAATCCTTGCTCACACAGACGGTAATGTACCGAACTTAAGAGTAGACATTCCTCAGCAGGATGAGTTTACACTTGGGCAGTTATTCTATTTCTTCGAGTTTGCCTGCGGTGTAAGCGGATACCTTCTCGGAGTAAATCCATTCAACCAGCCGGGTGTTGAAAGCTATAAGAAGAATATGTTCGCGCTTCTTGGCAAACCGGGCTTTGAGAGTGAAAGAGAAGAGCTTCTTAAGAGACTGTAATGAAAATTGTAATACTGGAAGCGGAAAGTTTGGGTGAAGACATGGTCTTCACCCCTTTTCATAAATTCGGAGAAGTGGTTATTTATCCAAGAAGTACGGCTGCGGAAGTTCCACAGCGTACGCAGGATGCGGATGTAATCATTGCGAACAAGGTTCCGATTTGTGAAGAGACGATCAGGGATGCAAAAAATTTAAAGCTTGTGTGTGTAACTGCGACAGGGATTAATAATCTGGACGGAGATTATCTTAAGGAGAGAGGTATTGCGGCGTATAACGTGGCAGGATATTCTACAGACGGGGTAGCCCAGCATACCTTTGCCCTTTTATTTTATGTTCTGGAAAAACTGAATTACTACGATTATTATGTGAAATCCGGTGAATATGCCAGAGGAAGCTGTTTTTCCCATTTCAGCCAGAGTTTTTGCGAGCTTGCAGGCAAGACATGGGGGATTATCGGGCTTGGCGCAATCGGCAGAAGAGTAGCGGAGATTGCTTCTGTATTCGGATGTAAAGTAATCTGTTATTCTGCGTCAGGTCACAAGTATGAGAGTCCTTATGAGCAGGTGGAATTCGAAGAGCTTCTTGAACGCTCAGATTTTCTTTCCGTACATGCGCCTTTAAATATCCATACGGAGAATCTTATGACTCTGGAGGCGTTCCGTAAAATGAAAAAATCTGCTATTTTTATCAATGTGGCGAGAGGCGCTATTGTTAATGAGCAGGATTTGTATACGGCTCTTACAGAAGGAGAGATTGCGGGCGCTGCGTTAGACGTTCTCGTTCAGGAACCGATGAATCTCGAAAATCCGCTTCTTAAAATACAGGACAGCAACAGGCTGATTATTACGCCTCATATTGCATGGGCTGCGAAAGAGACCAGATTCCGCGTAGTGGATGAGGTCGTAAAAAATATTGAGAGGTTTATGAACGGAGAAACGAAGAATCGCGTTTATTGATTGCGGATGAATTTTTAATCTTCCTCAATCACTTGTATCTCCAGATAATCAAAATCAATCTGTTCTATGAAGTTATCCTGAAAAAATCGTGCTTTGTCGTGCTTTTTGAAATCCTTTACCGTGGCGTCCAGCCAGATGGGATTGCCAAGATCCATTTCATAGCAGATTTGCTCCAGTCCGCGAAATATTTTGTGTGTTCTTGTATCTTCGGAGTCATCGCACACGACTGTGTCCCGAAGCAGACGATTGTCCTTCCAGATTTTTCCCCATAAACGAAACATATATCTTTTCCTCCTTAAAGTAATTACAAAAATAAGTGAATTTCAGTATAATGGATTTCTTATCAGATGTAAACCCATTAAACGGGAGATATGACCAGGCTGGTGAAGAATGGAGAGGGAGAAGAGGGGGAATTTCTCCATAGATGAAGGGGAGTCTTGAATCTATAGAGAAAACAAGAGAAGAATTAGGGGGATTTCTCCACAAGAGGAAGGAAATCTTGTGTTTATGGAGAAAAATAAGAGATAATCAAAGGAATTTCTCCATAGAGGCAGAATTTACCACGCCTATAGAGAAACCAAGGCAAGAAATGGGTGATTTTCTCCATGAGAGGAAGAGAATCTCGCATCTATAGAGAAATCAAGAGTGCGATGAACTGCGGTTTCAAGTCTGCTGGCAGGAATGGAGAGGGAAGACCGCACTTGTCTGCTTTTTGACGGTGTGCTATAATCGGGATATGGATTATAATTGAACGATGACCCATAGAAAAGAAAGCAGAAAGTTACTGTTCACACGGCACTATTGCTGTGAACGGAGTGAACAGTAACAGCAGAAAGGAAGCAGGAGAAATGAGAATGAAAAAAGTAACAGCATGGTTTATGGCAGCATGTATGGGTATTGGCATTCTGGCCGGTGCAGGAACAGTAATGGCAGCGGAAACAGCAGAAACGGAAGAATCCATTCACGTAGGAGCATTAAAAGGGCCTACTGCAATGGGAATGGCGCAGCTTCTCGACGACGAAGCATATGAGTTTACAATTGCGGCTTCTCCGGACGAAATCGTACCGATGATCGTGCAGGGGAAAGTAGATATTGCAGCAGTTCCGGCGAACCTTGCGGCAGTTCTTTATCAGAAAACAGAGCAGAAAGTAAGTGTTCTTGCGGCAAATACACTTGGGGTTCTGTACATTGTTGAGAACGGTGATACTGTGAAATCTGCAGAAGACTTAAAGGGAAAAACAATTTATGCCAGCGGCAAAGGGGCAACCCCGGAATATGCCCTTAATTCTGTGCTTGAAGCAAACGGAATCGACCCTCAGAAGGATGTGACGATTGAATTCAAGTCTGAACATGCGGAGGTTGTAGCGGCCCTTGCTCAGGACCAGACGGCAGTAGGACTCCTTCCTCAGCCATTTGTGACAACAGCTCTTATGAAAAATGAGAATCTGAAGGTTGCTCTGGACCTCAACGAATTATGGGAGAGCGGCGCTGCAGACGACAGCAGACTTGTGACAGGAGTTGTTGTTGTGAGAAATGAATTTGCAGAAGAAAATAAAGAGGCTCTGGACGCGTTTATGGATGCGTATAAAGAGTCTGTTGACTTTGTAAATACAGATACGGAAGCTGCAGCAGAGATTATCGGCGCGCACGATATCATCCCGAAAGAGGTTGCTGTAAAGGCAATTCCTGAGTGTTCCATTGTATTCATTGAAGGAGATGAGATGGAAACTATGCTTTCCGGATACCTTGCAACCTTAGAGGAGCAGAATCCGGAAATTATCGGAGGCAAATTACCGGATGAAGCATTCTATTACAAACGATAGAACGAAAAAAAAATACAGATTCATACGCATACTGGCAGTCCTTTTCTGGGTTGGAATCTGGCAGATTGCCAGTATGTGGCTTGGGCAGGAGATCCTTTTGGCATCTCCTGTTTCTGTTCTGAAAAAGCTTTCGGAGTTGATTTTTACTGTTGATTTCTGGCAGTCAATAGGCTTTAGCTTCGGCAGAATTATCTTCGGATTTACCCTTGCCGTAGTTCTCGGGATTCTGCTGGGAATTGCAGCTTATGTATCAGAAGTGGTGGAAATTCTGTTAAATCCGCTGATTTCCGTGATTAAATCCACACCTGTCGCATCCTTTATCATCCTCTGCCTGATCTGGATACCATCACGTAATCTTTCCGTCTTTATTTCGTTTCTCATGGTGCTCCCTGTTATTTATACCAATATTTTGACAGGAATACGGCAGACAGACAGGCAGCTTCTTGAGATGGCGGATGTTTTTGAAATCAGCATGGGAAGGCGGATTGGATATATTTATTTTTCTCAGGTACTGCCCTACTTTGTTACAGCCTGCCGCCTTTCTCTGGGGATGTGCTGGAAAGCAGGGGTAGCTGCGGAGGTTATCGGTGTTCCTTCCGGCTCGCTGGGAGAGAAGCTTTATCATGCAAAAATATATCTGAATACGCCGGAGCTGTTTGCATGGACAATTGTGATTATCGTTATCAGCGTATTGTTTGAAACATGTTTTCTGGCAGTTGTCAACTATCTGAAAAGGTATGTGGAGCAGCGCTGAAAAGGGAGAAAATATGGATATTGCAGTAAAAAAAATAAGTAAGTCATACGGTGAAGAACAGGTTTTGAAAGATTTTTCCTGCGATTTTCCGGAGGGAAAGCTTACCTGTATTATGGGACGTTCCGGAGGCGGAAAGACAACTCTGATAAAACTTCTCATGGGGCTTGAAAAACCAACCGAAGGCTCCATAGAAGGGCTTTTTGGGAAAAAATTAAGCGCAGTTTTTCAGGAAGACAGACTGTGTGAAAATTTAAGTGCAGCAGCCAACATCCGTCTGGTATGCAGAAATCATGTATCGGATGAAGAACTGAAAAGCGCTTTTCAAAGAGTCTGTCTTGATGAGGTATGGCGCAAGCCTGTGCGTGAATTAAGCGGCGGTATGCGCCGCCGTGTGGCGATTCTGAGGGCTCTTTTTGCAGAGTATGACTGTCTCATTCTGGATGAACCTCTCAAAGGACTGGATGAGGAGACAAAACAGAAAACAGCAGCTTACATACTGGAAAAGACACAGGGAAAAACAGTTCTGGCAGTTACCCACGAAGAAGAAGAGACAGAGCTTTTGAAAGCGGAAAAAATTGTCCGTATGTAAATAACAGAGATTATGAAAATGTGAACGAAGAAAGGCATAGATATGTTACCAATCACTATAAATTCAAATATGAAAGCTTTATGGCCTGATGCAGTTCTCGGCTGTGTTCAGTGTAAGGTGAAAGTAAAAGAAAGTCCTGCGGAGCTTCTTGAAGAAATTGAAGAGTTTGGCAAAGAGCTTCAGGCAAAAATCGAGAAAGTGCCGGATATTCCGAAGCGGAAAAAAATCGCGGATACAAGAAGCGCCTATAAGGCTTTTGGCAAGGAACCCAGCCGTTACCGCAATTCTGCGGAAGCTATGTGCCGCCGGATTATTCAGGGAAAAGGACTTTATCAGATTAATAATGTGGTAGAATGCAATAATCTTTTCTCCATCCGCACAGGCTATTCTCTGGGCGCTTATGATGTAACGAAAATCGATGGTTCCGTTACATGGATGGTGGCGCAGGAAGGCGCACACTATCAGGGAATCGGGAAAGATCAGATTAATGTGGAATTTCTTCCGGTATTTGCGGACGCCCAGGGACCATTCGGAAACCCGACCAGTGATTCCACCCGTACCAGAATCACAGAAAATGCAGAGGAAATCCTCATGGTCATCTTTGGGTTTTCCGGTATGGAGGGGATGGAAAAAGATCTTTCTGATTTAGTGAAGCTTCTTGAAACTTACTGTGAAGCCCATGATATTGAGACAAAAATCATAGAATAAATACAATAGAATCAAAAACTCCGCCCGGATTGTCCGAAGCGGAGTTTTTGATTTTATCAATATCAATTTATTTGGTGGAAAGCTCGTATTTTACGAGATTCATTTTTACTTTTCCGTCTGCGTGGAAGGAGATTCCGTCTGCTTCCTGCGGAGTACTTAAGGTAATGGTCATAACCTTTTCGCCGTCATTGACGAAGACCTCTGCGCTGAAACGGTCAAGGATGATACGAAGCTTCAGCTCGCCATTGGTGCTGTTTACCAGACAGCGTCTCTGGTGAACATGAGCTCTTCTTGAACCTGAGAATTTACGGTCGATTTTCAGGACAGATTCCTGTGGGTGGAAGCTTAAGGATGTCTTAAAGTCTTCGTTCTGTGCGAAACGAACAGTGAAGTTCTGGTAAAGATTCTGCGCATCTTCAGGAAGAATGGAGATTTCCATATCTACGCAGCGTCCTTCTACGCCGTCGAAACACATAGTATCATCTTCAATTAAAACATCTTCATAAGAAACCTTATTTTCTCTCAGGCTTTCCAGCTCTTTAATCGGCTGCTGGTAAAGTCTTCCGTTTTTGATGGAAAGCTCTCTTGGAAGGCTCATCTGACCGAACCATTTCTGGTCAGGAGAGTGAGGAGCGCAGGTATCCCAGTTCTGCATCCAGCCAATCATTACACGGCGTCCGTCAGGAGTGAGAAGAGTCTGGGAAGCATAGAAGTCAATGCCGTAATCAATAGCCTGGTCATGCTCCTCTGTAAAGACTTTTTTCTCCTTATCGTAGGAACCGATGATGCAGAGAGTTCCGTTTCCGTTATGGTACTCCAGACCTTTCGCCAGCATGTCCTGAGGGCTTACAAGGAGTACGTGCTTGCCGTCAAGCTCTACGAAATCAGGGCATTCCCACATTTTACCGAAGCGGTTGCGGTTCTGTGCAAGAATCGTATCGAATTTCCAGCTCAGACCGTCCTGACTGCTGTAAAGAAGAATCTGACCGCTGCCGTCAGCAGGGCGGCTGGCAACAACGCAGCTATAAGTTCCGTCCTCGTTGCGCCACATTTTCGGGTCACGGAAGTCGGCTTTGCTGCTTCCTTCCGGAATGTCGTTTCCGTCAAGAACAGGGTTAATGTCAAGCTTTTCGTAATCTACACCGTCTCCGATAGCAAGACACTGAGTCTGTACATCTCTGAAAGTGCCGTCCGGCTGAGGCTCGCGGGCTACACCTGTGTACATGAGAAGCTGTCTGCCGTCAGGAAGTGTCTCCGCACTTCCTGAGAAACAGCCGTCTCTGTCAAAAATCTCATCCGGAGCAAGAGCTGCGGGAAGAAATTCCCAGTGTAGCATATCTTTGCTTACTGCATGTCCCCAGTGCATGGGACCCCAGTGGATGTTGTATGGATTATACTGGTAGAACAAATGGTATTGTCCGTTGTAGCAGGAAAAACCATTAGGGTCATTTGTCCAGCCCGTACGGGGAGATAAATGGAATGCAGGTCTTTCTTCTGCTTTGATCATTTTTGCGGAAGTCTCTTCATATTTTCGTGCTTCCCGTAAAGTCTGACTTGTCATAAATTATTCACCTTTCTGTGCGTCTGTGTTTGTCTCTGTCTCATAGAAGGAATCCAGATATTTCTGGAAGATGCCCAGGTATTCTTCAAGACCGTATTTGTTCAGGGATTCAATATATTCATCCCAGTCAGCATCTGTAAATCCGTTCATGATCCAGTCGGATTTTTTAGCTTTGATAGTTTTTTCAATATCTGCCTGTAAGTTGGAAAGTTTTTCATTGTCCTCGCGGTTCATAAATACGTTCGGGTATACATATTTGGTGTGCATATCCGGTGTGTAGAATTCTTCAATCCAGTCAAGACGATACTGTGCGTCGTCAGGGCATGTTACATATTTGTCGTAATATTCGTCAAGAACTGCCAGAGGACCACCGACTGCCTCTGCCTCACGTACTTCTACAGGAGAAGCGTCTCCGAGAGGAGCATGTGTAAGCATTTCTTCGCCGTCTGCATTTGTGCCAAGCTCGAAGATATCGAATTCATCTTCTTCTCCGTAGGTTCCCCAGTTGTTCTGCGGAGACTGGAATGGGTCGTACATCTGGTCAAGCCATGCGCAGACAAGAGCCGGATTTTCTGCAACTGCTGTTACAACGCAGCGTCCGCGGTTAAATCCGCTTGTAAAAGAACCGTTGTCAGGAGTCAGGTTAGTAGTATCTGCGGTAAGAACCGGAAGCGGAACCCAGTCAGTAAGATTGTCAACATTTGCAACGTCCCAGGAGAAGCATACGCCGTAACGTCCGGATTTACCTTTGGAAACGTAGGTGGACCAGTCATGTGTGAATGCTTCCGGGTCAATCAGACCTTCTTCATAAAGGTGGTGCATCCACTGGAGACCGTCTTTGAAGCCCTGCTGTGTAGCGCTGCAGATAACCTTAAGGTCATCGGTAACTACAATATGTCTTGCGTGGTCAGGGTCTCCGTAGCCTTCGCCGAAGCCGTTGATGAGGATTGCAGGGTCCTGTCCGCCGTCGTTTACGATACAGGACATTGGAATAATACTTCCCTCAATGCCAAATTCTGCCTGAAGCTCAGAAGCGTGGTCGCGGAAAGCGATGAGAACCTGTTCAAATTCATCTACTGTTTCCGGAATTTCCAGTCCAAGGAAATCGAGCCATTTTTTATTGATAAAGCTCATGTTATCAAGAGTCTGGATTGCTGTTTTGTCAGAGCCCAACTGCTCAATCCACGGAAGTCCCCAGATGTGTCCCTCTGTATCTGTACACATAGCTCTGTATTCCGGATATTTTTCGAATACAGCGCTTAAGTTTGGCATATAAGCGTCAATATATTTTTCCAGAGGAATGATAACGCCCTGTTTTGCATATTTCAGAAGGTCGTTGTCGCCGAAGTCCGCTGCGAAAATGAAGTCTGTCAGGTTCTTGGTGTTTGCCATGTTAAGGGCAATCTTGTCACGCCACTGGTCAGCCTGAATAGCAGTCCATTCGATTTCTACGTTTGTCTTTTCCTGAAGACGTTTGAAAATGGTTCTGTTATTCGGGTTGGACTCTGTATTTGCCGGGAAGCTTGTCGTTCCTGTAAGAGTTGCTTTTTCTTTCAGAGGAAATGCCAGTTCTGCAGTATCAACTTCCTGGAATTCGCCTTTATTCAGTTCTTTTTTTTCGCTTTTGCCGCCGCATCCTGCAAGGGAGAGAACCATACATGCTGCAAGGGAAAATGACATAATACGTTTGATTTTTTTCGTTTTCATAATCAAAACTCCTTTTTAACTTTCTTAATAGTACAGAGGTATATTGGTTGTGGTTTTACGTTTTTTACATTTAATTGTTACATTTGGTTAAAATCAGCCTTTTACAGAACCTGCCATAATGCCGCTGTCAAAATATTTCTGGAAGAAAGGATACATAACAAGCAGCGGTAAGCTGGAGATGATGATGGTTGCATATTTCAAAAGCTCTGCAAGCTGTGCGCGGGCTGCGGTGCTCTGCATATCGGAAATCATACCTGATTCCGGCTGGTTTTGAATGAGGATTGCGCGGAGCACAAGCTGTAACGGCTGTTTCGCAGTGTCGTTTAAGTAAATCATTGCGTCAAAGTAGCTGTTCCACATAGCTACGAACTGCCACAGGGCAAGAACTGCGATAACCGGGGTACATACCGGAAGGAGAATCTTGAAGAAGAAGGTCATTTCGGATGCGCCGTCCACATCTGCCGCTTCACGAAGCTCTGCGGGGATGCCTCTGTAGTAGGTTCTGGCAATGATCATGTTCCATACGCTGAAAGCGCCCGGGAGGATAACTGCCCACATGCTGTCCAGAAGGCCGAGGTTGCTGATTAACAGGTAAGTAGGAATCAGACCGCCTCCGAAGAACATGGTGATTACGAAGATAGTATTAAAAAATCCGCGTCCTTTGAAATCAGTACGTGACATAGGATAAGCTGCCAGCAGGGTGATCATAACGGATACTACCGTGAAAACAAGGGAGTAAACAACGGCATTTTTAAATCCGATCCAGATCTGTGAGTTGGAGATAACACGTTCATAGGCAGTAGCTGTCCATTTGCTGAAATCAAAGGTAATTCCTTTATTCTGCAGTGTAATCGGATCCATGAAGGATGCGACTATGATATAAACCATAGGGATAATGATTGCGATAACGAACAGGCCGAGCAAAATGTATCCTGTGAGCAGCAATGCCTTATCCTGCAGGGAATATCTGGCAAACTGGCTTTTTTTCTTTTTCATCTTGCTCCCTCCTTATAAGCCCTGGCCATCGTTCATCTTGGCGACAATCTTGTTTACCGCAATCAGAAGGATGACGTTAATTACCGTGTTAAATAGTCCGACCGCAGTCGAGAAGCTGTAGTCACCGTCGATAAGACCTTTCTTATATACGTAGGTGGCGATGATCTCGGATGTAGCCATGTTCAGGTCAGTCTGAAGTGCATATGCCTTTTCGAAACCGATACTCATAATGTTTCCTGCCTGCAGAATGAACTGGATTACTACCATATCTTTAATAGCAGGCCATTCAACTGCCTTAATCTGCTGGAAAATGTTTGCTCCGTCAATGACAGCCGCCTCTTTCAGTTCCTGACTTGCGTTGGATAAAGAAGCCGTGTACATGATGGATGCCCAGCCTGCGCCCTGCCAGATACCGCTGACGATGTAGATGGAGCGGAAAGCCTCCGGCATGGTCATAAAGTTGATGTCTGTACCCAGAAGAAGGTTTACAGGTCCTGTTACGGAAAGAAAAATTCTTACGATACCGCACAGTACGATGACGGATACGAAGTTCGGCAGATAAAGCACGAGCTGAATTTTCTTTTTGATACCTTTACTCTGGATACGGTTCAGCAGCAGAGCCAGAATGATCGGGATTGGAAAGCCCCACAATAATCCGTATACACTCAGCTTCAGGGTATTGATAAGATACCGCATGAAGTCAGGGGAAGACATGAATCGTGTGAAGTTTTTCAGTCCCACCCATTCGCTGTTCAGGATACCGCTGATCGGGTTGTAGTCCTGAAAGGCGATCAGGATACCGCCCATGGGTAGATACTTAAAAATGATTGTCAGTGCCAGCGCAGGCAGCAGGAAAAACAGGTAGAGCTGCCAGTGCTGCTTTACATATAGAAGCGTTCCGGCGATTCCTGTTTTTGAGTTTTTCTGTTTCCCTTTGGAAACAGCAGTGGAATTGGTTTTCATAATATCCTCCTTTCTTCCTCCTCTTTTGCAATTTTACATTCGCACGTTTCAAGCAGTCACAGTATGTAAAATGAGTTGTGCATTTGTAAATATCTGCTTGAGATTTGTTATATTTATTTTATACCATTTTTTACACATGATGTCAATATAAAGTTTGACATTTGCTCAAAAATTTTTACATAAATTTTCCGGATTGTACAAAAGTGAACAATTGAGAGGTGGTTTTTGTGTAAAATGTTGGTTATAATAAGCTATATTTTTACATTTTTACATTTGACTTATTTTGGTTTGTGCATTATAATGATGTTACAGGAGAAAAGAGGAGCAGGAGTTTTACAAAAAAACTTCAGAATATGGTATAAATGTAAAAATACCCTTTAATAAGTAATAGGGAAAAGGAGGAGATTATGGCAGCGAAAGTTACAATACAGGATATTGCAGATGCGCTGGGGCTTTCCAGAAATACCGTATCAAAAGCAATCAATAATACAGGCATTCTTGCAGATGCCACCAGAGACAGAGTTTTGAAAAAAGCGGCAGAAATGGGGTATAAGCAATTTTCCTATGTTTCTGATATTATGAAAAATGAAGAAGATATTCTTCTGCAGGCTGCATCGGAGCCGAGGGAGATTGCGCTTCTGACAACGAAGTTTCTCGGAGACTCTCATTTTTCATCTACCATGCTTGATAAATTTCAGAGAGAGATTTCTCAGCTTGGGTACAGTCTTTCCATGCACAGAGTTTTAAGCTATGAAATTAAGGGAATGCGCCTTCCGGTATCCTTTAATAAAGAAAGAACATCGGGAATCATCTGCTACGAGATGTTTGACCATGCATACAGCCAGATGCTCTGCGAGCTGGAAATACCGATTTTATTTGTAGATACTCCGGTTGTCGGTTTCGCCGATACCCTGAAAGCAGACAGACTGTATATGGATAACCGTTCCGGTGTTTCTGAATTTGTAAGAGAGATGGTGAGCAGAGGGAAAAAGAATATCGGATTCGTAGGAGAATATACACATTGCCAGTCTTTCTTTGAGCGTTATATGGCTTTTCGCGATACAATGTATCTGCTTCAGGCTCCGATTCGTGAGGAGTGGTGTATCACCGGAAATATGGAAGTGGCAGGAAGAACGGGACGGATGCAGTATCAGCAGTATCTGGAAGAGGAACTGGAGAAGCTTCCCAAGCTTCCGGATGTATTTATCTGTGCCAATGATTTCGTGGCAATGGATTTGTACAATGCCCTTGGAGAGAAAGGATACCGTGTTCCGGAGGATGTATATGTATGCGGTTTTGACGATTCGCCGGAATCGCGAATCATTCAGCCGCCTTTAACAACAATTCACATCCACAGTCAGATTATGGGATATTCTGCGGTTCAGCTTCTTTTATCCAGAATCAAGGATCCGGATCTTAATTACCGTACGGTTTATACAGAAACGAAGCTTATTTACCGCCGTTCCACAGAAGATTAGAAGTAGAAGAGGAGGATTTCCATGAACAGCTTATTAAATCCTGATAATCCGGTTATGCAGTTTATTACAAAAATCGTTTACAGTGTTTACCTTAATATTTTGTGGTTTATCTGCTGTATTCCTGTTGTCACTGCAGGGGCAGCAACAACAGCTCTTTATTATGTTACCCTGAAAATGGCAAAAAATGAGGAAGGCGGAATCACGAAATCATTTTTTAAAGCCTTTAAGGAGAACTTTAAGCAGAGTACCATTGTCTGGCTGATTCTGCTTGCTCTTGGAATTGTTCTCGGAATCGACGGCTATGTGCTGTGGCATATGAGGTTCGAAAATGCGTTCTGGACCATTATCACAGCAATCTTTCTCGTGGCAGCAGCGGCATATCTGATTGTGGTTATGTATATTTTTCCGCTGATGGCGCGATTTGAAAACACGATTTTTGCAATGTTTAAAAACTCACTTTTTATAGGAATGAGATTTCTGCTCTGCACGGCTTTAGTAGCAGTGATTCATTTCGCAATGCTGTTTGTGATTATTAATATTTTTACGCCTGCAGTGATTTTCGGCGAGGGTCTTTGTGCATTCCTGAGTTCTTATTTTCTGGCAAATATCCTTAAACTCTGTGAAGCAAACGACGAGGTGGTAAGTGAATGAGCGATATAAGTGAAAAAAAGGCTCTGCTTGAAGAGGAGAAAAAGAAGTTCAGTCAGCTTCACGGGTGGAAAAAGCTCGGTTATATCTGGGACTATTATAAGCTTCCCATCTTTCTTCTGTGTATTGCGCTGTATGCCGGAGGCTATCTGGTATACAGACAGGTGACTCACAAGGAGGTTGTGCTGTATACTGCATTGGCAAATATTGCACCGGGAGAAGAGATTAAGGAAGAGCTTGGAAATGGTTTCCTGACTTCAAGAGAAATAGACCCGAAGAAAAATGAGTGCTATCTTTATTCGGGGCTTTATCTGACGACGGAAATAAACGCAGTAGACCAGCAGTCTGCCTATGCTTCACAGATGAAGGTGCTTGCAGCGATTGACGGAGAAGAAATGGATGTGGCGCTCATGGATAAAAACGCATTTGACATGTTTGCCCGTGCAGGTTATCTGTGTGATATCAGCGGACTTCTTTCTGAAAAAGCAGCCGGACTGTATCAGGAACTGGAGCCTTTCATAGAAAGTAATGTACACATTCTGAAAGACAATGCTACGGATGCGGCGCTGAATCCGGAAGTGAAGTATGAGTCGGAAACAGAAGAGTTCCCGATGGCAATAAACGTGTCGGAAGCCCCTCTGATTAAAAAAGCCGGATTTAACGGCGAAGTATATCTGGGTGTTATTGCCAATTCGCCCAGAAAGGATATGGCAGTGGATTATATAAGTTATTTATATGGAATATAACCTTAAAAACCCCGCGGAATTTCAGGCAGACAGTATGCCGGATTCGGCGGGGTTAATTTTACGAAAATTTAATACAGTGAAGCGTTGACAAACCCCTCTCAAAATGATATTTTTTTCTTATACTGGGCAAGAGTTGTTTCTTAAATAGGAAAGGGAAAAATGACATGAGAAAAACAAAAATTGTTTGTACCCTCGGACCGTCTACAGATAAAGATGGCGTACTGGAAGAATTAGTAATAGAAGGAATGGACGTAGCGCGTTTTAATATGTCCCACGGCTCTTATGATGAGCAGAGAGGCCGTCTGGAGCAGTTAAAAGCACTGCGTAAAAAACATAATAAATTTGTTGCTGCTCTCCTTGATACAAAGGGACCGGAAATCCGTATCGGTTGTTTTGCCGCAGGAAAAATTACTCTGGAAGAAGGACAGTCTTTCACACTTACAACAGCAGATATCGAAGGCGATGAAACGCAGGTTTCCATTACGTATAAGAAGTTATACAGGGATGTAAAGGTAGGAGACTGCATTCTGATCGACGATGGACTTATCGGAATGGAAGTTACGGAAATTGTTGGAGAGGATATCGTCTGTGTAGTCAGAAATGGCGGCGAAGTGTCCAACCGTAAGGGCGTAAATGTTCCGGGTGTTGCTCTGAAGATGAATTTCCTGAGCCAGAAAGACTGCGATGACCTGCTTTTCGGAATTCAGGAAGGCTTTGACTTCGTGGCAGCATCCTTTACCAGAACTGCGGACGACGTTCTGGAAATGCGTAAGCTTCTTGACGATAACGGAGGCAGGAATATTCAGATTATTGCCAAGATTGAGAATCAGCAGGGCGTAGATAACATTGATGCGATTATTGAAGCTGCAGACGGCATTATGATTGCCAGAGGCGACCTTGGCGTAGAGCTTCCGCTGGAAGATATTCCTGTCATTCAGCGCGATATTATCCAGAAAGTATACCGTTCCGGCAAAAAAGTCATTACAGCAACTCAGATGCTTGATTCCATGATGGTTCATCCGAGACCGACCCGCGCGGAGACAACGGACGTTGCCAACGCCATTTTTCAGGGAACAAGCGCAATCATGCTTTCCGGTGAGACTGCAGCGGGCAAATATCCGATCGAAGCGCTGAAAACCATGGTGCGTATTGCAGTCCATACAGAGGATAATATTGATTATAATGAGATTTTCAAAAACGAGCAGCTTCTGGAAGAACTGGACATCACAACCGCAATTTCTCATGCAACCTGTACTACTGCTATTGACCTGAAAGCGAAAGCGATTCTTGTAGTAAGCAAGACAGGACGTACTGCGAGGATGATTTCCAAGTACCGTCCGGACTGTCCGATTGGCGCAGGTTCTACTTCTGAGCAGGTCTGCCGTCAGCTCAGTCTGTCATGGGGCGTTTTCCCGATGAAGGTCAGAGAGGAATACAGTTCTGAGATTCTCTGTCTGCGAGCAGTGGAAGCCGCTGAGAAGAACGGGCTTGTGGAAGAAGGGGATATGGTTGTATTTGCAGGAGGGATTCCTCTTGGCATTCCGGGCAGAACGAATCTGATTCGTGTCTGCATTGTCGGAGAATAAAGCCTCTTGCTTCGATTGGAAAAATAAAGTATAATGTACCATAAAAATTTTGGCCCGCTGCTGTAAACAAAGTGAACAGCACCGGGAAAAGAACGGAGGATTCTGCAATGAAGTTATATGATGGCGGAGTTTACCTTGTAAATGGACGGGAAATCATCCCCGAAGCACAGGCAAACCTTCCGATTGCGAAAGAAGAAGCAGCAAAAAACACGATTGCCTATTCCATTCTGGAGGCTCATAATACATCCGGAAATATGGAAAAGCTTCAGATTAAATTTGACAAACTTACATCCCACGATATCACATTCGTAGGAATCATCCAGACAGCCCGCGCTTCAGGGCTTGAGAAGTTCCCTGTACCGTATGTACTGACAAACTGCCACAACTCTCTTTGCGCAGTTGGCGGAACGATTAACGAAGATGACCACATGTTCGGTCTTACCTGTGCGAAAAAATACGGCGGTGTCTATGTTCCTCCTCATCAGGCAGTTATCCACCAGTTTGCCCGCGAAATGCTGGCAGCAGGGGGCAAGATGATTCTCGGTTCTGACAGCCATACCCGCTATGGAGCTCTTGGAACTATGGCTATGGGTGAGGGCGGACCGGAGCTTGTGAAGCAGCTTCTTTCCCAGACTTATGATATCAATATGCCGGGTGTAGTAGCCATCTGTCTGAAAGGAACTCCGCGTCCGGGCGTAGGACCGCAGGACGTTGCCCTTGCTATCATTGGAGAAGTTTTTGCCAACGGTTATGTGAAGAATAAGGTTATGGAATTTGTGGGTCCGGGCGTTGCCGGTTTAAGCGCAGATTTCCGTATCGGAATCGACGTTATGACCACGGAGACAACCTGTCTTTCCTCTATCTGGCAGACAGACGAGAAGATTCAGGAGTTTTATGAAATTCACGGCAGAAGTGAAGATTACAGAGAACTGAAACCGGGCGAGACTGCATATTATGACGGTTGTGTGGAAATTGATTTAAGCGAGATTAAACCAATGATTGCTATGCCTTTCCATCCAAGCAATACTTATACAATTGATGAACTGAAGGCAAATCTTGACGATATTCTTGCAGATGTTGAGAAAAAGGCTCAGATCAGCCTTGACGGAAAGATTCCGTATACATTAAGAGATAAGGTGGTTGACGGAAAGCTTTACGTTGACCAGGGAATCATTGCAGGCTGTGCAGGCGGCGGTTTTGAGAACATCTGCGCGGCAGCGGATATTCTGCGCGGCAGCAGCATTGGAGCAGACGCCTTTACTTTAAGCGTATATCCGGCAAGTACCCCGATTTATATGGAGCTTGCGAAAAACGGAGTCCTTGCTGACCTTCTGGCAACAGGAGCAGTTGTAAAAACTGCATTCTGCGGACCGTGCTTCGGCGCCGGTGATACGCCTGCAAACAATGCGTTCAGTATCCGTCATACTACAAGAAACTTCCCGAACCGTGAAGGCTCCAAGATTCAGAATGGTCAGATTTCTTCCGTTGCTCTTATGGACGCCCGTTCCATTGCTGCAACTGCGGCAAATAAAGGTTTCCTGACTTCTGCGGAAGAATATACGGGAGATTACACAAATCAGAAGTATTTCTTTGACAAAACGATTTATGATAACCGCGTATTCGACAGCAAAGGCGTGGCAGATCCGGATACAGAGATTCAGTTCGGACCGAATATTAAGGACTGGCCTGCTATGTCTGCTCTTCCTGAGAATATGGTGCTGCGCGTGGTATCTGAGATTCACGACCCTGTTACTACAACAGACGAGCTGATTCCGTCCGGCGAGACGTCTTCCTACCGTTCCAATCCTCTTGGACTTGCAGAGTTTACACTTTCCAGAAAAGACCCTGCATATGTGGGACGCGCCAAAGAGATTCAGAAAGCGCAGACTGCAATCCAGAACGGAACCTGTCCTCTTGAGGCAGTTCCGGAGCTGAAACCTGTTATGGAAGTAATTCATAAGGAATTCCCGGAAGCAGGAGAAGGTAATCTGGGTGTGGGAAGCACAATTTTCGCAGTGAAACCGGGAGACGGCTCTGCCCGTGAGCAGGCGGCTTCCTGTCAGAAAGTTCTCGGCGGATGGGCAAATATTGCCAATGAATATGCGACGAAGCGTTACCGTTCCAATCTGATTAACTGGGGTATGCTTCCGTTCCTGATTAAAGAAGGAGAGCTTCCGTTCGCAAACGGCGACTATCTCTTCTTCCCGGGAATCCGTAAAGCAGTGGCAGAGAAAGCTGCTGTGATTAAAGGGTATGTGGTGAAAGAGGATGGTTTAAAGGAATTTGACCTGACTCTGGGCGAACTTACCGACGATGAACGTGAAATTATCCTGAAAGGATGTCTGATTAATTACAATCGTAAATAAGAAAAAATGAAATGAGTCCGGCGGCTGTGCAGTTAACTGTGCAGCCGTTTTTGGTGCAAAAATGTGTGCTGCGAAGCAGGAATACAGGTGCGTTCTTGAATAAATGAAGTCAGAAGCTTAAGATAATTCAGAAAGTTCATCACTGAATAAATTATCTGAAAATATTAGAAAATATAAATAAATGATAGTTTTAAATCAAATATAGAAAATATAAAAAGAAATATTTTAAAAAATATCATAAAATGTATTGACAAAACATGCCTTGGGTGGTATTATAACAACATCAAAACAAACAAGCAATACCAAATAAGAAACTCATTCAATTCATAGTATAGATGTTACAACTGTTACAATGAAAGGAATGAAATATTACGAAAGGTCAGGGTGAGTCCAGTGGGAAAGTAAATTTAAACAATCAATATAAGAGTGATGGAAATCGTATTTCCTGCAAGAAAGACCTGATACATAATAAATAGTAAAAAAAGATTTCCGGAAGATGTAATCATTTTCAAGCGGAAATAAACGTATCAAAGGTAAATATAGAAACGATTGCTTATATTGAATAACCATCACAAGCCTGATACAAAGATTTTAAAATTTGTGTAAAGAAACATTTTTTAAAAGAGTATAACCCTTATCTCAATAGTTCGTTTGGAAGCGAGTTCCATAGAACACAGGTTGAAGGTAAGAACGATATTTTGAAATCCATATTAGAAATTATAGAATATGAATTGAAGCTTTGCATCAGAAGAATATCTGTGAAGAAAGATATTAAAGAATGAAATATTAAGGTACTTTTTCAAAAGACTTTGCAATTATTGAAAATATAAAAAAGAGCATTTATGTCAATAAAGTTCTATTTTTAATATTTAGTATAAATGTGAGGAAGTATTATTTGAGAAATAAACAGCGAGGGACTTAAGGAGTTAAGTTCAGAGTTGCTTATAAAAAAAGAATAAACAAAAGAAAAAGTGTATCCGGTATTTCAAATAAAAATAAATTATAATCCGTGAAATTATAATTTAAAAATCTATAAAACTTTCTAAGTAAATCGAATGATAAAAAATCATATCGTTTATGAGCAGGGAATAAAGAAGATATGTTCAAACATATATATTAAAATATAGAAAAACTGAATAAAGATAAAGAACAAAAAAACAGTTTAAAGAAAACAAAGAGGAAAAATAAATTGAATAATGAAGAATTTTAAGACGGCCATCATTTTTGAAAATAAGTAAAAAGTGATGGTCGTCTTTTGTGAAAGCTTCTTGCGGAATATTAGGATTTAGGCTATACTCTCCTTAATTAAAAGGAGAGATTTTTTATGTATATAAGAATAGAAGACCATATTTTATATGAAGATAAAGATATTATTGTGTGTCACAAGCCGTCGGGAATTGCTGTGCAGAGCGCCCGCATCGGTTCAATGGATATGGAAAGCGCGCTGAAAAACTATCTTGCGCAGAAAGAGCCGAAAAAAATGCCGTATCTTGGTATCGTTCATCGTCTTGATCAGCCTGTAGAGGGAATTCTTGTTTTTGCAAAGAACCAGAAAGCGGCGGGAGAATTAAGCCGTCAGATGGCTTCGGGAGAAATGGCAAAGACATATCTGGCAGTGACAGAGTGTAAACCGGAAAAAGAGGAAGGGATTCTGGAGGACTGGCTGAAAAAAGACGGAAAGACAAATACTTCTTCTGTAGTGAAAGCAGGAAGTCAGGGCGCTAAGAAAGCGATACTTTTTTATGAGATTCTTGATACGGTCAGGGTGTCAGACAAAGAGAGATATCTCATAAAAATCCGTCTTGAAACCGGACGACATCACCAGATTCGCGTGCAGATGGCGCATGGGGGAATGCCGCTTCTGGGCGACCGTAAATATAATGCTGCAGAAAAGTCCGAAACCTCTCTGGCTCTGTGTTCGGCAGGGCTGACTTTGAAACATCCGTCAACAAAGAAAAAAATGAAATTTGAAACAACGCCGTCAGGAGATGGTTTTGTAAACTTTTTTGAGGAATAAATTAAGAAGAAAAAATCCATACTAAACGAAAAGCGGAAAAGTGGTGTATGGATTGCATATAGAATGGAAAAGAAAACTGATGATGGCAGGGATTGCTGCCGGCGTGTTTGTAGGATACAGATATTTACTGCCGGCAGCAGTCCCTTTTCTGGCAGCATGGGTGCTGGCTTCATGGCTGGAGCCAATTGCCAGAAGGATAGAACGCAGAACAAAGATAAAAAAGGGATTTGCAGGAGCATTTCTTCTCACCTGTCTTTTGCTCGGAACGGGAATTCTTCTTTATCTGGGAATAGGGGAGCTTCTGAATCAGATTCGCAGGGCTCTGCTGCATCTGCCGGAGCTTGCAGACAAAGGATTGGGGATTCTGGATAACTGTTGCAGAGTGTTGGAAAAGAATACGGGAATCCTTAAGGAAGACAGCCGCGCGTATGTGCTGAGCCAGATAAGAGAGATTCAGCAGAATGTACTGGCTTTTGTGGGAAAGGATGTGGTGGAGATTCTTCTTTCCTGGGCAAGGGGGATTCTGTTTTTTATGTCAGGGCTTGTGGTGACTTTTATCAGTACCCTTCTGATTATGGGAGATATGGAGAATCTTCGCAGAAAGATTTGGGATTATTCGTGGCTGGTAGGCACGAGACGGGTAGTAAAGAGGCTTCAAAAAACGACGGTTCTTTATCTGAAAGCTCAGATTATTCTTATTTTTCTTGTTGCAGTTGTATGCGGCGCAGGCTTTTATCTGATGGGAAGTCCGTATTATCTGATTCTGGGGATTTTGCTGGGGCTTTTTGATGCAGTGCCGCTAATCGGGACAGGAACCTTCCTATATCCTTCAGCAGTGATTTTTCTGATAAAGGGGAAACCGGCAATTGCAGTGGGATGTGTACTTCTGGACATTCTCACCAGCGTACTCAGAGAGGCGCTTGAACCGCGCCTTCTGGGAAAAAAACTGGGGGTTTCTCCGATAGCTGTACTGGCGAGCGTCTATCTTGGAGTGTTGTTATTTGGAACATGGGGTGTACTTTTAGGACCTCTGTCCTTTTCTACGGCATATGAAATAGGGAAAGAGTGGGATGTCTGGGATTAATCGGGCAAATGCCGGCTTAAATTATGAAAAAAGTATTAAATCTATAGACGGGGAGATTTATTTGTGTATAATGTAGGGAAGATAAAGAAAAGGCAACATTAAAGATATGTAAAGTCCTGACGGGGGCGATTACAGCGCATGTAAGAATAGGAGATAAGAGATGAGAAAAGCAGCGGTTGGGGCGGCAGTTATACTGGCAGCACTGAGTATGCTTACCGGATGCAGCAGGGATGAGGTTCAGGAATCAATTCAGCCTCTAGTAGCAGACGCCATCGAAGAGGCCGATTCAGAAGCAGAAGCAATTGAAGAAGAAGAGGAAATGAATCTGATACCGCAATTTGATCCGGCGGTGGAAGTTCAACCGGGAGCAAGAATCGCCGTTGTAAGCAAGAGCACGAAGGGCGAATTCTGGAATCGTGTACGGGAAGGAATGGAAGCGGCCGTTAAGGATGCGAATGAGGTATATGGTTTTAAGAAGGATCAGGCGATTACAATGACCTTTGAGGGACCGGACGATGAGCATAATGTAGATGAACAGATTAATATTCTGGATGCAGTGCTTGCAGAGAATCCGGATGTACTGTGCGTAGCTGTCGGCGATATGGATTCCTGTCAGGCTCAGCTTGAAATGGCAAAGGAAAACAGGATTCCTGTAGTAGCTTTTGACGCCAATGTATCTGAGAAGAAGCTTGTCCGTGCGTTCCGTGCCACTGATAATGTGGAAGCTGGTAAGATGGCGGCATACAGACTTGGCCGCGCAATTGGAAAAATGGGAAAAGTAGCCGTTTTTTCTTCGCAGGAAAAGACTCAGAGCATTAAGGAGAGAACAGAAGGCTTTGTAGAAAATATAACTAAATATACAGATATAGAGGTAGTAGAAGTGGTCTACGGAGATCAGGTAGAAGATATGGAAGCTGCTATGCAGGAGGTTCTTGACAAATACCCTACTCTGGACGGCGTATTCTGCAGTAATGCAGATGTAGCGGAGATGTATCTGGATATGGAGAAGGACACTGATAACCGTGAGATTGCAATGGTAGGTATGGATGCGACAAGCAGACAGCAGAAGGCAATCCGTGACGGAGAAGAAATCGGCGTAGTTTCCCAGCAGCCTTTTGCAATGGGCTATCAGACAATCTGGACTTCGCTTATGACAACAGCGCCCAAAAAGTCTGTTACATATGAAAGAAATGTTCTGGTTACTCCTGTATGGATTGATGCAGCCTGCCTGGATGACCCGAAATATAAAGATTATCTGTATTCTGAATAATACGATAGAGGCTGTCGCCGGCAGTTTGTGCTTTTTGTACCAACTGTCGGTGCTTTTTTCCTCAGCGGTAGATTGTATTTTACACTTGAATATGATAAAATCGGACTATCTGAAGACTGAATTGAAAGTAAAGGAGTTATTTTATGAAAGAATGGACAGACATTATAAAGAACCTCACAATGCTTACACAATTTGGTCTTTCGTTTATTACGCCTCTTTTGCTTTGTCTTGCTTTTTGCTGGTGGATCAGCGGGGCAGCGGGACTTGGCGGCTGGGTTTATATTCCGGGCTTCTTTTTTGGAATGGGCGGTTCCGGAATGGTGGCATACAAGTTTTACCTGTCCACAATGAAACGCCAGGAGAAAGAGGAAAAAAAGAAAAAAATATCCTTTAACAGTCATTCCTGAGACAAGGATAAAAGAAAGGAAAGATTATGAGCAGTTTTCTCAGTGATATTCAGCCCGCAGTAAAAAAAGAGACAAAAAATGTGGCGATTTATACAGTAATCGGTCTGGTTCTCATGTGGGCGGTTTTTCTGGGGCTTCACTATCTGCTGCCGGACAAGGTGCCGTTTAATTATACGGTTATCTTAGGCGGCGTGGCAGGCGGCGCAGTGGCTGTGCTGAATTTCTTTCTCATGGGTCTTACCGTGCAGAAGGTTGCTGCGAGTACAGATGAGGCTTCAGCCCGTATGAAAATGAAAGCAAGCTATTCTCAGAGAATGCTGATACAGATGCTCTGGGTAGTGGCAGCCATTGTTGCGCCCTGTTTCCATTATGCGGCAGGGATTATTCCCCTTTTGTTTCCGGGAACCGGAATTAAAATAGCGGGAATCATAAATACTAGGAAATAATGGGAAACAAAATATCATACAGATAGGAGGTGGAAACGTACATGGAGTTAGACATTTCCGGTGCAAAGATATATTTTACTTTGCCCATTGATCTGCCCATACTGGGGCAGCTTAGAATCAGTGAGACTATGGTGGTGAGCTGGATTGTCATGCTTCTTATAACAGGATTGTGCATCTGGCTGACCCATGACCTGAAAGTGGAAAATATTTCCAAGCGTCAGGCGATTGCGGAAATGATCGTTGAAAAAGCGAACAGCTTCGTAGTCGGAAATATGGGAGAAAAATTCCGCCATCTGATTCCATTTGTTGCAGCGCTTTTTGCGACAAGTGTTGTGTCGAACCTGATCAGCCTTATCGGGCTTCGAAGCCCGACAGCAGACCTTTCTACAGAGGCTGCATGGGCAGTTGTAGTCTTTATTATGATTACTGCCCAGAAGATTAAGACAGGAGGTCTTGGCGGCTATCTGAAAGGCTTTACAACACCGATTGCGATTATGACGCCTTTTAATATTCTTTCCGAACTGGCAACGCCTGTCAGCATGGCATGCCGTCACTTTGGAAATATTTTGTCAGGCGTGGTAATCAACGGTCTTATCTACGGCGCTCTGGCGCTGGCAAGCTCCGCGCTCTTTGGCTTACTGCCGGGTGTGGTAGGAGATGTTTTATCAAAGATACCGTTCCTTGATGTCGGTATCCCTGCAATCCTTTCAGTCTATTTTGACTGGTTCTCAGGTGTTATGCAGGCATTTATCTTCTGTATGCTGACTGTAATGTATATCGCGAATGCAGCGGAGGAAGGATAATAAAATTTACATGAATTTTTAATTTAAGGAGGATTTTACTATGGAATTTCAGTTACTTGCAAAAGGTATCGCATTAGCAGGATGTGCAATTGGTGCAGGAGCTTCTCTTATCGCCGGTATCGGACCTGGTATTGGTGAAGGTAACGCCGTAGCGAAAGCGCTTGAGGCAATCGGACGTCAGCCGGAGTGTAAAGGTGATGTTACATCTACAATGCTTCTTGGCTGTGCTATCGCAGAGACAACAGGTATTTACGGTTTCGTAACAGGTCTGCTTCTTATTTTCGTAGCGCCTGGTATGTTCATGAACTTCCTGAGCTAAAAAAATTTTAATAACTGCAAAAGGAGGTTACAATCAGAATGGTACAGGATTTAGTAACAATTGTGCCGTGGAATTTTGTAGCGACGATAGCCAACCTCTTTATTCAGGTATATCTCATTAAGAGGTTCCTGTTTAAACCGATAAACGAAGTGCTGGAAAAGCGCAGAGCCAAAGCGGACGAAGAAATCCAGCAGGCTGTTAAGGCGAAAGAGGAAGCGCAGGCAATAAAGACTGAGTATGAAAAAAATATGGAAGAAGCAAAAAATAAAGCAAACGACATTATGGTGACAGCGCAGAAAACCGCTGCGATCCAGAGTGAGGATATGCTTAAGGAAACTTCCAGACAGATTGCTGCCATGAAAGAAAAGGCAGAAAAAGATATTGCTCAGGAAAAGAAAAAAGCCGTCAATGAAATCAAAAATGAGATTGGCGATATGGCTATGGAAATTGCCGGTAAGGTCATCGAGCGCGAAATCAGCGAATCAGATCATGCGAAGCTTATTGACGAGTTTATAGAGAATGTAGGTGAAGCATAATGACACAGACTGCCAGAGTCTATGGCGGCAGCCTGTATGATCTTGCTGCCGAAGAAAAGCTTACGGAGCAGATACTGGAGCAGATGAAGGAAATCCGCAGGATTTTTTCTGAGAATCCGGAGTATGTCAGTCTGCTCGGACAGCCTTCCATCCCGAAGAGTGAAAGGGAAGAGATGATTGAGAAGGCGTTCGGCTCCCAGGCAGAGCGGTATTTAGTGAATTTTATAAAACTGCTGTGTGACAGAAGCATTCTGATGGAATTTGCAGGATGCTGTGAGGAATTTACACGGCGCTATAATGCAGAACATGGAATTTCTGAGGCTGTAGTCATCAGTGCAGTTACCTTAAATGACAGACAGATGACAGCTCTGACAGAGAAGCTTGAGAAAATCAGCGGAAAGAAGATTTCTCTTACCCAGAAAAAAGACCCTTCCGTAATCGGTGGTCTGCGTGTAGAGCTGGAAGGCAAGCAGCTTGACGGAACGGTCCAGGGCCGTATGTCAGGTCTTTCCAGAAAACTGAATGAAATAAGTATTTAAAGGATGGGAATGGAAACATGCAATTAAAACCTGAAGAAATATCCAAAGTCATCCGCAGCCAGATTAAATATTACGATAACATTATTCAGCAGAATGAAACAGGTACGATTCTTATGGTAGGCGACGGTATTGCCAGAGCAAGCGGTCTTGTAAACTGTATGGCAGGAGAGCTGCTTGAGTTTGAAGACGGAAGCTACGGCATGGCGCAGAACCTGGAAGAAAACAGCGTATCTATCGTATTATTTGGTTCCGATGAAAATATTGGTGAAGGCCAGACTGTGAAACGTACAGGAAAGGTTGTATCCGTACCTGTAGGTGAAGCCATGATCGGCCGTGTTGTTAATGCGCTTGGACAGCCGATTGACGGCGCAGGCCCGATTGATACACAGGAATTTCGTGCAATTGAGAGTCCGGCTCCCGGTATCTGTGAGAGAAAGTCTGTACACCAGCCGCTCCAGACAGGTATCAAGGCAATCGACTCCATGATTCCGATCGGACGCGGACAGCGTGAACTTATCATCGGTGACCGTCAGACCGGAAAAACGACCATTGCCACAGATACGATCATCAACCAGAAGGGTCAGGATGTAATCTGTATCTATGTTGCGATCGGACAGAAACGCTCCACAGTAGCAAACCTGGTAGAGAATCTTACCAGAAACGGAGCTATGGATTATACAATCGTAGTAGCGGCAACTGCTTCTGAAGCCAGCCCGCTGCAGTACATTGCGCCATATTCAGGCTGTGCAATGGGCGAATACTTTATGAACAAGGGAAAAGACGTGCTCATTATCTACGATGATTTAAGTAAACATGCGGTTGCTTACCGTGCGCTTTCCCTTCTGATTCGTCGTCCGCCGGGACGTGAAGCTTATCCTGGCGACGTTTTCTATCTGCATTCCAGACTTCTGGAGCGTGCAGCGAAGCTGGATGACGAGCATGGCGGCGGTTCCCTGACTGCGCTTCCGATTATCGAAACACAGGCAGGCGACGTATCCGCATATATTCCGACTAACGTAATCTCTATTACAGACGGACAGATCTTCCTGGAGACAGAGCTTTTCCATTCAGGCGTTATGCCTGCGGTAAACCCCGGTATCTCCGTATCACGAGTTGGCGGTAACGCACAGATTAAGGCAATGAAAAAAGTTGCCGGTACACTGAAACTGATTTACTCCCAGTATCGTGAGCTTCAGAGCTTCGCGCAGTTCGGTTCCGACCTTGACGCAGATACAAAGGCGCGTCTGGAACAGGGCGCACGTATTGTAGAGGTTCTGAAACAGAGCCAGAACGCTCCGGTTCCTGTAGAGAAACAGGTAGCGATTCTCTATGCGGTTACCAAGGGAATTTTAAGCCGTGTTGCTGTTGAAGACGTAAAAGAATACGAGAGCAGCTTATACACTCATCTGGATACAAATGCAGAGGGCGCTGCCGTTATGCAGGAAATCCGCGCAACCGGTAAGATGGAGGCGGATACTGAAGAGAAGTTACGTAAAGTTTTGGATGAGTACACAGAGAATTTTCTGAATTCAAGACCTGAGAAATAAAGTGATTAGGAGGTTCATACAATGGCTGCAAACATGAAAGCGGTAAAACTGCGTATTAAGAGTGTCCAGAGCACCATGCAGATTACCAAGGCAATGGAGCTTGTAGCATCCTCCAAACTGCGTAAAGCAAAGGAAAGAGCAGAAACCTGCCGCCCTTACTTCACAGAGCTTCATAATACCCTGAAAGATATTGCGAGGGAAAATACAGATTTTTCTTCCGTTTATGCCAGAGAAGGCGTCGGAGACCGCTGCTGTTATGTGGTAATCGCCGGTGACAGAGGTCTGGCCGGCGGATACAATGCAAATCTTTTTAAGTGTATGGAAGCTGCAAGTGCAGATAAGGACTATGTGGTTCTGCCAATCGGAAAAAAAGCAGTGGAATATTTCCGAAGAAAAGGTGTGGAATGTCTGACAGAGGAATTTGCGGAAATCGCAGATATTTCTGTAGCAGACTGCTTCGAGATTGCAAATCTTCTTTGCAGGGAGTTCCGTAAAGGAACTTTCGGGCATGTGGATTTGTGCTACACGATGTTTAAATCCATGCTTTCTCAGGTTCCGGAAGTATTTTCCATGCTTCCGCTGCCGGATATCCGAGAGGAGAGCGGCGGAATGTCCGATACGAAAAATCTGATCCTGTATGAGCCAAATGCAGAAGAAGTTTTTAATGCGACGGTTCCGGAATATCTGGCAGGACTGATTTACGGCGCTGTCTGCGAGGGTGTAGCCAGCGAGCTTGCTGCCAGACGTATGGCAATGGACGCTGCCACAAGCAATGCAGAGGAAATGATTGAGAAGCTGAATCTGTATTATAACAGAGCGCGTCAGGCAAGCATCACGCAGGAAATCACGGAGATTGTTGCAGGAGCAGAGGGCCTGTAATGGGCTTTCACAGCATATAGATAGAGGAGATTCTTAAATGAGCGAAAAACACATTGGCGAAGTAGTTCAGGTCATCGGTCCTGTTTTGGACATCCGCTTTGCGCACGATGAACTGCCTGCACTTCTCAATGCCATAGAAATTGATAATAAAGGCGCAAAGCTGATAGCCGAGGTAGCGCAGCAGCTTGGCGATAATACAGTTCGCTGTATTGCCATGAACTCTACCGACGGTCTTGTCAGAGGCACCAAAGCAGTTGATACAGGCGCACCGATTACCGTTCCTGTCGGAGAAGAGTGCCTTGGTCGTGTATTTAACCTGCTGGGTGACCCGGTTGATAATATGCCTGCACCGAAGGCAGAAGAACGCTGGTCTATTCACCGTCCTGCGCCTTCCTATGAAGAGCAGGTGCCTGCGACAGAGATTCTGGAGACAGGTATTAAAGTCGTAGACCTTATCTGTCCTTATGCAAAGGGCGGTAAAATCGGTCTTTTCGGAGGAGCCGGTGTTGGTAAAACAGTTCTTATTATGGAGCTTATCCATAATGTAGCAACTGCACACGGCGGACTTTCCGTATTTACAGGAGTAGGAGAGCGTACCCGTGAGGGCAACGACCTTTATAATGAGATGAAAGAGAGCGGAGTTATCGATAAGACAGCTCTGGTTTACGGTCAGATGAACGAGCCGCCGGGAGCGCGTATGCGTGTCGGTCTTTCCGGTCTTACAATGGCGGAGTATTTCCGTGATGAGAAGAATCAGGATGTGCTTCTCTTTATTGATAATATTTTCCGTTTCACGCAGGCAGGTTCAGAGGTTTCCGCTCTGCTTGGACGTATGCCTTCCGCTGTAGGTTACCAGCCTACCCTTGCGACAGAGATGGGCGCTCTTCAGGAGCGAATCACTTCTACAAGAAAGGGTTCCATCACTTCTGTTCAGGCAGTATACGTACCTGCGGATGACTTAACAGACCCGGCTCCGGCTACAACCTTTACCCATCTGGATGCCACAACCGTACTTTCCCGTGATATCGCCAGCCAGGGTATTTATCCGGCTGTAGACCCTCTGGATTCCACCAGCCGTATTCTTTCACCGGAGGTCGTAGGAAGAGAGCATTATGAGATTGCCCGTGCGGTACAGAGAGTGCTGCAGCGTTATAAAGAGCTTCAGGACATCATTGCTATCATGGGTATGGACGAGCTTTCCGAGGAAGACAAGATGACAGTAAACCGTGCGCGTAAAGTACAGCGATTCCTGTCACAGAGCTTCTCTGTAGCAGAGCAGTTCACAGGTATGGCAGGACAGTACGTTCCTCTGAAAGAGACCCTTCGCGGTTTCAAGATGATTCTTGACGGCGAGTGCGACGAGATTCCGGAGAGCTGTTTCCTGTTTGCCGGAACCATTGACGACGTATTTGAGAAAGCTAAGAATCTGTAAAGGAGGCTGTCTATGAAGACATTTCCGTTACGAATCGGAACACCGGACGGTCTTTTGTTTGAGGGTGACGTAGAACGTATCGTGTGCAGAAGTATTACAGGTAATCTGGCAATTCTTGCCGGACACTGTAATTTCTGTACGGCTCTTGGCATGGGTGAGGCTCATGTGGTAATGCCTGACGGAACCAGAAGAAGCGCAGCCTGCATCGGCGGAATGCTGTCTATGATGAATGGAACCTGCCGTCTGCTGGCGACGACCTGGGAATGGAAGGAAGACATTGATGAAGAGCGAGCCAAAGATGCGAAGAAACGCGCAGAGCAGATGCTTGCAAAAGGCGGATTAGGAGACCGCGAATATAAAATCGCGGAAGCGAAGCTCAAGAGAGCATTAGTCCGACTGGATGTTAAAAACTGATAAAAGAAGAAACACCGTAATTCTGTGGAATTGCGGTGTTTTTTTTCGTGATTTATACTTTGACAGATACTTTTTTGCGCTTTAACGCATAAATGCGTTGACATGGTGAGGGACTGTGAGGTACAATAAGCAAATAGAGCGCCGGAGAGAACCGGTGCAGGGAGGTAGTTTATGAAGAAATTGATGACAGGCGATGAAGCGATCGCCAGAGGAGCATATGAAGCAGGTGTTTCCTATGCATCTGCATATCCGGGAACTCCCAGTACAGAAATCCTGGAGAATTTGTCTACATATAAAGAAATCTATGCAGAATGGGCGCCGAATGAGAAGGTAGCTATGGAATCTGCAATCGGCGCATCGGTGGCAGGTTTGAGAAGTATGGTGTCTATGAAGCATGTAGGTATGAACGTGGCGGCAGACCCGTTATTTACCTGGGCATATATGGGGGTGAACGGCGGAAACGTAGTAGTGACTGCCGATGAACCGGGAATGTTTTCCTCACAGAATGAGCAGGATAACAGAAATTATGCGAAAGCTGCGAAGCTTGCCATGCTGGAGCCGTCCGACAGTCAGGAATGTGTGGATATGGTGAAGGCGGCTTATGAGCTTGGTGAGAAATTTGACACACCGTTTATTATCCGTATGACAACCCGTGTCTGTCATTCTAAATCCATTGTGGAATTAAGCGACAGAGCAGACGTTCCGGCAAAAGCATGGGAGAAGAATCCGGCGAAATATGTCTGTCTCCCTGCAATTGCAAGAAAGCTTCGCGTAAAAGTAGAAGAGCGTATGAACGCACTGGCGCAGTACAGTGAGGAATCTCCGTTTAACCGTGTGGAAATGGGAGATACAAAGGTGGGCGTAATTGCTTCCGGTATCTGCTACTACTATGCGAAAGAGGTGTGGGGAGAGAACGCTTCCTACCTGAAGCTTGGATTTACAAATCCTCTTCCTGCAAATCTGATTAAAGATTTCTGCTCAAAGGTGGATAAAGTTTACATTCTGGAAGAGAATGACCCATATATTGAAGATTTCGTAAGACAGCAGGGATGTGAATGTATTGGAAAAGACTTATTCCCGGCTTACGGAGAGATGACGCCGGACGTTATCCGCGCCTGCGTTACCGGAACTCCCAATAAAACGATGGAATTTGACAGAAGCAAGCTGATTAATCGCGCTCCTACCTTCTGCGCAGGATGTCCGCACAGAGGTCTCTTCTACCGCCTTGGCAAGAGAAAAGATATTATGATAAGCGGCGACATCGGATGTTATACTCTGGCAGCAGGAAGACCATACAGCGCTATGGATTCTACAGTCTGCATGGGAGCAAGCATCAGCCTTGGCGCCGGCGCGCAGAGAGCATTTAATATGGAAGGCGTGAATCGCAGAGTCGTTACTGTCCTTGGAGATTCCACTTTCTTCCATACAGGCATCAACTCCCTGATCAACACTGTTTACAATAAGAGCAACACGGTAAATATCATCCTTGACAATCGAATCACAGGTATGACAGGTCATCAGAACAATCCGGGAACAGGCTATACAGCTAAGAATGAAGAGACAACCATCATTAAGATTGAAGATCTGGTTCGTGCCATTGGTGTGAAGCATGTATATGTAATTAATCCGAATGACCTTAAGGAAGTGGATGAGACTCTGGACAAATGTCTTGCTCTTGATGAGCCGTCTGTAATCATCACCCGCTGGCCATGCGCGCTGAAGAAGTTTTCCAAAGAGGACAGAGAAGAGTTCGAGTCTCTGTTTGTCACAAGAAACAGAGTAGACGCAGATAAATGTATAGGCTGTAAGCTTTGTCTGAAAGCAGGATGTCCTGCAATGTCTTATGACAGGGAGACAAAGAAAGTGGTTATCAACCGCGCACAGTGCGTAGGCTGTGACGTTTGTACTCAGGTCTGCCCGAAGGGCGCAATTGTGAAGGAGGATTAATGCCATGACGAAAAGCATTTTATTAGTTGGTGTAGGCGGTCAGGGTACCATCCTTGCCAGTAAGATTCTGACAACAGGTCTGATGGAAGCGGGCCATGATGTAAAAATGAGCGAAATTCACGGTATGTCCCAGCGAGGCGGAAGCGTTTCCTCTCAGGTTCGTTATGCTGAGAATAAGGGAGAAAAGGTCATGTCTCCTGTTATAGAAAAGGGAAAAGCCGACATCGTGGTTTCTTTCGAAAAAATGGAGGCTTTAAGAGCTTTGGATTATCTGAAAGAAGACGGAACTCTTGTTGTCAATAATGAAGAAATTCCTTCTATGTCTGTTATTACGGGCGATGAAGAGTATCCGGATGATGTTCTTGAGGAAATTAATAAGCATGTGGCGGCAAAAGTTGTAAATGCAACAGCTCTTGCAAGGGAACTGGGCAATGAAAAAGCTGCAAACATCATTCTTCTTGGAACAATCATCAAAGCAATGGGACTTGAGGCGATTGACTGGGACAGCATTCTGGAAGCGAACATCAAGCCTCAGTTTGTGGAGTTAAATAAAAAAGCATTAAAGGTTGGAATGGACGCGGTAGCGTAAAATTCGATAAAAAGAGGCTGCGGGCTTTTGTCCGCGGCTTCAAAATGTAAAAAGGAGAAATTTATAAGTGAGAGAAAGAGAGAAATTTGGTTCACGACTGGGATTTATTCTTGTATCCGCAGGATGTGCCATAGGACTTGGAAATGTGTGGAAGTTTCCGTACATTACAGGGAAATTCGGAGGAGCTGCATTTATTGTAATTTATCTGATTTTCCTTATGGCAATGGGACTTCCCATTATGGTCTGTGAGTTCAGCGTTGGACGAGGCAGCCGTTTGAGTACTGCGAAAGCTTTTCATAAGCTTGAACAGGATGGAGCGAATTTTCATAAATTCAGCTACATGAGTATGGTTGGAACTTATCTTCTGATGATGTTTTATACTATGGTTGCCGGATGGATGATGTATTACTGTTTCGGAACTGCAACAGGGAAATTTCAGGGGAATGCAGAAAAAGTAGCGGGATATTTTTCCGGACTTCAGGCAGACCCTGCGACAATGATTTTCTGGATGATTCTTGTTGTAGTGTTATCCTTTGGAATTTGTTCTCTGGGTGTACAGAAAGGTCTTGAGAGAATCACAAAAATTATGATGATCTGCCTGTTGGCTTTGATTGTTGTACTTGCAGTAAATTCCATTATGCTGGATGGAGCTGCGGAAGGCGTGAAATTTTATCTTGTTCCCAATTTTGACAATATCCATAAGGCCGGATGGGGAAATGTTATTTTTGCCGCAATGTCTCAGGCGTTCTTCACACTGAGTATTGGTATGGGTTCTATGGAAATTATGGGAAGTTATCTTGATAAAAACCGCTCTATCATGGGCGAGACTGTCCATATTACCTTACTGGACACTTTTGTTGCGTTAATGGCAGGTCTTATTATTATTCCTGCATGTTTTGCCTTCGGCGTAGAGCCGGGAGCAGGCCCGGGACTTATTTTTATCACTCTGCCAAATGTATTTAACCAGATGCCGGGAGGCAGACTGTGGGGAAGCTTATTCTTCCTGTTTATGTCCTTTGCAGCTCTGTCTACAGTAGTGGCTGTTTTTGAAAGTATTTTATCTTTTGGCATGGATTTGTGGGGATGGAGCCGTAAAAAAGCTGTAGTAATCAACATTGTGCTGGTGATTATCCTTTCTCTTCCGGCTGTTCTTGGATTCAATGTACTTTCCGGTATTCAGCCTCTTGGAGCAGGCAGTACCATTATGGATCTGGAGGATTTCATTGTATCGAATAATGTTCTGCCTCTCGGTTCTCTTGTGTTTATTGTATTTTGTACCAATAAGAGAGGCTGGGGCTGGGATAACTTCCTTAAGGAAGCAAATACAGGACACGGTCTGAAATTCACAAAGGAAACATGGATGCGCCTGTACATGCAGATTGTGATTCCGGCAATCGTTGCATTTATCTTTATCAAGGGCTACTATGATATGTTCAGTCAGAAGGGTACGGTCGTATTCGTGACATGGATGTGCATTGGATTTGCAATGCTTGGGCTCGTGGGATGGTTCTGTTTCGGAAAGAATAAGAAAAGAAAATAATTGCCCGGGCTGCCGGACATTTCGATAAGGGAGGAAATTATTATGATAGCAGAAAAAATGAAACCATATCTGAAAAATAATTCCGCAATCCGTATGATGTTTGAGGAGGGAAATCGTCTGAAAGCAATTTACGGAGCAGACAGAGTGTTTGACTTCAGTCTTGGCAATCCGAGTGTTCCGGCGCCGGACTGTGTACGTCAGGCAATTATTGAACTGGTAAATGAGGAAGCGCCGACTGTTCTTCACGGATATATGAGCAATGCGGGCTTTGAGGACGTACGCCAGACAATCGCAGAATCTCTGAACCGCCGTTTCGGAACTGCTTTTTCTGCAAAAAACCTGATTATGACAGTGGGAGCTGCCAGCGGGCTGAATGTAATTTTGAAAACAGTTCTCAATCCCGGAGAAGAGGTAATTGTTTTTGCTCCTTACTTCCTTGAATACGGCGCTTATGTCCGCAATTATGACGGCAAACTGGTGGAGGTTTCTCCGGATACAACAACTTTCCAGCCGAACCTTACAGAATTTGAGGAAAAGATTACAGCTAATACAAGAGCAGTTATCATAAATACGCCTCATAATCCTACAGGTGTTGTTTATTCAGAAGATACAATTAAGAAATTGGCTGCGATTCTGGAAAAGAAACAGAAAGAGTTTGGAAGTGTGATTTATCTGATTTCGGATGAGCCTTACAGAGAACTGGCTTATGACGGTGTGGAGGTTCCGTATCTGACAAAGTATTATGCAAATACGATTGTAGGATATTCGTACAGTAAATCTCTTTCACTGCCGGGAGAACGTATCGGTTATCTTGTGATTCCGGATGAGGCGGATGAAAGTGAAGACCTGATTACTGCAGCGGCAATCGCAAACCGTACTATCGGATGCGTTAACGCGCCGTCTCTGATGCAGAAGGTGATTGCGAAATGTGTAGATGCGGAAGTTGATGTGGCTTCCTATGACAAGAACCGTCTTGCTCTGTATAATGGCTTAAAGGAATGCGGTTTCGAGTGCATCAAGCCTGAGGGAGCATTTTATCTCTTCGTGAAATCTCCTGTGGCAAATGAAAAGGAATTTTGCGAAGCAGCTAAGAAATACAATATTCTTATGGTGCCGGGAAGCTCCTTTGCCTGCCCGGGTTATGTAAGACTTGCATACTGCGTATCTTACGAGACGATTATAAATTCCCTGCCTGAGTTTAAGAAACTGGCAGAGGAGTTTGGATTATAGTAAAACTCAAATCCCTGTTCCTGACGATAGAAAAGTCGTCCGGAACAGGGATTTTTTTGCTTTTGACATCTGAGGAGTTGACAAAACAGTGCATTGGTGATATGGTTAATTATATAAGTAATGAACTAAATAACGTGGAGAGAAAAATCGGAAGGAAGTGAAATTCTTGAATGAAATTCTGACACAGGAGAAGTCAATTTATATTCAGATAAAGGAAATGATTGAGAGGGACATCCTAAGGGAAATCCTTTTGGAAGAGGAAAGAGTCCCAAGTACCAATGAACTGGCCAAGCTATATGCCATTAATCCGGCTACAGCGGCGAAGGGAATCAATCTTCTGGTAGACGAGGGGATTTTGTATAAGAAGCGTGGAATTGGAATGTTTGTGGCAGAGGGAGCGAAGAAGAAGATTATGAACGACAGGAAAGCACATTTTTACGACGATTATGTAAAGAGTCTTCTGGCAGAGGCAGAGAGCCTTGGAATTACCAGACAGGAGCTGATTGGGATGATTGAGAATGCAGAAGGAGGAAGTGAAGATGAGTGAATTAAGGGCAGATAATATTGTGAAAACATATGGGAAAAAAGAAGTGCTTCATGGCATCAATCTGACTTTGGAATCAGGGAAAATTTACGGGATGATCGGAAGAAACGGCGCAGGCAAAACAACACTTTTGTCAATTCTTGCAGCTCATAATCCGGCAAGTGCAGGAAGCGTTACCCTGAATGGAGAAACAGTATGGGAAAACAGCGAGACGCTGAAGAAAATCTGTTTTTCCAGAGAACTTACATTGATGAACAACAGCAGCCTTGCAGGGCTGAAGGTGAAGGATTATCTGTTTGTAGCGGAAACTTTTTATCCATATTGGGATAAGGAACTGGCAGAGAAGCTTATCAGGGAATTTGGTCTTGAAAAGAAGAAAGCGCTGGGAAAGCTTTCGAAGGGTATGCAGTCTATGGTAACGATTGTCACAGCTCTGGCAAGTAAAGCGCCGTTTACTTTTCTGGATGAACCGGTAGCAGGTCTTGATGTGGTAGCCCGTGAGCGCTTTTATCGGATTCTTATGGAGGAATATGTGGAAAGCGGGCGCACTTTCGTGGTGTCCACCCATATTATTGAGGAGGCGGCAGACGTCTTTGAGGAAGTTATCTTTGTGGACAATGGAAGAATTTTGTTGAAAGAAAACACTCAGGAGCTTTTAGACAGAAGTTTCCATGTCAGCGGACATGAGGAGGCGGTAAGGCGGGCTGTTTCCCGGATGGAGGTTCACCATGAGGAGCATATCGGAAGGAGCATGGGAGTAACAGTTCTCTGCAGACCGGGTGAGATATTGTCACAAAATCCGGACATTGATGTGCAAAAACCAAGTCTGCAGAAGCTTTTCGTAGCTCTGTGCGGGGAGGAATAGCTATGGATGGAAAAGTAAGATTGGGGAAATACGTAGCAAAGATGACAGCGCAGTGGTGCGTCTATATGATGCTGATTTCTGTATTTATGATACTTGTGTCCTACATGGACGGTGCCGCACGATTCTGGAGGGAAGGAGCTGTGTTAGAAGGTATTTCCTTTTTGTTTCCTCTGGACTTATATATGATGGCAGTGGTGTCTATTCCGATTATGGCAGGAAGTATGTGCAAAGTATATTTCCCGATTTATGTATCGATGGGCTTTACGAGAAAAAAAGCATTTGGATGTGTTGTGGCAGTTGAGACAGTGACTATGACGGCAATATTTCTGATTGTAAATGTACTCTGGAGAATTACAGGGGTAAATTTGGGGCTGGGAATCGAATATGTTCCGGCTATGCTTGCGGCTCTGGTGGTCATGGGCGGTCTGGGAATGCTGTTTGGCGGTATTGTGCTTCGATTCGGGACAAAAGGGGCGGTGATTTTTATGTTGACATTTGTAGGTGTTTCGGGTATTGCAGGTTTTGCCGTAATGTTTGCAGGGGTGACAAAATCAGCGGCAATGAAAAACTTAAATATGAAGAATCTGGAGTTTTTATCTTCATCCTCTCTGGGGCTTGCTGTTTTGGTTTTGGGGATACTGATTTTCGGTGTTTGCTGTTTCATAGCATGGAGATTGATGAGAAGAACTGAGGTGCGGCTGTAAGCAGGAGCGTTGAAACCGGAGAAAAAGATTCAGTGACAGGAAAGTTGGGAAAGGATATCTGACAAGATAAGGAGGCGGAAATAATGATCGGGGAAATAAAAAAACAGTTTCAAATCAGTTGGAGAGATATGATATTTGTTTATGTGATAGAGATAGTTTTGGTACTTGTAGGTTTTGGCTTTGGAGCCGGAAGCTGTTATTCCAATCCTCAGGGAAATTTTATACCTGTGGGTATCATTTTATCAGCGGTATTGGGGCTTTTAATTCTTCTGATTTTATCGGTAGTACAGTTTATGATGCATTTCAATCTTTCTGTTTCTATGGGAACATCCAGAAAGAACTTTTTTCTGGCTCATATGTTGAATACGCTGGCGCTTCATTTGGCAGCTCTGCTTATTTTGGCGGCAGTAAGTCCGCTGGAAATATTTGCATGGAAACTGTTTTTTCCTGATATGGTTATGAAAGCGGGATTTTGGGAATCTGTTTCTTCTGTGCTGAAATATGGAGTTCCTGCTGTTTTGTGCGAGATTTTTACAGGAAGCCTGTGCGCTGCACTCTGGCTGCGGTTTGGAAAAATTGCCGGAGTAACGCTTTGGATTTTATGGATGGCTCTTTGTATGGCAGGACCGCGTATTTTTTCTGCGCATATGGAAGCGCCGGATTCTTTCTGGGGGAAAATCAGCGGAGCGATTATTGGTTTCTTCACTTCTGCATCTGTATCAAGGCTTGTAGTGTCTGGTCTGATATTTGCGCTGATTGCTCTGACAGGAGCGTATGCATGTATCAGAAAACAGGAGGTTCGGGCTTAGAAACAGGCGAGAATTTTTGCACATTTTTAAAAGGAACGGAGAGAAACTATGTATACATATGAGGAATTAAAGCATTTTGTTGACAATTGCGGGCATTGCCCTCTGGCGGCTACGCGAAATAAATCTGTGATGGGGAGAGGAAATTTAGAGTCTCCAATCATGTTTATTGCAGAGGCGCCGGGAAACAGCGAAGACAGGGACGGGATTCCCTTTACAGGACCGTCCGGCAGGGTATTCGATGAGCTGTTGGAAAGTGTTGGTATGAGCAGAGAAGAAATTTATCTTACAAATGTGGTGAAATGCCATCCGCCTCACAATCGCGACCCCTTTCCTCAGGAGCAGGAAGCCTGTATTCCTTATCTGAAATATGAAACGCTTCTTCTGAAGCCCAAGGTGATTGTCTGTCTTGGCAGAATTGCAGCACAGCGCATCATCAAGCCTGATTACCGTATTACAAGAGAGCACGGAACCTTTTTATATCGAAAAAATACATGGCTGACTGCAGTTTATCACCCATCTGCAATTCTGCGCGACCCTGCGAAGATGGAAGAAGCAAAACGGGATTTTAAACAGATTAAAGAAAAAGCGGATACTCTTTTGTGACAGCTTTACGGAGAAAATAAATCATGCTATGATACAGGTATCGGGAGGTATGTATATAGCGGGGATGAATAAACCGTTATATTTTACAAAAGATTCGAATGGAATAGATGAGAAGCGAAGAGAAAAACGTATTTGGGATACATAAGACGACGATATAAAAGGAGAAAATGAGGTGTCTTATGTCAGATGTCAAACAGTAACCATGAAGATGCAATTATGAAAATGGGATTTGAGTATTTTCGTGATTCTCTTCTCAAAACATTGGGAGTTCCTTATGAATTTGTGGACGTAAGTCAGACAGAACTGGTGGAGCTTACAATAACAAAATTATATATGGATTTTACATTTCTTACAACAGAAAATAAGTATGTGCATTTTGAGTTCCAGACTACGGACAAGAAAGAAGCAGACTTACGGCGCTTTCGGGCGTATGAGGCTGTTTTTTCCCATCAGCAGGGAAAAGATGTGATTACATATGTAATATATTCGGGAGGGATTACAAATACTGTTACAGAGATTAATTGTGGAATTAACGTATACAGGGTTCAGGCGATATATTTAAAAGAGAAGGATGCAGAAGAAGTTCTTGACAGGCTGCGGAATAAGCAGAAAAGCGGCGAGAAGCTGACAGAGGAGGATTTTGCACAGTTGTCGCTTACGCCTTTGATGTGCGGGAATGAAAATAAGAAAACAACGATAAAAAACGCGCTGCAGATAGCGAGGCAGAGCCAGACGATAGCAGCGGAGAAAACAATGGCAATTCTTTATACGCTGGCGGATAAATTTCTGGAAGGAAAAGATCTGGATGACATCAAGGAGGTGTTCTATATGACAAGGCTTGGTCAGATGATATTTGATGATGGTGTAAAAAAAGGAAAAAGCGATGGAAGGATAGAAGGCAGATTAGAAGGCAGATCAGAGGGAAAGGTTCTTGGCGCAGAGCAGATGGCGAAACTTACAGGGAAGCTTTTAGATGAAAACCGTCTGGAAGACCTTCGCCGTATTACAGAGGATAAAGAGTATAGAGATAAGCTTTTGAAGGAATACGAAATTGCATAAACTATTCTTGTAATGAAATACAGAGTAAGAAAGATGGCGGACAGAGCAGTTCATAAAGCAGGACTGTTGTTGTCCGCTTTCTTTGACAACAGACTTGTCTTTACGGAGAAAATAAATCATGCTATGATAATCCCATAATTTATAAAAAAGAGGACAAACTACATGACATACAAAGATTATATGGCGCCAATGGAAGGCATAACAAATCATATTTACAGGAAAGCATATCAGGAATTTTATCATCCTATGGATAAATATTTCACCCCGTTTCTGGCTGCAAAGCAGAATAAGCGGTTAAGCGCCAAGGAGATACGGGAGGTGTCTCCGGAGACAAACGAAGGATTGACCGTGATTCCTCAGATTCTTGGAAATAATGCAGAGGACTTTATCCAGTTGGCAAAGATTCTGAGGGATGAATATGGTCATAAAGAAATAAATCTGAACCTTGGATGTCCGTCAGGTACAGTTACTGCGAAGGGAAAAGGAGCAGGTTTTCTGGGAGAGCCAGAGAAGCTGGATGCATTTCTGGATAGTGTTTACTCCGGTCTTGATATGGAGATTTCCATAAAAACAAGAGTGGGGACAGACTATGAAGAAGACTGGGAATATCTCATGGATATTTATGAAAAATATCCGATTAAGGAGCTGGTTATTCACCCAAGGCTTTTGAAAGATCACTACAAAGGAAAGCCCCGTCTTGAACTGTTCCGGCAAGGGACAGAGCGGCTCTCCATGCCTGTAGGATACAATGGAAACCTTTTTACAAAAGAAGATTATAAGAACTTCACAGAACAGTTCCCTCAGACAGAAATTTTCATGTTTGGCAGAGGAATCATTGCAAATCCCGGACTTCTGGATGAAATCCGTGATGGCAAAGCGCCGGACAAAAAGAAGCTTCGTGCATTCCATGACCGCATTTATTCGCAGTATCAGGAAATTCTTTCAGGGGAAAGAAATGTTCTCTTCCGGATGAAAGAGCTGTGGAATTACATGGCGCCGGAGTTTTCCAATTACGAGAAGCCTGCAAAGAAAATAAAAAAATCACAGCACTTCAGTGATTACGAGGCAGCAGTGAATCTCCTGTTTGCACAGGAGTGGAAACCAAACGGAGCAGGAGCAGACAGATATTGAGAAAGGAAGGGCAGTAATGCATATTTTTATCGCAGAGGACGAGCTGATTATTCGCAGGGAGCTGAAAATTCTTCTGGAAAATTCCATGTACCGGGTGACTGCGGCAGAGGACTTCGAAAATTTGCCGGAGCTGATAAAAAAGGCAAATCCTGACCTCATTCTTTTGGACGTGAACCTTCCGGGAATTTCCGGATTTGAGGTGTGTACACAGATTCGGGCTGTGTCTGAGATTCCGGTGATTTTTCTCACCAGCCGGACAGACTCTATGGATGAGCTTACCGGAATATTAAAAGGCGGTGATGATTATATTACAAAGCCGTATCAGGCTCCGATTCTTCTTGCGCGGATTGCCGCGGTCCTGAAGAGAACAAAGGGAACGGCATTAAGGGAGAATACCGTATATACACATAAGGGAGGACAACTGGATCTTTCCAGATGCTGTCTGACCTTTGGGGAAAAGCAGATAGAACTGACAAAAAATGAACTTAAAATCCTTCATCTTCTGTTTCTCCATGCAGGAGAATTTGTGGCGCGCATGGATCTGGTAGAATATCTTTGGGAAAATCAGATTTTCATTGATGATAATACATTAAGCGTACATATTGCCAGAATCAGAGAAAAGTTAAAAGAGATTGGAATAGAAGATTTTATTGAGACAAAGAGGGGGATTGGATATCGGATATGACCATTCGTGATTTTTTGAAAGATAAGGGACTTCTTTTGCTTCTCCACCTGACCTGCATGGCGATTCTTGCAGGTTTTCTTAAAGTTACAGGATACAGCGGGGAAAATATATTTTTAATCCTGATATTCTGGGGACTTATCCTTTTGCTTTGGCTGCTTGTGACCTATCTGAAAAGGAATCGTTTTTTTCGGGAGGCAGAGCATATTCTGGAGAAAATAGACCAGCGTTATCTTCTTGGGGAACTGCTTCCGGACTCTCCTGTTCTGGAGGACAGACTCTACCGTGAACTGATTCGCAAATCCAATAAATCTGTTATTGAGAGGATTCGAAAAATAGAGGATGCCCAGAAAGATTACAGAGAATATATTGAAAGCTGGGTCCATGAGGTAAAAGCGCCAATTACCGGAATCGCTCTTCTTGGCGAAAACGGAAGAAAAGGGATAAAGACAGAGGAAGAGACAAGAGAAATTTTTTGGACTATTTGTCTGGAAAACCGAAAAATAGAAAACTATGTGGAAATGGCGCTTTACTATGCCCGCTCGGATGAAGTTTATAAAGATTATCTGATACAGGAGACAAACCTGCGGGAGATAGTAAACGAGGTTCTGGAGCAGAATCGTCTTCTCCTTATTCAAAATGGTGTCAGAGCAGAGGTGAAATGTGAAGATTGTGCTTTTACAGACAAAAAATGGATTCTTTTCGTTTTGAATCAGCTTATTCTTAACAGTGTCAAATACCGAAGTGAAAGCCCTGTTTTTCAAATTTATACAAAAAAGCAGACCGGCGGTGTGACCCTTGCTTTTCAGGATAATGGAACAGGAATACAGCAGGAGGAACTTGGAAGAATTTTTGACAAGGGTTTCACCGGAACAAACGGCAGAAACCATCAGCGTTCCACTGGAATGGGGCTTTATCTCTGCAAAAAATTATGCACAAAGCTGGGTATCCGCATTTATGCAGAATCTGTGTACGGGCAGGGTACAACAATCTTTCTTGAATTTCCGGTCAGCAGTTATCTTACGAAACTGTAAGATAACTGCAAGCTATCTCTATACAACTACAGGCTGATTCAGAGTATGATTCATTTATAAACAATGTATTTAAAAAGGAGAGGAAATTCATGGACGATTATATTCGGGTATGTGATATTGAGAAATATTATGGCAATGGTTCCAATGTGACAAAGGCTATTGACCGTGTAAGCTTTTCTATTGGAAAGGGAGAGTTTACAGGCATTATGGGAGCTTCCGGAAGCGGAAAAACAACTCTTCTGAATATGCTTGCAACGATTGACCGTGTGACAGCCGGACATATTTATTACGGCAAAACAGACATTACAGAGATGAATGAAAATCAGCTTTCTGATTTCAGAAAAGATAATCTGGGATTTGTATTTCAGGAGTATAATCTTTTGGATACCCTTACAATTGAGGAGAATATTATCCTTGCACTGACTCTTCAGGGAAGAAAAAAGAAGGAGATTCAGAAAGAATGCAGCCAGATTATGAAACTTCTCAATATTGAAGATATCAAAGGAAAATTTCCCTATCAGGTATCCGGAGGACAGAAACAGCGCTGTGCCTGTGCAAGAGCTCTGGTAAATCACCCCAAACTTCTGCTGGCAGACGAGCCTACGGGAGCTCTGGATTCCCGTTCTTCCCAGATTCTTCTGAATACATTTACGAATCTGAATCAGCAGATGGGAGCGACCATTCTGATGGTTACCCATGATGCTTTTTCTGCAAGCTATTGCAGCCGGATTCTGTTCCTGAAGGATGGGAAAATCTTTTATGAGTTAATTCGGGGGAGCAGGAGCCGGAAGGAATTTCTTCAGGAAATTCTGGACGTTTTGTCTCTGACAGGAGGTGAGCTGTCCGATGCTAGGTAAGCTTGCTTTTCGAAATATGAAGCGTTCTGCAGGGGATTATCTTGTGTATACACTCACCATGACTGTGGTGACTGCTTTGATGTATGCTTTTAACAGCCTGATTTTTCAAAATGTGATGGAAACGTCGGAAATGGCGATTATGATGAAAGCTATGCTTGGGATGGCGACGGTTTTTATTGTCCTGATTGTAGCATGGCTGATTAATTATATGGTACATTTCATGCTGGAAAAAAGAAGTGCGGAATTTGGTATTTATATGCTTCTGGGAATGAAAAAGAAAACGATTTCCAGACTTTATATGAGAGAAAATATCCTTCTGGGAGCCCTTTCCTTTATTGTCGGTATTCCTCTTGGAATCCTGTTTCAGCAGGTGCTTCTGGCAGTCATGTCCGCTATGGTGTATATGGAATATAAGATTCAGATAAGCTTTAATATCTGGACGATTCTTATGACAGTTCTTTGCTACGGCGGATGTTATCTTCTGGCACTTATTAGCTGCAGACGCAAATTTCGCAGGATGAACATTAGCAGTCTTATGAATGCAAAAAGAAAGAACGAAGAAATAAAAGAAAAGCATGAGAGTGTAAAAAGAATTCTATTTCCATTGTCGGTCCTTTTTATTCTGGCGTTTTGGGCGTTATTTGGCTCTCTTTCCAGCGTCGGAGAAATCCTCTTTTTCCTGATAGGGCTTGTTCTTACCATTTATCTGTTTTTTACAGGGATTTCTGCCTGGATTATCTGTTATGTGCGGAAACATGGAAACGGAATATATAAAGGACAGAATTTGTTTCTTCTCCGTCAGTTTGCTTCGAAGGTACGCACCATGCAGTTTACCATGGGAACGCTTACCTCACTTTTTACACTGGCTCTTATGGGAGCTTCTGTGGCACTGATGTTCAGCTCCTATGAAACAACGGTACTAAAGGGGAAATTCCCTTTTGACATACAGATATACAGTTCAGACCCTCAGGCAGATTTCAAAGAGGAAAAGAAAATTATTGAGCAGAATACAGATTTGCAAAGTTTTTATTCTTATCATATTTATACAGATGAGACGGATCAGGCAAACAGATGGATGCTTACGAATAACCAGACAGCATGGGGAGGAATGTATGTAAATAAAGACGGCAGCCCCAAGGAAAAAGAAATTTGTGAAATGCTGGAGGAAGATGGAACTTATTACAGATATGATACCTATATGGGAATTTCCGACTACAATCATCTCCGTGAAATTCTGGGATATGAAGGGGTGGAATTAGGGTGCAGAGAATATCTGATTCATATGAAGCCAAGGCTTGGAAAAGAGCTGAAAGATATGGCGCAGGGGATTACAGTTACAGATGCAAATGGAAAAGATACTCTTGTGTGTAAAGGGATTTATACAGAGTATTTTTCACAGGACGGGCACAATGGAGCAGACTATGTTATTGTAGTTCCGGATGAAGTTCTGGGGCGTATGAAACCGTATTATTCGGAGCTGACGGCAGAGATAAAAGGACAGGCGCCTGAAGACCTGCAGTTGAAACTGGATTCCATTGAAAGAAAGACAGAGTCAGAAGTAGAGTTTTTGGGACACTTTATAGACAAGGGGCTGTGCTTTGGTTCTGATAATATTGTGACTTATGCGGCAGTCAATCTTGTTCGTGATAATCTGATTCCGGAAGTAAAATACATGCTGGCATCGGTTATTATCCCTTTCTTTTACATAGGTCTTGTATTTGTCTGCGTGGCTGTAACAGTGCTTTCCGTACAGCAGTTAAGCGATTCAGCCAAGCATAAAGAGCGGTATGAGGTTCTGAAAAAACTTGGAGTGGGAAGCAGAAAAATACGTGGACTTGTGGCGAAACAGCTTGTGGCATATTACCTTTGTCCGGCGTTGCTGGCTATGGTTATAAGCGGAAAAATGATACTTTTTGCAAGTGGAAAATTCGTTTTGCTGACAGGAGTACCGGTATCGGCAGGCATCTTTTTTGCAGAAAGCGCCGCGTTATTTTTGGGAATTTATGTAGTTTATTTCATTGTCACCTACGTGGGTTTTATCAGGAATATAGAACAAAAATAAACGGGAGCCATCAGGCTCCCGTTTGGCATATTTGAAATCAGCCGTTCTTTCTGAATGCTGCTCTCTTACGTTCTCTTGGATCGAGGATTCTCTTGCGGATTCGGAGGCTTGTAGGAGTTACTTCAAGCAGCTCGTCTGAATCAATGAAGTCAATGGACTGCTCAAGGCTTAAAACACGCGGAGGAGTAAGCTTTAAGGCTTCGTCGGCAGAAGAGGAACGTGTATTGGTAAGATGTTTTGTCTTACATACATTAAGTTCGATATCCTCTGCTTTACCGTTCTGACCGATAACCATACCGCTGTATACTTTTTCTCCGGGGCCTACAAACAGAGTACCGCGCTCCTGAGCGGAAAACAGACCGTAGGTAACGGTTTCACCTGCTTCGAAAGCAATCAGAGAGCCCTGTTTACGGTACTGGAAATCACCTTTATAAGGCGCGTAGCCGTCAAAAATAGTATTAAGGATACCGGTACCCTTGGTGGAAGTCAGGAATTCACCGCGGAAACCGATCAGACCACGGGATGGAATGTTAAACTCAAGGCGAACAGAACCGTCGCTGGCTGTACTCATACCCTGAAGTTCACCCTTACGCTCGCTGAGCTTCTGGATAACTGTGCCGGAAAATTCTTCCGGAACATCAACATAAGCGATTTCCACAGGTTCAAGCTTTTTGTTGCGCTCATCTGTACGGTAAAGAACTTCCGGTTTACTTACGGCAAATTCATATCCCTCGCGTCTCATATTTTCAATGAGGACAGACAGATGAAGCTCTCCACGGCCGGAAACCTTGAAGCATTCTGTAGAATCAGTATCTTCTACACGGAGGCTGACATCTGTATTAAGTTCGCGGTAAAGACGGTCGCGAAGATGGCGGGAAGTGATATATTTTCCTTCCTGACCTGCAAGCGGGCTGTCATTTACAAGGAAGTTCATGGCAATGGTAGGCTCTGAAATCTTCTGGAAAGGAATAGATTCCGGATGGTCTCCGCCGCAGAGCGTATCACCGATATGGATATCGGAAATACCGGAAATCGCAACGATAGAACCGATGGAGGATTCTTTTACCTCAACCTTATTTAAGCCGTCGAATTCATAAAGCTTGCTGATTTTTACTTTCTGACGTTTGTCAGGGTCATGGTGGTTCAGAAGGGTAAGCTCCTGATTCACTGCGATTTTACCGTTTTCAACCTTGCCGACACCGATACGTCCCACATATTCATTGTAGTCGATGGTGCTGATAAGAACCTGAGTATCTGCATCCGGATCGCCTTCCGGAGCCGGGATATATTTCAGGATTGTTTCAAACAGAGGAGTCATATCTTTTGGAGTATCGTTTAAGTCAAGAACTGCATGACCTGCTTTGCCGGAAGCATAGAGGAACGGGCAGTCAAGCTGTTCGTCAGAAGCTTCAAGGTCCATAAGAAGTTCAAGAACTTCATCAATTACCTCGTCAGGACGAGCCTCCGGACGGTCAATCTTATTGATGCAGACAATTACGTGGAGGTCAAGCTCAAGAGCTTTTTTGAGGACAAATTTAGTCTGAGGCATGGCGCCCTCAAAGGCGTCTACAAGAAGGATAACACCGTTAACCATTTTCAGGACACGTTCAACCTCGCCGCCGAAATCGGCATGTCCGGGTGTGTCGATGATGTTGATTTTTGTACCTTTATAATGAATGGCTGTATTTTTTGACAGAATCGTGATACCGCGCTCACGCTCAATGTCATTGGAGTCCATGACACGTTCCTGAACCTCCTGATTTTCACGGAATACACCGCTCTGTTTCAGGAGCTGGTCAACCAGAGTAGTTTTGCCGTGGTCAACGTGGGCGATAATGGCTACGTTACGTACGTCTTCGCGTTTTGTCTTCATAAATTGAAATCCTTTCTTTTTCATTGCAGCTTTAGGGCTGCATGTGTTCTTTCTATATTAATGTATTTTTTCAGTTACTTTTCCGAAGTTAAAGTTTACCACATTTTAAAAAGATTACAAGGTGTTCCCCGAAAAATTCCTGAAAAAATAGTTCTAAATTTTTCAGCTTGTACATAGACATATATAGAAAAAAATACAAGACAGGGTACAAAGAGGAAGGAGAACTACATTATGGCAGATAAAATTATTGAAAACAATCAGGTATCGGTTATGGGGAAAATCGCTGCCGGCTTTTCGTTCAGTCACCAGGTTTTCGGGGAGGGCTTCTATATGACGGAGCTTCTGGTGAAGCGTTTAAGTGATTCCGAGGACAGGATTCCGGTCATGGTATCTGAACGGCTTGTGGATGTGACACAGGATTACGTTGGAGAATACATAGAAATCCACGGACAATTTCGCTCCTATAACAGACATGAAGAAAAGCGCAATCGCCTTGTGCTTTCTGTTTTTGCAAGAGAGCTGAAATTTGTGGAGGAAGAGGATGATTCCATACCTGTGAATCAGATTTTTCTGGATGGATATATCTGTAAACCGCCGGTATACAGAAAGACTCCTCTTGGAAGGGAAATTGCAGATCTTTTGCTTGCTGTCAATCGCCCTTACGGAAAATCAGACTATATTCCATGCATCTGCTGGGGCAGGAATGCGAGATATGCTTCGGCCTTTGAGGTGGGCGGTCATGTGCTGATCTGGGGCAGGATTCAGAGCCGTGAGTATATGAAGCGTATCGGTGAAAATGAAACCCAGAAGCGGACTGCCTATGAGGTGTCGGTGAGCAAGCTGGAGTATATTGAATGATGGTAAGCAAAAATCCATGAAAATCTTGCATTTCTTCTGATTCTGAGGTAATATAAGCAAATAAAAGATATATAATAGCTGTTCGTATGGCCTGAACAGTTATGTATAAAACAAGTACCAGATTCATAAACGATAAGAGGAATTGTTATGGGAAAAGAATTAACTGAAGTTTACTGCGGAGGCGGGAAAGGCAAGACAACTCTGGCTGTCGGCCAGTGCCTGAAGGCTTCGGCACAGGGCAAAAGTGTGATTATCATTCAGTTTCTGAAAGGCAAGGAGCGCCGTGAGCTGGAATTTCTGGAGGAGATTGAGAATCTTGATATCAAGATTTTCCGCTTCGAGAAGATGGAAGAATGTTACGAAGAACTGAATGACGAGGAGAAGGCAGAGGAGAAGAATAATATTCTCAATGCCCTCAATTTTGCAAGAAAGGTAATTGCGACCCAGGAATGTGATTTTCTGCTGCTTGATGAGATTCTTGGACTTCTGGATTATGGAATCACCACAGAAGAGGCGCTCAAAGAAATCCTGAAGCTTAAGGATGACTGTATGCACCTTATCCTGACAGGATGGCGTATACCGGAAGGTCTGAAAGAATGTGTGGACAGTATTACAACGCTGACAACAGAACAGATAGAGCATGAGTAAACTTTAAGACACAGGAAATGCACTGCATTTTCGGATATATAATACACAGAAGAATGAAGGAGGAAGGCAAATGGCAATTTTTAAAGGCGCAGGTGTTGCAATCGTAACTCCGATGCATGAGAATGGCAGAGTAAATTATGAGAAACTTGAGGAACTGATCGAGTTTCAGATTGCGAACAGCACAGATGCGATTATTATTTGCGGAACTACTGGCGAATCATCTACAATGACACATGGAGAACATTTAAAGACAATCGAGTTTACAATTAACAAGGTTGCGAAGCGTGTTCCTGTCATTGCAGGTACAGGTTCTAATTGTACAGAAACAGCGATTATGATGTCGAAAGAGGCAGCTTCCTATGGTGCAGATGCACTTTTAGTCGTAACTCCTTATTACAATAAAGCAACACAGAATGGTCTGATCGCGCATTACACAGCAATTGCTGAGGCTGTTCCGGAAACACCGATCATTATGTATAATGTAGCAAGCCGTACAGGCTGCAACATCCAGCCGGCTACAGCAGTGAAGCTTGCCAAAAATGTAAAAAATATCGTAGGTATCAAAGAGGCAAGCGGAAATTTATCTCAGGTTGCTCAGTTAATGTCTATGGCAGACGGATGTCTGGAATTATATTCCGGAAACGACGATCAGGTACTTCCGATTCTTTCCCTTGGCGGATACGGTGTGATTTCCGTATTATCCAATATTGCGCCGAAGGAAACTCACGATATGGTTCAGAAATTTATGGACGGAGATGTGAAAGGCGCCGCAGAAATCCAGCTTAAGGCAATTCCGCTTGTAAATGCGCTTTTCAGTGAAGTCAACCCAATTCCTGTAAAAGCAGCCCTGAACCTGATGGGAATGGAAGTTGGCCCGCTTCGTATGCCTCTTACTGAGATGGAAGATGCGAACAAGGCAGTACTTGCACAGGCCATGAAAGATTTCGGAATCAAACTTGCTTAAGAGAGACAGACTGAGAGGAAGATACATATGGTAAAGATTATTATGCACGGCTGCAACGGTCACATGGGACAGGTGATTGCAGACCTTGTTGAAAAAGATCCGGATGCGGAAATTGTTGCGGGAATTGATGTTTCAGATCAGGGGAAAAATAATTTTCCTGTATTTACAAATATGAGCGACTGTCAGGTAGAGGCAGATGCGCTGATTGACTTTTCCTCTGCAAAAGCTACAGACGCTCTCCTCGATTACTGCGCAAAGCGCGGTCTTCCGGTTGTTCTTTGTACGACCGGATTAAGCGAAGAGCAGCTTGCAAAGGTAGAAGAAACATCAAAAAAAGTTGCAGTTCTGAAATCTGCAAACATGTCTCTTGGAATCAATACGCTTCTGAAGCTTATTCAGGACGCTGCTAAGGTTTTGGCAGCAGCAGGCTTTGATATGGAAATCGTAGAAAAGCATCACAAATTGAAACTGGATGCTCCGAGCGGCACAGCGCTGGCTCTTGCCGACAGCTTAAATGAAGCAATGGACAACCAGTATCATTATACATATGACAGAAGCCAGAGACGCGAAATGCGCGATGAGAAAGAAATCGGTATTTCCGCGGTCCGCGGCGGCACAATCGTAGGGGAGCATGAAGTTATTTTTGCAGGCCCTGACGAAGTAATTGAATTTAAACACACCGCATATTCCAAAGCCGTTTTTGGCAAAGGCGCAGTAGAAGCTGCGAAATTCCTTGCAGGCAAACCGGCGGGAAGATATGATATGAGTGATGTGATTGGGTGAATTTTCGGAAGTTCCTTTCCCTGAGTAGGGAGAGGAACTTCTTTTTTGGATTTTTTTCCAGTTTCTTCCGGAATACATTTTTGCAGATTGCACATATTAAGAGTACATAAATCTTATAGCAAAGGAGAACGATACAATGAAAAAAATAAGAAGACTTCTTATGAGTGTACTGCTTCTGGGCTGCCTTGCCATGTTTGCCGCCTGCGGAAATGATAATAACGGTACAGTGAACAATGCGGATGAGACAAAAAATAAGACTGCGGATGAGAAGAACATGGATGACACTGCGGCAGATGAGATTCCGGATGATAACGGTTCTGTAGATAATGATATGTTGGGAACGGATGAGGGAACAGATACCGGAACCGGCGACAATGCCGGAAATGAAAACACTGACGGAAACACCGATACAGAAAACGGTGCCGATTCCCGCAGCGACGCAGAGAAAACAGAAACAAAAAATGGAACAGATGAAAGCAACAATGATGTTGTGGATGGAAACAAAGATAACACAAACACAGTCACAGACGATAACAATAATGATGGAACGGTTTCCGGTGAGCTTGGAAATGCAGCCAGAGATATAGGAGACGGTATCGGAGATGCTGTAAAGGATACTGGAGATGCAGTGGAAAACGCAGTGGACGGAAGATAAGAGAAGCCTGTTCTGTTACTGTGAACAGAATTTTGGGGACTGCATTACAGCAGATTTTTCCGGAGTGTGTCCGAAAAGCAGAGAAATTTCAGATACACTCTGGACAACTTCTTTATAATGACGTATTATCAATGCAAAGAGAGAAAGCGAGGAAATGTGGATGCGATTTCGACCATGCATTGATATACATAATGGAAAAGTGAAACAAATTGTAGGAGGGACTTTAAGGGATGCAGGCGACAGGGCTTCTGAGAATTTTGTGTCAGAACAGGATGCATCTTTTTATGCAGAGATGTATCGAAGCGCTGGGCTGAAGGGAGGTCATGTAATCCTTTTAAACGGAAGGGAATCCCCCTTTTATGAGAGTACCAGGCAGCAGGCGTTTGGGGCTCTTAAGGCTTATCCGAAAGGGCTGCAGCTTGGCGGCGGTGTGAATCCGGAGAACGCTTCTGAATATCTTGACGCAGGGGCAAGCCATGTAATCGTGACTTCTTATGTGTTCAAAAACGGACAGATTTCATGGGAAAATCTTGAAAAGATGGTGCATGCTGCAGGCAGAGAGCGCCTTGTTCTGGATTTGAGCTGCCGTAAAAAAGGGGATGACTACTATATTGTGACAGACCGCTGGCAGAAGTTCACAGATGTGAAGGTTACGCCGGAAGCATTAGAAAGACTGGGAGAGTTCTGTGACGAATTTCTGGTACATGCGGTAGATGTGGAAGGAAAAGCGCGGGGAGTGGAAACAGCGCTGGCTTCTCTTTTGAGCGCTTATACAAAACGGCCTGTTACCTACGCAGGAGGAGTGGGCTCTATGGAGGACCTTGAAGTTTTGCGTAGGTTTGGGCGAAACCGTCTTGATGTAACAGTTGGCAGCGCACTAGACTTATTTGGGGGCAAAATTCCCTTTGAAAAACTGAAGAAATTATGCTGATTTTGTCTTTTTGATTTTGTGAATTTTGACGATTGCACAAAACTTATCAGAAAAATATATAAAATTTTTCTAAAGAGGTGTTAAAATTCATGGAGATGTGATATAATAAGTCCATCAAACAGCAAAGGGGATGGAAGCATGAATTATATCATCAGCGGAAAAAATATCACAGTTACCGAAGGACTTAAGACAGCAGTGGAAGACAAGCTTGGGAAACTGGAGAGGTATTTCACTCCTGACACCGAAATTATCGTAACATTGAGTGTCGAAAAAGAAAGACAGAAGATCGAAGTTACAATTCCTGTAAAGGGAAATATTATCCGTTCCGAACAGGTGAGCAACGATATGTATGTCTCAATTGACCTGGTAGAGGAGGTTATCGAGCGTCAGCTTCGTAAATACAAGAATAAAATCGTAGACAGACAGCAGGAACCGGGAAACTTCCAGAAAGCATATCTGGACAAAGATTACGAGGAAGATGAAGAAGTGAAGATTATCCGTACGAAACGCTTCGGTATCAAGCCAATGTATCCGGAAGATGCCTGCGTACAGATGGAACTTCTGGGACACAATTTCTTCGTATTCTATAACGCAGAGACAGAGCAGGTAAATGTTGTTTATAAACGTAAAGGCAACACCTATGGTCTGATTGAACCAGAATTTTAAGTGAATGAAAGTATTATAAGAAATCCCCTTCGGAATCATGCTCCGGAGGGGATTCTTTTTGCAACTTCTTCGGTTAATTTTCCGATTACGATACCTGTTATAACGCCGGATATCAAAAGCGCCGGCGCATAGTAAATCAGATTCAGGCTGCTGACTGTAAGCATGGCGATGATGAGCTGCCCTACATTGTGGGCGATTCCGCCTGCCACGCTGACGCCAATGAGACTGAAATCCGTCTTTTTTATCATCAGTGTCATAACTGTAAGGCTTAAAAATGCCCCGGCCAGACTGTAGAGAATGCTGAACAGGTTGCCGAACATGAATCCGATGACAAGAATCCGCACCACAGAGACGAGAGCTGCCTCCTTTGCGGAATATTTCTGTAAAAGAAAGAGTACAGCCAGATTGGCAAGCCCCAGCTTAATACCGGGGATTCCCATAAAAAACGGAATCAGAGATTCCACGTAGCCAAAAATAATGGCAACGGCTGAAAAAAGACCGAGATACGCAAGTTTTGATTTCATATGCCGATTAAGTCACTGCATCAAGTTCTGCAGTTTTTTCTCCTTCTATCATAACTTTGTTGGGAAGACAGATAATGGACCCGCCCTCTTTGTCAATGGCTTTTTGCTTTATGCAAAGTTTGTCAGGGCAGGTGGCGTGAATCATATGCACACTTCCGGCTTTAATCTCACAGACATTGGTATCGTTAATCTCGATTGTGCAGTCTTCACCAAGAGAGTAGACGCCGTATTCCTCACCGTCTACTGTGATGCGGATGGTTCCGTAATCTCCTTTTCTAAAAAAAGACATGCCCAGCCAGAGAACCATTGCCAGAACCAGGATACTGCCAATAAATAACATTTCTTTTTTCTTCAATAAAAATAACCTCTTTATTACTCTGATTTTTTCCTATCATAGCATAGCCGCAAATGAAAACGCAAGGTTAGATAAAGGTAAATTCCGAATTCACCAAAATTTTATTGTTTTCCGTGGCGGAAAGTGTTAGAATAGACTAGATTTAGTTTACACAGAATCCCACAGACCGATATAGCGGAAACTGGAGGGAGTAAACGCGATGATTCCAATTAATAAAGCGGATATACCGGATTTCGGAACAAAGTCCGCAAATATAATAGACAGGGAGTAAGCCATGGGAATGTTTTCAAAGGTTTTCGGGACAAGAAGTGAGCGCGAAGTTAAGCGTATCATGTCTCAGGTTGAAAAAACTGAGAGTTTTCGTCCTGAAATGCAGAAATTAACTGACGAGGAACTGAGAGATAAAACAAGAGAATTTAAGAAACGTCTGGAAGAGGGCGCAACACTGGATGACCTTCTTCCGGAAGCGTTTGCTGTTGTAAGAGAAGCTGCTAAGCGTGTACTGGGTCTGGAACACTACAGAGTACAGTTAATCGGCGGTATTATCCTTCATCAGGGCCGTATTGCAGAGATGCGTACAGGTGAAGGTAAGACTCTGGTAGCTACACTGCCTTCTTACTTAAATGCTCTGGAAGGCAAGGGCGTTCATGTCGTAACTGTCAACGACTATCTTGCGAAACGAGATGCGGACGAGATGGGACAGGTGCATGAATTCCTCGGTCTGACAGTCGGCTGTGTTTTAAATGACATGAAACCGGAAGAGCGCCGTGCAGCATACGGATGCGATATTACTTATGTAACAAACAACGAACTGGGATTCGACTACCTTCGTGATAACATGGTTGTTTACAAAGAGCAGCTTGTACAGAGAGATCTTCACTACTGTATCATTGACGAGGTTGACTCCATTCTGATCGACGAGGCGCGTACACCTCTTATTATTTCCGGTCAGAGCGGTAAATCCACCAAGCTTTATGAAGCATGTGACATTCTTGCGAAACAGTTGGAGCGTGGTGAGGCCAGCCATGAAATGACGAAGATGGCAGCTATCATGGGCGAGGAAGTTGTTGAGACAGGCGATTTCGTTGTAAATGAGAAGGATAAGATTGTCAATCTTACAGAGCAGGGTGTTCATAAAGTAGAGAAATTCTTCAACATCGAGAACCTTGCAGATCCTGAGAATCTGGAAATCCAGCACAATATTATTCTTGCGCTCCGTGCGCACAATCTGATGCATAAGGATCAGGACTATGTTGTAAAAGATGACGAGATTCTTATTGTAGACGAATTTACAGGACGTATCATGCCGGGACGCCGTTATTCCGACGGACTCCATCAGGCAATTGAAGCCAAGGAGCATGTAAAGATTAAACGTGAGAGCAAGACTCTTGCAACAATCACATTCCAGAACTTCTTTAACAAATATGATAAAAAAGGCGGTATGACAGGTACAGCTATCACAGAAGAGAAAGAGTTCCGTGATATCTATGGTATGGACGTTGTTGCCATTCCGACGAATAAACCGGTTATCCGTGTTGACCATGAAGATGCTGTGTATATGACAAAGAAAGAGAAATTCAACGCAGTTGTAAGATCTGTTGTTGAGGCTCATGCAAAGAAACAGCCTGTACTGGTCGGTACTATTACAATCGAAACTTCCGAACTCCTGAGTAAGATGCTCAGACGCGAAGGTATCCCGCATAATGTATTGAATGCGAAATTCCATGAACTTGAGGCGGAAATCGTTGCGCAGGCAGGTCAGGCGGGAGCAGTTACCATTGCTACTAACATGGCTGGCCGTGGTACAGATATTAAGCTTGACGATGTGGCAAGAGAGGCCGGCGGTCTTAAGATTATCGGTACAGAGCGTCACGAGTCCAGACGTATTGATAACCAGCTCCGCGGACGTTCCGGTCGTCAGGGTGACCCGGGTGAGTCCCGTTTCTACATCTCTCTTGAGGACGATTTAATGCGTCTGTTCGGTTCCGAGCGTCTGATGAAGGTATTTACTTCTCTTGGCGTAGCTGAAAACGAGCAGATTGAGCATAAAATGCTTTCCAATGCAATTCAGAAGGCACAGGAAAAGATTGAGTTTAACAACTTTGGTATCCGTAAAAATCTTCTCGATTATGACCAGGTTAACAATGAGCAGCGTGAGATTATCTACAAAGAGCGCCGTCAGGTTCTTGATGGAGAGAACATGCGCGATGCAGTTTATAAGATGATTACAGATACAGTAGATACTTATGTGGATATGTGCTTCTCCGATGATGTGGATGCAGAAGAGTGGGATCTGGATCAGTTTAACGGAACTCTCATTCAGATTATTCCGATCGAACCTCTCACTGTGGAATCTGTGAAAGGTAAGAGAAAAGATGAGATGAAGCATATCATCAAAGAAGAAGCTGTGAAGCTCTATGAGACAAAAGAGGCTGAGTTCCCGGAACCGGAGCAGCTTCGTGAGCTTGAGCGTGTTGTTCTTCTTAAGAGCATTGACAGCAAGTGGATGGATCACATCGACGATATGGAAATTCTCCGTCAGGGTATCGGTCTTGCCGCATATGGACAGAGAGATCCGGTTGTAGAATATAAGATGAGCGCTTTTGATATGTTCAACAACATGATCAGCGCGATTCAGGAGGATACGCTCCGTATGCTTTACCATGTACACGTAGAGCAGAAGCTTGAGCGTGAGCAGGTAGCCAAGGTTACCGGTACAAATAAGGACGACAGTTCTGTGAAGAAGCCGATTCAGAGAAAAGAGATTAAAGTATATCCAAACGATCCGTGTCCTTGCGGAAGCGGAAAGAAATATAAACAGTGTTGTGGACGTAAGGCGGCAAAGGCATGAAAAGAGAGTCTTTCGGTTCACGCCTTGGATTTATCCTCGTGTCAGCAGGATGCGCGATAGGTATTGGCAATGTTTGGAAATTCCCGTATATCTGCGGGGAGTATGGAGGAGCAGCCTTCATATTGATTTATCTTTTGTTTTTGCTTATTATGGGAATCCCCGTCATGGTCTGCGAGTTCGCAGTAGGACGGGGAAGTAAGCGAAGCGTTGCGAAATGCTTTGATGTGCTTGCACCTAAGGGGACTGCATGGAGTTCCCTGAGACACATCGGAACAATCGGCTGCTATATGCTGATGATGTTTTATACTACAGTCGGCGGCTGGATGATGTATTACTGTTTTAAGAGCGTCCGCGGCGATTTTGCAGGACTGGATTCTGAAGGAATCAACAATGCTTTTAACCAGATGCTTGGCGATGCGCCGACAATGGGCTTGTGGATGGTTATTATCTGCATCATCGGTTTTCTGGTATGTTACTTCGGACTGCAGAATGGAATCGAAAAGATTACCAAGGTTATGATGACTGCTTTGATGGTCATTATGGTAGTTCTGGCAGTTCATTCCCTTCTTATGGATAATGCGGCAGAAGGTGTTCGTTTTTATTTAGTGCCTGATTTCAATAAGATGGTGGAAAGCGGAATCGGAAATGTGGTATTTGCAGCTCTGAGTCAGGCGTTTTTTACCCTGTCTATCGGTATCGGCGCTATGCTGATTTTCGGAAGCTATCTGGATCGTTCCAGAAGCCTTACAGGAGAAGCGGTAAGTATTACAATTCTGGATACTTTTGTTGCGCTGACAGCGGGATTTATTATCATTCCTGCCTGCTTTGCTTTCGGGATTCAGCCGGATGCAGGTCCAAGTCTGATTTTTATTACACTGCCGAATATTTTTGTGCGGATGAGCGGCGGAAGATGGTGGAGCAGCCTGTTTTTCCTGTTTCTGACTTTTGCAGCTCTGACTACGATTATTGCAGTATTTGAGAATCTGATCGTGTTTAACATGGACAGCAAAGGCTGGTCACGTAAGAAGAGTGTTCTTGTCTGTGCAGGTACAGTGATCGTGCTGAGTATTCCGTGTGTGCTTGGATTTAATATCCTCTCCGGCTTCCAGCCTCTTGGCGCAGGAAGCACGATTATGGATCTGGAGGATTTCATTGTATCCAACAACCTGCTTCCTCTTGGAAGTCTCGGTTATCTTCTTTTCTGTACAAGAAAGAATGGCTGGGGCTGGGATAATTTCCTTAAAGAAGCCAATGCAGGTGAGGGACTGAAATTTCCGTCCTCTCTGAAAGGATATGTATCCTATGTGATTCCGGCAATTATTATTGTTATTTATCTGAAAGGATACTATGACAAATTCCAGCCTCTTGGTATGAAGATGCTTGCAGGATGGATGGTAGTTGCCCTTGTGCTGCTTGCCTTTGTGATTTACTGCGCGACAGCCAGGAAGAAAGCGAAATAAAGAATTTCATACGATTAAATAAAGAGCCAATGCATCGGATAGCTTCCGTGTATTGGCTCTTGAATTTATTTTCTTGAGGAAATGAGATACTTCGCATTTTCCCAATCCTGTTTTTTTACGAGAATCTTGTATTCATCGTTAAGGTTTTTCTGACCTGCGGAGTCAAGAACTGCAGGATTTCCACCGAGGGGAAGGTCACCGGACATTCGGCTTCTTGTGTTTGTTACCTGAGTTTTAGCAGGGATTTGGTTAGCTTCCAGAATGTTTCTGATTCTGGTGTATTCTTTAAAATCTGTTCCAAAATATAATTCTTTCCATGAAAACATATCGTGTACCTCCTTGTGAAAAATCTTTCGCTCTTTTCAGTTGATAACATTATAGTATACCGAAAGAAGGAAATCAACAGGTTTCCTGACTTGGGACTTTGCTGAACTGGCGCTTATAGGCGCGGACGAAAGTGCTGTATTCTTTAAAGCCGCATTGTCGGGCTGCTTTAATCACAGGAGTTCCCTCTGCGATGAGGCTTCGCGCGAGAAGGAGACGTTTGCTGATAATGTAGTTATGGAGAGTGTACCCTGTATCTTCTTTGAATTTCCGCATAAGATAATACTTGCTCAGATAACTCTGTTTTGCAAGAATATCTATAGTCAGTTCTTCCTGTAAATGACGGTTGATATATTGAATCAAATCCGCAATCTGGGAATCGCAGGAATAGGATTTTTTATCAAAAATGTACTGCTTTTCCAGAAAAATACGGTTCAGATAAACCATAAACTGGGAAAAAAGCGCACGGCTTAGAATTTCGCTTCCATAAGAATCGGATTTCAGAGAAACTTCCAGTTCAAAAAGAATATCCTTCAGTTTTGCCTGAAGGTCGCTGTGAAGTCGAATCAGATTGTAGCTGCGGTCGCTGGCTTTCTGGAAACATTTCGTCAGGTCATTTTCTGAAATATCATTCTGAATCCAGAGGATGAAACGCTCGTAGGGTACAGACGCGTCAATTTCAGGTTTGTGGATTGCATGTCTGTTTACAAGAAGAATGTCCCACGGTTTAAGATGGTAAGCTTTTCCTTCAATATGGTAAGTGACATTTCCGGAAAGAAAGATTACAACCTTGTGAAAATCATGGTAATGGAAGGAAAAGTCTTTTTTCGTTTGATCCTTAATATGAAAAAGCCGGAACTCCCGGTCAAGATACCCTGTTTTTTCCATTTGTTCCAGTTGTTCTGTCTGAATCATTTGTTTTCCTCCTTTTCTTTTTATAATACTCATAAAGAGCATTTTTTGCAATATATAATGCAATTTATTCTATATACATAGTAAAAAATATGGGATATAATAATATTAAACAATCAAAAGATACGTCGGAGAGCGTTTAAAAATAAAAGGAAGGAAGCCGACCATGAATAACAATATTATAATGACGAAATATCAGGGACTTGGAAATGATTATCTTATTTTAGACCCGAACAGAAACCGTGTACAGCTTCAGGGAAAAAAGGTTGCTCTTCTCTGTCAGAGAGGGTTTGGTCTGGGTGCGGACGGCGTTCTTTACGGACCCGTAGATATTAATGGGAAAATGGGTGTGCATATTTTTAATGCAGATGGAAGTGAAGCTGCAATCAGCGGAAACGGCGTACGTATTTTTGCCAAATATCTGATGGACAATTTATATGTGAAAGAGAAAAAATTCGATATTGAGACTCTGGCAGGAACTATTCATGTAGAATGTCTTAACAGCCGTGCGACGGAATTTCGTGTAAACATGGGGAAGGCATCTTTCCTTTCCAGAGAAATTCCGGTGACAGGAGAGCTTCGCGAGGTAGTAAATGAGACGTTTACTTTTAACGAAACAGAATACAAAGCAACCTGCCTCACTGTAGGAAATCCACACTGTATTATTTTTATGGACAGAGTAAGTGCAGAAGCAGTCAAAAATCTCGGTCCTTATGTGGAAAACGCAGATGAGTTTCCGGAAAGAATGAATCTGCAGATTTGCCGCAAGATTGACACCGGAAATCTGGACATTGAAATCTGGGAGAGAGGCTCCGGTTATACGAAAGCCTCCGGCACAGGAAGCTGCGCGGCAGCAGTTGCAGCCTATAAACTGGGGCTTGTAGAATCACGGATTAACGTGAACCAGCCGGGAGGAATGATTCAGATTGATATAGAGGAGGACGGAACTATCTATATGACGGGAACAGTAGGCTATATTGCAGATGTAAGCGTTGCAGAGAGTTTCTTCTCCTGATAAAAACGAACCTTTCATTTGGACGGGAGCGCTCCAAATGGAAGGTTTGTTTTGTTTCAAAGGTTTGGCAGGTGCATACTTGAAAAAACATACGGAAATTGCTACTATAAATCTAATAGAAATTCACGAGGGGAAATGACAGGCGTTAAATAAGTACAAATATTGAGAACGAAGGAGATAAAAAGATGTCAGAACGCAAAATGAAACGAGTTGAGGATTCGATTACAGAGCAGTCACACCTGATTATGCCAAGGGATTTGAATTCATCGGGATATCTGTTTGGAGGGCAGCTTCTGGCGTGGATTGATGAAACTGCCGGAATCGTGGGAAAACGCCATTCAGAAATGAATGTGGTGACGGTTGCCATTGATAATATGTATTTTAAAGCAGGAGCGAAGGTAAATGATATGATTGTCCTGATCGGTCGTCTGACTCATGTGGGACATTCCTCTATGGAGGTGCGTATAGATACTTACCGTGAAGCCAGCGACGGAACAAGAACAATGATAAACCGTGCATATTTCACAATGGTTGGAACAGACGACGAACAGCGTCCGGTGGAGGTGCCGGGACTGATTATTGAAGGCATTACCCAGCAGATTGAGGATGAAGCGGCTGTGAAGCGGGCGGAATTATGGAAAACAAGACGGAGGGAAGGCTTCTGAAACAAAGAGAGACAAAAAAGAAATACAGGAAAGGTTTAGGCAGTATGAACAGTATATATCTGATATCCGGTATTTTACTGGCAGTTATCTGTTTCTTATATGGAATGGTCGTACTCTCCGCAGGATCGGGGACAGGCTTTTTTGTTGTATGGTTCCTGATGGGAGGAGGATTTGCAGGTCTTGGAGTATTTTTACATTTTGGATTGTGGACGAAAATGCCGGGGCTTTTACAAAGAGCGATTCTCATTCTGGCGGTAGCAGGTATCCTTTTGTTTGCTGTTGTGGAAGGAATGATTATCAGTCAGATGAGTCAGAAAGGGAAAAACGGGCTTGATTATATTCTTGTTCTGGGAGCTCAGGTTAATAAAGACGGACCGAGCAGGTCTTTGAAATACAGACTTGACAAGGCGGCAGAATATATGGAAGGAAATCCGGATACTCTCTGTGTGGTATCCGGCGGTCAGGGCTTCAACGAACCTTTTTCGGAGGCAGAAGGAATGGCTGATTATCTTCTTGAGAAGGGGATTCCCAAAGAAAAACTCATTCTGGAAGCAGAGTCAAAGACAACTGCAGAGAATATTACAAACAGCAGAAGACTTATGAAGGAAGGGGCGTCTGTGGGAATCGTAACCAATGATTTCCATATGTTTCGCGCCCTGCAGATTGCGCGCAGTCAGGGAATGAAAAATATCTGCGGCATTTCCGCTGCTTCAACGAAATCATTCCTTCCCAATAATATGCTCAGAGAATTTTTTGCGGAGATAAAATATCTGATTAAGAAAATTATATAAATAAGAAGGGAAAGGCGGACTTTATATTATGAAACAGGTAACTGCAATTGTAGCAGGAGCAGGAAGGCGCGGCAGAAAAGCCTATGCATCCTATGCGTTGGATAACCCCAATGAACTGAAAATCGTGGGAGTGGCAGAACCGGATGAAGAGAAACGCGAGGCGTTCAGAGAAGAACACAGGATTCCGAAAGAGAACTGCTTTAAGAGTTGGGAAGAGCTTCTTTCACAGCCGAAGATGGCAGATTGTGTTTTAATCTGTACTATGGACAATATGCACTACGGCCCTGTAAAAATGGCGGCAGGGAAAGGGTATCATATTTTGTGTGAAAAACCTATGAGCTCAGACAGGGAAGAACTGGAGGATATGGCTCGTATTGCAAGAGAAAGCGGGAAGGTGTTTTCTATCTGTCATGTGCTTCGTTATTCTCCTTTTTTCAGCGAATTGAAACGTTTGCTGGATGCAGGCGCAATCGGAGAACTTGTCTCTGTACAGCACATTGAAAGCGTGGGATTCTGGCATCAGGCGCATAGTTTTGTCAGGGGGAACTGGAGAAACAGCGATGAAAGTTCTTCTATGATTTTACAGAAATGCTGCCATGATATGGATATTCTTCTCTGGCTGATTGGAAGTCACTGCAAACGAGTTTCAAGCTTTGGAAGTCTGATGCACTTTAAGGCAGAAAATGCTCCTCAGGACGCTCCGATGTACTGTATGGACGGCTGTCCTCACAGAGATGAATGCCCGTATTTTGCCCCGAAATTTTATCTGGAGCATAAATATGGAAAAGGCTTTGCCAATGCATTTACTCTGGATACCAGCAGAGAAGGAATTTTGAACGCCCTGAAAGACGGCCCTTACGGAAGATGCGTCTATCATTGCGACAACAACGTAGTAGACCATCAGGTAGTAAATCTGGAATTTGAAAACGGTGTGACTGCAAATATGACGATGTGCGCTTTTACCAATGAGATGGAACGTGTGATCAATCTTATGGGAACAAGAGGGCAGATTCGCGGAAACATGGAAAAAAACTACATTGAGGTTATGGATTTTGTGACAGGACATACTTATAAAATAGAACTTTCTGTCTCGGAATCCGGTCACAGCGGAAGCGACTCCATGCTGATGAAAGAATTTACCGCTCTTGTGGCAGCAGACGGGAAAGGGAAGAGCAGAAGCAGCGCAGAAGAAGCAGTGGAAAGCCACATTATTGCTCTTGCTGCCGAAGAAAGCCGTTTGAAAAACGGGAAAATGATCGAGCTGAGAACGGAGTGAACGGCAACACGATTACGTTAAGATAACAAAAAATATGTATATAAAGTTTGTAATTTCCTTTAAGATATGTTATCATAAGCCGTGTGATTTCAACCGAAAGAGAATTACAAAGGCAATTGAATTATAAGAAAGAAGGTGAAGCTGTGGTTGAATTAGATCAGTTCAAGAGCATTCTTGCAACTTACACAGAACCATTAGTGGAAGTGAGGGATTCACTTTGACCTCGCTAACAAAGAGCAGAAGGTCGAAGAATTAGAGCGCGAAATGGAAGCGCCTGATTTCTGGGATGACGCGGAAGTTTCCCAGATGAAGATGAAAGAATTAAAAAGTATGAAAGATGACATGGAAACCTATCATAATCTGGTAACACAGATGGAAGATATGGAAACCATGATTGAGATGGGATATGAGGAGAATGATCCGGATCTGATTCCTGAAATTCAGGAGATGCTTGACCAGTTCCAGGCTGATTTTGACAATATCCGTATCAAAACCCTCCTTTCCGGAGAATACGACAATGAAAATGCAATCATTAAGCTGAACGCAGGCGCAGGCGGAACAGAGGCATGTGACTGGTGCGGAATGCTTTACCGTATGTACAGCCGCTGGGTAGATAAAAAAGGCTTCTCAATGGAAGTTCTTGATTATCTTGATGGCGATGAAGCAGGTGTAAAATCCGTAACCTTCCAGGTAAACGGAGAAAATGCCTATGGCTATCTTAAATCCGAAAAGGGAGTACACCGTCTTGTGCGTATTTCCCCGTTTAATGCAGCGGGCAAACGCCAGACTTCCTTTGTATCCTGTGATGTTATGCCGGATATCAAGAAAGACCTGGATGTAGAAATCAATGACGAAGATATTCGTATTGATACCTACCGAAGCAGCGGCGCGGGCGGACAGCACATCAATAAAACCTCATCTGCAATCCGTATCACACATTTCCCGACCGGAATTGTGGTACAGTGTCAGAATGAGCGTTCTCAGCACATGAATAAGGATAAGGCGATGCAGATGCTGAAAGCGAAACTGTATCTTCTCAAACAGCAGGAAGCGGAAGCCAAGCTTTCCGGTATCAGAGGAGAGGTTACAGATATCGGCTGGGGTAATCAGATCCGTTCTTATGTAATGCAGCCATATACGATGGTTAAAGATCACCGCACCAATGAAGAGACAGGAAATGTGGATGCAGTTATGGATGGAAGCATTGATATTTTTATCAACGCATATCTGAAATGGATTGCTTTGTCAAAATAAAGAACAGGAAGCGGGACTGTCAGAGCAATGATAGTCCCGTGTTACTATTCACACGGCACTATTACAATTACATAAAAAATACTTGCACACTTTTGCCATGTGTGTTAGCATAGCCCTAATATGAAAACAAATGTCTTTATAGAACGGACAGGTGAAAGAAATGCAAAAACTTACAGAAAAGAGAAAATACTTTGTAGTAACAGAACGCGCGGTTCCGGAGGTCCTTTTAAAGGTTGTGGAAGCGAAGCGTCTTCTTGACTCAGGCAGAGCCATGACTGTACAGGAGGCGGCAGAGCAGACCGGAATCAGCAGAAGTTCATTTTATAAATATAAGGATGATATTTTTCCTTTCCACGAAGAAGCGAAGGGGAAAACCATCACCTTCATTATTCAAATGGATGATGAACCGGGACTGCTTTCCGTTGTCCTGCAGACCATCGCGAAATTTCACGGAAATATCCTCACCATTCACCAGAGTATTCCCATCAATGGGGTGGCAACTCTGACGCTGAGTGTGGATATCCTTCCGGGAGAAGGCGATGCAGAGGCGATTATAGACGTAATTGAACACAGCGAAGGGATTCACTATCTGAAAATTTTAGGCAGGGAGTAAACAGAATGATAAATATAGCAGTTTTGGGCTACGGCACAGTAGGAAGCGGCGTGGTGGAAGTTATCAATACAAACCATGAGAGCATTAACCAGAGAGCCGGAGAGGAGTTAAGAATCAAATATGTTCTTGACCTTCGGGATTTTCCGGGGGATCCGGTACAGGAAGTGCTGGTTCACGATTATGAGACGATTGTCAATGACCCGGAAGTAGATATCGTAGTAGAGGTGATGGGAGGAATTGAACCTGCCTACACCTTTGTAAAGAGAGCGCTTCTTGCGGGCAAAAGCGTCTGCACCTCCAACAAGGCTCTGGTGGCCAAGCACGGCAGAGAGCTTATGGACATTGCCAAAGAAAAGAGTATCAACTTTTTATTCGAGGCAAGCTGCGGCGGAGGAATTCCGATTATCCGTGTGCTGAACTCCTCTCTCACGGCAGATGAGATTGATGAAGTTACCGGAATCCTGAACGGAACGACGAACTACATGCTGTATAAGATGAGCAGCGAGGGCAGTGATTTTGACGATGTGCTGAAAGAAGCGCAGGCGATGGGATACGCGGAAGCTGACCCTACTGCTGATGTGGAAGGACACGATGCCTGCCGGAAGATTGCAATTCTGTCTTCCCTTGCATACGGGAAATATTTTGATTTTGAAGAGATTTATACAGAGGGTATCACAAAGATTACGCCTGAGGATATGGAATATGCAGAAGCTCTCGGCATGAACATTAAGCTTCTTGCAACAAGCAAAAAGGTGGATGATAACGCCTATTATGCAATGACAGCGCCTTTCCTTGTAGGTAAACAGAGTCCTCTTTACAGTGTGAACGATGTATTTAATGCAGTTTTTGTTCACGGAAATATGCTTGGCGACTCCATGTATTACGGAAGCGGAGCAGGGAAACTTCCTACAGCAAGCGCAGTCGTAGGAGATATCATTGATGAAGCGAAGCATCTTCACAAAACTATTTTTACGAGATGGAGCAGCGAACCTGCGAAGCTTCTCAGTATGGATGAGGTGAAAGGCCGTTTCTTTGTTCGCGTGCGTGAGGTAGCTTCTGAGAAAGTCAATGCACTTTTCGGAAAGGTAAAGGTTGTAAAGCTGGCGCAGTTTCCGGGTGAATTTGCTTTCCTTACTTCTGAGATGACACAGGGAGAGTTTAAAATGAAACTGGATGGACTCAACGGACTGGTTCTGTCTGAGATCAGAGTGAAAGACTGAGATTATCTGTGGGCGGGAACCTGTCATGGCTTCGCGCCCATAGGTGCGTTGAAAGGAGATTTTATGAAATACGTGGTGATTTTGGGAGACGGTATGGCGGACTGGCCTTTAGACGAGCTTCAGGGAGAAACACCTCTTTTCAGAGCAAATACCCCTGTTATGGATGCTCTTGCGAAGGTTTCAGAAATCGGAACAGTTGCGACGATTCCTGAGGGAATGGCGCCGGGAAGCGATACGGCGAATCTTTCCGTAATGGGATATGATCCGAAGAAATATTATACAGGACGCTCCCCTTTGGAAGCTCTGAGCATCGGTGTTGACATGAAAGAAACAGATGTGGTATACAGATGTAATATCGTGACCCTGACTGAGAATGAAGGTTCTTATGAAGAACAGATTATGCTCGATCACAGTTCCGATGAAATCAGTACAGAAGATGCGGACATTCTTCTGAAAGCAGTCTGTGAGGAACTGTCAAATGAAGCTTTCCGGTTTTATACCGGAACCAGTTACCGTCACTGCATGATATGGGACAGAGGCGAGGTTCTTGATCTGACGCCGCCCCATGATATCCTGACCCGTACAGTCGGAGATTATCTTCCTGAGAATGAAGCGCTCCTGTATATGCAGAAGCGAAGCTACGAAATTTTGAAAAATCATCCTCTAAACATAGAAAGAAAGAAAAAAGGGCTTAATCCTGCCAACAGTTTCTGGTTCTGGGGAGCAGGAACGAAGCCTGTCCTCACATCCTTTGAGGATATTTACCACAAAAAAGGTGTTATGATTTCGGCTGTGGATCTTTTGAAAGGAATCGCAGTGGGCGCAGAGATGGACCGTATTCTTGTAGAAGGCGCCAATGGAGGTCTTCATACCAATTATGAAGGAAAGGCAGAAGCGGCAGTAGAGGCTCTGACAAAGAAGGGCTATGATTTTGCTTATATACATGTGGAAGCTCCTGATGAAATGGGACATCAGGGAAGTATCTCCAAGAAAATCCAGGCTATCGAATATCTGGACAGCCGTCTTATCCGTCTTGTAAAAGAGGGACTGGATGCAGCGGGAGAGGATTACAGGATGCTGATTCTTCCGGATCACCCTACACCGATAAAGGTACGCACTCATGTGGCAGAGCCGGTACCGTATCTTCTCTATGACAGTACAGCTCCTCAGTCCCATAGCTGGCGTTATAACGAAAAAGAAGCGGCAGAGAGCGGAAACAGGGTTGAGCACGGCTGGGATATGATGAAATACCTTTTTGCTGAATCCGGCAGGTAAGGAAGGGCGGAAGCTTTGTCCGTCACATAAAAGACGAAAAATGCCGGAATTGATTAAAGGAGGCAGATAATGTTAATTGTCAAAAAATTTGGCGGCACCTCAGTAGCAGATAAAGAGAGAATCTTTAATGTAGCGAACAGGTGCATCGAGGAATATAAAAAAGGAAATGAAGTGGTTGTTGTTTTGTCCGCAATGGGCAAATACACGGATGAGCTGATTGCCAAGGCGCAGGACATCAATGAGAAGCCGCCGAAAAGAGAGATGGATATGCTGTTTACCATCGGTGAGCAGATGTCAGTCGCTCTGATGGCAATGGCAATGAACAAGCTTGGAGTTCCCGCTGTTTCTCTGAATGCATTTCAGGTATCCATGCATACCACGAGCTCTCATGGAAATGCGCGTCTGAAGCGGATTGATACAGAGCGTATCAAACGTGAACTGGAATGCGGAAAAATTGTAATTGTCACAGGCTTTCAGGGGATTAATAAATACGACGATTACACAACTCTGGGCAGAGGCGGTTCTGACACTACGGCAGTTGCCCTTGCAGCGGCTCTTCACGCAGATGCATGTGAAATCTATACAGATGTGGACGGCGTTTATACCGCAGATCCACGCAAGGTTCCGAAAGCAAGGAAATTAAAGGAGATTACTTACGACGAGATGCTGGATCTTGCAACTCTGGGCGCAGGTGTTCTTCATAACCGTTCTGTGGAAATGGCAAAAAAATACGGAGTGCCTCTTGTTGTGCGTTCCAGTTTAAATGACAGCGAAGGTACTGTCGTAAAGGAGGAAGTTACAGTGGAAAGAATGTTGATCAGCGGTGTTGCGCTTGATACAGACGCCGTGAGAATTGCGGTAATCGGATTAAAGGATATTCCGGGTGTGGCATTTAAGTTATTTGACACCCTTGCAAAGAAAAATATCAATGTAGACGTAATCCTGCAGTCTATCGGCCGTGCAGGGACAAAGGATATTTCCTTTACCGTAGATAAGAACGATCTGGATGAAGCGGTAGCGGTTCTGGAGGCAAATCAGGCGCGCCTTGGATATAAGGAGCTTCACTCCGAGAGAAATATTGCCAAGCTTTCAATTGTAGGCGCAGGTATGATGAGCAATCCGGGCGTTGCTGCAAAAATGTTCGAGAGCCTTTATAATGAAGGCGTAAATATCAATATGATTTCAACATCCGAAATCCGCGTAACTGTTCTTATCAATGAAAAGGATGGCATCCGCGCCATGAACGCAGTGCATGATGCGTTTAATCTGGCTGATTAAAAAGGAGTAAGTAATGAGAAGTATAGGCGACTTAAAAAGAGCGGCAAAGGCTGCTCTGAGAGGGAACTATGGAATTCTGATAATGGCATCTATGGTCAGTTCGCTTTTAACCTTTCTGGGAAGTACGCTTACTGCTGCGCTCTTTCCGGGGGACTCGGTGCTGGCTATTGCCCTGAGTCAGATTTTTGCGATTATTCTTTCACTGGTATTCAGTATTGTGACAGCAGGGTATTCCTATATGCTGCTGAAAGTTGCAAGAGAAGGCTCCTGCGCTTTGGGAGATTTGTTTTATTTTTTCCGCAGCCATCCGGACAGAGTAATTATAGCGTCAACCGTTCTTGCCGTAATTGATGTAGTAGCTACATTTCCGGCAACCTACTACAATCTGGCAGTTGAACCGGGAGCTTCCATGGAAGCGCAGATGGAGTGGCTGACAACGTATTCTGTGATTTTTCTGGTGACAAGCATTCTCAGTATGCTGATCGGGATTCCGTTTGCGATGATTTATTTCCTTCTTGCAGACAATGAAGGAATGGGAGGAATTCAGGCAGTAAAGGCAAGCGCGCGGATGATGAAGGGCAAAATCGGCAAGTATCTGCTTCTGCAGCTTAGCTTTTTCCCGCTTATGCTGCTTTCCGTATTTACCTTTTATATTGCGCTTCTCTGGGTTATGCCTTATATGCAGATGAGCGCCGCCATGTTTTACAGGGATATTTTAGGGGAACTGGACACAGTAATGCCAGGTACCGGTATGTATACAGGAGGAACAGCCTCACAGGTGATTGAGCTGCCGGAGACACCGTCTCTTCCGGAAAATCCGGATCAGTCAGAGGTTTCCCATGAGAAAAAAGAGCAGAAGGACGATTACAATTCCGAAGCATAACTTTATAGGAGACAGATTTATTTATGGACATTATTCAGGTAATCACACAGGAATTAAAAGTAGAAAAATGGCAGGTGGAGGCCGCTGTCAAATTGATTGATGAAGGCAACACCATTCCGTTTATTTCACGATACAGAAAAGAAGCGACAGGAGCCTTGAACGACGAACAGCTCCGTAACCTCTTCGACAGACTGACTTATTTAAGGAATCTGGAAGATAAAAAGACACAGGTTCTGGGAAGTATCGAGGAGCAGGGCAAGCTTACGGAAGAACTGAAAAAACAGATTCTGGAAGCGCAGACCCTCGTTGTGGTAGAGGATTTATACCGTCCTTACCGTCCGAAACGCCGTACCAGAGCGACCATTGCCAAAGAAAAAGGTCTGGAGCCGCTGGCAAATATCATTATGCTCCAGATGACGGACAAATCCATCGAAGACGAGGCGAAAGCTTTTGTTTCCGAAGAAAAAGAAGTACCGTCTGTAAGCGCCGCTATTAATGGCGCCAAAGATATTCTGGCAGAGCGTATTTCCGATGAGGCGGATTATCGTATCTACATCCGTAATCTTACCGCTAAGAAGGGAATCATTGTTTCTGCGGCAAAGAAACCGGAAGAGCAGTCTGTCTATGAAATGTATTACGATTTCGAGGGAGCTGTGGATAAATTACCGGGGCATAAGGTTCTCGCTTTAAACCGCGGAGAAAAAGAAAAAATTCTTACAGTTAAGATTAATGCGCCGGAAGAAGATATTCTTCGTTATTTAAACAAAAAAATAATTGTAAAAGAAAATCCGAATACAACAGAAATTTTGAAAGAAGTAGTGGAAGACAGCTACAAACGTCTCATCGGCCCTGCTATTGAACGTGAAATCCGCAGCAGTCTCACAGAAAAGGCAGAAGACGGCGCAATCCACGTATTCGGCAAAAATCTGGAACAGCTTCTGATGCAGCCTCCGATTGCAGGGAAAGTTGTGCTGGGATGGGACCCGGCGTTCCGTACAGGATGTAAGCTTGCCGTTGTAGACAGCACAGGAAAGGTTCTTGATACAACTGTTGTTTATCCTACTGCCCCGACTACAGAGGCAAAAATCAGAGCAGCAAAAGATACAGTAGAGAAGATGATAGATAAATACGGAATTTCCCTGATTTCCGTAGGTAACGGTACTGCATGTCGTGAATCTGAGCAGGTAATCGTAGATATGCTTAAAGAGATTCCGCAGAAAAAAGTGCAGTATGTTATTACCAACGAGGCCGGAGCTTCCGTTTATTCTGCAAGTAAGCTTGCTACAGAGGAATTTCCGAATTTTGATGTAGGACAGAGAAGCGCTGCGTCCATTGCAAGACGTGTACAGGACCCTCTTGCTGAGCTTGTAAAAATCGATCCGAAATCCATTGGTGTTGGTCAGTACCAGCATGATATGAACCAGAAGAAGCTTGGCGAAGCCTTAAGCGGTGTTGTCGAGGATTGTGTAAATAAGGTTGGTGTTGACTTAAATACTGCTTCTGCCTCCCTTTTGGAATATATTTCCGGTATCAGCAAGGTGATTGCGAAAAACATTGTAGCTTATCGTGAAGAAAACGGACGCTTCGAGAGCAGAAAAGAGCTTCTTAAGGTTGCGAAATTAGGACCGAAAGCTTTTGAGCAGTGTGCAGGCTTTATGCGTATTTCCGGCGGTAAAAATCCACTGGATGCGACAAGCGTACATCCGGAAAGCTATGAGGCGGCCTCTAAGCTTCTGGAAAAGCTCGGTTATAAAACCTCCGACATCAGCGGCGGCAAGCTTCTTGGAATTTCCCTTCAGATGAAAGGAAAATATGAAAAAATGGCGCAGGAGCTGGGAATTGGTGAGATTACCCTCCAGGATATTGTAAAAGAACTGGAAAAACCTGCCCGTGACCCTCGTGATGAGATGCCGAAACCAATCCTTCGAACAGACGTCCTTGATATGAAAGACCTGAAAGAGGGAATGATTCTCAAAGGAACTGTAAGAAACGTCATCGACTTCGGCGCTTTCGTAGATATCGGTGTACATCAGGACGGTCTTGTTCATATTTCCGAGATGAGTGAGAAATTCATCAAACATCCGCTGGAAGCAGTGAGCGTAGGAGATGTGGTAGATGTAAAGGTTATCGGTGTAGATATGAAGAAGAAGCGAATCAGTCTTTCCATGAAAGGAATTCACTGAACAGCGGGAGACCGGTAATGAATTATTTCTATTATTATCTGGTGGGAATTAACGTATTTGCTTTTTCTATATATGGCATTGACAAATTTAAAGCGCAGCGCGGGCTCTGGAGAATTCCGGAGAAGGCGCTGCTCCTTGCAGCAGTTATGGGAGGCTCTGTGGGGGCTTACATAGCAATGAAGTTTTTTCACCATAAAACGAGAAAAGGGAAATTTTATATCGGAGTGCCTGTGATTTTTATGATACAGGTTACGGCGCTGATTGCTTTTTTTCAGAAAATGTAAGATGAGAGAAATGCACCGGCATTTCAGATTTACCACACAGAGGTGATGAAAATGGAACAGCAGGTTCAGGAACAGGTTGAACAGGGAGTGAAGCAGAGCGTACAGGAAGTTGCAGAAGGAGTCAATCGTTTTCAACAGTATCTGTACGATAACATTCCGGAATTTACCAGATTTGGTCTTAAGGTTCTGGTGGCTTTGCTGGCATTCTTTGTAGGAAGAAAGATTATAAAGTGGCTGGTGAAATTTACAAGAGCATCTATGGAAAAAGCTTCCGTAGACAAAGGTGTTGTACAGTTTGTCGGCTCTTTGATTAAGGCAATTCTTTATATTCTGCTTATTTTTAATATTGCTACAAGTTTTGGAGTGACAGAAACCTCTGTTGCCGCGCTGCTTGGTACTGCCGGTGTGACCATTGGTCTTGCCCTGCAGGGCGGTCTTGCAAATATAGCAGGCGGTGTGATTCTTCTGGTCTTTAAGCCTTTTCAGGTGGGAGATTACATTATTGTGGAAGGTCAGACCGGTTGTGAGGGTACTGTTTACAAGGTGGAAATGTGCTATACAACCCTTCTTTCCATAGATAATAAACATGTAGTCATTCCCAATGGTACGCTTTCCAACAGTATCATAACTAACGTAACTGCCAGAGATCTTCGCAAACTGGAGGTTAAGGTGGGAATTTCCTATAATTCAGATATAGGAAAAGCAAAGGAAATTCTGGAGAAGCTTCTTCGTGAGGATGAAGATACGAAGGACGACGAAGGAATGGTGGTTTTTGTAGATGAGCTGGGAGCCAGCGCAGTGATTATGGGATTTCGTGTGTGGGTAGCGACAGACGCTTACTGGCCTGCGAAATGGAGACTGAATCAAAGAATTAAAGAAGAATTTGATGCGCAGGGAATTGAGATTCCGTATAATCAGCTTCAGGTTCATATGAAATAATGATACAGGGGATTTTTATTGATGAATTCTATTGCAAAAAAAACTCGGGTCGATCTGCTGAACGGCCCGATATTTACGTCTATGGTCCGGTTTGCGATACCGGTTCTTTTATCCAGTATTTTTCAGCAGCTTTATAATACAATGGATACGATTATCGTAGGAAATATTCTGGGAGAAACTTCTCTGGCAGCAGTGGGAGCTGCCATGCCTGTGTATGACCTTCTCATGGGGTTTGCTATGGGAATGGGGCACGGTCTGTCGATTGTGACAGCAAGAAGTTTTGGTTCCGGTAATCAGACTTTATTGAAAAAGTCTGTGGCAGCTACGATAAAAATCGGCACAGTTATTGCGATTGTGATAACGGTACTTACCAGATTTGTACTGTTTCCGTTTCTGGAGCTTATGCACACGCCCGGAGAGATTATCCATGAGGCATACAGCTATGTGTCGTTTATCACACAGTTCAGCGCAGTTACACTGGCGTATAATCTGTGTTCCGGTGCTCTGCGCGCCATTGGAAACAGTGTGATGCCGCTTGTATTTCTGATTATTTCGTCCCTGATTAATATTGTGCTGGATATTCTTTTTATCACACAGTTTCATATGGGAATCAGGGGAGCTGCGGCAGCTACTGTGATTGCTCAGGCTGTATCTGTGGTGCTCTGCCTGATTTATATTGCGAGAAAGACACCTCTTCTTGTTCCGGAGAAAAAACATTTTGAGACGGATAAACCTCTTTATAAAGAGATGATTGCTCAGGGTCTTTCCATGAGTTTTATGAGTTGTTTTGTCTCGGCGGGAACCGCTGTTCTCCAGTCAGGAATCAATGGGCTTGGATATCTTGTGATTGCCGGACATACTGCAGCAAGAAAGCTCTGTATGTTCTGTCTGATGCCGTTTTCGGCGATGAACGGCTCTATCAATACTTTTGTTTCTCAGAATTACGGTGCAGGGAAACCGGACAGAATCCGAAGAGCGATGAAATATGCGTATTGCTATAATGCGCTGGTAACGGGAATTCTTATAGTGGTGATTTACAGCTTCGCACCGCAGATGGTGAGCTTTATCTCCGGTTCAGAAGAAGCGGTAGTTCTTGGAAACGGCTCCATGTATCTGCGAGTAGTAGCGCCGTTCTATTTTGTTCTGGGGGTGATTAACCAGACGCGTTCCGCACTGCAGGCAATCGGGCGCAAAATTCTTCCGATTCTCTCCAGTGTGATTGAACTGGTGGGAAAGATTATTTTCGCCATGATTTTTATTCCTATTTTCCATTATCAGGCGGTTATCTGGTGTGAACCGATTATTTGGTGCTTCATGGCTGTGGAGCTGGTATTTGCCTTCTGGACAAACCCATACATCCGCGGAAAGAACCGAAGCTGAAATATGACAAAATCCTCTGTCACTGGACAGGGGATTTTTTATACAGATAAAAATGGATTTTTATACTATTTTTCTGGTATTGTATTTATATTTTTGGTAAAATCAGATTATAGAAAAAGTAAAGAAGGTGAGTGAAGCAGACGTGTGGAACTTACTAAAGAGAAAAATTTTGTAAAGATTAAGCGGCAGAATCAGAGAATACTTCAGAGGAAATCTCTTAGATACGGAAGATGACGATACATAGCTTCAGGAAAGGAGATTCCTCGTGGGGAATAAGAATAATACTATTTTTGATGATGTCTTCCGGACGATGCTTGAGAAGATGCCGGGGCTTGTTATACCATTGATCAATGAGGTTTTTGGAACGGCTTATCCGGAGGATATCCCCATTATACAAAAGAGAAATGAGCATGAAACGAAGGGCGGAGAGATTATTACAGACTCCCATCTTTTTGTTGGGAACAAAGTCTATCATATTGAGTGCCAGAGTACCGGAGATCCTGTAATGGTGATTCGTATGGTGGAATACGACTTCGCGACAGCATTGGAATACGTAGAAAGAGAAAATGGAAAGTTCCGTATATATTTTCCCCATTCCTGCGTATTATATCTTCGTGGAAAGTCCGGCACGGCTGCACTGGAACTGGAAGTCGTGATGCCGGATGGAAAGATATTGGAATATCATGTGCCCATCATTCGGATGGAACAGTATACCAGAGATATAATATTTCAGAAAAATCTGCTGTTTCTGCTTCCGTTTTATGTAATACGCTATGAAAAACAGAAAAAAGAATTAGAAGAAAACACAGAGAAACTGGACAGCCTGCTGTCCGAGTACCATCTCATTGAACAGCATCTGGAGGAAACATTACTGGACAGGGGAAAAGAGAAAGAATACCGGGATTTGATAGAGCTGATAACCCGAATCTCAGATTATATTTTCTCCGATGCAGGAAAGGCAAGGAAAGGAGTAGGTGATATAATGGGAGGAAACGTATTGGAACTGGAATCTGACCGACTGATTCAAAGAGGATTTGAACAGGGAGAAGAACAACAGGCATTGAAGACTGCACAGCGTATGCTGGAAGCGGGAAAATACACTGTTGCTGAGATCTGTATGATTTCCGGATTAAGTCAGGAAAAGGTTGAACAGTTGAAAAACAAGATGGCTTCAAAGTGACTTTCGGATGAAACAATACAAAACAATAATAATGCTGTTGGTAATATATACAAAAAACGGCAATAAAAGGGGCGATAAGCCCATTTTTTGGTCATAAAGCACAAAAGAAATGTGTATAATTCGTGAACATGTAACGAATCAATAAAAAACACGACGAAACAATTGACAATGCATATATATATATATATAATGTAAGTAAGTTAAAGCGGTCCGTTCACGGCATAATGTACAATTTGAGAATGACCGGGGACGTTTGCGGAATCGTAACTTATAAAAATACTCTAAAGGGAGGAACAGGTATGACGAACAAAGGATTCAGAAGAATCATGGCACTTGCACTTGCGTCCACTATGGTAGTTGGAAGCGCAGTTCCGGCACTTGCCAAAAAGAAAGACGAAGTGAAACTCACAGAAGCAGGTTATCCTATTGTACCGGAAGGAGAAGAACTTACTCTGACATGTTTCACAATGACCATGCCTAACGTAGAAAACTTCGAAACAAACGACTTCACCAAGTATCTTGAGGAGCAGACAGGCGTACATATTGAATGGGTGACTGCAGGACGTGATGATTGGCAGGAAAAACTGAATATGATGCTTGCTTCCGGTGAATATCCGGATATGATGCTTGGCGTAGCACCTGACCTTGCGAAATTCGGTGTTAAAGAACAGATTATTGTTCCGTTAGATGAGTACATCAACGAAGACATCATGCCGAACTATGTAGCACGTTACGGTGAGAAACTTGACTTAAGCCGTGAGACAGACGGACAGATTTACTCTCTGTTCAGTGAGAATGACTGCTACCACTGTTCTTATGGACGTAAAATGTGGATTAACACCAAATATCTGGAAGAAATGGGTCTGGAGAAACCAACCACAACTCAGGAATTCTATGATATGTGCGTGAAATTTAAAGAATACAAGCCAAACGGAATCGCAGTTGCAGGTACTGCACCTGGAAAAGGCTGGTATGCTGAGTTCGAGAACTGGTTAATGGGATCTTTCATACTTCCTCCAAGCTCCTCCTATACACTGAGCGTTCGCGATAAGACAGCAGTGACATGGGACGGCGAAGTAAAATGTGTTGCTATGGATGACCGTTACAGAGAATTCCTGAAATATGCGAACTCCCTCTACGAGGCAGGCGCTCTTTACGATGGTAACTTCACTCAGACAGTAGAGCAGATGAAAGCAATCATCAATCAGGAAGATGCACCGGTTCTGTGTTTCCCGGAAGGAACAATTTCCGACTGTATTGATTCTTCTTCAAATCCGGAACTGTATGCTCAGTATGAGACACTTTCTCCGCTTGAAGGACCAGATGGAACAAGACTTACAACATTCTTCAGATATTTAGCTCTTTCTGACAAAAGCTTCTGTATCACAGATACATGTAAGAGCCCTGAAGCAGCAATGCGTTGGGCAGACTTCTTCTACAGCGAGACAGGTGATTTAATGTCCCAGTACGGTGCAGAAGAAGGCGTTGACTGGGTTCTCAATCCAGAAGGAGAATTCGGTCTTGACGGCGAACCTGCAGATTACAAGATTCTTAACAAATATACTGCTGAAACTCAGAACCATGACTGGCAGGATCTTGGTATCCGTGTAGCTCCGGCTGAATACAGATTAGGATCTGCTGTAGCACAGGATGTTGATGTTAAGACAGGCGAAGGTCTTGAGAAATTATTATATGAAGCTTCTAAAAACGATTATGAGCCATATACACAGACAGAAGAGAACTCTGACCTTGATGTTCTTCCTCGTCTGAAACTGACAAGCGAAGAGACAACAAACGTATCTACAATCGCTGTAGAAGTTGAAAAGATGATCGATGAGAACTCTGCTGCCTTTATTACAGGCGCAAGAAATATCGAAGATGATAAAGACTGGGAATCCTTCAAAACATCTCTTGAGAGCGCAGGCCTTAAAGAGCTGCTTGAAACATACCAGACAGCATATGACAGACAGATGAAATAATAAATCTGCGAAAGAGATCATGCGTGGCCGGGCCAGAATGGTCCGGCCTCTTTTATTAAAAATCGAAAAGGAGGGGCATAAAAGTGGGAAATAACAAAGTGGCAAAAGCTAAAAAAAGCAAAATGAAATCTTCAAACTGGCAGTTTTGGCTGATTATTGCCCTGCCATGTATTTATGCGTTAATCTTTGCCTATGTTCCTATGGGCGGTATCCTTATGGCGTTCGAGGACTACAGTCCGAGACGTGGATTTTTGGGAAGTGACTGGGTTGGACTGAAGCATTTTACCAGATTCCTTACCTCAACTTCCAGCGTTCAGGTTATTAAAAACACCCTGATTCTTGGTGCATACAATCTGATCGTAAGTTTCCCGATTCCGGTTATCCTTGCTGTCTGCATCAACGAGATTCAGGCAAAATTCTTTAAGAAAACTGTACAGATGGTTACATACGCACCGTACTTCATTTCTATCGTTGTACTTTGCGGTATGCTGTTCACTATGACAGACCTTCGTACAGGTATCTTCAATATCTTATTAGGAAAAATTGGAATTGACCCAATTAACTTTACAGGTAGTCCGGATACATTCCGGCATTTGTATGTATGGAGCGGCGTCTGGCAGACAGCCGGATATTCGGCGATTATTTATATTGCAGCCCTTGCAGGCGTAAGTCCTGAATTGAAGGAAGCTGCGGTAATGGACGGAGCCAGCCGTATCCAGAGAATTCTTCATGTAGATATTCCTTGTATCATGCCGACACTTGTAATCATGCTGATCATGAGCTGCGGTAATATCATCAATATCGGTTTCGATAAAGTATTCTTATTACAGAACCCGATGAACGCAAGCGTATCCGAGGTTATCTCAACCTTCGTATATAAGGTCGGTATCACACAGGCAGATTACGGCTTCTCAACAGCGGCCGGTCTGTTCCAGTCTGTCGTAAGCTTTGTCCTTCTGGTTAGCGTTAACCAGATCAGTAAAAAGGTTACAGACAACAGCTTGTGGTAGGAGGTAGACATATGAACGTAAAATTTAAAAACCAGAGCACAGGTGATAAGATTTTTATTGTTTCTGTATATGCAATACTGTCACTTATCCTTGTTATTGTCCTGTATCCGCTGATTTATGTAGTAGCAGCATCCTTCTCAGACCCGCAGGCTGTTATCAGCGGTAAGGTAATTCTGTGGCCGGTGGATGTAACGCTGAGAGGTTATCAGGCTGTATTTAAAAACCCGAAGATTATTACAGGTTTTGCAAACTCCCTGTTTTATATGTTTGTAGGTACAGCTATCAACCTTGTTATGACAATGCTTTGCGCATATCCTCTTTCCCGTAAAGAGTTTACAGCAAGAAATAAAATTGCAGCACTGTTTGTATTTACCATGTATTTCTCAGGCGGACTTGTACCAAACTACATGATCGTCAGCAAACTTGGTCTTATTAACACACGCTGGGCAATGCTTATTCCGACAGCAATGTCTACATACAATATGATTATTGCACGTACTTATATGGTAAACTCCATTCCGGATGAGCTTTATGAGGCAGCTCAGCTTGACGGCTGTTCTCCATTCAAATATCTGCTGAAAGTAATCGTGCCGCTGAGTAAACCGATTATCGCGGTTCTGGCACTGTATTACGGAATTGCAAAATGGAACAACTATTTTGACGCTATGCTTTATTTGAACGATTCAAGCAAATGGCCAATCACTATGGTTCTTCGTGAAATCCTTATCCAGAACCAGATTGACCCGACCATGCTCACGGATGCCTCCGCGCTTTCCAAGCTTCAGGGTATGACAGAACTTCTGAAATACTCCGTTATTGTGGTAGCATCTGTACCGGTTCTTATGATTTACCCGTTTGTACAGAAATATTTTGTAAAAGGTGTAACAATCGGAGCGGTTAAAGGCTGATAAAGTATAAGGATAGAATACTGACAAAAACTGAACGACTCTTTTTCAGGAGCCGGCATAGTCGGTGTTCTGTCCTTTTGTCTTTTTTGTCAATTGTAAAGCAATGCCGGAAAGAAAGGAAAAAAACTTGAAGAAAAAAATTCTGACAGCAGTTTTGACAGTGACACTTCTTGGTGGAAGTCTGGCAGGAGCCGGTACCGTGCAGGCAAAAGAAGTCAGACTTACTCTTAACTGTGATGCTGCAGGAGAAAAAGAAAAGTCTGTGATAGAAAAGCTTCTCCCGGAGTATGCAAAGAAAACAGGAATTTCAGTAGAGCCTGTATCCGGAGAGGCGGATATATGCATAGATGATTTTGACGGGGTAACAGAACAGTACAGGAAAGGGAGTCTTATTAACCTCTATCCTTATATGGAAAAAGAAAGTCCCTACAGTGAGACTGTTTCCTGGGGGGAAGCGCTTCCTGAAGAAATCAGGGAAAGACTTCAGGTTTATAAAAGAGAGATTCCCGGTTATCCGGCTTCGAGATATGTGGTAAGGATGTTCTGCAATGAAGACCTTTTTGAGGAGGGCGGAATGGAAATTCCGGATACCTGGTCTGATTTCATGGAAATATGCGAACAGTTTCAGGAACAGGGAATTAATCCCCTGATTCTTCCGGGAAAGGACGCAAAAAGTCCGGTATGGCAGTGGCTGATGAATTATCTTTGCAGTCAGATGAATGCGAATCTGGCCGATTCTCTGGATGAAACAGAAGACCGTTATGTAGAACTTGCGGAAGCATGTAAGGCGGCGGACAAAGAAATTATCGACTACACACAGCCGCAGATGCAGGCAGCTTTACAGTGTCTGAAGGAATTATATGGTTTATCAGCAGGAAATGATATGGGATACGAAGAGACTCTGGAAGTTTTTGCACAGGGAGAAACGCCAATCATCTTTGCCTCCAGTGAGGATGAAGAGAAGCTTGAAGGAGATTTTTTACGGAAAGCAGTTCCGTTTCCGACAGTAACGGAAGAAACCAGCGAATATGCGTCAGGGAAGGAAATCCTGGCAGGCGGAGGCGCGACGGCTTTTTATGCTGTAAATTCAGAGCTTACCGATGATAAGGAAAAACTGGAAGCAGCAGTGGATTTCATCCGGTATATGACTTCAGAGAAGACGCAGGAGAAGATGGCTTTTGAAGCAGGGCTTCTTCCTTCTGTAAAGGAGACAAAGCTTCCGGAAGAAATGAAAGACTTCAAGGTAATCGAAGAACCTCTTCGAATGGCTTATTTTACAGGTCTTGATGAGATAAACCAAAAAGAAATATGGGGTTATATCAGGGAATACCTGAATGATGAAATGGAAATTGCAGTCCTGACAGAACGTCTGAATCAATCCTGTCAGGAAGCTGCGAAGAGAATCCGTGAAGAAAACGGATGGACTCTGGTTAATAATTACGGTATGCCGACAACCGGTGAATGTACCAAATGTGCGCCGTAGCAGTTACTTTGCGCTCTATTCGTAAAGCGCAAGGAATTCTTCACCGGAATATTTTTCGGTGACTTCTCCGGCTTCAAGTACCAGAACGGTGGGAACAGAATCAACCTGAAGATGATCAAGAACTTCATACATCTGTTCAGGGCGTGAATCACGATCCCGACTGGTACTGTAGGAAAGAATCTGCAGATGCTTTTCACGATTAAGCTCTGTAAGTTCAGGAAGAACTTTCTGGCAGTCAGGGCAGTCGTCTCTTCCAATGTAGAGATACTGCGGACGGGCAGCATTCATTTCGATGCGGGCTGTAAGCTGCTCCAGTGTAAGCTCTTTCATCGTCTTATCTGTGTTATACTGGAGAAGGGCACAGGCGGCAGGCGCAGGAACGGAAAGCGCCAGTATGAGGCCAAGGGTAAGAATCTGGTTTTTTGATATTTTTTTCATAGCACGACCTCCTGCAAGGGATTTTTGATTACTGTTTATGAGAGATTCTCCGAAACAGTGATAATTTAATAATTATACCTTATCATAAAAAGAGAGTATGTGCAATGAAAGAGTCAAAGGTATCTGATAATGAAAACTGCGCAGGGATACGCAGGAGGGGGATTTTATGTTTACGGAAGAAAGACAGGCGACCATTGTCCGATTTCTGCTTGAAAAAGGCAAGGTTCGCGTAAAAGAACTCAGTGAAGAATTTCAGGTGACAGAAGACTGTATCCGTAAAGACTTAAAAGCTCTGGAAAATGCGGGCAGATTAAAAAGAACTTATGGAGGAGCCATTCTCTCACAGGATTATCCGCTGGAAAGAGATGTAGTAGACAGGCGGAATTATCATCTGGAGAAGAAAAAAATCATAGCTGCCAAGGCTATGGAGCTGATAAAAAACAATGAGACAATTTTTCTTGATATTTCCACTACGAATATTGAGCTGGCACATCTCATTGCATCATCGCAGCTTCGGCTTACAGTCGTGAGCAATATGATAGATATTCTGCAGATTCTGGCAAAAAACAGTTCAATCACAACGATTGGAACAGGCGGAACCATGTATCCGGGTGTAAATGGCTTTATGGGGGTTGCTACGGTTGAGGTCATCAAGCAGTATAGCTTTGACCGCGCATTCATAGGAAGCTGCGGCATTGATATTACAGACGGAACCATCACCACACTGGGGGTTGAGGATGGTCTTACCAAGAAAGCCGCGCTTCACAGCGGAAGACATCAGTACGTAGTTATGGAACGTGATAAATTTTATTTTAATGAGAGTTATAAATTTGCACATTTAGATGATATTGATGGAATTGTAACGGATGAATTTCCTGACAGTACAATTGTCAGTTCATTGGAGGCAGCGGGAGTACAGTTATTTTAAACAGTACGGCTGTTTCAGATGAGAAGAAATGCTCCTCAGTTACACAGGAAAAGGAGCGGCTGTATGTCAGAGAAATAAGATTCTTTTGGCATACAGCCGAATATGTTTGAGGGAGAAAAACATGAAAGATTATATATTAGAAGCATGTGTAGATTCCGTAGAATCTGCTCTTGCTGCCGCAGAAGGCGGAGCAACAAGACTGGAACTTTGCAGCAATCTTATTATTGGAGGAACAACACCAAGTCCGTGGCTTTTTAAAGAAATCAGAAAGCATACAGACATCAGAATCCATGCATTAATTCGCCCTAGATTCGGAGATTTCTGTTATACAGATTCAGAGTTTGCCATAATTAAACAGGCAGTAGCTGATTTCAGAGAACTGGGTGCAGAAGGCGTAGTCATCGGTGTTCTGAAACCGGACGGAACTTTAAATATGGAACAGATGAAAGAGCTTATGGATGCTGCAGGAGATATGTCGGTAACCCTTCACAGGGCATTTGATGTGTGCGTTGATCCATATGAAACGATGGAGCAGGCTATTGAGCTTGGTATTGATACGATTCTTACATCAGGACAGAAAAATGTCTGCACAGAGGGAGCTGACCTTCTGAGAGATCTGGTTGAGAAGAGTAAAGGCAGAATCACCATTCAGATTGGAAGCGGCGTAAGCGCGGAAGTCATTCAAAAGATGTATCCGCTGACAAATGCAACTGCATACCATATGTCCGGCAAAGTGACTCTGGACAGTGTGATGGAATACAGAAAAGAGGGTGTAAATATGGGACTTCCAACCCTCAGTGAATTTGAAGTATGGCGTACAGACGCAGAAAAAATTAAAGCAGCGAAAAAGGTTCTGGAGGAATTATAATGGCAGTTTTTTTAGAAAAAAACAGAGAAAGAATTGAGAAAAAATATCAGGAACTGGTAAATGAATTACCGCATATTTTTGCAGAAGTGAACGAAAAAATGGCTGGTTGTGACGAAGATACGGCTCTTGCATGTAAATATCTTTATAATACTATGCCATACAGTGATTTCGGTAATTATACCTTTGAAATCTTCCTTGACTATGCAGAGCATGGCGTATGGTTATGGAAAAATAAAGAGGCAGTATGCGCTCTTCCTGAGACAATTTTCCTTAATTATGTTCTGGCACACAGAGTAAATGAAGAAGAGGTTGCGCCCTGCAGAAAGCTTTTCTTTGAAAAAATCGGAAGCCGTGTAGATGGTCTTTCCTTAAAAGAAGCAGCGCTTGAAGTAAACTTCTGGTGTGCAGAGGAAGCTACTTATCATACAACAGATGAGAGAACTCTTTCCGCCCTTACTGTGTACAGAAGAGGAAACGGACGCTGTGGTGAAGAGTCTGTATTTACTGTAAATGCTCTTCGAAGCGTTGGTATTCCTGCGCGTCAGGTATATGCGCCAAGATGGTCCCACTGCGATGATAACCACGCATGGGTTGAAATCTGGTGTGATGGAGAATGGTATTTCCTTGGAGCCTGCGAGCCGGAAATGGTACTGGATAAAGGATGGTTTACAAATGCGTCTTCCCGTGCAATGATGATCCATTCCCGTTTCTTTGACGAGGAAGGGGCAGAGGGAGATATCATCAGCAGAAACGGTATGGTTACAGAGCTGAATGAGCTGAGAAGATACGCTCTTGTGAAAGAAATTTCCGTAAATGTAAAGGATGAAAAGGGAGAGCCTGTAAGTGGGGCAAAAGTATCTTTCGAGGTTCTGAATTATTCCGAATATGTGACTGTTGCGGAAAAGATTACAGATGAAAACGGAAATGTAACGCTGACAACAGGTCTTGGAAGCACTCATATCTTTGTGACTTTTGAAAAGGATGGTCTTATGGCAGCAGAAGCCTTCATGGACACAAGAAATGAGGATTCCTGCAGTGTTGTTCTGAAAGCTTTAGAGGCTGATAATACATGGAAAGCCGTAGATATGATTGCTCCTCTGGACGCGCCGGTAAATACAAATGCGCCGACACCGGAGCAGAAAGAAATCGGAAATAAACGCTTTGCAAAGGCAAATGCCATGAGAGAAGAAAAGACAAGAAACTGGGTTAATCCGGAATGTGACGCTTTCCTTCACAAGACTGTAACAGATATGGAGGATTCTCTGGGATTCCCGTTCCGTGAGGCAATGCTTGAGGTACTTTCCGAGAAAGACAGAACAGACTGTGTAAGCGATATTCTGGAAGAGCATCTGGATTATTCCATGCCATACTGGGATTCCGTAAGCAGAGAAACTTTTGTATCCTACATTATGAATCCGCGTGTGGATAATGAAATCCTCAGACCTTATCGTAAAGCCATTTTAGATAAGTTTTCCCCGGATGAGCAGGATGTAATGAGGAAAAATCCGGTTGAAATCTGGAACTGGGTGGATAAGATGATTGTTTCCAGACCGGAGCGTGAGCGCGCAAGCGTTATCACCACACCAGCAGGATGTTTAAAGACAGGAATCGGAAGCTTCCTTTCCAAGAAGGTTCTCTTCGTTGCAATTGCAAGAACTCTTGGAATTCCGGCACGATTAAATCCAAATGACCGTTCTATGGAATATATGAATACAGACGATGAGTTTGTTGCAGTTCTTGCAAAAACAGAAAAAAACAGCCGCCTGATTCTGAAAGAGACAGACGGAACAGAGTGGAAATATTTTCTCAACTGGAGTATTGCAAGACTGGAAAACGGCAAATATACCTCTCTTCTTCTTGACGATGTAGTATTTGAAAACAGAGCTTTAGAGCTTAAAGTTGAATCCGGAAGTTACAGAATTATCACCTCAAACAGACTTCCAAATGGAAATATGTTTGCAAATCAGTATGAGTTTGAAGTGGGTGCAGGAGAGACAAAAGAGGTTGAACTTGTTCTCCGTCAGGCAAATCTTGACGATATGCTTGAGAATATTGCAATCAACGAGTTTACACTGAAAAAAGAAGACGGAACAGATGTTAATGTTTCTGACCTTACCCGTGACGGCAAACATATTCTGGCATTCCTTGAAGAAGAAAAAGAGCCTACAGAGCATATTTTAAATGAAATGATGGAACAGCAGGAGGCATTTAAGAAATACGCTTCCAGAATTATTTTTGTAGTGCGTTCCAAAGAGGCGCTTTCCACTCCAACTCTTGCCAAGGCTCTTGGAATTCTGGGAGATGAAGTGCAGATTTATTATGATGATTTCTCAGAAATTATCAATACACTGGGAAGAAGAATGTATGTAGATCCTGAAAAACTTCCGCTTATCATTGTGACAAACGGCGAGTTAAACGGAATTTATGCAACCAGCGGATACAATGTAGGTACCGGCGATATGCTTCTTCGTTTAATGTAAAGTAAACAGGAGGATAAGATTGAAAATGAATATAAATGAAATCAGCGGACAGCGTCAGTTTGACTTTGTTTCCGGATTTAATTATATCAGAGAAGCAGGAACTCCTGCCGAGGAAAAAGCAGCTCTTTCGATTCAGGAAGAGCTTGCAAAAATCGGTGTGGAAAGCCGACTGGAGAAATTTGATTTTGATACTTTTGAGATAAAAAATGCGAGACTTTTTGTCACAGCGCCATATGAAAAAGAATACCGTGTAACAGGATATGGAAGATGCGGAAACACCCCGAAAGAGGGAATGGAAGCAGAATTTCTCTATGTGGAAAACGGCGATGACATCAGCCTTTCCTGTGCAGAAGGCAAGATTGTAATGGTGAACAATCCTGTGAGAAAGGATATGTATCAGAAATTTGTAAAGGCAGGCGCACTGGGCTTTATCAGTATTACAGGAACTCCTGTTGATGAAGGAGAAGATCTTATCACAAGAACCTACGGGCTTCCTGTAATGGATGAAACACCGATTCAGGGAGTGAACGTACACTATAAAGATGCAGTGGAAATGGTTTCCAAAGGCGCCTCCAGAGTCAAAATCCTGGTGGAGCAGGAAACGGTAACCCGTACTTCTGCCAACGTAGCTGCACGGATTGAGGGAACAGATAAAGCAGATGAAATTCTGACTCTTACAGCTCATTATGATTCTGTTCCTGAAGGACCGGGAGCTTACGATAATATGGCAGGCTGCGCTATTATTATGGAACTGTGCCGTTATTTCAAAGAGCATCCGGCTCGCAGAACCGTGGAATTTGTGTGGTTTGGAGCAGAAGAAAAAGGTCTTGTGGGAAGCAGAAATTATGTGGAAGCGCATAAGGATGAGCTTGAAAAACATCAGTTTAATATGAATGTGGATCTTGCAGGACAGCTTGTGGGAGGAACTGTGATAGGAGTGACCGGAGATGTGTCTATTTGCCATATGCTTACTTATCTGGCAAATGAAATCGGTCTTGGAATGGAAGTCAGAAACAGTATCTGGGGAAGTGATTCCAACACCTTCGCATGGAAGGGCATTCCTGCTATGACACTGAATCGTGACGGCTTCGGAATGCACACCTGCCATGATGTGGTGGAATATCTTTCTCCGTGGTCACTGCAGAGAAGCGCCGCGCTTTTGGGGCATATTGCCCAGAGTCTGGGAAATATCGCGTCGATTCCGTTTACCAGAGTGGTGCCGGAGAACTTTATAAAAGAGTTAGACGATTATTTCCGTCCGTTCAGCGGAAAATAACACAATCAGCATACCGATAAATGCTGCTCCCGCAGCAAAAAGGAGCATGGCATTTACGCCTGCTTTGTCAATAAGATAACCGCCTAAAAGAGCTGCCAGGACGCTGCCGAAGGTATAGGTCATAGTAAAATAGGCCTGTCCTTTTGTGGACTTCCAGAACTTTTTAAACCTAACCACTTGTGTGAATAGAAAAAAAACT
>CATXEA010000008.1 GCA_958367245.1 uncultured Blautia sp.
TATCCATCAAGGGATTTCATTCCCCAGATGGATATTTTTATGCGGTTGCCCTGACACGCTATGTTTTTGGACTTCACAAATCCTTTTTTTTCTGGTACAATTGAGGATAGGTTATTTACTGTTACAACATATGGCGTATGCAGTAACTATTTACCGAATGATTTAAGAAAAACAGGAAAGAATGAGGATATTCCCATGAGTGAAGAATTAAAAAACGCAGGCTGCAGTGCAAGCGACTGCGCTTCCTGCTGTGACAGCAGCTGCAGCGGATGCGGAAGCTCCGATGAAGAGCACCGCACCATTACCCTGACAATGGACGACAACACAGAAGTCGAATGTGCGATTCTTACAATCTTCCCGGTTGCAGATAAAGAATATATCGCGCTTCTTCCACTGGATGAAAACGGTCAGAATCAGACAGGAGAGGTTTATCTCTATGTATTCTCCCGTACAGAGTCAGGCGACCCGATGCTTGCCAACATCGAAAGCGACGAAGAATACGAAAAAGCAGCCCTTGCATTTGATACCATCGTACAGAACGCACAGGCTGCAGCAGAGAACGAAGCTGAATAATCGCGCCCTGCGAACTGCGCAGCAGCTCATTCCTGCAATTATATCTGAACGTGCATAAAGGGGAACGCCTTAGTCTGGCGTCCCCCTTTCGTCTTTTTTTATTCCGGAGTATCAGTCTTTTATTCCCCCAATAGGAACCTCCGGATTCACTTCTTCCGTATAGTCAATATTGTTATATTTGAATCCAAACATGTTATAGAAATCTTCCCAGTATCCGTCAATATCACAGTAATCTTTTACTGTTTCTGTTGTCACTGCCTTCCAGCTTTCCAGTATTTTTTCCTGAACCTCTTCTTCCATTTCATAATCATCCATCCGGATAAATCCGTTCTCATCTGTCACAGCGCCATTTTCACCGAAAAGCTTTTCTGTAAAAAGTCTGGTAATCTGTTCGATACAGCCTTCGTGTGTTCCTTTTTCCTTCATCACTTTATAAAGAATCGCAAAGTAAAGGGGCACTACCGGAATAGCAGAGCTTGCCTGTGTTACAAGCCCTTTATTTACAGAAATATAAGCTTTTACATCCGGATGCGCGGCGTTGATTTCTTCCATTGTTTTATGAAGATGCTGTTTCGCAGCGCCGATTGTTCCATGATAATAAATCGGATATGTAAGCTTCGGTCCGATATAGGAATACGCAACTGTAACCGCATTAGCGGTCAGAACGTCCGCTTTCTTTAAAACATCGATCCATTCTGCCCAGTCTTCTCCGCCCATAACCTTTATAGTGCTGTGAAGCTCTTCTTCTGTTGCAGGCTCTACTGTTTTCTCTCCGATTTCATTTGTTCTCAGGTCAAGGCTCTTTTCTGTAAATGCCTCTCCGGTGGTTTTCAGACAGGATGACCAGGTCACGCCCTCTGCATCCGTTCTTCTCGGCGCAGCGAGACTGTAGATTACCATATCCACCTTTCCCAGATCTTTTCGAATAATTTCTATCGTCTTTTCCTTGATTTCTTTTGAAAAAGCATCTCCATTAATGCTTCGGGCATAAATCCCCTTTTCTGCTGACATTTTCTCAAACTCCGCAGTATTATACCAGCCCGCAGTTGCAGTTCTCCTGCCGTTCGAAGGGCGTTCATACATAATTCCAAGGGTTGCTGCCCCCAGATTTTCAAGAGCGGAAATACGGGATGCAAGGCCGTATCCTGTGGAGCATCCGATAACAAGGACCTTCTTCGGTCCGTCTACAGATGGTCTTGACGCTGCAACCGCCGCCTGTCTGCGCACACTTTCCGCACAGCCTGTTGGATGGGCAGTCGTACAGATATATTCTCTAACTTTTGGTTCTATAATCACTTTTTTTATCCTCCTTCAAGAACGTGCCTGTTCTCCTGATTACTTTGCATTTTAAATGTTTTGATTTCCAAAGTATTGTAACAGATAAAATGCGGAACGTCAAGGATACTTTTTTGTTTCCTTAAAGTTCCGCATCATTTCAGAATTTATTTCGTAGTACTTCCGAATCCGCCGTTTCGGATTCCCTGTGCATCGTCGTCTACTGTAATGCCGTATTCTACAAAAATCCCCTGCATGAAACCTGTTCCTGCCGGAATCGTCAATGTCTTATCTTCATTGCTGTCATTGGTCAGCTTGGCAAAAATATGCCCTTCATTATCTGAATAGAAATAATCACTGTCAATGATTCCGACTGTATTGTTAAGCTGCAGGCGGTATTTGAATCCAAGACCGCTTCTCGGATAGCATTTCAGTACCCACTCCTGTGCCATTTCCACACGGATTCCTGTAGGAATCTTAATCGTTTCTCCCGGATGAACAACAAATTCCACAGGCGCAAAAAAATCATATCCTGCGCTTCCTGCAGTCGCTCTTTTCGGAAGAAGGATGGATTCGTATATTTCTTTTACCTTCTCCGGCTCTGTTTGGGCAAAAGTGTCCAGCCAGTCCTCTGTGAATCTCTTTTCACTGACTTTATGAAATCTGGCGATTCTCTTCATGCTTCGTCTCCTGTGCTGTTGTCTTTCTCAATTGTCCTGATGAAGAACAATCTCATTTCTGCGAAGTGTCTCAGGGACATTGATTACACGCTGATTGGAAGAGCCCTTCCATTTCAGCATCAAATCCTTTTTCTGCACTTCAAACTCGCCGTCCACACAGACATCCAGATATTTCACAACCTCTTCTCTCCTGATTTCTTCCCAGAGAGAACCTGTGTAAAGCCAGATAGTCTTGTCCGGATATCTTTTTTTAATTTCCCTGGCAAGCTCTGTTACCTCAGTGATATTTGCCGGATGCAGTGGATCTCCGCCTGAAAATGTAATGCCGCTGATGTAGTCCTTGTCCAGTTCTGTAAAAATCTCTGCGCGCTCTGCCTCAGTGAAAGGCAGCCCTCCGTTTGGGTCCCAGGTAATGGGATTCTGGCACTCCGGACAGCAATGGTCACATCCTGCCACCCAGAGAACAACACGAAGCCCATCCCCGTTCAGCATATCGTCCTTGGTAATATTGTGATATCTCATATTATTTACGCTTCTTCCGCCGGTACGTCTTTCATGCTGAAGCTGATTCTTCCCATTTTATCTTTGCCAAGGCAGACAACCTTAACTTTGTCGCCAAGTGTGAGAACATCTTCAACACGGTTGATTCTTTCTTTGCAGATTTTGGAAATGTGTACCATTCCCTCTTTTCCAGGTGCGAACTCGATAAATGCGCCGAATTCTTTGATGCTTACAACCTTACCTGTAAAAATCTGTCCCTCTTCAAAATCTGTAGCAATGATTTCTACCATACGGGAAGCCTCTTCCATGCTCTTACGGTCTACGCCGCAGATGGAAACTGCTCCGTCGTCTGTAATGTCAATCTTAACACCTGTGCGCTCGATAATGGTATTGATAGTCTTACCTCTCTGTCCGACAACATCGCCGATTTTCTGAGGATCAATCTGAATCTGAATAATCTTAGGCGCATATTTGCCAACAGACTCTCTCGGCTGTGCAATACATTTCTCCATGACTTCTGTGAGGATGTATTCTCTCGCCTCTTTTGTACGTCTGATTGCTTCTTCCACGATTGGTCTTGTAAGACCGTGAATCTTGATATCCATCTGGATTGCTGTGATACCGTCGTGTGTACCTGCTACCTTGAAGTCCATATCTCCGAAGAAGTCCTCAAGTCCCTGAATATCTGTAAGTACGATGTAATCGTCGTCTGTATCGCCTGTTACAAGTCCGCAGGAAATACCTGCTACAGGTTTGCTAATCGGCACGCCTGCTGCCATCAGAGACATGGTAGATGCGCAGATACTTGCCTGAGAAGTAGAGCCGTTAGACTCGAAGGTTTCAGATACAGTACGGATTGCATATGGGAATTCTTCCTCTGTAGGAAGTACAGGTACAAGCGCTCTCTCAGCAAGAGCTCCGTGGCCGATCTCACGGCGTCCCGGTCCTCTGGAAGGTTTCGTCTCACCTACAGAATAGGACGGGAAGTTATAGTGATGCATATATCTCTTGCTTGTCTCTGTCTCATCAAGACCGTCAAGTCTCTGAGCCTCAGCCAGAGGCGCAAGAGTTGTGATCGTACAAATCTGTGTCTGTCCACGGGTAAACATTGCGGAACCGTGTACTCTCGGGATAATATCTGTCTCAGCAGCCAGAGGACGAATCTGTGTAATCTGTCTGCCGTCCGGACGTTTGTGGTCTTTTAAGATCATCTTACGGACAGTTTTCTTCTGGTACTGGTAAACAGCTTCACCGAGAACTGCAAGCCACTCTTCTTTATCTGCAAAAGCTTCTTTCAGTTTCTCTGTTACTGCTGCGATATTATTCTCTCTTGTCTGCTTATCATCGGTGAATACTGCAACTTCCATTTCTTCCGGAGTTACAATTTCTTTCATTGCTGCAAACAGCTCTTCCGGAACTGCACAGGAAGCGTATGCATGTTTCTCTTTTCCGCAGTCTGCTACGATGCTGTCGATAAATTTGATGATTTCCTGATTTACTTCATGTGCTTTATAAATTGCTTCAATCATCTTATCTTCCGGAACTTCGTTTGCACCGGCTTCGATCATAATAACTTTTTCTCTTGTGGAAGCAACTGTAAGCTGAAGGTCGGAAATTTCTTTCTGTGCGAAAGTAGGGTTGATGATATATTCGCCGTCAATTAAGCCAACCTGAGTTGTTGCACACGGACCGTCAAACGGGATGTCGGAAATGCAGGTCGCGATTGCGGAACCAAGCATAGCCGGAATTTCCGGATTACACTCAGGGTCTACAGACATAACCATATTTACAAGTGTTACGTCGTTTCTGTAATCCTTCGGGAACAGAGGACGCATCGGTCTGTCGATAACGCGGGAGGTCAGGATTGCATGTTCGCTTGCCTTTCCTTCTCTCTTGTTAAATCCGCCCGGGATTTTACCTACAGCGTACATTTTTTCTTCATATTCTACACTTAACGGGAAGAAATCAATTCCTTCTCTTGGCTCTTTGGATGCGGTAGCTGTGGATAATACAGTGGTATCTCCATAGTGCATTAATGCTGCGCCGTTTGCCTGTTTCGCTACACGGCCGATATCTACAGTTAAGGTTCTTCCGGCTAATTCCATGGAATAACTTTTGTACATGTCTTTTCTCCTTTTATTCATAATTTGTCTGATTTCCGGAACATTTACAGGAGTCCGAAACAACTGAAAAAATCATCGAGTCTTTTCTATGAGCTTTTCAGTAGTCTCGGAAATAACTCCTGTTTCTGTCACATATTGTAAAATGGGGCGGATGGAAATCCGCCCCTTTCCGTTTCTGATTATTTTCTTAATCCTAATCTTTCAATCAGTGTACGGTATCTTTCAATATCAGTTTTCTTCAGGTATGCTAAGAGACCACGTCTCTGACCAACCATTTTCAGAAGACCACGTCTGGAATGATGATCCTTATGGTTGTTCTGTAAATGCTCTGTAAGCTCCTGAATTCTTGCTGTAAGAACTGCAACCTGTACTTCCGGTGAACCTGTGTCGCCTTCAGTTCTTGCATATTCTTTCATAATTGCTGCTTTCTTTTCTTTTGAAATCATTGTGATTTCCTCCTCATATTTTAATATATTTTCCGCAGATTATCATGCCTGCGGCCTTTGAACGCCTCATATTAAGAGATGGTCGGAGTCTCCTGTCTCTGAACATGGGCTTTTTCCTTGCATAGTATAGCACATTGGAATTTTTCTGTAAACCATTTTTTTAATATTTTTTATGGTCTGCAAATGCTTTAATGACCTGCCGCAGCAGCTCTCTGTTCCTTCTGCTGTTCAATCGGATCCTCTTCCATTAAAGAGAATGCAATGTTGGTGGCATGGTCAGAAATTCTTTCAAGTCCGGAACAGATATCGGAGAACATCATACCTGCGCTGGCTGTACATTCGCCTCTTGTAAGACGCTGTACATGCGCTTCCTGGAAATCTCTTTCCGCCTGATCCACTTTATCCTCAAGCTCCAGAATTTCCTGCATATGCTCCGGATTATTGTGAGAGAACATATCCAGCGCATATGTAGTAACCTTCACTACCATATCCAGCATCTGAGACAGTTCTTTTTTCGCCGTTTCACTGAATCCGATATTTCTTTCAATTCTGGAATTGGCAGCATCTGCAATATTTTCCGCATGGTCACCGATACGCTCAATATCATTTACCACATGGAACAGACCGCCGATACTTTTCGCATCATCTGACGGAAGACTGATCTGATTGATTTTCACCAGATAATTGGTAATCTCATGGTTCAAAAAGTCAATCTGTTTTTCCACATTGTATACTTCTGCGATTTTCTCCTCATCAAGAGTCAGAAGACCGTCCATTGCGCGCTGAAGGTTCGCAATTGCCAGTTTACCCATTCTTTCCATTTCTCTTGTAGCGTCAAACACTGCTGTTGTAGGAGAGAATAAAGATTTCGTGCCGATGAAATTAAGCACAAGCTGGTCGTCCTCTTTTTTCTCCTCTGTGCGGACAAATAATCCGGTGAGTTTAACAATGTGTTTCGAGAACGGAGCAAGCATAACCACTTCCGCAATCTTGATAAGACTGTGAGCATTGGCTACTTCACGTCCCGGATTTCCGGAGGAAATTGTAGAAATAAATGCTGTGATTGGTTCAAGCGCTACGCTCAGTACAATGTAAATGATCGCTGTACCGATAATATTGAAAAACAGGTGAATCAATGCTGCTCTCTTTGCAATTGCCTTTCCGCTTAAAGAAGCAAGAAGAGCAGATACACAGGAGCCGATATTACATCCCATAATGATAAAGAAGCAGATACGGATATCAAGAAGTCCCTGATTTGCAAGAAGGAGTACGATACCTACTGTTGCAGAGGAACTCTGAAGTACGGTTGTAACAATAAATCCGACAAATACTGCAAGTACATGGCTTGTTAACGAGCCCATGATTTCTACAACTTTCGGAGAAGTTTTCAGCACGGACATGGAGGAAGACATAGTTGTCAGACCCATGAATAAAATACCGAATCCCAAAAGCACTCCGCCGATCTGCTGAATTTTTTTCTTTTTACAGAACATCAGCATAACCACACCAGCCATAACAATCGCCGGTGCCATTGCGGAAAGATTAAATGAAATCAACTGTGACGTAATGGTGGTACCGATATTGGCACCCATAATAACACCTGCCGCCTGGTAAAGATTCATCAGCCCTGAGTTTACGAAGCTGACAACCATAACGGTGGATGCACTGGAAGACTGGATAATTGCGGTAAATAAGGTTCCTACCAGAATACCGCGCAGAGGTGTCTTTGTAAAGAACTCAAGTACACTTCTCATTTTGGCTCCGGCCGCTTTTTCAAGCCCGTCGCTCATAAGCTTCATTCCGTAAAGGAAAAGCCCAAGTCCTCCCATTAATCCAAGAATAATTTCTGCCATTGCTCAATTATCTCCCTTGTATTTTACTGCTTTTTCCCGGCCGTTTTACCCTCAAAGTATTTTCGGCCTTTCGCAGCGTCTTTTTCCAATTGTGTCTTTAATGCCTCCAGAGACTGGAATCTCTGTTCAGGTCTTATAAATTTTTTGAATTCTACCCTGCAGAATTCTCCATATAAATCCTCGTTGCAGTCAAAAAGATATGTTTCCACACCCAGGAATTTTTCGCCTATTGTGGGTTTATATCCAATGTTCGTGATTCCTCTGAATTTCTTTTCCCCGAAATGAGAAATCGTGATATAGACCCCGTTGGGCGGCATCAGTTTCTGCGGTGACGGCACGATGTTGGCTGTAGGAAGAAGGTATTTATGCCCCATTCCCCGTCCATGTTCCACAATGCCTTCCACAGAAAAATCCATTCCCATCAGAGCGGTAAACTTCTCCATGTTTCCTTTTGCAAGCTCCTCGCGAATATAGGTACTGCTTATTTTTCTGTGACCGTCCATTTCCTTTGTCAGGACTTCTGTCTGAAAATGATATTTCTTTCCCAGTTCTGTGAGAAGCTCCGGAGTTCCCTTTCTCTCATAGCCAAAACGGAAATCTTCCCCTACCGCTACATAAGAGGCGGACAAAGCTCCCACAAGAATTTCTCTCACAAAGCTTTCTGCCTTCATATGCCTCATATGCTCGTCAAGAGGACATTCCAAAAGGACGTCTACTCCCATCTCTTCCAGAAGATGAATCCTCTCCTGTGTGGTAAGTATCGTCTTCGCAGAACCTCCGATTGCCACAAGAACCGCCTGCGCTCCGTTTTCTTTCTGTTCGAGGATTTTATTTACCAGCTTTCTGTGACCGAGATGAATCCCGTCAAACTTCCCAAGAGCGACTGCGCTCCCGGACAGCCTCGGAAAATTCCCGTCCACTTTCATGTACTCCATTTCAAATGCCTCCTAAAGAAACATTTTGACCGGATAATACCGCCCACGCTGTTTATTCCACTGGTAAATCCCGGCGAAAGCGCCATCGCTGAAGCACATCCTGATCCAGCCCTCTTTTTCAGTTCCGGAAACAAAGGCCTCTGCCAGAGGGTTGCCATTCTCCAGAAGTCTGTCGCCTGCATCTGTGCAACTGACCCGCGGATACTCCTTCAACGCCTCTTCCACTCCAAGGATTTTTTCTTCGATATCCCCTGTACGAACGGCTTCCTCCACCTGTCCGAGAGTTAAACTGTCCTTCAGTTCAAATCTTCCAACCTGTGTGCGGAGAAGTTCTTCCATTGCAGCCCCACATCCCAGCTTCTCTCCGATATCGTTGCAGAGGGTACGGATGTAGGTTCCTTTGCTGCAGGTTACCCGAAAACGGACCAGCGGAAGCTGCATATCGAGAATGCGGATTTCAAAGAAATGAACAGGACGCGCTTTGCGCTCTACGCTTTTCCCTTCTCTCGCCAGCTCATACAGCTTCTTTCCGTTTACCTTAAGCGCAGAATACATCGGCGGCACCTGCATCTGTTCTCCCACAAAAGAGGAAATCGTCTCCTCCACCTCTTCCGGTGTCACAGTGACTTCAGACTGGCTTAAAACGCTCCCTGTCATATCCTGCGTATCGGTAACAACACCCAGACGCATCACCGCCTCATATGTTTTCTCCTTTTCCGTGATCATATCCACAAGACGGGTTGCTTTCCCAAGGGCAACAGGGAGAACTCCCTCCGCCTCCGGGTCAAGCGTACCTGTATGTCCGATTTTTTTCATATGGAGAATACCGCGGAGTTTGGCTACCACATCATGGGAAGTATAGCCTTTTTCTTTTCTGATTACGATAATTCCATCCACTAAATTCTATTTCCTTTCACGATGCGTCTGCTTCTCACATCTGCTTTACAAGCTCCGCAGTGATATTGTTGACCACATCATACATAGAGCCTGCCATCTCGCAGCCTGCTGCTTTCACATGACCGCCTCCGCCAAAAAATACGGCGATCTTACTTACATCCACATCTCCGTTGGAACGGAGGGAAACCTTGAATTCCTGTGTGCTTTTTTCGTAAATGAAGATAGCAACCTCCACGCCTTCTGTCAGTCTGAGCTGGCTTACAATACCGTCCAGATCTGCTCCGTCCACACCGTAGAAATCCATGTCTTTCTTTTTCATATATCCTACGATACATTTGCCGTTCAGAAGAAGAATGCTCTCTGCGAGAACTCTTCCCATAACCTGATTCTGGATATACGTTTTCTGATAGAAGGATTTCTCAATCAGTTCAGTGAAATCAAAGCCCGTTTTCATCAGTTCCCCTGCAATACGCATGGTTTCCGGCGATGTACAGGAATACTGAAAAACTCCGGTATCATGGATGATTCCCGTATAGACTGCCTGCGCAATCTCCCTGTCCACCTTTTCCGGATCAAGAAGTCCGTAAAGAACTTCACAGGATGAGCTTGCATCCGGAAGAATATGATTAATCTGAGCAAATCCCAGATTGCTCACATGATGGTCGATACATACCGTCTTTTTCGCCTTTTCAAAATAATCTCCTGCAACAGCCAGCCTGTCTCTGGCGCTTACATCACAGGTGACAAAGAGATCATACTCTTTCTCACCTGATGCTTCGCTTTTTACTTCATCCATATAAGCCAGATATCCGAAAACCGGTCTCGGAGTCTCCAGATAGATGTCTGCCTGAATTTCAGGAAACCATTTCTTAATATAGGCATATAAAGCCATACAGGAACCTACGCAGTCACCGTCCGGACGGATATGTCCGGCAATCGCCATCGTTTTGACACCATCCAGCACTTCCGCAATATTATTCATGTATTACCTCTCTTACAGCTCTTCTTCGCTGTCTGCAGAACCATCTTTCTTAGTTACATCGTCAATCAGTTTTGACATAGCCACACCGTACTCAATAGATTCGTCCAGAATGAATCTGATCTCCGGTGTGTTTCTGAGATTCAGACTTCCGGCAAGCTGACGTCTCACATAGCCCTCTGCATTTTTCAGACCTTTGATCGTCGCTTCCTTCGCTTCTTTATCTCCAAGCACACTGATGTATGCTTTACAGGTTTTTAAATCAGGAGCCACTTCCACAGCCATGACAGATGTCATGGGATGAATACGCGGGTCCTTAATCTCATTTCTGATAATGTTGCTCAGTTCTTTCTGAACCTCACCGTTAATCCGTGTATTCTTGATGCTGTTTTTTCTCATTTATGCCTCACTCCTATCTTGGTACTTCTACCATGATATATGCTTCTACCCTGTCTTCTTCTTTCAGATCGTTAAAGCCGTCAAATACAAGACCGCACTCGTATCCTGTCTTAACTTCTTTCACATCGTCTTTAAATCTCTTCAGAGATGCCAGTTCTCCCTCGAAAATCTGCTCTTCGGCTCTGAAAATACGAACCTTGCAGCCTCTCTGGAAGATACCGTCTGTCACATAGCTTCCTGCAATTGTACCAACGCCGGATGCCTTGAAGAGCTGACGAACTTCTGCGTGTCCGATAACCTTTTCTTCAAAGACAGGATCAAGCATACCTTTCATGGCAGCTTCCACATCTTCGATTGCCTGGTAAATAACTCTGTAAAGTCTCAGGTCAACGCCTTCCTGATCTGCAAGCTGTTTCGCTGTTGCATCCGGACGGACGTTAAAGCCAATGATAATCGCATTGGAAGTAGCCGCAAGACTTACGTCAGATTCATTGATCGCGCCTACACCGCCGTGGATAACCTTAACCACAACTTCTTCATTGGAAAGCTTGGTAAGACTCTGTTTCACAGCCTCTACAGAACCCTGTACGTCTGCTTTGACAATAAGCGGCAGCTCCTTAAGGTCGCTTGCCTGAATCTGGTCAAAGAGATTATCCAGAGATAATTTACCTTTAGTTTCTTCAAGAAGACGGTTCTTATTCTCAGATACAAATGCACCTGCAAAGTTTTTCGCCTCTTTGTCGCTGTCAAAGGACATCAGAATCTCGCCTGCGTTCGGCACATCGCCAAGACCCAGAATCTCTACCGGAGTAGACGGGCCTGCTTCTTTTACTCTGCGTCCCTTATCGTCCATCATTGCACGGACTTTACCGTTGCATGCGCCTGCTGCGATGAAATCTCCTACATGAAGAGTACCCTTCTGTACAAGGATTGTCGCAACCGGACCTTTACCTTTATCAAGCTGCGCTTCAATTACAAGACCTCTTGCCGCACGTTTCGCATTTGCTTTTAATTCACAAACCTCTGCTGTAAGAAGAATCATTTCCAGCAGGTTCTCGATTCCCTCGCCTGTACGTGCAGATACAGGAACAAATACGGTGCTTCCGCCCCAGTCCTCAGGAATCAGTTCATATTCGGAAAGCTCCTGTTTTACACGCTCGATATTTGCGCTTGGTTTATCAATCTTGTTAATGGCAACGATGATTTCAACTCCGGCAGCCTTCGCATGGCTGATCGCCTCTACTGTCTGAGGCATAACGCCGTCGTCTGCCGCAACAACCAGAACTGCGATATCTGTAGCATTTGCACCACGCATACGCATTGCTGTAAACGCCTCGTGTCCCGGTGTATCAAGGAAGGTGATTCTCTCGCCGTTGATGTTTACCACATAAGCGCCGATGTGCTGTGTGATACCGCCTGCCTCTCCTCTTGTTACGCTTGTGTTACGGATTGCATCCAGAAGGGATGTTTTACCGTGGTCAACGTGACCCATAACACAGACTACAGGAGGTCTTGAAGTCATATCCTCTTCGTTTTCTTCTTCCTCTTTCAGAAGTTCTTCGATAACGTCAATTTTTTCTTCCGGTTCTGCAATGATATCGTATTCCAGCGCGATTTCCTGTGCTTTTTCGAAATCAATCTCATGGTTTACCGTTACCATCACGCCCTGCATAAAGAGTTTCTTTACAATTGCAGACGGCTGCATCTTCATTGCTTCTGCCAGCTCACGGATTGTCATTTTCTCCGGAAGAGTGATTTCCTTAACTTCCGGTTTTTTCTCTTCCTGCTTAGGAGCCGGAGTTGGTTTCTGAAGAGCTTTCGGAATTCTTGACCCCTGTTTGAAACCGCCCTGGTTCGGTCTGCGTCCGCCGCCCTGATTCTTATCGAAATCTTTCTTTTTGTTCTTGTTTTCTCTGTCGCGTTCTCTCTTGCTGTCTTTGGAAGTCTTTGTCAGCTCCGGTGCAAATGCCATATCACTGTCATTTTTTCTGGAATTCTGACGCTGACCGCCTCTGTTTTGTCCGCCGCCAAAGCGTCCGTCTCTGCTTTCGCCTCTGCCGTCATTTCTTCCGTCCGGGCGTCCCTGACCATTGCCCTGCGGTCTTCCCTGGCCGCCTCTTACAGGTCTTCCCTGACCGTCTGCCGGACGCTGACCTCTGCCCTGGTTATCTCCGCTTCTTACAGGTCTGCCTGTGCCGTCATTCTGACGCTGCGGTCTTCCCTGGCCGTCGCCCTGTGGTCTTGGGCTGCCCTGATTGTTTCTCGGACCTCTGCCTGCGCCGTCTGCGCTGCGCGGTGTACGGTTCTGACCATCGCGGCCCTCTCCTGTACGCGGTGCGCGGTTCTGACCCTGACGGTCTGCTCCCGGTCTTCTCTCACCGCCGCGGTTCTCTCTTCTTGGAGCCCCTTCTGCGCTGCGGCCTTCTCCTGCCGGACGTCTGCCCTGCTCAGAACGGGTATCTGCATTTCCCTGTGGTCTTGCTGTTCCCTTACGTTCTCCTGCAGGTTTCTTTTTGTTATTTGTTGTTTTTCCTCCGTCACTTGCATTCTGCGCGTGATATACACGGATAATATTTTTTTTCTTTTTAGGCGCTTCACCGTTCTCTGCGGCTGTAACTACCTTTTCTTCTGTTTTGGGAGTATCCAATTCTCTTTTTTGCTCCTTTCTCATTCTGTTAAACTTTTCTTTTATATTGGCAGCACTGGCTTCGTCGATATTGCTCATATGGCTTTTCACATCGATGCCCTGTGCTTTTAAAGCCTCTATTACCTCTTTATTCTGCCTTCCAAGTTGTCGGGCCAGCTCATGTACTCTGATTTTGGACAATCGCTATACCTCCTTCATGATCGCTCTCGCAAAATTATCATCCTGGACAGCAAGACATGCACGGAATTCCTTTCCCATCGCTCTGCCTAAGCTCTCTTTATCTGAGAGAAAATAAATCGGTACCTCATAAAACTCACACATGTTCCGAAATTTTTTCTTCGTATTCTCGGATGCATCCTCTGCTACGATCACAAGGAAGCCCTTTCCTGTCTTTACAGACTTTTCTGTAGAAAATTCTCCGCTGACTGTCCTGCCTGCTTTCGTGGCAAGACCTACCAGAGAAAGTATTTTAGTTGTGTTCAATATGCTCAAGCTCCTTCATCAGGTTCTGATATACCTCATCGGGGATTGCCGCTTTCAGAGAACGCTCCAGTCCGTGGTTTTTGATTGCCTTCTCCAGACATTCTCTGGAATGACAGACATAAGCGCCCCGACCGTTTTTCCTTCCTGTTGTATCAAGAACGATTTCATCCTCTGCGGTTTTCAGGACTCTGATCATTTCCTTCTTGCTTTTCATTTCCCTGCAGCCGGTACACTGGCGCATTGGAATTTTACTCTTCGCTTTCATAGTATTCTTCGTTTTCAGCCTCCTGTGCATCTGTCTCTGCTTCTGCACTTTCTGCTGATTCCTCTACATAATCAAACGCTTCCTGTTCCTGCTCCTGCTCCTGTGCCTCTGCTTCCGGTTCCTCGTCATAATCGTAGAAATCACCGGACTCTCTTGCCTGTGTCTCACTCTTGATGTCGATTTTGAATCCGGTAAGTCTTGCTGCAAGACGGGCATTCTGTCCTTCTTTACCGATTGCAAGAGAAAGCTGATAATCCGGAACAACTACGAGAGCAGTTTTTTCATCCGGATCTGCCATAACTGCGATTACTTTTGCAGGGCTTAAGGCATTCTCGATAAGGATTGCCGGGTTTTCATCCCAGTTGATGATGTCGATTTTTTCACCGCGAAGCTCCTCAACAACTGCGCTGACACGCGCGCCGTTCATACCGACGCAGGCGCCTACAGGATCTACATCCGGATCGTTGCTCCACACGGCAATCTTTGTACGGGAGCCAGCCTCACGGGCAATGCTCTTAATCTCTACAGTTCCATCCTTCACCTCTGCAACCTCTGCCTCAAACAGACGTTTCACAAGACCCGGATGTGTTCTGGAGACAAGAATACGCGGTCCCTTCGGTGTATCCTTTACTTCAAGCACAAATACCTTGATTCTCTCTGTAGGCTGGAATACTTCTCCGCGTACCTGCTCGTTTTCGCTTAAAATCGCATCTGCCTTGCCAAGGTTGATGCTGACGTTTTTGCCCATAACGCGCTGTACGATACCGGTAAGCACTTCCTTCTCTTTGCCATAGTAAAGATCGAAGAGAACCTTGCGCTCTTCTTCACGGATTTTCTGAAGGATTACATTCTTCGCATTCTGTGTCGCAATACGTCCGAATTCTTTGGACTGGATCTGAACCTGAATGGTGTCACCGATTTCTGCATGAGATGTGATTTTTAATGCATCTGCAAGTGAAATCTCCATTGCCGGATCCTCCACGTATTCAACCACAGTTCTGTCTGCGTACACACCGAAGTCGCAGGTTTTTGGGTCGATTGTCACATGCACGTTATCTGCTTTGCCGAAATGGTTTTTGCAAGCCTGGATCAAAGACTGCTCGATTGCTTCAAGCAGTGTATCTTTGCTGATATTTTTTTCCTTTTCCAGAATATCCAGCGCTTCCATTAACTCTCTGTTCATTTTTTTATTTTCCTCCTGTTTTTATTGTATAGCCTGTATATTATCTGCTTAAAAAATAATCGCAAGACGAATCAGTGCAACGTCTTTTCTGTCAAACGTGCGCTCTGTTCCCTCTTCATCAATTGTGACACTGTTATTATCATATGCTGTTAAAGTGCCGCAGAACTCTTTTTGTTTTTCAATCGGCCGGTAGGTACGGATTTCTACCAGTTTGCCCATACTTCTTGCGAAGTCTTTTTCCTTCTTTAACGGTCTGTCCAGTCCCGGTGAACTGATTTCCATAATGTAACTGTCCTGAATAAAATCATTCTCATCCAGCCTGTCACTGAAAGCGCGGCTCACTGCCTCACAGTCATTTACCGTGATTCCGCCTTCCTTGTCAATGTAGCCGCGAAGATACCAGTTTCCCGCTTCCTTCACATATTCCACATCTACAAGTTCAAAGCCATTGGCCTCTACGATAGGCGCCAGAAGCGCTTCTGCACGCTGTTCGTATTCCTCTTTTCTGCTCATTTTTCCACCTGCCTCTCTATTCAGCAAATAAGAGTGGGCTCTCGCCCACTCTTATGTCTGTAAGTTCCATGTTTTAATCATTGTAGCACCAAAATCCCATAAATGCAAGGGGTTTCCGTAAAAAGATTCGGTTCATACAGGAGTGAACCGTCTGTTTCACTTGATTATTCGTTTATTCTGCATCTTCTACTTAGTTCGTAATCTGTCTTGTTGCTTCTGTTCCAATTGCTCCAAATACCAAGCCACATATTCTGTCGCCTTCGTACGTACACTGAATTGTAAGACTTGTATCCACTTTTTGGTCCTTCTCTTCCTGCCACGTGTACACTTTAAATCCGTCTTTTTCCATCACTTCATCATTTTCTCCGTATTGCTCGGTAAACTGCTCCAGAACATACTCTGCTAACTCTGTCAGGTCGCCTTCGTATTTGTCAGGTTCTCCGCCAAAAATAAAGGAAATGTCTGTTACACCGTCTTCCAGAAATCCCAGATTTATCAATCCGGATTCCCCTAAAAACTCCACCGGACTTCTGAGATTTCCCAGTTTTGTACTCTGCCCTTGCATAGCCTCAAGGGATACGCCCAGAATTTCTTCTGCCTCCTCTTTAGAGGAAAGCCACGGAATTCCTTTATAGCAATATTTTCCGTCTGTGTAAAAAGCTGTCAAGTCCACAATTTCTTCTTCGTCCTGCTCCTCAGATGCGTCTGTTTCCTCAGCAATTTTTGTCTCCTCTGCTGCAAACGCCATAGTGGTACTGCTCATGCAGATACTTACTCCCATGACCAGCGAAACACACATACCAGATATACGTCTTTTTCTCATTTTACACATCTCCTTTCCATTTTCGATAAGCCGTCCCAAGCGCTATATTTATAGTCGATTGTATCATACTATTTAATCAGCCAAAAATCAGATTTTAAATAAAAAAGCCATCATTTATAAGTCTATTTCTTTTAATAGTGAAATATCATTGTTATATATCAAAATATTTCCTATATTTTTCAAGGGATCTATCGGCCAGTACCCTTGTGTACATATGCTTACATAACCTTTTCCACAACTTGAATGTGATTCTGCACATTCATGCTCCGCATAATAAGCCACATATCTTCCACAGATTTTACAAATTTCTGCAGATCTTGATTTGTATACTTTTACTTTACAAGAAGAATCTTTACACGTCGTTGTATAACTGTATGTATTTTGTCTAAGACAGGTTACATGTGTCATCGTACCACAATATATGCAATTCCCAAACGGTTGCACATTTGCACTTACCTCTTTACTTGCTCCTGCCGCAATCCCCACAATAGCAACACCTAACAGCGCTATAAATATTTTAATCCTATCTTTCATAACTTTCACCTCCTACTTTTAGTTGAATCTCCCTTATTTTCTAAATGGGCAAACATTCTCGGTTCCTTCGCCACACGTTGTATGTATCCGAACGCACTCATGGCTACTATTTTCCAAAACCTTCCCTTCGAAACAAACTGTACACTGTACATATGCATTGGAATAATACGTCACGTATGCACAGTTTTTTCCATGATAACGCGTACTTCCCTTTGTTTTTTCCTGATTACACGTTGCTATTGCCTTGCCATAACAGTAATCACATAAATAACCAGAACGCAAAATTTGTTGAATCCTTGCCTCATTTTCCTGTACTTCTTTTGAATTCAATCTCTTTTCTATTGAAGTGTTTTCAGTCTTATCCGCAGAAGACATAACTGGAACTGAAAATACAGTTGTAATCGTCAACAACACGGTTAATACCAAACTTATAATCATTCTTTTTCTCATATACTTTTCCTCCTGAATACATCAACTTCCATTTTCATAGTTTTCCATAAACCATTTCCTTCCCATTAGTCTCTCCTCCTCTCACATTTTAAATGAGCACAATATGATTCTTAAACACCCCAGTCAACACACATCCGCCAACCATCAATCCTGCCATGCCGATAGCAACTCTTACATTCTGTAAACCATTCATATACAGAAACATATATAGAGTATATACAATGATTACTCTTATCCTTGCCTTCATATAAAGTCAAATAATACTGACCTACAGGTTGCTTATGAAATCAATGACAATTCTCATTATCTTGATTTCTGTCATGATTTCAACCCCTTTTGCGCCAAACGACATTTACGTCTTGTTTTTGGTCGATTTACACTTTTTTTTATAATACAAGGGACTTGTAAGCTCGCTGTCAATAATATTCCAACGGAAATGCAGCTTGTATAAACGTGCTTCCCCATAAAAAATAAAGTTATGTCTGACAGCACGAAAAACATCACGCAGAATGCTGTTATTTTTTTATATATTTTTCGCTCATCCATATCAAGTCTTCTGTTCTCATTGTCTATCGGGCTAAAGACAATCAGGCTCACAGATGCAATAATTGTAGCTGTCACCAGCCCCCAGTCGCATTCCACATGCATGGATAGCGTTATGCACAGAAACAGCAGAACAACAGATTCCGAAATACAAGTGTATAAATTTTTTGCGTGATAACCACCGCTGAATTTTCGCAAAACCATAAGCGGCAAAACAAGTACCACTCCATGTTTTACGCTTCCCACGAAAAAGCCAATGCCTACTGCAAAGATAAGAGGCGATACAAATAAAATAAGGCTATGTAATGCGTATTCATAAAGTTCCTTATCTTCCTTATTTATTACATTGCATCGCATCATCCAATCAACTACTGTATCTGTGCATTTTTCCATTATTTTGTTCTCCTGTATTTCATTAATTCTTTCGGTACTTTAGGCTGATACATAATAGCACAAGAAGCTGTATTTGCTTCTGTCCGTAATACGGTATCTAATGCCATTTTTACTCCTTTAGCAATTGATTTTGTTACCTGCTTCTTCATAATGTCATCTCTCCTTTCCTTCAAAGATTGTCATTGATTTTCATATAACCATCATATACTACTTTCGTCAAATAATCGACCCTTCCGGAATAAACAGAACAATTCTTTTCAATATTGGTATAAACATCCCGTTTTTCGCCAAAATAAAATGTAATACAGAATTATTTATATATAAAATTGATTTTATATAATATTGAGCAGAATAATTCTTTATTATATTCTTCTTTTTCTCTACGTCTATTGGTAAAATCCAAATGAAAGAAGGTGGAATAAATAGAATTTCAATATGAAAATATGGGAAACCGTATCAAAGTCCGAAGAAAAGAATTAAGAATAAAACAGGCTGAACTCGCTGAAAAGTTAAATATATCAAATAATCATATGTCATCAATCGAAAATGGAAGGCAAAAACCCAGTCTGGATATCTTCATTCAAATTTGTAATCTGCTCAGCGTCACACCTGACTACCTTTTGCTTGGTAGTATGCACGCTTATAATATTCCACAGGATATTATTGATAAACTACGACTATGCAGTCCATCAGATATAGAACTTGCCGGCGACTTTATCGAACTGCTTGTAAAACGAAATAATAAAACATAATTACCAAAATTATAATTAAATCGTCTTTTCATGCGCATTTTTTGCATTTGGAAATTCTATATGATAAGATATACATAAATATTATATAGAAGGTCTGGTGAAAAAATGCGTATTTTAATTTGCGATGATGATAAACTGATGATTGAACAGCTTGAAAAATATATCCATACTTTTTTTGAACAAAATTGTATGAAATGCCCAGAAATCATTTCCTATACCTGTGGCGAAGCTTTACTAAAGGATTCCGGTGAAAAAGATATTGTATTTCTTGATATTGAAATGCCCGGTATGAACGGAATTTATATTGGAAATGAATTAAAAAAAGCCAACAAAAACACCTTGATTTTCGTTGTTACTTCTTATTCTGAATATCTGGATGAGGCTATGCGTTTTCATGTATTTCGCTATCTTTCCAAACCTTTGGACAGACAGCGGTTTTTTCGGAATATGAAGGATGCCTTGGGTTATTATAGTTCTATGACCACCAAAATACCTGTTGAAACCAAACAGGGAATATATTCCTTCCCTACTTCACAGATTATAGCCATAGAAGCATTTGGCCGAAAGGTGGTTGTACATACTGTCCAACAAGATTTTGACTCTGTTCATAATATGAATTATTGGTTAGAACTGCTTCCCAAGAACTGCTTTTTTCAAACACACCGGAGCTTTATTGTCAATCTTGAACATGTAATGGACTTTGATCATTCCACCATACATTTGTCAAATCATCAAATAACCGCTTATCTGACACGCCGAAAATACACTACCTTTAAAAATGCTTATTTAATGTATTTGGAAAGTACGAGGTAAAACAAATGGAGTATACTATTTTACTTTTTTTCAGTTTTTTTGTAGAAGCTGTCATATTATGGCAATATACCACCTGTCTTTTTACTCCATTTTATAACAGCAAAATAAGGTTGACACTATTAAGTGTTCTTTATTCAATTCTATTTTTTATTTCTTTGTTCAGACGAACAGAGCTTAATATCATTGGCTTTTTTGTGATTAATGCCTTGTTTTTTTATACATCATTTAAAATCAGATTATTATTGGCAATTTTCCATTCTGCCATACTTACAGTAATTATGGGGATATCTGAACTTGCACTTTTGGGGATTATATCAAGATTTTTTCCGAATTTTCTTCTGAAAGCCGGTATCGGGCTTACTGTTTATACAATGTTTAGCAAGATTATCTTTTTCTCAGTGGTTTATTTACTGATTCAACTATTCAGAGAAAAAAAAACAGATCAGGAACAATACGACCAACTCACTTTTCTTTTGATGTTAATTCCGGTTTTCTCTGTTTTTATACTTTCTACTTTTATCACAATTGGAGAAATCTCGACATTTGTCCCACCTGTTGATTTTATGGTAACTATCTGTGCTATCTTTCTTCTTTTGATTAATCTGCTGGTATTCGGAATCAACCAATATAATCAGAAAAGATCGCAGGAATATACAAATATGCAGCTGATGCTCCAGAAAGAATCCGATTCCGCTGAATATTATGAAATGCTCCTCTCCCAGACTGAAAACCAGAGCATTCTTATTCATGATATAAAAAAGCATCTTCAGTCTATCCGATTACTGAACGAAAAAAACGAGTCTGCAAAAATAGATGCCTATATCCAACAGCTTATGGATTCTTCTGACTTAAAAGAGACCGCAAAAATATGTGATAATGAAATGCTTAATGCAATCCTCTGCCGTTATCAGCGTCAGTGTAATAATAAAAACATCAGTTTTCATGCTGATATCAGAAGGGATTCTGTCCGAAATATTTATCATCATGATATGACCGCACTCTTTTGCAATTTATTAGATAATGCAGTCGAAGCAACAGAAAACATTCCTGATTCTTTTATAGAGCTTACTGTACAAAAAAAAGAAAATTCACCTTTTATCCTTATTATACTCATAAATTCCTGCCGAAGTGCTCCGGTGTACGATCAGGATGAACTTCCGATATCAAATAAAGCTGATAAAAACAGACATGGATTCGGCATCAAGAGTATTAAAAAAGTTGTGAAACAATATAACGGTAATTTGCAAATGTATTACGACAATGATTCCGCTACTTTCCACACAATTATCACCCTGAGCAGATAATCGTCAAAAAAGGCAATCACCTTTTTGTGTGATTGCCTTTAAATTTCTATCCTTATTTTATATCCTTGGTTTTACGCCTTTGGTATCGCGTTTCGCAAGTTTTACCTTATTTAATAGGTAAGGTTTCTCATGGTACTCTATGGAATATTCCTGATGTCCTGCCAGAAGGTAGGCGTGTTCCAGTTTATCTTCTCCTGCCAGCTTCATTCCGCGGACACCGATGGAAGTTTTTCTCAATGAGGAAACCTCCTGTTTCATAAAGCGCAGGAAGCAGCCTCCTGTACTTTGCAGAACTACCTGCTCCATTTCATCCGAAGCTCCCACAAAAATCAGCTTATCTCCCTCTGCCAGCTTCGTAGAGGCGATTGTTCTCTTCGTCACATCAAATTCAGAGCCTGCCACAAGCTTACACATGGAGGATTCTGTAACGAACAGCAATGTGCTGCTGTTCACCTGTGCCATAGGCGCCACATAGAGCATCTGCTCCTCTGTGCTGTTGTAATTGCAGAGATTATCTACAGGAGTTCCCTTGTCGCGGAACCGTCCCAGCGGAATGTCTGCCGCTTTTACTGTATGCATCTTTCCTGTATCTGTAAAAATACAGATTTTGTCCGTGTTCATACAGGTAAAAACATATTTATTTTCTCCATGAGCCGCTTCTTTATTTCGCTCATAGGCAGTTTTATCAATAATCTTCATATAGCCGAAGCGATCCATGAGAAAGACAACTTCGGTTTCTTCCATTTTCTTTTCTTCATACACTGCTTCTTCTGCATTCTCAATGACAGTGCGGCGTTTGGTTCCGAATTCTTTCTTGATGGCGTCCAGATCTTTCATAATCACATCTGCCATAGAGTCATAATTGTTGAGAATATCCTCATAAAGTGCAATATTTTTCATAGTCTGGGCATAATCTGCCTGAAGAGCCTCAATTTCAAGACCAATCAGCTTATAGAGACGCATCTCCAGAATCGCCGTCGCCTGCCTCTCTGAAAATTTCAGATTCTTCGCTGCCTTTTCACTTGCTTTTGTTTTAAATTTAATTCCTTCTGTTGCACCTTCTACAAGACATTTCTTTACCTGTTCCCGGTTCTTACTGCCCCGAAGGATTTCAATAATCAGGTCAATTACATCACATGCCTTGATAAGCCCCTCCTGGATTTCTTTCTTTTCCTGTTCTTTTGCAAGAAGGGTTGAATATTTCCTTGTTGTAATATCAAAAACGAAATCCACATGATGTTCAATGATTTTTTTGAGACTCAGAGTTTCCGGTCTGCCGTCTGCCACAGCCAGCATATTGACGCCGAAGGTATCCTCCAGACGGGTCTTCTTATACAGCATATTTGTGAGATTTTCCACATCTGCATCCCGCTTCAGGTCAAGGACGATTCGGATTCCCTCTTTCGAAGACTGGTTTGAAATATCTACAATATCCGTAGTTTTTTTATTCTCTACCAGCGCTGCCACATCGTTTAAAAACTTGCCGATATTTGCGCCCAGCATGGTGTAGGGGATTTCTGTGATCACAAGCTGCTGTCTGCCGCCTTTTAATTTCTCTACCTCTACTTTTCCTCTGAGGCGGAGTTTCCCGCTTCCTGTCTCGTAAATTTTCTGGAGGTCGTCTTTGTTGACCACAAGACCTCCTGTAGGGAAATCCGGTCCTTTCAGATAACGCATCAGACCTTTTACGCTGATATCGTTATTTTTCATATAGGCTTTTACCGCATCTACCACTTCGCCCAGATTGTGGGGCGGGATGCTGGTCGCCATTCCCACGGCAATTCCTTCTGCACCGTTAATGAGCAGATTCGGAATCCTTACAGGAAGAACTACAGGCTCTTTCTCCGTCTCGTCGAAGTTCGGCATGAAGTCTACCACATTTTTGTCCAGATCTTCCAGAAAAACATCCTGAGTCAGTTTCTCAAGCCTTGCTTCCGTATATCGCATAGCTGCTGCTCCGTCGCCTTCAATAGAGCCGAAATTCCCGTGTCCGTCCACCAGTGTTTTGCCTTTTTTGAAGTCCTGCGCCATGACAACAAGCGCCTCATAAATGGAGCTGTCTCCATGAGGATGATATTTACCCATTGTATCGCCCACAATACGGGCACATTTACGATAGGGGCGGTCGTACCGGATTCCCAGCTCATACATATCGTAAAGCGTTCGTCTCTGTACCGGCTTCAGTCCATCCCGCACATCCGGCAAAGCTCTGGAAACAATTACGCTCATGGCGTAGTCTATATAAGATTTCTGCATAACCTCCGCATAATCGGTAGGTATGATATGATCCTGTTTCGTATTCATTTCTTATTCTCTCCCTTAGATATCCAGTTCCGCATCTTCCGCATGTTCATAAATAAACGCCTTACGGGGCGGTACGTCGCTTCCCATAAGAATCTCTGTCACACTGGAGGCAAGACGGGCATCCTCGATTTCCACCCTTTTCATCATTCTTGTTTCCGGATTCAGAGTAGTCTCCCATAGCTGGTCGGCATCCATCTCTCCAAGACCTTTGTATCTTTGCAGAGTAAAGGAGCCCGGCTTATGGGTACGTCTGTATTTCTCCAGAGCCTTGTCGTCGTACAGATACTCTTCCTCTCCTTTTTTCGGCATTACCTTGTAGAGAGGCGGCATTGCAATGTAAACGTGTCCCTCATAAATCAGTTCCGGCATAAAGCGGTAAAACAGAGTCAGAAGAAGGGTGGATATATGAGCGCCGTCCACATCGGCATCTGCCATAATCACAATCTTGTCATATCTAAGCTTGCTGATATCAAAGTCATTGCCATATCCTTCCGAAAAGCCGCAGCCAAAGGCATTAATCATTGTTTTTATCTCTGCATTTGCAAGAACCTTATCAATGGTTGCTTTCTCTACATTGAGAATTTTGCCTCGAATGGGAAGAATCGCCTGATAGTTGCGGTCTCTGGCAGTTTTCGCCGAGCCTCCGGCTGAATCTCCCTCTACAATAAAGATTTCGCAAAGAGACGGGTCTTTTTTCTCACAGTTTGCAAGCTTGCCATTGGAATCAAAGGAATATTTCTGCTTGGTGAGAAGATTTGTTTTTGCCCTCTCTTCGGTTTTACGGATTTTGGCTGCTTTTTCCGCACAGGAAAGAATGGCCTTTAAGGTTTCCAGATTCCTGTCAAAGAAAAGCACCATCTGTTCTCCGAGAACCTTGCCTGTAGCGCGAGATGCGTCCTGATTGTCAAGCTTGGTCTTGGTCTGTCCCTCAAATCTTGGAGCCGGATGTTTAATGGAGACAACTGCCGTCATTCCGTTTCGGATATCTGCTCCTGTGAAGTTGGCGTCCTTCTCTTTCAGAACACCGATTTCACGGGCATAAGTATTCATAACTGTAGTAAAGGTGGTCTTAAATCCGGTAAGATGAGTTCCGCCTTCTGAATTGTAAATGTTGTTGCAGAATCCCAGGACGTTTTCCCTGAATTCATTTGTAAACTGAAAGGCAATTTCCACCTGAATGCCTTCAGACTCTCCTTTTATATACACAGGCTCATGGAGAACCTCTGTATTATGATTTAAGTCCTTGAGAAATCCTATGATTCCCTCCGGTTCATGGTAGGTGATATCCTCCACCGTCTCTCCTCTCCTGTCCTCAAAACGGATAGACAGCTCCGGATTCAGGTAAGCTGTCTCATGGAGACGGCTTTTTACCTCTGTAGCAGAAAATCTGGTCTTCTCAAAAATCTCAGGATCCGGAAGAAAATTGATACAGGTTCCTGTTTCTCTTGTTTTCTTTATCTTAGGAAGAAGTCCATCCTCAAGCTCAAGAGCCGGAATTCCTCTCTCATAATAATCGTGGTGAACGTAACCGTCACGGCTGATTTTAATATCCAGATGAGTAGACAGGGCGTTTACAACAGAGGAGCCAACGCCATGAAGACCACCGCTTGTTTTATATGCAGAATTGTCAAACTTTCCCCCTGCGTGAAGGGTGGTAAATACAAGTCTCTCTGCAGATACTCCTTTTTCGTGCATATCTACAGGAATTCCTCTTCCGTTATCTGTAACTGTACAGGAACCATCCTTCTCCAGAATCACATGGATCAGGCTGCAGTATCCGGCAAGGTGTTCATCCACTGCGTTGTCTACAATTTCATAGATTAGATGATTCAGACCTTTTCTTGATACACTTCCGATATACATACCCGGACGCTTCCTTACCGCTTCCAGTCCTTCCAGAACAGAGATACTCCCTGCGTCATATGTGTCTTTCTTTGCCATGACTGTTACTCTTTCCTTTCTCTAAAATTCTATTCTTCAAATCCACCTGCATCTTTTTGCAGGGGCACAATATTCTAAGACTACCAAACTCCCACTGTTTTTTCAAGTATAATTACGTGATTTTTATGATAGCACACTTTGCGCAAACAAACAAGTGTTCTTTTTGTTTTTCTATGATTCAGGTCTTAACTTTATTTGTTCAAAGCTTTTTTTAAATTTTTTTAATTTTTTTCAAAAAAAGCTTGCATTTTTCCGGAAGCTGTTATATACTAAGCAAGTCGGTTGACAAGGCCAGTTGGTCAAGGGGTTAAGACGCCGCCCTCTCACGGCGGAAACACGGGTTCGATTCCCGTACTGGCTGCTTTTTATCGACAACAATTTCATAGGCATACAGCTATGGCCAGTTGGTCAAGGGGTCAAGACGCCGCCCTCTCACGGCGGAAACACGGGTTCGATTCCCGTACTGGCTGTTTGAAACTCGAAATTCCGACGAATTTCGAGTTTTTCTTTTTCTGACATCCCCGCCGGAGAATTTTCTCTCAGTCGGAGATTGTACTTCAAATGAGTAAAAAAAGTGTCTGTTTTTTCATAACACCTCTCTTTGAGGTCCTATGAAACGCAGACACTTTTGTTTTGATTTTTTATGACCTTCTTTTTTTATAGCTCAGTCTCTTTTTGCAGACGAATCAGATAGTCCTCTCTTTTCTTTACTTCCCCAATCACCGCACAGGAGAAAGGCATCTTTTCCAGAGCCTTCATGGCTTCTTCTGCATCCTCTTTCCCTATGGAAATTAAAAGTCCGCCTGAAGTCTGGGGATCATAGAGAACATCCTCCATCGGCATATCCGGAATTTCAGAAAAAACGCGTCCCTGTGTATATTCACGGTTCTTATAAGCTCCTCCGGGAACCAGCCCCATAGAAGCATAGTCCAACGCTCCTCTGATCACCGGAATCTGTCCCGTATGAATATAAAAAGTCAGATTGCTTCCCTCTGCCATCTCCATAGCATGACCGATCAGCCCAAATCCGGTAATGTCTGTACAGCCATGAACATCAAGATGCTTCACTGCCTCACAGGCATATTTATTCAGGCAGCGCATCACCTCTACTGCTTCCTGTTCTTCCTCCGCAGATGCAAGCTCCGCTTTCACGGCAGTATTGATAATCCCGCTTCCCAAAGGCTTGGTGAGAATCAGCACATCCCCTTCTCTTGCTCCATCGTTTCTCCACATTTTCTGCGGATTTACAAAACCGGTCACACATAAACCGTATTTCGGCTCATCGTCCTGTATGCTGTGTCCTCCGGCAAGGACTGCTCCCGCCTCCAAAACCTTATCTGCGCCTCCTGCAAGAATCTCCCCCAGAATATCCACAGAAAGACAGCCCGGAAAAGCCGCGATATTTAAAGCAATCTTCGGCTCCCCTCCCATAGCATACACATCACTCAATGCATTTGCCGCTGCAATCTGTCCAAAGGTATAAGGGTCATCTGCAATCGGGGTAAAGAAATCTACAGTCTGTATCAGGGCAAGCTCCTCTGATACTTTATAAACAGCCGCATCATCGGACGTATCGGTTCCTACTAATAAATCAGGATCAAAAAATTTCGGCAGCTTACCCAAAACTTGGGCAAGGGTCCCAGGACCTATCTTCGCCGCTCATCCCGCAGTCTTCGCATATTGCGTAAGACGGATTTTTTCATTTTCACTCATCGCCGCTGCCTCCTTTTTCGTGCCCCCATAAAAGTCAGACTGTCTTATTTCTTTGTAATATATCCCTTTGCTTTTAGTGTCTCTGCACAGAGAACTGCGCCGCCTGCTGCACCTCTGACTGTATTGTGGGAAAGCCCTACGAATTTCCAGTCATATACGTGATCTTCGCGGATACGTCCTACGGAAACACCCATTCCGTTCTCATAATTTACATCCTCTGTTACCTGCGGACGGTTATCCTCCTCAAGATACTGGATAAACTGCTTCGGCGCACTTGGAAGCTCCAGCTCCTGCGGAAGCCCTCTGAAATCTTTCAGCGCCTGAATAAGCTGTTCTTTCGTTGGTTTCTTGCGGAATTTAACAAATACAGCCGCTGTGTGTCCGTTTAATACAGGAACACGGATACACTGGCAGGTAATAACCGGTGATTCCGCAGGCACGATAACTCCGTCCTCAATCTTTCCCCAGATTCTCAAAGGCTCTTTCTCGCTCTTTTCTTCCTCACCGCCGATATACGGAATAATATTGTGTTCCATTTCCGGCCAGTCCTTAAAGGTCTTGCCTGCGCCGGAGATTGCCTGATATGTAGTTGCAACTACTTCATACGGTTCAAATTCCTTCCATGCTGTAAGAACAGGCGCATAACTCTGAATGGAGCAGTTTGGTTTTACAGCGATAAATCCGCGTGTCGTACCAAGTCTCTTCTTCTGGAACTCGATGACATCGAAATGCTCAGGATTGATTTCCGGCACAACCATCGGAACGTCCGGCGTCCATCTGTGCGCGCTGTTATTGGAAACAACAGGCGTCTCTGTTTTTGCATATTCTTCCTCAATAGCTTTAATCTCATCCTTGGACATATCTACTGCTGAAAAAACAAAGTCTACAGTAGACGCTACTTTTTCAACCTCATTTACATTCATGACAACGATATTCTTTACTGCTTCAGGCATTGGAGTATCCATTTTCCAACGGCCGCCTACTGCTTCTTCGTATGTCTTGCCTGCGCTTCTTGGGCTGGCTGCAAGTGTCACAACCTCAAACCACGGATGATTTTCAAGAAGGGAAATAAATCTCTGTCCTACCATACCGGTAGCGCCTAAAATACCAACTCTCAGTTTTTCACTCATAATAAATGTCTCCTCATTATCTTAATTTTTTTAATTTTCTTCCAGATATCTGCGGTTCTGCGCGATTACCTGTTCCATTACTTCCGGTCCGGGCGCGCCGATTGTCATACGCTTCTCCACACAGGTCTGCATACTGATGGCATCGTAAATGTCCTCTTCAAATACAGGACTGATTTCTTTATACTCTTCCAGAGAAAGCTCATCAAGAGAAATTCCTTTGTCAATACAGGTAAGAACCAGTCTTCCTACAATACCGTGGGCGTCGCGGAAAGGTACGCCGTGGTTTACAAGATAATCCGCCGCATCTGTCGCATTTGTAAAACCGTTTTTCGCACTTGCTTCCATATTACGTTTGCGGAACTGCATAGTGGAAACCATCCCTGTAAAAAGAGCAAGACACCCCTTCACTGTGTCGATAGCGTCAAAGGTAAGTTCCTTATCTTCCTGCATATCTTTGTTATAGGCAAGCGGAATTCCCTTCATAGTCGTGAGAATAGAAGTCAGCGCACCGTATACCCTGCCTGTTTTTCCCCTTACCAGCTCTGCAATATCAGGATTCTTCTTCTGAGGCATAATACTGCTTCCTGTGCTGTACGCATCGTCGATTTCCACGAAACGGTACTCATTGGAATTCCACAGGATAATCTCCTCGGAAAAACGGCTCATATGCATCATAATCGTTGCAAATGCAGACAGAAGCTCAATCACATAATCTCTGTCTGAAACAGAATCCATACTGTTTCTGGTGGGACCGTCAAAGCCCAGAAGCTGCGCCGTATACTCTCTGTCAAGAGGATAAGTTGTTCCTGCAAGCGCTCCTGCTCCCAGAGGACATGTATTCATTCTCTTTCTGATGTCTGCAAGCCTGCTTCTGTCACGGACAAACATCTCGAAATATGCTCCTACGTGATGTGCCAGCGTTACAGGCTGCGCCTTCTGAAGATGGGTAAATCCGGGCATATAAGTATGGATATTCTCCTCCATAATCTTCTGCAAAGCCTCCAAAAGCTTCTTCAAAAGACCGTCTGTCTCATCAATCTCATCTCTTACATACAGCTTCATATCAAGGGCAACCTGATCGTTCCGGCTTCTTCCTGTGTGAAGCTTCTTTCCGGCATCTCCGATTCTGTCAATCAGATTTGCCTCAACAAAGCTGTGGATATCCTCATATTCGGAAGTAATTTCAAGCTTTCCGCTTCTCACATCCTCAAGGATTCCATCCAGCCCCTTCGTAATTTCTTCTTTTTCTGTCTCTGTCAGGATTCCCTGCTTCGCAAGCATTGCCACATGAGCCTTGCTCCCCCGGATATCCTGCTCATAAAATTTCTGGTCAAAAGAAATTGACGCATTAAAATTATATACCAGTTTGTCCGTCTCCTTCGTGAAACGTCCTCCCCAAAGCTGTGCCATATCTTCATTCCTCACTTTTATTCTTAATCTGCAGCCATCAGACGGAAAATCCCGCTCCCGATAGCCGCTATCGCTTTAATCTTTTGCACTTTCAAGTGATAGAGTACCACACTTCATTTCAAAATGCAAATCTTTTATTCTTTTTCTCTCTCCATAGCCTCTCTTTTAGAGAATACGCAGCCGCAGTAATTCTGTCTGTATAACCCATGTTCATGGGATAATTCGATGGAACGCTTATATCCGTTCTTTTTCTTAAAATCGGACGGCAAATGGGAAACTTCGTAAATCTCTCCCAGCTCTTCTCCGATTTCATTTAATTTCCCTGCATTTTTAAGAGGACTGATTGTCAGAGTGGTGGTAAAATAGTCATAGCCGCCTTCTTTTGCAAGTCTTGCCGCTTCCTCCATACGAAGGCGGTAACACCGAAAGCATCTCTCTCCGCCTTCCGGCGCATCCTCCAGCCCTTTTGCCATATCAAAAAATTCCTTCGGCTCGTATCTGCCCTCCACAAATTCCACAGGATGAACAAACTCCATCTCCTCAATCAAACGGCGGATTTCTTCCACTCTGTGCTCATATTCTTCTTTCGGAGAAATATTTGGATTATAATAAAATACAGTTATTGAAAAATAATTCGAAAGATATTCCAGTACATAGCTGCTGCAGGGCGCGCAGCAGCTATGAAGAAAGAGTCTCGGAACTTTATTAAGCTTCCGGTTCTCTTCTATGATTTTTTCCAGTTCTTTTTGATAATTTCTGTTCACCGATACGTTCTCCCATTCTCACAATCGTTTCATAGTCGTTCTCAGAGTTTTCTATCAAATCGTAATCCAGCCGTACCTTTCCATGCTGAAGGAGCATTATAACAGTGGAACCGCCGAATTCGAAATACCCTTTTTCCTCTCCCTTTTTCACAGGACCGGAACCTTTTTTGTGATTGGTTATCTTCCCTACCATCATGGCTCCTACTTCCATCATCAGAATCGTACCGAATTTTTCTGTTTTTAAAAGTGTATATTCTCTTGCATTTTCTTTATAAATTGGCAATGCATCGTTTGCCGCAGGATTAACCGTATGAAATACGCCCGGAAGCACCACATTTTTTGACTTTTCCCCATCTGCAACATAGCAGTACCGATGGTAATCGTCCACAGTGAGTCTCAGAATCAGCGCATAACCGCCGAGATATTTCCGGGCAAGCTTCTTATTTCTCAAAAGCTGCTCTACCGTATATTCCGTGTCCTTAATATAAAAACGGGAATCAGCCGCAATCCTGCATACAGTAACTTTTCCGTCGCAGGGGCTTATAAGAACCTTATCCCCTTCTGCAACAGGACGTTCCTGAGGCTTAATCTTCCTTGTAAAAAAATCATTATAAGACGTAAATTCCTGCTTCTGATAGAGCGACAGATCAATACGGTTCCGTTTCACAAAACCCGGCACCAGCTTCGCAGATATTCCGGTATTCAGAAAGAGTCCTGCCGCTTTTGACACAAAGGGTCTGACAAGAAGCTTCAGACACAGCCTTCCGCCCCGGTCATTGTACAGATGCTTTAAAAGCTTATCCTGTCCGTTTTCTTCAATGGTGATGTTGCCTTTTCTGTCAATATACTTCATTTGTGCACCGCCTTTATAACAAAATAGGTAAAAAAAGGTTCGTAACCGTTCCCCTGGGTCTGCCCCGTAAAATCTGAAACAGTTACGAACTATTTTACATCATGTGAATCGGCTTTGCAAGAGCTGCCGCTTTAAGTATCCCCAGTTTTTCCGCCTCATGCATAAGACGCTCATTTCCCCGGTTCATTGTACCGAATTCCTTTATACAGCAGATAACCTCTTTGCATTTTTTCATTCTGTCCAGAGCTTTTTGGTAAGAGCTTTCGCTGACCGGCTCAAAAGCCTCCTCTGCAATCACTTCGCAGGCAAGATCCTTTGCCACCTGATAATCAATATCATTTTTGTGAAGAACTCCCGTCGCAAAGGGAACGCCCTGTCTGAGAAGTTTCCTGTACAGAGGCGCAGCCGTCCCATTTCCGCCGATTATAAACACAGCCGGCTCTCCCTCCGGCGGCTCCAGTTCAATGCAGCCAAAAGCCGCATTGTAGCTCCCCTTTGTTATCCCGTACAATTCCCTGATATATTCTGAAGTAAAAATCTCCTCCGGCGTTCCGTACCGTTCAATATATTCTCCGTGAACACAGATTACTTTATCCGATATTTTCTGCGCCAGATCAAGCTCATGGAGCGACATGATTACCGCTACCTTCTGCTCCAGAACCATTTTTTTCAGAATTGCCAGAAGCTCCAGCTTGTGACGGATATCAAGAAAAGAAGTCGGTTCATCCAGAATAATAATCTCCGGTTCCTGACAGATTGCCCGCGCAAGAAGAACCCTCTGCCTCTGCCCGTCACTAATCGCAGTGAAATCCCTGTCCCTTAAATCCCACGCATGTACCATTTCCATTGCAGCGCGCACCTTTACCTTATCCTCTGCTGAAAGAATCCCCAGAGTTCCCGTATAAGGGTAACGTCCCGTAGAAACCACATCCTCACAGGTCATAAGCTCCGGGCGCATACGTTCTGTAAGAACTACGGAAAGTTTTCTGGAAACCTCCTTATAGCTCATCTTATTCAGCATTTCCCTGTCAAGATACACTGCGCCGCCAATCGCTTTAAGCTGTCTCGTAATACTTTTCAAGATTGTGGATTTACCTGCCCCGTTTGGCCCGATCAGGGTAAGGATTTCTCCTCTGTTAAGCTCTATCTCTATATTTTTAATCAAAGGCTTCCCGTCATATCCTACTGTCAGCCTGTCCGTATAAAAGAAATACGGCTGCATTTTCATCCCTGCCCTTCTAAATCCTCTGCTGCCTGCGAATCATAATATAGATGACAACAGGCGCTCCAAAAATTGCCGTTACAGAGCTGATACTCAGTTCTGTAGGCGCAAACACTGTTCTTGCGATCAAATCACAGAACAGACAGAATACTGCCCCTCCAAGAAAACATGCAGGAATCACCAGAATCGGTTTCGCTGTCTTAAGCAGGCTCTTTGCAATATGAGGAACTGCGATTCCGACAAAGGAAATCGGTCCTGCAAAAGCTGTCACACAGGCAGAAAGAATACTGGACAGCAGAATCAGCGCAATCCTGAACATTTTAATGTTTACTCCCATATTCTGGGCATAGACCTCTCCCAACTGATAGGCTCCGATTGGCTTTGACATAAAGAATGTCAAAAGCAGAGTCACCGAAATCACAGCAGTCATAACTCCCACATTTTCCCAGTTCATTCCGGAAAAGCTTCCCATTGACCAGTTGTGAAGATTCACAATATTGGAATCGTCTGCAAAAGTCACTATGAAATCTGTGATTGCCGAACAGATATATCCTATCATAACGCCGCTTATAACGAGCATGGACATCTTATGTACCTTACGGGAAATCAAAAGAATAAATCCCATAGAAATCATCGCTCCTGCAAAGGCAGCAAGAATCATTACGCCTGAGCCCAGAATAATTGATTTACTCAAAAAGAAAATCATCACAAGAGATACCACCAGCTTGGCTCCTGATGAAATCCCCAGTACAAAAGGCCCTGCAATGGGATTTCCGAAAAAGGTCTGGAGAAGAAATCCGGATACAGACAGTGCGCCTCCCAGAATAATAACCGCCAGAATACGGGGCAGACGAATTTCCCAGATAATATTGTAAGATACCTCATCTCCCTTTCTGCGGAAAATAATATCAAAAATATCAGAAACGGAGAGGTCAATACTGCCCGAATTCACGTTCCATACAAACAAAACCGCCAGAAGGGCAGTCAGTATTATAAACGCAGAAAAATATCTGCCAACACGTTTTTTTTCCGTCATATTGCTCTCTCCTCTTGTGCATCGCTATTTTATTTTGTGCATATAAGTAAATTCTTCTATGGAATCCTCTGTCAGCATCGCGTGAATGTCTTCAATCATGGTGCCAAGCCCTGTACTCTCCTGAAAAAGATTTTTGCCTGTACACCACACATTTCCTTCTTTGACAGCCTTGAAATCCTTCAGAAGACTGCTCTTTGCAAAAAGCTCCGAAAAACTGGAAAGCTCGCCGTCAATCGTGCTGTTATAAATAATATAATCTGCATTCTTTGCCTTTGCATAAAACTCTTCCATCTGCATATTCATAGTTGACATGGCGCTGTCATTTGCTCCTGTATCCTCAGGCACATATCTTCCCCCGGCAAGCTCAATCATCTTTGAAACATAATCACTGCTTTTTCTGACATTCACAGCGCCCACAGAATTGATGTAAAAGAACGCCACAGTCTTTCCTGTATTTTTTTCGGAAGAAAGCCTTTCCAGCTTCTCCGCCTGTTCCCTGAATACCTCTTCTGCTTTTTCTTCTCTGTTCAAAATCGCTCCGTAGAGCTTAATCCATTCCGTTCTTCCAAGAGGGTGGGATTCATAGCTGGAACGCTCCACCAGAACCGGAATCCCAAATTGTTCCAGTTTCTCCTTGACTTCCGGATTATGATGAATCATAGTCGATTCCACTGCAAGGTCACAGCCCTCGCTGAGGATCAGCTCATAATCCGGAGCATTATATTTCCCTGCATACACCATATCGCCTGATGCAAGAGCATCCTTTGCCTCCTGAATATACCAGCCGTCCTCCTTTGTCCCGGAAAGACGGATATTGTCTATGCCGTCCACTGCGCGGAACAAATCCATAGCCGAGGTTGCAACAAGATAAATATGATCCAGAGGCTGCTGAAGCACTGTAATATCTTTTTCAAGCTCTTCCGGTACAGTGCCATTCTCCGGAACTACGAGAAATTTCCCTTCCTCCTCAATTGTAATCAGCTTATAGCCGTCCTCATAATAATCGACACTGAATTCTTCCGCATAGGAAATCTCCATACTGTGAGAAAATTCAAGTCCCGGAATTTCCTCTCTCTCCTCTGCAGCCTGCACAGACACAGTACAGACAAAGGCTAAAAAAAGAGCAGGAATACATCTTCGCAATCCTTTTTTCACTGCATCACCTTCTGTCAGTTGGCTTCTTTCACGGAAGCTGAATCAAACTGTAATGTGTACTCAATCTCGTGGGGCGTACTCATGGCGACTGTGTTTCCGACAACCGGTATCTGATAATCAAATCCTGAAACAGGAATTTCGAAGGTTGAATTTCCTTCTGTATTGGTTCTTTCGTATTTCCCGCCGTCAACCAGCATATAGTCATAATTCAGACTGCTCCACACAAGGACTGCGGATGCTTTTCCATCCTTAATCTCAAGTGCAGCCGGACTTTCCACTGTCGCTTTGCCAGAACCGCCCTCAAGGGCTACCTCAACCGTATAGCTTCCATCCTCAAGCTTTAAATCCTCCACGGATTTTCCTTCTGCCTCCAGAGGCTGCGCTTCGGAAACACTTACTTTATGATCGTACCATTTTCCCTTTTTTCCAATCAAAGCCACATCAAATTCCTTATCAAGATATGGAACCGGAATATCAAAGCCGTAAACCTCCTCCGTATATCCGTCGCTGTAGGTTACGGAATCTGTTGTCGGCTCAAGAAGCTCTGCTCCCTCTTTTGCCGCATCCTCTGCCAGTCCGGGGAAAAGATTCAGAATACTCTTGGAAACAAGACTGACATGAATTGTCATTTTTCCGTCTTTTACAGTAAGAACACCCTTTCCGTCCTGAGATTCATTTACGTGAAACATTCCGCTGTCTGTGTCAAATTTCGCAGAATAAACTCCGTCCTTCAGCACATCCCCTGTCTGTTCCTGCGTACTTTCTTCCGTATTTTCTCCCGTACTTTCTTCCGCAGTTTCCACTGTCTCTGTTTTTTCTTCCGCTGCAAATACTGCAGAGCTTCCCGTCACCACAGTACAAACCGCCACAGATAAAACCAGCGCTTTTACAAATCTGTTTTTCATATTATTATTTCCTCCTTTGAGAAACTGATTTCGTTACAAGTTTTTCTTTTTGTATATAAACCAGAACGCAATTCCGGTAAATACCACAAGATATAAAATTAAAATAGCAATTCCGCGGATATCCGCCGCTCCTCCCGCAGATATGGCGCGAATCATGGCGCTTGCCTGAGAAAGAGGCAAAATCCCTACCACACGGCGTATATTTCCCGGCATACTGTCAATGGCAAAAAAAGTATTGCAAAGATATGCCATCGGCATGATGATATAGTTAGAAAAACGCGGCACGTCCGCATGATTTTTTGCCAGAAAAGATACCACAACGCCGATTGCGGAAAATACAGCTCCGTTAAGCAGCATCACCAGAAATGAAAAACCGTTAAATACAAGCCCTGTGCGAATCGGCGCTGTAAGGACAAGAATTACACAGCCTGCATACAGCCCCCTGAGACTTCCGCCCAGAATCTGTCCCACAATAAACTGCCACAGCGGCGTAGGAGAAATCATAATCTGGTCAAAAGCTTTTTCATAAAGTCTCTGAACATTGAGATTCTGCGCAATGGCATTAAAGCTTCCATTCATAGTTGTCAGCGCAACCACACCGGGAATCAGAAAATTCAGATACGGCTCTCCGTGCGACATGGTCTGGATTCCCATTCCAAATACAATCAGATACATCAAAGGAGCTACCATTGCAGCCAGAGTGATTTTATAGAAATCTCTCTTAAATTCTGTCCATTTTTCCCATAAAATAGTGATAATTCCCATGCTCCGGCTCCTCCTGTCACTTCTGAGTAAGGTGGATTCCCACCCGTTCCACAAATACATCTTCAAGAGTCGTTTCACGAAGAGCTGCTTTCCCCCCGATTTCGGAAAGATAAGCAATCGCATCTCTGCGGTCATGGAAATATTTGGTTTCCACTCCATTTGATGTGCTTACGTCTACAGCATGATTTCCAAGACTTTCAATAAATGCCGCCGGAGTATTTACCTCCTGCAGACGGCCTTTCTGCATCAGCGCTACACGGCTGCACAGAGACTGAGCTTCCTCAATGTAGTGTGTTGTAAGAAGAATCGTCAGATTCTGCTCGTTTAGTCTTCGCAGAAGATTCCACATCTGCCGTCTGGAAATCGGGTCCATTCCGGCTGTCGGCTCATCCAGAAGAAGGATTTCCGGTTCTGTGAGAAGCGCTCTGCACACCATAAGCTTCCTCTTCATTCCTCCTGACAGCTTGCGCACACTGCGCTTCCTGTAGTCAATCAAATCGCAGAACCTGAGAAGCTCCTCCGTTCTCTCCCGAATCTGCCTGCGCGGCATGAAATAAAGCCTCCCCTGATATTCCATGATTTCATCCATATTCATGTCCTGCCTCATGGAATATTCCTGGGTAACAACGCTTAATTTGCGTTTCAGTTCCGGACGCTTCCTTGAAAGAAGCAGACCGTCAATATAGATTTCCCCTGAGGTAGGCAGCAGCAATGTGGAAAGCATACTGATTGTCGTTGTCTTTCCCGCTCCGTTTGCGCCTAATAATCCGAAAAATTCTCCTTTTCCTATTTCCAGATTTATGGAATCCACCGCTGTAAAATCGTCAAATTTTTTCGTCAGATTTTTCAGCTCAATCATTGACCCGCTTCGGCTCCTTTGCGATAATCAGAGAATAATAACCTGCATTGTCCGGGATTTCCTCTATGCTGTTATAAATGCGTTCGTTTTCCATTCCGCAGTTTTCTACCATCATAACGTCTTTATTGCTCTGGGAAAGAATTTCCTTTACCTGATTCATCTTTCTTCCTGATTTCATCAGAACATAATTTCCATCGCCATCAAGCTTCTCTTCCAGTTTATGTACGGCAGGAATTACGTGAAGCTGCTCGTTCCATTCCACAAGAGGCTTATTTACTCTTGCCGCAGTCGCGCAGAAAGAGGTGATTCCGCTTACAAGACCTGTCTCATATCCGTCTTCCTCCACGATTCTCTGAAGATAGGAAAAGGTAGAGTAAATCGTCGGATCTCCAAGTGTAAGAAAGACTACGTTTTTTCCTTTTTCCAGATACTCTTCTACAAGGGCAGCCCCCTTCTTATGGTTTTCTTCCATAACTGCGCGGTCAAGCACCATCGGCATATAAACAGGAAGAAGCTCTTTCTCTGCCAGCTCAGGCGCTGCCTGTACCGCAATCTTATATGCAACTGTTTCCTTTACATCGTTTCCGGGTACTGCAATTACCTCGTTTTCCTGAATCATACGCACAGCCTTCAATGTCATCAGTTCCGGATCTCCCGGTCCTACTCCTACTCCTATAAAAATCCCTTTCATCACTGATTTCCTCCTTTTTTCCTGTTGTTATCTATCTTACGTCCTTTTATTGACATCCTATTAGAATCACATTATAATTAAATTATAATCAATGAAAGGACGGAACTTTCCATGTTAAATAAAAATCAAATCACAAGAGTATGCAGAATCCTTTTCTCTGCGCTTCTCCTGCTTCTTGTTTCCTGTACGGCTGTATATGCCTCTGATTCTGCCATGACCATTGATCTGGCAGACGGTGAATATTCCATTCAGGTCGAATGTATCGGCGGCAGCGGCAAGGCAGGTGTTTCCTCCCCGGCTCTGATGCTCGTGAAAGATGCCAGAGCCTATGTCAGGCTGCAGTGGAGCAGCCCCAATTACGATTACATGATCGTAGACGGTGTAAAATATTTAAACGAAAATACAGACGGAGGAAATTCTCTTTTTACCATTCCGATTCTCGCCCTTGACAAGCCCCTTGTCCACATTGCGGATACAACTGCAATGGGTACTCCCCATGAAATCGAATATACCTTTACTTATTATTCGGAAACAATAGGCTCCAAGGATGACCTTCCTCAGGAAGCGGCAAAAAAAGTAGTTATGATTGCCCTCATCATCATTGTGGGCGGCGGAATTCTTAATTATTATGTCAAAAAGAAAAACCGTTAAAAATTGTTTTCCCTTAAAAAGGATGCTGTAGTACAGCATCCTTTTTTTCACCATGAATTTGAGTTACCGGAAACCGCAGCAATTATTTCGCAGCCTCGTCCATTGCAGCCTGTGTATGTGCAATATAAAGCTGCTGCACTGCTTCCAGACGTCCAAGTCCTGCAATCTGAGCTTCCACACTGTCGAAATTTCCGCTGGCTTCCATCATGCTCTTCCATGAGTCTTCCTCTGCTCCTGCCATATCGTTGCTTGCGTGGTCGCCTGCAACTACCATCAGCGGACGGAGAACAATCTTCTTATAGCCTGCTTCTTTCAGAGTCTCGATAATTGCTTCACAGGAGGTTTCCTCCGGCTCGCCTTCCACTGTACCGATAAATACGTTTTTGTATCCAAGCTCGCCCATCTGTGTCTGCATCTGGCTGTATGTAACCTTTGCAGTATGAGCAGTTCCATGTCCGAGAAGCACAAATGCAGTTCCATCCTCTGCTGCCGCATCCATTGTCTCATATCCAGCGTCTGCAAGAGCCGCATCTGTCACAGCTTTTGCAACAGCCTGCTTGTCTTCATTGATTACCGATGCGTCGTCGCCTACAGGTCCTAACATCGGTTCAGCCACTGCTACAGACTCAAATTTATCTCTGTAAGCATCTACAACTTCCATCATTTCATCGTACTCAGCTCCATGCATCAGATGTGTCGGCTGGATAATCAGATTTTTTACTCCATTGGAAACTGCGCGTTCCATTGCCTGTTCCATGTTGTCAATCACTTCATTATCTCTTGCCTGTACGTGATTAATGATAATCTGTGCTGTGAAAGCTCTTCTTACTGCCCAGTCAGGATATGCCTTCTCAAGCGCGTCTTCGATTCCCTTTATGTCCTGTACACGGCTGTCATTGTAAGAAGTTCCGAAGCTGACTACAAGAATCTCGTTTTCTCCGATTTCATCTGCATTTCGCGGATCGTCCTTAGACGCGTCTCCTGTATCAAGACCGAAGTAATCCGGACTTGCCGCTTCTCCCTCTACCAGTTCCTTCTGTGCATCTGTCAGGGCATCCCACGCCTCCTTTGCAGCGGCGCAGTCAGCGTCTGTTGTATCTGTTCTTTCCTGAACATAAATCTTGTCAATAAGAGCAGCTACCTCATCGGCAGCAGCCTGATCGTCAGTGGAAGCCTCGACTGCAGTATCTTCTGCAGCAAAGGATACGACAGAACCTGTCATGGACACAGTTGTCACCGCCAGTAACATGATAAGAGCTTTTACGGTTTTGTTTTTCATTTGATTTTCCTCCTTTTATATAGAACCCAAAAATTTCCGGCAGGAAACAAAAAAACAGACCCTTCACACAGAGCGCGAAAAAATACTCTATGACAAAAAAATCCTCTTACCAAATGGTAAAAGGATTGGAATATCATTAGACATCATTGTCGGATGACAAACGGTACAACCAATTCCTCGTGATCTGAAACAAATGTTTCCGTACCAACAGAAGGCAGGTTTCCTGACTTGTCCATCCTCATGCAGAAACACCTTCCCGGTTGCCCAGTGACTGGCTGACGCCTTGTTTCCACACTCCTGACTTACAGTGACGAGATCGCACAGGATTTGCACCTGTTTCCCTTTTAACCGATATGCTCTGTACAGACTCATACCGGCACCTACTGTTTTCTTTATTCATTTTTTTACAGGGTAACATATTTTCCCAAAAATTTCAACTGTAAATCCTGAAATCTTTAACCTCAGAAAAGATGAAACATTCTTGCCAGCGCCAGAGCTACGAGGGCGATCATCACCATAACCGCCGGATTCTGCGGTTTCTTTACCCTGATATCGCTGATAAAAAGAACGCCTACAACTGCCACTGCAATATGTATCATAAAAAGGAAATGTACTCCCCATGATCTTCGGATCAGGTAGAGGAAGGGCAAAATAATTGCCATTGAGGTAATCGGAAGCCCCTGATAATACTGTCTCACTTCCGCAGATTCCTGCTGGCGTTTCTCCTCCGTTACATTGAAATACGCAAGGCGGATAACAGAAGCCACGCCGTAAAGAATCAATACGATAATCCCTACCGGTTCTTTCATACCGAGGCAGTAGCATATCATAATGGGAAAAATCCCAAAGCACACCACATCGCAGAGGGAATCAATCTGAATCCCAAACTTCTTTTCATCCTCTGTACGGTTTTTCTTTGTACGGGCAATTTTTCCGTCAAACATATCGCACAGCCCGGAAAGAGCCAGACAGAAAATCGCAATCTTGAAATCTCCCTGAAGCGCTCTGGTAATTCCAAAAATGGATATTCCGAGACTGACATAAGTCAGCACCACAGTATAATCATAAAATCCTAACATAACGTATCTCCTTCTTTTCCTCTAAGTTTATCCCTGCCAATGATAAGATGGGCAGCGCAGGTCATTACCGCGCTGAGAAGAAGCTGCCCGTAGTAAGCAATTCCCCTGCTCAGAAGCATGGAGGGCAGCAGCACCTCGCCAAAAACAGGTACAAACATAACCATGTAAAGTGTTTCGCTGATTCCCATTCCTCCCGGAAGGGGCAGCATATCCACAGACACAGAAATCACAGCCTGCAGAACAGTGATGGTAAAAATATCGCAGCCGCGAAGTCCCAGCGCACGATACACCCAGTAAGTTACCGTAAAAAGAATGACTCTCTGGACAAAGGTTATCACAAATACATTAAAGATAATTCCCTTATGCCCTGCCCAGAATGCCGCAGTCTCATGGTAAAGATCCATGGAAGCCTCCAGTTTCTCAAGACGGGTCGCCTTTGGACGCAGGAGACGGAAGCGTTCCAGAAGCGCAAGACCTTTTACCATAATCCATTTGGCAAGTCCCGGCGCAAATACAAGAATCAGCATAAGCGCCACGCAAAAGACGTTCAGAGCCACCCCGAGATAAAATACCCATATAAGCTCTCCCATATACCGGACAAGAAAACCATGCCCAAATATACACATCAGACCGCCGATGACTACAAGAACCGCCTTATAGGTAATGGTGACGATCATCAATACAAGGGTTGTCACGGGGATTGGCAGCCTGTCTTTCTTCATATAATAAATCTGCATAGGCTGCCCGCCTGTCGCAGAGGGCGTAATGCAGCTAAAAAAGAATCCCACAAAGGAATACAGAGCGCAGTGCCCCATTTTTACTTTAGCTCCCAGGCTTCGCATCATATAAAAAATTATCAGTGATTCTCCAAGAATAAAGAAAACCACACAGACCATTCCGATCAGCAGAAAACTCACATCTGCTTCCCGAATCACTGCTTTTATCTTATGAATATCCTCCCCTCGGAATACAAGATACATCGTCAGGGAAAATACGGTAATCAAAAAAACCGCATTCAGTAATGCCTTTTTCTTATCTGTCATACTGCCTCATCTTCTGTGCTCGCTGAAATCCTCATTGCCGTCTTCCAGACTTCTTCTTTATGAACGGCAAACACTACCTGTATCTATTTGCTTTCCCAATTATAGCATAATTCCCGTCTCAGGCATATCATAAATTATACAAAAAAGGAGGTATTTTCTATGAATCCACTGTTGGAAGTCAGAGATATCTGCCTTTCCTATCACAGTATGTCAGGGGAAATCGCTGCCCTTTCCCATATATCTTTTGACCTGATGCCTGGAGAATTTCTCGCTATTGTAGGTCCTTCCGGCTGCGGCAAATCCACTCTCCTCAATCTTATCAGCGGATTGCTCAAGCCGGAGCAGGGAAAAATCCTCATGGGTGGAATCCCTGTTGAATCGGGAGATTCCAGAATCGGCTATATGCTTCAGAAGGATTATCTTCTGGAATGGCGAACCGTCTGGAAAAATGTTCTTCTCGGTCTTGAAATCCGAAAAGAGCTTACTCCAGACAGGCTTGCCCACATTGACCGTCTTCTCTCCGCATATGGATTGGACAAATTCAAATATGCGCATCCTTCCGAACTGTCAGGCGGTATGCGCCAGCGAGCTGCTCTGATACGCACCCTTGCCTTAAATCCGGAGCTTCTTCTTTTAGATGAACCGTTCTCCGCTCTTGATTACCAGACAAGACTTCAGGTAAGCGACGATATCGGCACCATCCTGCGCAGGGAAAAACGCACCGCCATTTTAGTTACTCACGATATTTCCGAAGCCATCAGCATGGCGGACCGTGTTCTCATCCTGTCTGCCCGCCCTGCTTCCGTCAGAAAAATTGTCACCATCGACCTTGGTCTTGAAGAGAGAACTCCTCTGGCATCCAGAAATGCGCCGGAGTTCAAAACCTATTTCAACCTTATCTGGAAGGAGCTGAACACCAATGCCTGAACCATCTTTTTACCAGAAACAATTTCTCCTTCACCAGAAACAGGAACGGCAGTTTGTCACCGTCACCAGAATTCTGGTGTTCTTTCTTTTTCTGGGAATCTGGGAAATCTCCGCGCGGACCGGACTGATTGATTCCTTCATCTTCAGCAGCCCATCCCAGATTGCAGATGTTTTTTATACCATGTGCAGGGATCAGTCGCTTTTTTCCCATATCGGAATCACCCTTGGGGAAACTCTGATAAGCTTTTTCTTCGTTATCCTCCTTGGTCTTGCCATGGCAGTCCTTTTGTGGGCATGTCCCAGACTTTCGAAGATTCTGGAGCCTTATCTCGTTGTTTTAAACAGTCTGCCCAAATCTGCCCTTGCCCCTCTTCTCATTGTGTGGCTGGGCGCTAATGTGAGGACTATTATCGTTGCGGGAATGTCTGTTGCCATCTTCGGCACTGTCATAAGCCTGTACGCAGGATTCCTTGAGGTGGACACCGACGAACTGAAGCTGATTGAAACCCTCGGCGGAGGCAAGGGCGCGAAGCTGACAAAAATTGTCCTTCCCGCTTCCGTTCCTCTCCTTCTCTCTACAATGAAAGTCAACATCGGACTCTGTCTGGTAGGCGTTATCATCGGAGAGTTTATCGGCGCAAGGAAAGGACTCGGCTACCTGATCATCTACAGCACACAGACTTTCCGCCTGAACACGGTTCTCATGTCCATCTGCGTTCTGTGCATCATCGCTATGGCTCTGTATGGAATCCTGAACCTGCTGGAAAAACGGTATCTCCAAAAGAAGTAGATTTCTTTTCACTTATATATAACGCAGCAGGGAAGCGTTTGGATTCACGCTTCCCTGTTTTTTGTTTCCATTTCTGGATTTCTTCCTGAAAATCTGGTAAAATACAGCTAACATTACATCATAGAATATTTAGCGAGGGACTCAGATGAAAGAAAAATTATACACCATTCCGCTGAACGATGCGGTAAATGAAGACGGAGAATGCCCCTTCTGCTTTATTGAGCGGAAGCTGGAGCAGGATATGATTAATTTCGTAATCGGAAGCCAGTCCTCCTATATGGAGAGCGATATCCGGGATCAGACAGATAAGGCTGGTTTTTGCAGGGAACATACGAAGAAGATGTTTGACTTTGGAAATACTCTTGGCAATTCCCTGATTCTGGACACCCATTACGCCCTTCTTCTCAGGGAATTTAAAGAACAGGTCAAAAATTTCACACCCGGAAAAACTTCTTTTGCCAGCCGGATCCGCAAAAAAAGCGCAGCCTCCAATCCAATGGCAGAATGGGCTGCGTCAAAAGATCATTCCTGTTATATCTGTAACGGACTTCAGGAATCTTTCGAGCGTTACATGGAAACCTTCTTTGTCATGTATACCAAAGATGAAGAATTCCGAAATAAGATCATAAATGGAAAAGGCTTCTGCCTTCATCACTTTGGTCTGCTTATGGAATATGCAGACCGCTATCTTAATGACAAGCAGAAGTCCTCTTTTTACCCGGAAATGTTTGCCCTCATGGAGCAAAATCTCACCCGCGTGAAGGAAGACGTTTCCTGGCTGATTGATAAATTTGATTACCGGAATAAAGACGCAGACTGGAAAAATTCCAAGGACGCTCTTCAGCGCGGAATGCAGAAACTCCGCGGCGGATATCCGGCTGACCCGCCGTTTAAAATGAGCTGACTCCAAAAGACTTGGGATCTTTTTGGGTCATTTTCCGAGCCAGATATACAAAAGGCGTATCTGCAAGGCTTGTCACAACATAAATCACATAGCTGGATGCGCAAATGCTTATGAGCGTTTCCATATTGTACATCCCATAAAAGGCTCCCATTGTAAACAGCACTGTATTTAAAAGCTGCGAAATCAATGTGGAGCCGTTATTCCTTAACCACAGGAACTTTTGGGAATCCCCGCATTTCTTTGTGGTAAACGCCCACCATTTATGATAAGCCCACACATCGAATCTCTGTGTAATTGCATAGACAAGAAGACTTGCAAGCATCACACGGGGCGTATTGGAAAAAATCGCCTCGATACTGCTTCTTGCCCAGTCATTCGGCGACGGCGTATACAAAAGCCACGACTGGGAAAGAAGGATAAATGCAATGGAGGTCACAATTCCCAGTGTAACCGCTTTGTCCGCTTTCTTTTTTCCCGCTATTTCACTGATGATATCGGTCACCAGAAAGGTTGATGCAAACAGGATATTTCCCAGTGTCTGTTCCATCCCGAAAGCATCCACCACAAGCATTACCTCAATATTTGCCGCAATCGTAGCAAGCACTGTCCAGCAATACAATCCTGTAATGCCAAATATTTTATAAAAAACAAGGACGCCCCCGAAAATCACCAGAAGGCTTACGACTAAAAGAATCTCATTTCTCATCTTCTGTTCCTCCCACTCCAAATTCCGTATTTTCGATGAGAATATCTGCTCTCGGATGGTTTCTGTACTGTAAAAACAGATTTTCCATAAAGAGACGTATCACCTCCGGATCCGGATGTATCTCTGTTGTATTTTCATTCATAATATTGATGCAGATGCGCTGGAAATAGTGAAGCCCTGTTTCTATATCATACTTCATACTCTCCAGTGTCTGCCCTGTAAGTCCAAACAGCAGGCATACTTCGTCTGCATATTCTGCAATCTGTTTTGGGGAGGCTCCTTTCATTCCTTTCACCATGACTTTTTCGCGGAACTCCTCATCAAAGGTTTCCACTCCCATTTTTATTCTCACTGTAATTCCGTGATCCCCGAAAAAATTCCGCACATCGGCTATTTTTTTTCTGTGAATCCAGTGGCTTTCGAAGCGAAGTTCTCTGATATCCTTTTCCTTACATACACGCAGGATTTCCTCCATTGTTTTTTCATCCAGATCGCAGAAGCTTCCGGAATTAATCACCTCCAGACTTTTATAACGACCTGTCACATGGGAAAGAACTTCTCTGTTAAGGGCGAAGTTTGCCGCCTCATCCGGAGAATAATCCATATGATAATCACAGAAGCTGCATTTTTTCCACTTACATCCGCTTCCTCTGAGAAGTACGATCTCACGGGGATTTTTCCATGTAATTTCACTGTAACGAATCAACTCATTATTTTCCATTTCTGTTCCTCTTATCCTTTGAAAGACCCGCTCTGTCCGTCCCGTTCTTTTTTAATGTAAAACACAAAAAAACACAGAGAGACTCCCTGTGCAAACGAAATCCCTAGTTTTATTTAGAGACAGGATGGTTACGAACTGTCTTATATTTTTTTTACCGCTTAAGTATATAGCGTCCTCCTTCAATTTGCAAGTGTTTTCCCTGCTAAATTTCTCTCTGGTCACAGGCGTGTTTTTGTGATAAAATTCTTTTTAACAGAGATTTTTTGACTTTTAGTCAGCAGGAGGATTCGACTATGAAAGTATTAATGGTAAATGGCAGCGCACGTATTAATGGCAATACCTTTGCTGCTCTTGAAGAAATTGGCAAAACTCTTGAAAAAGAGGGAATTGAATATGAAATTTTTCAGTTAGGCGGCGCACCACTCCGCGACTGCATAAGCTGTGGGAAATGTACAGATGAGGGATGTATTTTCACAGATGACTGCGTAAATGAGTTTATCGCCAAAGCAAAAGAAGCCGACGGCTTTGTATTCGGCACCCCTGTTTATTACGCGCATCCAAGCGGAAGAATCCTTTCTTTCCTTGACCGTGTGTTCTACAGCAGCGGTCGGGCATTTGCCCATAAACCGGGAGCTGCGGTTGCAGTTGCAAGACGCGGCGGCACAAGTGCATCCTTCGACGTTCTGAATAAATATTTCGGCATTTCCCAGATGCCTGTGGCTGGTTCTACCTACTGGAATCTCGTTCACGGACGAAGAGAAGGCGAGTCTCAGTACGATGCAGAGGGTATGCAGACTATGCGCAATCTCGCACTTAACCTTGCATGGATGATGAAATGCTTCGAGGCCGGTAAAGCAAACGGCATCAATCCGCCGACAGCAGAGCGCGGAAATTCCACACATTTTGTCCGCAAGGATTTATTCTAAATCATCAGGGGGTTTTTATGGGATATGTCAGTCACAAATCCGAGGAATCTGTAGAAGATTATCTGGAAACTATTTATATATTAAGCAAGCGTCTCCCTGCAGTCCGCTCCATTGATATTGCAACAGAATTAAATTATTCCAAGCCAAGTGTCAGCGTTGCGATGAAAAACCTGCGAAACAGAGAATACATTACAGTTTCACCGGAAGGCTATATCTCTCTTACAGAAGAGGGACTTGCTCTTGCGGTCAAAACCTACGACCGCCATACTGTACTGTGTAACTGGCTTTTAAGTCTGGGGGTTCATCCTGAAACAGCCTCTGAGGACGCCTGCAGAATGGAGCACGATATCAGCGCAGAAAGCTTCAGCGCAATAAAAAAATATATCAGCGAACACCCGGTATAAACCGGAACTTCTTCACTGGTACACGTTATAAAAACGACCATCCACAGCGCTCTTGCGCTATAGATGGTCGTTTTTTATCTGTCTGCCGAAAAAAACAATCCCGGCAGATGCCTTTTTAAAGATAAGGTGTTCCCGGAATTTCCGGATAAGTCCCCATAGCGATCAAAAGCTCAAGCCCAATCTGGCGAGCCTCCAGAACTGCCTGCTTCACTGCGCTGGCATCTCCCGATATGGCAAGAATTACTTCATTGGAATGACTTGTCCCAATATCAGGCGTCATATATCGGATAATCTTTACAGACGCTGCTTTCATCGCAGTATCCGCCATCACAAGTCCGATTGCAGCAGGGGAGCCTGCCATAAATCCGAAAGCCTGTCCCGGCTCTGCGCCAAATGCTTTCTGAATAGCCGGACCTGCGCTTGCAGAAAACGCAAATTCCAGATGACCGGACTGACTGATATAAACCTCACCGGCATTCCTGTCAGTAAGTTCAAGAGCCATAGATATGGCGTGACGAACATCCGATACATCGTTTCCTCCAATCACGATATAATTTCCATGACCGCCCCAGCCTTTGGTATCTCTTGGAAGCTCAATGGACAGAATCTCCGTGTTGGTCGCCTTTACCGCATCGTCCATTGCAGTAATCTGTCCTGCTGCCCCTGTTCGTGAGCTGAGAAGCCCAAGCGCACGATATTTCTTCCCGACCTTCATCTGTTCTAATAAGGTTTCATCAATTCCGGAAATCACCAGTCCAATCGTGTCAAGTACCGCTGTTCCCACAAATTCTGTCCGTGTGCAATGGGTACTGATAGAATGTACATCCACGCTTTTATCCTCCTTTATCCTTATACTTTCGGCTGATATCTCATATCAGATACTGTATATACCGTAATAAATGCTTCCGGATCTTCACTGTTTATATAATTCATCAGTTTCTGATATTCGCCTTTATCCACAATCGTGATAATTTCATTTCGCTTCTGCATATTATAAGCGCCAATTGCCTCATAAATCGTTGCGCCGCTGTGGAGATCCTCAACTATAAACTTCCGAAGCTCCTCTTCTTTTTTCGTTATGATACATACCCGGCGTTTGATGTTGTGTCCAAAGATGAAATGATCCAGTACCATGCCGTTGAAATATGTTCCCAGAACACTTAACACCACTGTCTTCTTATCATAAACAAGAGCTGCCGAAAGAGCCACGCACATACCGGAAAGAGACATTGCCTTGCCAATTTCCATATGCAGATACTTGTTCATAATTTTTGCCACAATATCCAGTCCGCCTGAGGACGCATTCATATTAAACAGAATACTCAGTCCCATACTTACAATCAGGATATAACATACTACATCCAGTTCCTGACTTCCTGTTACAGACTCTACATTCGGAAAAATCTTCTCAAAGAGTCCCAGAAACAGCGGAAGCATAATACTGGTATAAACTGTTTTTGAACCAAATTCCTTCCCGCAGGTAATAAATCCGATGATCAGAAGCACTACGTTCATAGACATCGTGATTACAGAAAGCGGCAAAGGAATAAAATTGGAAAGCACGATACCAAGACCGGAAATACTGCTTATTGAAGTGTGGCTGGGTACAAGAAAGAAATGTACTGCCACAGCAATAACCGCAACTGCCGCAGTCATAAGCACGGCGTTCTTTGCCAGTTCTATATTTTTGTTCTTATTCTTCATCAAAGGACTCCTCTCACCATTTCTCCGTCGTATACTACAGAAGAAACATGATTTACCTCAATCTGATAAAGAGCATGGGCAGCAAGGTGCTCTGCAGCCTGTTCCAAATCACGGATTCCGCTGACGCCGCTGTAATTTTTAACAACCTCGTCCAGTCCATCCTCCTGTACAATACATTCATTCTCCATCAGCCCCATCCGTTTCAGTACCTTCGGAAGAACAAATTTTGAAAAAATGACCTTCTTTTCATCAAATGTATAATCCGGAATATCAATCACTGCAAATCTGGACATCAGAGGCGCGCTGATCTGTGATTTATCATTTGCCGTAGCAATCGGATAGACTCCTACAGTCGGAACCATACACTCCATATAATTATCTGTAAATCCAAGGTTATCAAGAAGGGTCAGAAGTACATCTGCAGAGTTTCCGTTCCCCTTGCCTGAAGACGCTTTATCAAGCTCGTTGATGATAAATACCAGATTGGACTCTCCTGCCATTGCAAAAGCATCCATAATAATTCCCGGCTTCGCATTTGCATAAATTCTGGAACTTCCGGCAAGCTGTTCCGGATCGTGAATAGAACTCATATCAAGAGTTGTCCAGGGCAGCTTCAAAATTCTGGCAACGGCGTAGGCAATCTGAGATTTACCTGTTCCCGCAGGTCCTACCAGAAGAATTCCATATGCAGGAAGGGTGTGAGTTCTGTTAATCTGAATAATTGTCTCTATAATTCTCTGTTTCACACGTTCCATTCCATAAAGCTCTTCATCAAGAATTCTTCTTGCCTCTACAGGATCGATTGCCTCGAAATAATTACTCTTCCACTGAATATTCATCATAATGGAAAGCGCTCTCTGCGCATGGCGTTTCTCCTCAGGCGAAACCTCATGGGAACGTGCAACAGCCAGATTCCTTCTCGCCCAGAGACGGATATTATCCGGAAGCGTTTTGCCCGCACAATTCATAAAATCAGTGATACTCTGCAAACTGGTCAGCTTCATGCTGTCTCCTGTCTCATCCTGATCCTCATCTTCCTCTTCATCCTCAGGAGCGCTGCTGGCAAACAGCCGCTCTATCATAAACTGGAGAAAACCATCCTCAGCAGAAAGCTTGGTTCCTCCTCCAAACGCCATCTCACGAATCTTATATACCGCATATCCTTCTTCTGTGTTTGCACCGGAAAGTCTCACGTTAATATGATTCTCTCCCAACCAGCGAATCAGGCTCACAAAACGGGCATCCATTTTCAGGATATCCGCTGTTACTGCACCATCCTCCTCTTTAAATTCGAATGCAGTCGCTTTATTGGGATTTGTAAAAAAACCGCAGGAATGATGCTTCCATTGTTTCTTCTTATTATCCAATACAAGAATCGGCTTTTCCGGTGAAGCATCCGGTTCATTGGACAAAAATGTTGTGTATGTACACGGGTTTTCATCCCTGTTCTCTGCTGGTGTATTACTGAAATCAAATACCGGCATTTTCTTAATTCTCCTTTATCTGTTGTATATGTAAATTATATTTTTTAATTGCACTTTTTGCAAGGTTTATATCCAAGAATTTTCGCCATTGCAAGCGGTATTTTTTCCGCTGTATCCGGATTCATCTTTCCGCAGTCCGGAATACTGTGATATTTTTCTCCCGATGCCGGAATCCAGACCATTTTGCCTATAGAAGCAATTGCTGACTGAGTTTTTTCTTCTGAATCTTCCGGTTCTCCGGGGCGAGTCCCTGTATCATTGGGATTTCCGGGTGTATAATCATTGCATGGAGCCTCATTCCAGATAATCTTCTCCCCGTCTGAGGTACAGATCACTGTTCCCTGTTTATCACTTCTGTAAACTTCAATTTCCATTGCTTCCAGCTTTTCCATAGTATCTGCATCCGGATGACCGTACTGATTTCCGGCGCCGCAGCTAATTACTGCATATTGGGGAACTGTCTTCTCCAGAAAATCCCAGCTTGTAGAGCTTGCAGAACCATGATGCCCTACACTCAGGACATCACATTCCAGCTCAATGCCTGAATTGATAATCCTTTCTTCGCTCTTATATTCTGCATCTCCCATAAACAGAAATGCATTGTCTCCATTGGTCAGCTTCACTGCGACTGAATTTGCATTGCTGTCATTCTCCCGGATTTCATCCGGAGACAGGATTGTAAATTCTCCTGTACCAAAGGGAAATCTTTCTCCCACTTCAGGATGCAGAACTTTAAGTCCCTGATTCTCTGCTGCCTCCATAAAGGACTGATAAAGCCCTGAATCATGAACATAGTCTGCTCCGATTACCTTTCTTACCTTAAAGGCATTCAGGCAGCCAATCAGTCCGCTGATATGATCTTCGTCATAATGCGAAGATATCAGATAATCAATCTCCTGCACTTTCTGTTCTTTCAGATAAGAAACCACGAAACTGGCGCTGCTTCTGTCGCCTCCGTCATACAAAAGTGTCTGCCCTTTCGACTGTACGAAAATGGAAAGTCCCTGTCCCACATCCAGAAAGTGAACCGTCATATCTCCTGTTTTCGCACTCTGTCCGGAAGCTCCCTCTGTGCTGCATCCGGCAGTTAAGATTCCGGACACCGCAAGCAGCATTACGACCATAATACTTAACAGTTTTTTCTTTAATGTTTTCATCTCTATGTCCTCCTGTGTCAGTCTTTCATATTGTACTACATTTGGAGGACAATTTCATCCCATGATTCAGGAACGCTCTCTTCTTCTGCGTTCGTCATGGGAATTTATCTCATTTCACACTGCCGGAAACACAGCTGAACTGCTTTGTATCATGGCTGTAACGATAAATACAGGAAGAAAGAAATTCTTCTTTCGGTGTAACCTTATCTGTTATATCGTTGAGAATTTCCTGAAGGTCTTCTTTTTTTACAGATTCCACATTATGTATCATGGCTTCATGGATACTGGTAAACACAATATAAAAATCAGAATTCAGCAAATCATAAATACGCTCTGCCACTCCCGGAAGAAAAACTGCCACAGCTCCGTTAATCTTTCTTGATGTACTGAGACAGTTGCCAATCGCAGTTTTCAGGAGACTGTGCTCACTCACAATGTCCATAAAGTTCTCCCCAGAATATTCCGGGTCAAAAATGAGCTCCTCCCATCTGTAAATTCGGGGCGGACTGATAAAATATGTATTGAGAAGCGCTTCCTTGAAAATTTCGTCCTTACTTTTTTTCCAGATTTCTGTAAATCTTTCAGAAATCTTGGCGCTGGAAATCCCGCTTTCACTCTCTGCCATCCGTGCATAGACAACAAGGGCAATATCCCCTATCGTCCTGTAAATGGCATCCTCCAGATTTCTCCGGTTTCTTTCTTCATTGATAAGGCGAATAAACAGTTCTCCGCGTATCTTCTCATACTCAGACAATTCTCTGGCGCGCTGATAAACCTGCGCGCTTCTGGCTTCTTCGATATCCTGCGCTACCTCCTGTACCAGTTCCTCCGGCGTCTTCCCTTTCCTGTAAAGCTCATACAGTTCTTCCGTATGCAGCGCACATATCTCGGTACTGTCTTCATGGTCTGCAAATTCAATCAAAAGGCGGTCTCCCTTTTCTGCGAATCTGCCGCCTTCTTCCTCAAACTGTATCCTCTCACCGTCAATCCCGGATGTTTCCGAAAGAATCCTCCTGAACATTTCTACAAATTCCTGATACTCCATATTTATTCCCTTTCTTAAAATGATAAAGCGGGCGAACTGCCCTGATTGAATAGTTAGATGTAACTGCTCTTCCCAGTTACCAGTGAAAAAAAGAAGGGAGCCGAAGCTCCCAAAGAGTCGCTGTAAGTACAGCATATGATATTTTTATCTGTTTGTAAAGAAGTTTTCATCGTCAAATTTCGACAACAAAAACTGGATACCCCCTGTTTATTCTAATGTCAGAAGCTCACGCCCCTCTTTCAGCCTTGCATAAAACTGTGTATAAAAATCCTCTTCCATACTGTATGGCTGCATATAAAAACGGCGAACCACATAGAGATTCAGATTCCTGATAAGCTGGCTGTCCTCGGAATTGTATAAAACCTCCTGCACGTCCAGAAGGAAATAATGCCAGTCTGCCACAAATTTCTCATATTCCTTCAAATCCGGCGTATCAATCCATTTGCGAACCTTAATCTTGCTTCTGTTTGTCTTTTTGCATTCATGTATCTGGAGAATATATTTAAAGCCCCCGTCCTCATAATATCTTCCCAGCGGAAAAAGACGGCAGAACCCGGGACGGATTGCATGAATAGAACATCGTCCGTTTTCATCCAGAAACACACATTGCTCCTTCTCTCCCTGCATTCGAAGGTGAGGGAGAATATTTCCATCTACCACTCCAAGCTCCAGATATTTTTCCAGAAGCTCATCCATATTTTTCCCAAGTCCCCTGCATAAGCGATATACATCATAAGGGTCAAGCACAACGGAATCTCCCATTCCCTGACAACAGTCGCAGCATCCTGTACAATCCTGACAGTCTGCTTTTACCATATCATTTAATTCATATAATCTTCCATCTGAAATTTCTTCCAGAGAAACTTCACGGCGCATATTTTGTCCTCCTTGGTTAATCCAGCTTCAGTCCTGCCAGAGCCTGCGCAAAGGCGTTATTAATCGGCTCCTGCGCTTCTTTTTGCTGCTGTTTCAGATATTTCTGCACATCACGCTTCTTTACGCCGGCTCCTTCCTTCTCTCTCCTTGCCTGGAAAGAAGAAAGCTTCTCTTTATATCCGCAGACGCAGACAAATGTTTCTTCCTTTCCCTTCACATACATTTCCATACGCTTATGGCACTTCGGACAACGGGCGTTTGTTGTTCTGGAAACAGTTTCTCTGTAGCCGCACTCTCTGTCCTGACAGACGAGCATTTTTGCATTTTTCCCATTAACTGCAAGAAGCTTTTTGCCGCAGTTCGGACATATCTTATTTGTCAGATTATCATGGCGGAAGGTTCCTGCCCCGGTCTTAATTTCATCCACAATATCACAGGTATAGTCTCTGATTTCACGGAGAAAAGTTTCCTGCTTCATCTTTCCTTTTGCAATATTGGAAAGCTTCATCTCCCAGTCTGCCGTAAGTTCCGGCTTTCTCAGGTCTTCCGGCACAAGCTCCAGAAGCTGCTTTGCCTTGGCTGTAATCAGAATTTCATTGCCCTTCTTTTCCATCAGGAAACTGTTGAAAAGCTTCTCGATAATATCCGCTCTCGTTGCAACTGTTCCGAGTCCCCCTGTCTCTCCAAGGGTTTTCGCAGCCTGTCTGTCTCCGCTTTCCATAAATTTCACAGGATTTTCCATGGCTGCCAGAAGAGTCGCTTCTGTGAAACGCGCAGGCGGCTTTGTCTTTCCTGTTGTCATGGATACCTTCTCTATCGTGAGTCTCTGTCCCTTATCCAGTTTCGGAAGACGCTGATCCTTCAGTTCCCCGTCTTCTGTCTCCTCTTCTTCATCCTGGTTTTCGTAAACCTCTTTCCATCCCGGACTCTTTACCACTTTTCCGCTTGCTGCAAAGGTTTCCCCTCCTGCGCGTCCCTCCATACTTACCTGTTCATAAATAAACGGAGGATACAGTACGCTTAAGAATCTGCGCACAACAAGGTCATAAATTTTGCGTTCCTCATTCGTCATATAGTCAAGCTGGACAAACTGTTCCGTCGGGATGATCGCGTGATGGTCACTCACTTTTTTATCATCCACAAAACCTGAATTTACCTGTATCGGTTTATTTATCAGCATTCCTGCAAGCTTCTTATAAGGTCCTGTCCCGCAGGCTTTCAGACGCTCCTTCAGGGTTGGAACTACATCCTTCCCGATATATTTCGAATCTGTACGAGGATAGGTCAAAACCTTATGATTTTCGTAAAGACGCTGCATGATATTCAGAGTCTGTTTCGCCGAGTAACCGAATTTCTGGTTTGCTTCACGCTGAAGCGTTGTCAGGTCATAAAGACCCGGGGCAAAAGTTTTCTTCTCTTTATTTGTGACAGAGGTTATCTCCAACCCTGTATTTCCAAGCTTTCCGATGATTTCCTCTGTACGCTCTTTATGAAAAGTACGAAGGCTTCTGCTTTTTTCATCTCTCCATGTCCATCGCACATCGCCTGCCCAAAGGGAGATTCCATAGTAGTCCTTCGGTTTAAAGCTGCGGATTTCCTCCTCCCTCTTCGCAATCATGGCAAGAGTCGGTGTCTGTACACGGCCGCAGGAAAGCTGCGCATTATATTTGCATGTCAGAGCTCTCGTTCCGTTCATTCCCACCAGCCAGTCAGCCTGCGCGCGGGCAACTGCAGCACGGTAAAGATTATCATACTGATGGCCGTCTTTAAGATTTGCAAAGCCCTCTCTGATCGCCTTATCCGTAACCGAAGAAATCCACAGCCTGCGGATAGGCTTGCGGCATTCTGCCTTGTCGAGAATCCAGCGAGCAACCAGTTCTCCTTCCCTTCCTGCATCTGTGGCGATAATAACGTCTCCGATATCTTTTCTGTAAAGCTGTGTCCTGACTGCCTGATACTGCTTTCCTGTCTGTCGTATCACAACAAGCTTCATTTTATCCGGCAGCATAGGCAGTGTGGACATTTCCCATTTCGTATATTTTTTGTCATATTCTTCCGGATCCGCTAAGGTGACGAGATGCCCCAGCGCCCAGGTAACTGCGTACTTTTCCCCCTCCAGCACACCGTTGCCCTTGCGGGTACAGTGTAAAACCCGCGCAATATCTCTTGCAACAGAAGGCTTTTCCGCGATAACAAGTGATTTCATATAAGTTCTCCTCATGGATATTTTCTTCCATGAAGTATAGCACATCTTTTTTATTTTTGCATCCTGTATTTCCGGCGCTTTTATTTAATGCTTCCTATTCTGTACCCGACTCCTCTGATTGTTTCCACATATTCTCCCGCTTCTTTTAGCTTCTGGCGCAGCGTCCTGATATGTACGTCCACTGTCCTGCTTTCCCCGTCAAATTCATAGCCCCATATCTGATTCAGAAGCTGGGTTCTTGTAAGAACTGTACCGCTGTTTTTCAGAAGAAGACAAAGCACCTCATATTCCTTCAACGTAAGCGTTACAGGTTCATTATTTACTGTAACAAGATGTCTTGCCGGACTTACATAAAGGCATCCAAGCCTGTATTCCTGCGCTCCTGTGTCCTCGCTTCGTCTCATAAGCGCCCGGATTCTGGACATCAGCTCCATCATTCGGAATGGCTTGGGAATATAATCGTCTGCTCCGCTGTCAAGCCCTATTACCGTATCATATTCGCTTCCCCTTGCTGTGAGCATTGCAACCGGAACCTTCCTTGTATCAGGACGCATCCTTAATTTTTTTAAAATAGAAATACCGTCCTCTTCCGGAAGCATTACATCCAGAAGGACCAGAGAGGGCAATTTTTTTTCCAACGCTTTCCAGAAAAGCGAAGGGCGTTCGAACCCTCTGGCTTCCATTCCCTGACTTTTCAGTGTGTAGACAACCAGTTCCCGGATACTTTCATCATCTTCTACTAAATATATCATTTTTTAACCTGTCCTTTATTTTTAAATCATTATCCGGAGTATAACGGACGCGCATTAAATTTAAAGCACCGTTTCCGTTAAATCTATGTAAAACTTTCTCCTTCCTTTACGCAAAAAACTGAAAATATCTTCAGATTTTATATTTTTTTAATTTGTAAAAAACATATATCAATGCTATCATGGGACTTAAGATTACAGATAATTTATTGAAGGGAATGCTTATGTATTATTTTATTGTAAACCCCAATTCCCGCTCCGGCACAGGACGTAAAATCTGGAGCCGTATCCGTGAGGAACTGGCATTAAGAAAAGTTTCTTATAAAGCATATATGACAGAATATGTGGGACATGCAGTGAAGCTGGCAGCCTCTGTCAGCAGCAAAGGAACGCCCGATGCCCCGGTATGCATCGTAGCCATGGGCGGTGACGGAACTATACAGGAGGTTCTTACAGGTATCCGGGATTTCGACAGTGTTCTTTTTGGATTCATTCCTACAGGCTCCGGCAATGATTTCTGCAGAGGAATGCATCTCTTTTCCGATCCGGTTGAAGCTCTTGACTGTGTCCTTAGAAAAGAGCACATTCAGCTCATGGATGTTCCCCGTATGACAGTCGGGAAACGCTCCTGCCGTTTCGGTGTCAGCGCAGGCATTGGATTCGATGCAGCCATCTGTCACAGAGTACTGGCAAGCTCTTCCAAAAAATACCTGAATCATGCAGGACTGGGCAAGCTTATTTACCTGCTCATTGCGCTCAAACAGCTTCTGATCGTAAACCCTACTCCTGTAACTCTCTATCTGGACGGAGGACGGAAACGCTGTTATAAAAAAGCATATTTCACAGCCGTAATGAATCAGCCCTATGAGGGAGGCGGCTTCATGTTCTGTCCGAAAGCAAGAAATAACGACGGCATCCTCGATGTTATTGTCGTCGAGGGAGTCAGCAGGTTAAAGCTTCTTCTCTGCCTGCCTACAGCCTTTTTCGGAAAGCATACACACATTAAAGGCGTACATATCCTGCGATGCAGAAGCATAAAGATTACCAGTGCCGTTCCTCTTGCCATTCACAGAGACGGTGAGTCCGGCGGCATAGAAAGTGAATTTTCTGTGTCCTTGGAAAAGAAAGCTTTAAAAGTGATAACCCCTGTGTTATAATCCCATTTACTAATCATGCATTTTATTTATAAGGAAGGTGAAATTTTGGTTAAATTTTATAATAAATATAAGCATGGTCTTGTAATTCTGGCTTATTCCATTGTTTATATCCTGCTGTTCGCTTACCTTGAGCAGCGGCCGGTTCATGGATACCATATTGTACACACTGTTTTTGATGACTGGATTCCATTCTGCGAATACTTCATCATCCCGTACCTGCTGTGGTTTCCATATATGATTCTGGCTGTCCTTTATTTTATCTTTATTAACAAAAATAAGCACGAATATTATCAGCTCATATTTAACCTGATGATGGGTATGACGATTTTTCTTATCGTCTCTTATGTTTATCCGAACGCCCAGCAATTAAGACCTGCTGAATTTGCCAGAGACAATGTATTTACAGATGCTGTGAGATGGCTTTATATGACAGACACGCCCACCAACATTCTTCCCAGCATCCATGTTTTTAACTCTCTTGCTATCCACATGGCGCTGACCAACTGCGAGGCATTAAAGAATCACAGAGGTATCCGGTTCGGCTCTCTTACACTGACCATACTGATCATCCTTTCCACAATGTTCCTCAAACAACATTCTGTAATCGATGTATGTATGGGCTCTACACTTGCCTTATTCGGTTTTCTCTTATTTTATCCGCAGAAAGCGCCGGAAACCGAAACTCTCTTCTCGCTGGATGGCAATGACAGAAAGAAACCAAAGAAATACAGATATCATTCATAATTTTTCACTTAATAAGAATGGGGCTCCGCTCAATGCGGACGCCCCGTTTTCATTTACATATTTCCAGAAGATCCGCAGGTCTTTCAATTCTCTTCCACGGCATCTTCACATCTCCGAAGCCGTAAGCAGCCCAGATAAAGGGAACTCCTGCTTCCTGACACGCATTATAGTCTCCCATCGTATCTCCCACATACACCGGGGATTTCAGATTATAATCCCGACAGATTTTCATAATATTTTTTCCTTTTTCCATACCTGTATCTCCGGGACAGAGATGACCTTTAAAATATTTTCCCAGACCTGATGTTTCCAGAAAGGCTTCAATATATCCCGCCTGACAGTTGCTCACGATATAAAGAGGATATCTGCCGGACAATTCCTTAAGCGTATCTTCAAGCCCTTCATAAAGAGGCGCGCACTCCTTTAAAAGAGCCTCTTCTTCAGCTTTGCAGCATCCTTCGATAATGCGAAGCTGCTCTTCTTCGGGAAGTTCCGGAAAAATATGCTTCGCAATGTCTGAAAGAAGCCGTCCGAACAGAGAAGAAAGGTATACAGGGTCAATCTCCATATCCATATGTTCTTTTTCATGAATATACTCATTCCATGAGCGGGTAATAATTTCTGTGGCATCCCATAAGGTTCCGTCAACATCAAAAATAATACTGTCCATTATTTCCTTCCTCGTCTTTCTTTTCATTCAAGAACACTCCAGCGTTCTTGCTGCGAAATGCGCGCTGCAAAGCAACATGTTTTTCTGCGCATTTCTGCAATTTTATCGTAAATTATAATTATAAAAAAATCAACTGTCTTTTTCTACATTTTGTGATATGATGTTACTGTTTAAAAAACAGAAATCTACGATAAACCAAACGAGGTAGGACAATGAAATACGAACATACAGAAAAAGCAATTTTCCTGGAACGCCCCAACCGTTTCATCGCCTATGTCAATCTGAACGGCAGAACCGAAACCGTTCATGTAAAAAATACAGGCCGGTGCAAAGAACTGCTGATTCCCGGAACAGAAATTATTCTGGAAAAAAGCGGAAATCCTGCCCGCAAAACAAAATATGACCTGATCTGCGTCAAAAAAGCAGACCGCTGGATTAATATGGACTCTCAGATTCCCAACAAAGCAGCGAAGGAATGGCTTCTGAAAGGCAGTCTCTTCCCCGAAGAAATCCATGTCAAAAGAGAAAAAATTTATGGCAATTCCAGATTCGACCTGTATGTGGAATCTTCCCGACGAAAAGCATTTATGGAAGTCAAGGGCGTCACTTTAGAGGAAAATAATATTGCCCGTTTCCCTGATGCTCCCACTCAGAGAGGCCTCAAACATGTAGAAGAGCTTATCCACTGTATACAGGACGGCTATGAAGCCTATCTTCTCTTTGTTATCCAAATGAAGGGAATCACCTGTTTTGAACCAAACTGGAACACACATCCCGAATTCGGAGAAGCCCTTATCGACGCCCAAAACGCAGGCGTAAAACTTCTGGCCTATGACTGCTTTGTAACAGAAAACCTCATGGAAATCAGAGATCCTGTCCCTATAAACCTGAAAAAGGAGATCTAAATGCAGGAAGAATTTATCACCCCTCTGCTGGACTGGTATAAAAATAATAAACGCACTCTCCCCTGGAGAGATAAAAACAATGCCTATTATACATGGGTATCCGAAATTATGCTCCAACAGACACGGGTGGAAGCTGTAAAACCTTATTTTAAAAGATTTATCGAAAACCTTCCCGATATCCCTTCTCTTGCCCGCTGCCCGGAAGAAAAACTTCTGAAGCTCTGGGAAGGTCTGGGATATTATAATCGTGTACGCAACATGCAGGAAGCTGCAAAAACCGTCACTCAAACCTATAACGGCAAAATTCCTGAAGACTTTCAGGCGATTCTCTCGTTAAAGGGAATAGGAAGCTATACAGCCGGAGCCATTGCTTCTATCGCCTATGGCATTCCCGTTCCTGCAGTAGACGGAAACGTGCTTCGTGTAATTACCAGAATGACAGAAGACAGCAGCGATATTATGAAGCTCTCCGCAAAAAAGAAAATCGAACAGGCGCTTATGGAAATTATCCCCGTATCCTGTCCCGGAGATTTCAATCAGGCACTTATGGAGCTTGGCGCAGTTATCTGTGTCCCCAACGGACAGCCCAAATGCACCCAATGCCCCATCGCCCGATTCTGCGAAGCATATAAACATGGCACCATAGAAAATTATCCTGTGAAATCTGCCAAAAAAGCCCGTACCATTGAAGACAGAACTATTTTTGTCATACAGGACGGAGCCTTTACCGCCATCCAAAAAAGACCCAAAAAAGGTCTTCTGGCAGGTCTTTACGAATTTCCGAACACACCGGGGCATCTCAGCCGCGAAGAAGCCATTTCCTATGTAGAAAATATGGGGCTTGAAGCGCTTTATATAGAAGAGCTTCCGGACGCCAAACACATTTTTTCCCATATTGAATGGAGAATGACCGCATACAGAATTAAAGTGTCTTCTTTTGAAAAGGCACAAAAAGAAAAACTCATATTTGCAGACAGGAAGCAGACTGACAACGCTTATGCCATCCCGTCGGCATTTGGAGCATATGTGAAATACATGAAGGAGGATATATAATGAAATTATTAAGTATTGCAATTCCATGTTATAATTCCGAGAGCTACATGGAAAAGTGTATAGAGTCTCTGCTCGTTGGAGGCGAGGATGTGGAAATCCTTATTGTAAACGACGGTTCTTCCGACCGTACGGCTGAAATTGCCGATTCCTACGCTGCCAAATATCCAACCATCGTGCGCGCCATCCATCAGGAGAACGGCGGACACGGAGCAGCCGTAAACGCAGGTATCAAAAATGCAACCGGACTTTACTTCAAGGTTGTGGACAGTGACGACTGGGTAAACAAAGAAGCGTATGAGGAAATTCTGCGCACTCTTGAAAGCCTTCTGCGCGGTCCCAAAACACTTGACCTTTTGATCAGCAACTTCGTTTACGAAAAACAGGGCGCAACGCGCAAAAAAGTGATGCAGTACAGACATTGCCTTCCGCAAAATGAAATTTTCGGCTGGGATGCTGTGAAACACATGCCCAAAGGCAAGTACCTTCTCATGCATTCCATGATTTACCGCACACAGCTTCTTCTTGACTGTGGTCTGGAGCTTCCAAGACATACCTTCTATGTGGATAACCTGTTTGCTTTTGAGCCTCTTCCTTTTGTAGAAAACATGTATTACCTTGATGTGAATTTCTACCGCTATTTCATCGGAAGAGATGACCAGTCTGTTAACGAAAAGGTTATGATCGGACGCATTGACCAGCAGATTCGCGTAAATAAACTGATGGTTGATACATACATAAGCTGTAATTTTACAAACAAGCGTCTTCGTAACTATATGTTCAGCTATCTGGATATTATTACAACTGTTTCCTCCATTATGCTGATACGCGCAGGTTCAGAAGAAGCTCTCCAGAAGAAAAAAGACCTTCTGGCTTATATCAAATCCCAGAACAGACCTCTTTACTCCAAACTCCGACACAGCCTGTTCGGACAGGTGATGAACCTTCCCGGTAAAGGCGGACGTAAAATGTCTGTTGCAGCTTACAAAATTTCTCAGAAATTTTATGGATTCAACTGATTTTTCCGTATTTACCACTCAGGAAACAAAAAGATTCAGGAACCCCTCAGGATTCCTGAATCTTTTTATTTTTTGCATTTGGTTTTCAAGTAGTAAATCAAGACTGCCAGGATGATTACCAATACTACAATGTAGCCGATTTTTGCAGCCACAGTAGTCGTGAAATGGTCGATTCCTGTTACGACGCCGATTGCAAGCAGGGCAATACCGCTTGCTTTCTCCATTTTTTCTTCATCGTAAAGTCTTTTTCTTTTTGCAGCGTCTCCGCCTGACATGAAGAAGCTTCCGTGTCCGGTCAAAAGCATAATGCCTATCACAATCGCGCCAACTGTTAATATCAAATCTAAAGCACCCATCATTTTTCCCCTTATCTGTCATTCAAAATATTTCTTCTGTTGTACTGCCTAATAGAAGCAGACAATCGGTACATCATACTGGATAATATCATAAAGCACTGCCGCATTGCTTGGCGGAAGATTGATACATCCGTGGGAACCGCCGCCATAGAAACGGTCGCCGCCAAAATACGGCTGCCAGTTAGCATCGTGGAAACCGATTCCTCCGTTAAATGGCATCCAGTAATTTACCGGCTGCTCGTATTCGTACTTACCGTCAGGCTGTAAGGCTCCTCGAAGGACATCCGGGCTCTTCTTATAGTACAGGGTAAAGATTCCCGGAGGAGTGATCCTGTCCTCATATGTCATATCTCCGGACACAATATCTGACTCAAAAATCACAGCGCCGTCCTGATAATAATACATATGCTGATTGCTCAGATCCACTTCAATATAAGTGTTTCCAATATCATTGCTGCCAAATGATCTCGCTCTCATAGAATAAACCGGTTCTCTTGTAGTCTGAGTTCCGGATTGGATTTCCTGAGTAAGCTGTGCTGCTTCCGCTGCCTGATCGATCTTCCATCCGTATGCAGAACCGTAAACATAAACCGTTCTTCCGCTGGTGGTGTAGAATTCTCTGTCCGTACCAACTGTATCGTGCTCTGCCGCAAGCTGCGCCACATAATCCATGATATGCTGCTGGAAAGAAGCATCGTCCCGGATAAACTGTCCCTTTTCGTCGAAACTCAGCCAGTCCTTAATGATACTTCCGTCAAGCGTAACCGTCTCCTCACCAAAGGTATAGGTAATGCTTGCCTTCGTAAAGTTATTGCAGGCATCCTTAGCCGCAATCAGCTCAGGGCTGTCCTGCGTCACTGCCGCTTTCTTGTATACTTCCGGTATCTGGGCAAAATCAATACTGTCTCTGCTCTCGGAAACAGCCTGTACAAGCGCATTGTATGCCTGTCTCATCTCAAGCTGTGTCCCCTCTGTCTCCGGAACAATCTCAAACTGTGTCTCAGCAAAGGCCACATAAGCGTCTTCCGGCGCTATCTGATTTTCTTCCTTCGCACAGTTAAGCCCTTTCACCTCGCTCTTCAGTTTCTCTCTGTCAAAGGTACTGTTTTCTTCCACTTTGAAGCTGTTTTTTTCCCAGAAACAGCGTATCCATTCATATGGTTTCTGCTGTCGAAGAAGCGCAAGCACTTCTCCGTCCGATACATATTTATATCCAATCCGGTCGCCTGCAATCTGCTGAGGTTCCAGATTTCTGGCAGATACCTGAAGGGTATAATCTTCCACCTTATCAGCAAGAGTCTGTTCCACCTCAAATGCAGTCTTTCCGGAAACGTCTATTCCATTGATTGTGGTTCCCTCAAAAAATTTATCAGAATAATAATATGTGATTCCCGCATAGACAGTTCCTGCCACTGCAAACAGCATTCCTGCTGTAATCCCTGCAATCTTTATGCCTTTGTGCTTTTTTTTCACCGGAGGCTCAAAAGGGGCGAACTCTTCTTCATCCATAGGAACATAGGTAATCGGACGCGGACGCGCAGATTTCCTCAGTCTGTGGGGATGAGCCGGCTTCTGCTCATTTTCTTTCATTTCTTCGTTGCTCATGAATACTCTCCTCAAATATAAGTATGTGCAAATAAAAATGCACTGAAGCGTTCAACTTACTCATTATAACATACTTCCGCAGTTTTGCACCTGTTATTCTTATTTTTTACATTTTTTTTACACAAATTCCTTTCTGAAACCTGAACAGCCGACCACAGTGTCACCTGCAGCCGGCTGCCCTCTAGCCAAGTTTCTTTTTCATATCTTTCATCACATAAAAATACATACCTATCAGCAGCGCCGAAGCGATGATCCATGCCATCGGGCTTGCCATACAGGTTCCGAAATAGCTCATCCTTTCTGCGGCAATCACCGCGGTAATGCCCCTTCCCGCAAGCTCTGCCACACCTGCCATCATCGGAAGTATTCCGTATCCCATTCCCTGGATTCCATTTCGCAGTACATTCACGAAATGAAGCGGAATCAGAAATATTCCCACACATTTCAGATAAGTATCTACCATAGGAATGACCTCTGCCGCATTGTCTGAAATAAACAGATAAGATAAATATTTTCCCACTGTAACAAGAACAATTCCTGTGATAACCGAATATCCGATTCCGATGATATGCGCCTTCCTGAACCCTTCACGGACACGCTCCAGCTTTCCTGCCCCGATATTCTGGGCATTGTATGTAGCCATTGCAGTTCCAAGAGCCACGTATGCCTGGGTAAAAATATTTTCTATTTTATTTCCTGCTGTAAAAGCTGCCACATGATAAGAGCCCAACATATTCAGCGCAGACTGAACCATCATTGTTCCTATCGCAGTGATGGAATACTGAAGCCCCATTGGAATTCCAACGCTGATCTGGCTCTTTACCAGATTTCCTCTGAGCTTCCAGTCGCTTTTTTTCAGTCTTAACTCAGGTACATACTTCACAATATAAATGAGGCAGAGGATACCGGAAACACCCTGTGAAATTACCGTCGCCCATGCGGCTCCCGGCGCTCCCCAGTGGAACACTATGATAAACACCAAATCCAGAATAATGTTTAAAACCGCTGAAATAATAAGGAAATAAAGCGGCGTTCTGCTGTTTCCCAAAGCCCTCAGTATACTTGCCAGAATATTATATAAAACCTGGGCAAAAATACCTCCGCAGATAATCATAATGTATGTATAAGCATCGTCAAAAATATCAGCCGGAGTATGCATAAATACAAGAAGCGCTCTCATTCCAAGCATACTTACTGCTGTCATTATCGCCGAAACAATCGCGGACAAAACTGCTGCGTTTCCCACTGTCTGACGCATTTCCTCCATCTTTCCCGCTCCAAACTTCTGAGAAGTAAGAACAGTAAAGCCTGCTGTAAGTCCCATGAGAAAGCCGAGAATCAGGAATGTAATCGTTCCTGTTGCCCCCACTGCGGCCAGACCTTTTGTGCCGACAAATTTACCCACAATAATAGCGTCAACCATACTGTAAAACTGCTGGAATATATTTCCTATAAAAACAGGAATTGTAAAATTAAGTATCATCTTAAATGGTTTTCCCATTGTCATGTCAGTCTGCATCCCATTTTCCTCCGAATTTATTCCCAAAAAAACCTCCGTATAAACAGAGGTTTTTTGTAATTCATTTCATTGTCACTGTAATTTTATTTCTCAATAAGGAGTGATTTTCCTGTCATTTCCTCAGGCTGTTCCATTCCCATAAGCTCGATAAGAGTCGGGATAATATCTGCAAGGCAGCCGTTCTCGCGAAGTCCGTATTTGCGGTCTGCATTTACAAGGATAAACGGTACAGGATTGGTTGTATGTGCAGTAAACGGAGCGCCTGTCTCGTAATCTTTAAGCTGCTCTGCATTTCCGTGGTCTGCGCAGATGAACATCTGTCCGCCGACTTTCTTAATTGCTCTTACTGCTCTTCCAACGCATTCGTCAACTGTCTCAACTGCCTTCACTGCAGCAGCCTCTACTCCTGTATGTCCTACCATATCCGGGTTTGCGAAGTTTACAATGATAACGTCATATTTATCAGATTCGATTGCCTCTACCAGCTTATCACAAACTGCAGGAGCGCTCATTTCCGGCTGAAGGTCGTAAGTCGCAACCTTCGGAGATTTAACAAGGATTCTTTCTTCGCCCTTATTTGGCTCTTCCACACCGCCGTTAAAGAAGAAGGTAACGTGCGCATATTTCTCTGTTTCCGCAATACGAGCCTGTGTCATGTTGTGTGCTGCAAGATATTCGCCGAATGTATTGCGAAGCTGAACCTTGTGGAATGCTACATCTTTATTTTTGATTGTGTCGTCATAATCTGTGAAGCATACATAAGTTAAGTCAAGTCTCTTATCTCTGGCAAAGCCTGTGAACTCATCGTCGCAGAAAGCTCTTGTGATCTCACGGGCACGGTCAGGACGGAAGTTAAAGAATACAACGGAATCTTTGTCTGAGATAACTGTTACCGGTCTGCCATCCTTCTCAATTACTGTAGGAAGTACGAATTCGTCTGTTTTATCATTGTCGTAGGAAGCCTGAACTGCAGCAGCAGCGTCAGTTCCTTTCACGCCCTCGCCTTTTGTCAGAGCATTGTATGCAAGCTCTACACGATCCCAGCGATTGTCACGGTCCATTGCATAATAACGGCCGGAAACCACGCCGATTTCACCAACGCCAATCTCAGCCATCTTCGCCTGAAGGTCTTCGATGTAGCCTTTACCTGATGCCGGAGGTGTGTCACGTCCGTCGAGGAAGCAGTGTACATATACTTTCTCAAGACCTTCTCTCTTAGCCATTTCAAGAAGTCCGTAAAGATGTGTGATGTGGCTGTGTACGCCGCCGTCAGATAACAGACCCATGAAATGAACGGCAGAATTATTTTCTTTCGCATTCTTCATTGCTGCAAGAAGAGCTTCGTTCTTAAAGAAATCTCCATCCTCAATCTCTTTTGTAATTCTGGTAAGCTCCTGATATACAATACGGCCTGCACCCATGTTCAGATGACCTACTTCAGAGTTTCCCATCTGTCCGTCAGGAAGACCTACTGCAAGTCCGCTGGCATAACCTTTTACGAAAGGCGCTTCTGCCATAAGCTTGTCCATAACCGGTGTTTTCGCTTCATATACTGCATTGGCCTCCTGTTTGTCATTAAGACCGTATCCATCAAGAATCATTAAAACGGTTGGTTTTTTGCTCATAATGTTCTCCTTTATATCTGGTGATATTACAATTTCGTTCATCTCTTATATAGTATCAAAAATTTAGAATTTTTCAATTCTTTTCTTGCAAAAAATCCTTTTTATTTGCCGTATACACGAAGAATCGTCGAGATTTTACGCACAGCTTCTCTGCTTCTGAGTTCTTCTGTCGCAGTGCGGAAATCTCCTTCCCTTACCTTCTCTGTGATAACGACAACCTCTGCGCAGCCTTCCACCTTGGTATCCTTCTGGATAATCTGTGCAACGCTCACATGATATTTGGCAAAAATAGCAGTCATTTCTGCAAGAACACCGCAGCGGTCTTCCACTTTCATGCGCAGGAAATACCGGTTGTGGGTATCTTCCATTCTCTTGACCGGAAGCTCCTTATAACAGGTGCATCCAATTCTTGCACAGCAGCCTGCCAGAATATTTCTTACAATATCAAAAATATCTCCCACAACAGCGCTGGCTGTGGGCAGCTCTCCTGCTCCTCTTCCGAAGAACATCGCATCTTCCACCGCATCTCCGTGAACATAAACCGCATTATAAGAATCATTTACTGAAGCCAGCGGATGTGAGCTTGGAATCAGCATCGGACACACATATGCTTCAATCCCGTCTTCCCGGCATCTCGCCACACCGAGAAGCTTGATGTCCCGGCCCATCTCTTTCGCATAATGGATATCCTTGGCTGTAATCTTGGCAATTCCTTCTGTATAAACATCGTTAAAGACCACTCTGGAATTAAAGGCAACAGAGGCAAGAATCGCCACCTTGCGCCCTGCATCCAGTCCCTCGATATCAGATGTAGGGTCTGCTTCCGCATAGCCCAGCTCTGTTGCAAGAGCAAGAGCATCCTTAAATTCCATACCATCCTGAGTCATCTTCGTAAGGATAAAGTTCGTCGTTCCATTGACAATTCCCATGACCTCTGTCATGTGATTTCCTGCCAGACACTGTTTAAGCGGGCGGATAATCGGAATCCCTCCTGCAACGGCTGCCTCAAAGAGGAAGTCCACCTTTTTCTCATGGGCTGTTTCCAGAAGCTCATGTCCATGAACGGCAATAAGGTCTTTATTTGCAGATACTACATGTTTGCCCGCTTTCAGAGCATCCAGTATGTAGGTTCTGGCTGGTTCAATTCCTCCGATAAGCTCAATTACAATCTCTATTTCCGGATCATTTACAATCTCTTCCCACTGATTTGTGAGAATGGATGAATCCTCAAGCTTCGCTGCCGCCTTCTCCAGATTTCTCACAAGAACCTTTTTCAGCCTGACCTGGCAGCCGATTTTTGCCGTCATTTCTTTTTCCTGTTCTTTCAGCACTTTATATACGCCTGTTCCTACAGTTCCAAGCCCCAGAAGTGCCGCATTGATGACTCTGTCACTCATATTTCGAAATGGCCCCTTTCATTTATCAAATACTGCTTTTATACTATGGCACAAAATGATTTTTGTCAAGATTTCCGTCTGTTCCGGAATGTGTTTGAGAAATACGTTTCAGCCTGTCTTCCAGTTTTTCCACTTTTTTCTGTAAATAAAGAATATAGCGGACGCATCCGATCAAAAATGCTGAAAGCGCCAGAGAAAATACCGCAGCACAAAATACATAGTCTTCCAGAGCTTCCCTATCTTGCGGCGCTCCGGCAACCAGGCAGAAAAACATACAGCCTGCCCCCAAAAAGATTGCTGCTATTGAGAATACATGTTTCACCACCTTCATAGATTATCCCGTCTCCTTTCATAGTGTTCATATAAAGACACTATTCTATAATTGATTTTACAGGGATAATAGGGATATATCAAGAACAAATTGGACGGAAAAAGATTATGATTACTTACGAAAGATTATGGAAGACTATGGAGAAGCGCGGGATTTCCCAGTATGCCTTGTATGAGCATTACAATATCCCACGCTCCCTTCTCCACAGACTACGCAACAATATGAATATAGAAACGAATACGCTTGACAGACTTTGTACAATTCTGAAGTGCAATGTTGAAGATATCTGCGAGCATATTCCGGATACAGACGAGTCAGAACATATAAACTGATTTTATTCTGTTTTCTTCTGTCAACGAAGACGGCCGAACGCCATGCCTAACTTTCCGCCTTCCAGAATATATTTTTTAATATCCCTCTGAAGGCTTGTTTCTTCTGCAAAATTTTCCGGCTTGTACTCTTTTGTGCGGTACAGCCATTCCGTAAATTCTGTATTATCCAAATCCTCCTTATATATCTCAAAACGGTTCTGGAAACGGATGATATTGGAGGTTTCCGGAAGGAATTTCTTTAATGCAGGGGCCAGAAGCCATGAATCGCAGATATAGTCCACCTCTGCATATTCAGGATAATGCTTCGGGAAAAATGCCTTTGCCTGCGCTATGGAAGAGTCACAGTTTTCCTCAGTAATCCGCGCGTCAGAAGGAATATGTATATTGATTACCTTCTTTCCCTCTTCTATATTCATCTCAAACTCCAGTTCTCCGAGACGGAAAACCGTCATTCCAATCTGGCGGACTGTCCACCACTCCCTGTCACAGGCATACTCCCCTGTCCTTCTGAAACATTCGTCTCCAAAACGGGTGAGACATCCCATTGTGTCGTTAAATATTTTGTCACTGATTCCTTTTTTTACATAGTCCTCATAGCGCTTTGACGCACATTCCAGCGTACAGGCAAGGATTTTTATATTTCTTTCATCCGGTTTGAGAATTTCTCTTAACTCCTCAAGAGCATCTTCGCTTGTCTCTCTGGTCTGAAATCTGTCAAGCTGCGGACGGATACTTTCAAAATCAAAACTCTCTGAAAATGCAAGAACCGGTTCTGCAAGCTCCGGCTGAAGTTTAATTCTTTCACATACTTCTCTGATTGTCATATCATTTTTCCTCTCTCTTTTTAATCTTCTGCTCTGATTGCCCATCTCATTTTTGTGGATCTGGCACGACCGTTCTGCGCGCATTCCTCTGCGGAGGGGCGGATCACATCTTTGGAAATTTCACTGTAAATCCCTTCTTTGTAAAGACTTTTAAAGGATTTCTTCACAAGTCTGTCCTCTCCGGAATGGAAGGTAAGAATAGCAGCCCGTCCATTCGGCGCCAGAACCCCGGGGAGTTTTTCCAGAAATTCATAGAGCACTTCAAATTCACTGTTCACATCAATTCTAAGCGCCTGAAAGGTTCTCTGACAGGACTTCTTTACCGCTTCTTTGCGCTCTGCTGCCGACACACACACCAACGCCTCTTCTATGGTTTTCTGAAGGTCTGTGGTCGTCTCAATCCTGCCGCCTTTTTTTATTTTACGCACAACTGCGTCCGCAATTTCCTCTGCATATGGCTCATCGGAATTCTCAATCAACATTCCAACCAGCTCTTCTTTGCTGATTGTTTCCAGTCTTTGAGCAGCGCTGATTCCCTTCTGCGGATTCATCCGAAGGTCAAGAGGTCCTTCCACTTTGTAAGAAAATCCTCTGTCCGGATTGTCAATCTGCATGGAAGAAACACCCAGGTCAGCAAGAACGAAGTCAAATTTTCCGGCTTCCTCTGCCACCTTATCAATGTCCCTGAAATTCTGAAGCTTAATGGTAAGAATCTCCGGTCCAAATCCCTGTTTCTCCAGACGCTCTCTTGTTTTCGCAGATTCAATCGGGTCAACATCAAGGGCATACATATGGCCTTTTCCTTCCAGACATTTCATCATAGCTTTTGTATGTCCGCCATATCCAAGAGTGGCGTCAAGTCCCTGCTGTCCGGGCTTAATCTGGAGAAAATCCAAGATTTCCTTTACCATAATAGAAATGTGCATACCTGCCGGAGTGCTTCCCTTGCTGATGACCTTTGCAACAGTATCCGCATATTTTTCCGGATTTAATTCTTTATATTTTTCTTTGTAGCTTTTCGGGTGCGTCCCCGAATAGCGTACGCGGCGTTTATGCTGCTTTTCTTCCATATCATTGTTTCCTCCTTTTTTATGTACAGTCGCATGATTTTCCGGAAAGAATCTTCATTGCAGATTCCTCCTCAAACTGTCTGGAATATAAATCATAATAATAGCCTTTTGCTGCCAGAAGTTCCCTGTGCGTTCCCTGTTCAATAATCTTTCCATCCTTTACAACAAGAATCAGATCTGCCTTTCGGATCGTGGAAAGTCTGTGCGCGATCACAAACGAGGTATGCCCTTTCAGTAGTGTTTCAGTTGCCTTTTGGATAAGCTGTTCTGTCTGTGTATCAATGGATGACGTAGCCTCATCCAGAACAAAGATTCCCGGTTTTGCAAGAATTGCTCTTGCAAAAGAGATGAGCTGTTTTTCCCCTGTAGAAAGTCTTCCACCGCTCTCTCCAACGTCACTTTCGTATCCTTTTTCAAGCTTTTGGGCTACAACATCTGCGGAAACCTGTTTTGCAGCCTCCCGCACTTCCTCGTCTGTAGCGTCCAGCCGTCCATACCGGATATTATCATATACAGAACCGGAAAACAGATGCGGATTCTGCAATACATATCCAATCTGGCTGTGGAGCCATAACTGAGAGCGTTCTCTGTAATCCTTTCCATCAATAAGAATCCGTCCCTTTGTAGGCTCAAAAAAACGTCCCAGAAGATTGACCAGAGTAGATTTTCCTGCTCCTGTCTCTCCTACAATCGCCACATTTGTTCCTGCTTTTACATGAAGATTAAAATGCTCCAATACATATTCTTTGCCGTCAGGATACATAAAAGAGACATCCTCAAATAAAATATCTCCTTTTATTTTTTCCCAGTTTTCTTTCTTTGGATGGAACATATCGCCGTAAATTTCTTCTACCTCCGGACTGTCTGTCACATTTGGCTTCTGTTCCAGAAGGTCTGTCACACGTTCAATATTCGCCTGACAGGAAATCAGGTCGGAAAGCAGTCGCGCAAGCTGCTGAATCGGCTCAAAAATCGTTACTGCATAGGAAATAAATACCGAAAATGTTCCAAGCTTCATAATCTCATCCTGTACCATGTAACCGCCCTTTGCCAGAACAAGAGCTGCTGCCGCAGAGCCAAAAAAAGCAATCGTCGGAATATAAATCGCGTTTAATCTGGCAGAACGGCTCGCCGCATGGTGCATATCCTTCGTTATGTCGTAGAATCTGTTCTGATTATCTTCCTCAATAACCATGCTCTTCGAGGTACGGACGCCTGTGATTCCTTCATTGTAGGCATTTGTAATCTGTGCGTTTACCTTTCTTACCTTACGGTTCCACTGCAGGATTCTATTCTGAAAATAAACAGTCAGAACAGCAATGCAGGGTACTACAAGAGTAATGATAAGCGCCAGTTTCCAGTTCAGTACAAACATGATTCCAAACACACTGAGCACATATCCCAATGCCCAGAGCATATCTATCATACCCCAGGCAGTCATACCTGCAATGCGAAGAGTATCGCTCATAACTCTGGCATGAATATATCCCACCGGAGTCGTATTGTAATAAGAAAAGGACAGGGTCTGAAGGTGCTCAAACTGCGCCCTTTTTAAATCTTTTCCCACATTCATCTCTATCTTCGTCGCAATATGTACAAAGATATAGACGATGATTGCCTGTGATGCGATCATAGCCACATAAATCCAGGCAAAGGATGAAATCCCCTTCAAAGTATCTGCTGCAATAAATCGGTCGATGGCATAGCTCTGAAACAGGGGAACCAGCACATCAATTCCTGCCAGAATCAGATTCAGGCAGATATTCAAGACAAACAACCCCTTGTATACCTTAAAAAACGGCAGCATTTTTGCCCACGTTTTCAGGCTGAAAGGTTTATTGTAATCCTGTTCTTCATATAATGACATTTCTTATCCCTCCACCTGCATTCTATCGTCCTGACTCATCTGTATCTCATAAATTTCCCTGTAGCTTCCCTGCTTTTCAAGAAGCTCCTGATGCGTTCCCATTTCTTCAATTCTTCCGCAGTTCAAGACCATAATATTGTCTGCGCCCATCAAAGTTGTGATTCTGTGGGAAATCAAAATCACTGTCGCATCTTTGCATTTCACAGCCAGTTCTTTTCGGATTTTTGAATCTGTCTGGGAATCCACAGCAGAAAGAGAATCGTCAAAAATCATAATCGGAGCTTTCTGGAGAAGCATTCTGGCAATGGCAACTCTCTGTCTCTGACCTCCGGAGAGTGTCACTCCCCGTTCGCCCACAAGTGTCTCATATCCATCCGGAAAGTTCATTATCGCCTCATCCACACAGGCAATTTTTGCCGCTTCCCGAATTTCTTCGAAAGATGCATCAGGTCTGGAAGCACAGATATTTTCCTTTATGGTTCTGGAATAAAGAAATGGCTCCTGAAGAACAATTCCGATTTTTTTACGCAGTTCTTTCAGCGGAATCTCTCTGATATCTCTTCCTCCAATGGTTATTTTCCCATTTCCTTCCGACAGCTCATAGAGACGGTTCAAAAGCTGGATTACCGTAGATTTCCCGCTTCCTGTACCTCCCAGAATTCCCAGTGTTGTTCCCTGTGGGATTGTGAAAGTCACATCGTCCAGAACCTTTTTTTCTTTGTCATAGCCGAAATTCACATGGGAAAATTCAATGTCAAATCGTTCTTCACAGTTCCTTTCATCCGCTGTTTTCGTCTCTTTTTCTTCTCCGTATTCTTCCTCTGAAGCAGCCAGAATATAGTTCACACGTTCAAAGGAAACTCCCGCCTTACTCATCTCAGAAAGAATCCTTCCAAGACCGCGGACCGGCCATACAAGTGTGGTATTATAAGACGCAAAAGCAATAAATTCTCCTACGGAAAGTTCTCCGTGAACTGCTTCTATCGCGCCGAAAACAATTACAGCAATAACCTGCAGACCTGTGATAAAATCCCCGGTTCCCCAGTACAGACCCGACATGGTTCCGAGCTTAATCCACAGATTTGCAAAAGCGTTATTTTTTTCGTGGAAACGCTCCATTTCAAACATTTCTCTTCCGAACGCACGGACTACACGAACGCCTGTTGCATTTTCCTGTACTACAGTGGAAAGTTCTCCTTCCGCCTCGTCCGCCCAGGTAAATTTCTTTGCGATCAGTCTGTAAAAAATCACAGAATATGCCGCTACCACCGGCACAAAAATAAGTACAAGCATAGACAGTTTCACATTCATTGACAACATGATCGAAAAAGATACTGCAATCAGAAATACTGTTCGAAACACCTCCAGAAGCTGCGTTACCACAAAGTTTCGGATAACCTCCACATCAGAAGTACATCTCTGAATGATATCTCCTGTCTGATGTCTGTCATGCCATTTCACAGGCAGTCTCTGTACATGCGCAAACAGCGCGTCCCTCATATTTTTCGCAAAATTTTCTCCGGCTTTCGCCGTATATAAACGGCTGACAAAAAGAGCTGCGCCGGACAAAAGCGCCACAACAATCAGAAATCCCGCAATTGCCCAGAGGTGTTCTGACAGCCATCTGTGTCCCTGCCCTTCAAGAACAGAGTCCACCGTAAAACGAAAAATCTGCGGAATCAGCGCATTCAGAATCGTGGTGACAAGAGATGCAGCCACCGCCATACCAAAATACTTTTTTGATCCTTTTAAGAACCTAAAAATCAGTTCTGTTTTCTCATTTTTCTTTCTCATAACTCTCCTATTTCATTTATTTTTTGACGGTCTCCCGACAGAACCGTCGTATCTACATTATTGTACCAGTTTTTCCTGTTTTCGTCATCCCTTATTATCAACATGCTCCGGACATTCTTCCTCATACTTACGGCAAAGTTCCATAAATGCCTGCGCTGACGGTGTGAGGAACTTGTCTTTATGATGGATGATATAGAAATTTCTCTGGAATTTCAGTCCTTCTACCTCGACGGTCACAACCAGCCCGCTCTCTTTTGCCGGAAGAATCATTCGATAAGGAAGCACTGCGATTCCGAGCCCGTTGATTACTGCATTGACAAGAGCAGTGGTACTCATTGCCTCCCACACCGGAGTCACTGTAAAACCGGCCTGTTCCGTCGCACGGTCAAATACTTCTCTTGTTCCGCTTCCCTGCTCTCTCAGCAAAAAGCGCTGCCTGCGAAATTCTTCCACTGTCAGTACCTGCCCCTGCTTCCAGCCCCCGTCAGCAGGGCAGACAACGCTGAGATAGTCATCCATATAAGCTTCTGACATGATATTCGGGTCATGTGCCGTTCCCTCAATCAGGGCAAAATCCAGTTCATTGTGCAAAATCTTCTTTTCCAGACGGTCTGTCTGTTCCACTACTACACGGACATCCGTTCCGGGAAAACGCGAAGAAAATGTACGCACATATCCCGGTAAAAACTGAGAGCCTATCGTAATACTTGCCCCTACTCTCAGGATTCCTTTAGAATCCCAGTCCCGAAGCCCTGTCTCCATATCCTTGAAAAGATCTGAGATGTGAATAGCATACTGAAGAAAATGTTGTCCTGCATCTGTGATATGCAGCCGCCGTCCAATCCTGTCAAACAGCCGAACCCCATAATACTGTTCCAGTTCTTTGATTACAAGGCTTACTGCCGGCTGTGTCATATGAAGAAGCTCGGCTGCCTTGGTGGAATTAAAATTTGATTCACATACTGTGCGGAAAATAATCATATGCCGAAGAGTCATATTCCCCTCCTTATATTGTTTTACTTATGCTTTTTATTAGATTATATTATTTCCACTGATATAAAACAAGTGGTATACTAAATTAGTGAAAGGTTGTGATTAATTGGATACAAATAAAAAGAAAAAATTTATAAAGCTTTTTCTTTCCACTTTTAAATTAAGCGCCTGCACATTTGGCGGCGGATTTGTTATTATTCCTTTATTAAGAAAAAAATTTGTAGATGAACTGAAATGGATCGATGAACAGGAAATGATGGACCTTACGGCAATCGCCCAGTCCTCTCCCGGCGCTATCGCAGTCAACGCCTCAATTGTTGTCGGATATCATGTTGCAGGAATCCCCGGCGCACTGGTAAGTATTTTGGGCACTGTGATTCCCCCTCTTGTGATTATTTCGGTCATATCGCTTTTTTATCAGGCATTTCGCGATAATGTCATTGTAAACATGGCTATGGCTGGTATGCTCTGCGGTGTTGCCGCTGTAATCTTTGATGTTGTCATTAATATGGCAAAAACTATTTTCAAACAGCGCCGTATTCTGCCCCTGTTGGTGATGGCAGGCTCCTTTGTGGCTGTGCGCTTCTTCTCCGTTAATATCATGTTTATTATTCTTGCCTGCGGTATCATCGGCGCAGCAGATATCTGGTATCAGGAGAAACACAGAAAGGACGGTGCCTCGAAATGATTTATCTTGAATTATTCTGGAGTTTTCTTCAGATTGGTCTGTTCAGTATAGGCGGCGGATATGCTGCTCTGCCTCTGATTCAGGAGCAGGTTGTAGACCTCCATCCCTGGCTGACCATGACACAGTTTGCAGATATTATGACGATTGCGGAAATGACTCCCGGCCCTATTGCCGTAAACTCCGCAACCTTTGTAGGGATTCAGATTGCAGGACTGCCCGGTGCAATTATCGCAACCATCGGCTGTATTTTCCCTTCCTGCATCATCGTCCTGACTCTGGCGTATATCTATTACCGTTTCCGCGGTTTAAGTATGGTACAGGGTATTCTCGCAGGACTTCGTCCGGCAGTTATTTCCATGATTGCATCCGCAGGTATTTCCCTGTTTATCATGGCTCTCTACGGTCAGAGAACCCTTCCTGCCGATTTGAAATCCTTCGATGTGATTGCCCTTGTTATCTTCACTGTCGGATTTCTGATTTTAAGAAAATGGAAGACCAATCCTATTTATGTAATGGCAGGATGCGGTGTTGCAGGTGTAATCCTCTATTCTGTTTTCTGAAAAACATCACTATTATGAGCGAAAAAAAATCCGCAGATACGATATTGAAGTCGTATTTGCGGATTTTGTTATTTCTTATTCTTCCGGACGTCTTTCCACGATTTCTTCATCCTTTACAGGAGGCTCGCCAATCCATGAAAAAGCTTCGTCAATGTCAAAAGTTTTTCTTCCGTCTTCATTTACAAATAACGGCACTCCGATTCCGCCATTCTCTCTGAGAGGCGCATACAGAGCATCGTGATCTCTGATTTTAAGGAACTCTTTCAACTTCCCTGTATCCTGTGTAATCTCCACATATTCGGCTTCAAATCCCCGTTTTTTCTGGATTGCTTTATAATTTCTGCAATCAATGCAAATCTCTGTCCCGTATACTTTCATATTTTTCCGCCTTTCTGCCATACAGACAAAACATTATTATTGTTATTATTTTTTCTTAAATACCAATTACATTGCATACATTACATCAATGGAGCAAAAGGAAGGAAAATACTTTCCATTATTTTTTCTTTTCTGTCACGCTTCCGGAATTCCTCCCATGTATAAGGATTGCAGTTTTTAATATCGCAGTCATAAATCTGATTATATTTCCGTACCAGCTCATTTTCATAAAAGACACCGCACACCTCATCGTCAACCATGAGGCTTCGCATATCCATATTTACAGAACCGATACAGCACAATTCATCATCAATAATCATTGTTTTTGCATGAATATATCCCTTATATTTGTACACTTTTGTGCCATATTCCAGCAACTGTCCGCTGTAATAATTTGTAACAGGATCCAAAAAAAAGCTGGCTTTGATTCCCGGAATCATCAGTTCAATCTCCACTCCTGAGGCTGCTGCTGTTTTGAGCGCATCCAGAATCGAGGCATCCGGTATAAAGTATGGCGACTGGACACGAATACGTTTTTTCGCGCTTCGAATCATACTCAGATAACACATTTTTACCGCTTCTTTGTCTGTATCCACACCTCCTACAATAAACTGACACAGGGAAGGCGTCATCTCATAAGTAACAGATTTCATCGTATTTATGTAGGAAACCCCATGCTGCCAGTCGCTTCGTTTGATTGAACAAAACCAGTCTTTCAGGAAATAGGTGTTCAAAACAGAGGTACATGCCCCTTCCAGACGAATCTGCGTATCTCTCCAGGGGTTTTTGACCTTATCCATGTTTGCATACTGTTTTCCGATATTCATTCCGCCTATGTAAGCAATCTTCTGGTCGATGGATACAATTTTTCTATGGCTTCTGTAGTGGGTAAAATAAGGTTTCACACGAACCACTTTCCCTCCTGCCTCTACAAGAGGACGGAACATTTTTTTCGGTGTGGAAAGATTTGCGATAAAATCACACATCACCCAGATTTCTACTCCCTCCTTCGCCTTCTTCGTCAGGAGTTCCACCAGTTTTTCCCCAACCATATCATGGTGAATCGTATAAAATTCTATAAAAATGCACTTCTCAGCCTGTTCTATATCCTGAAAAAGCTGTGTGTAATGGTCTTTCCCGTTTGTGTAAAACCGCGCGTCGCTGCAGCAGGTAAGCTCGCTTGCATTATAAACGGTGTTAAATTTAACCACCTGCAAATCTGACTCCGATAATCTGCTTTTGTCAACGGAAACCGCAGGCAGAAGCTCTTCATTGTAAGGCTGCGCCTTCAACTTCTTCTTTCGTATTATATCTGTCAGCTTGATTGCAGCGGTACTTCCGAAAACCAGATACAGAATTGTCCCGAAATACGGAAGAAAAATCATAATAACCACCCACAGAAGCGCTTCTGTCGGGCGTTTGCGCTCTACAAAAATCACCATGAGAATCAGTGAAATATAGATTGCAAAAAGCAGCAAATGCAGCATTTCCATCACCTTCCTTTTTTTAATTCATTCCTCCCAAAGCAGAAAACTCTCAATCTTAAGGTTTAAATGTTACCGCCAGTATATCAAAAAAAAGCCTTCCCTTCAAGGCAGGGGAGTATGAACTTATTCAAGATAAAGGAATCTTTCCTGCGATCAGATCACGATACCAGTATGCGGAATCTTTCCAGATTCGTTCCTGTGTGCGATAGTCCACATAGACCAGTCCGAAACGGTCTGAATATCCTTTTGCCCACTCGAAATTATCCATTAATGACCACTGAAAATAACCGCGGATATCTACGCCTGCGTCTGCCGCTTTCTGAAGCTGAGTCAGGTATCTTGCAAGAAAATCAATCCGGTTAGGGTCATGAACCTTGCCATCTAAAGATATGGTATCATGGCAGGACAGTCCGTTTTCTGTAATGTAAATCGGTTTCTTATAGCGTTCATAAAGGAATTTCGGCCCCCAGTAAAGGCACTCCGGTGTCACAGGCCAGCCAATTGCAGTCTTCGCAAATCCCTCATAGCGTTTTACATCCTCCGGTCTTCCATCTTCTCCCATCCGGATACAACGTCCATTGTAAATATTCTGACCGTAAATATCAATCGGCTCGGAAATAAGTCTCATATCCTCCTCTGTAATTCTGGGAAGATATGGCTCATACAACGCCAGACCATCCTCCGGATAATGCCCCAGAAGTACAGGATCTGACCACCAGGATACATTCCAGCTCCAGCCTTTTACATCTCCGGGCGCTTCAAAGAGCGCCTGTCTTGCTGCTTCTATATCCTCCGGGGAATCGCTCTTAGGATAACACATGGAGCCGGTAGGAGCGAATCCTATATTAAGCGGCTGCTTTCCATACTGCCTCAGTCTCTGTACTGCCCGTCCGTGAGCTTTCAGAACATTATGAGCCATCTCGAACGTATCCTTAAGAGGGCATTTCAGTCCCGGAGCATGTTCCCCTGTCACAAATCCCAGCCCAATAAAACACTGAGGTTCATTAATTGTGAAAAAGTTCTTTACTCTGTCGCTGAATCTCTCTGCAACAAGACGCGCATAATCTCCAAACCATTCCACAATCTGCGGATTCATCCAGCCTCCGCGTTTATAAAGCTCATAAGGAAGCTCCCAGTGATACAAGGTGACAAAAGGTTCAATTCCATTTGCTGTAAGCTCATCAATCAGGGCATTGTAAAACGCAATTCCCTTTTCATTGACCCTTCCTGTCCCTTCCGGAAGGACACGGGACCAGTCAATAGAAAAACGGTAAGCCTTCAGCCCCATATCCTTCATAATTTTTACATCTTCTCTGAATCGATGATAATGGTCACAGGCAATCTCCCCTGTGTGATTTTCAAAAATATGCCCCGGCTCCGAAGTATAAACATCCCAGATATGCAGCCCTTTTCCATCCTCATGTACTGCCCCTTCTATCTGGTATGCGCTGGTTGCTGCGCCCCATGTAAAATTCTCTCTAAAACTCATCTCATCCCTCCTGCATCCGGCAAAAAATTTCCTGTCAGCTCAAACTTGCCGCTCCTAAAGCACATACGTAATCTGTACCTGCAATCTTCACAGGAATAGGAAGATACCTTCCAATTTTTTCTGCCACATTTTTTTCTGTCCACAGACTGCTCTCCCCGCAGTCTGCCGCTCCATTTCTTTTAACTGATATTTCCGGAATTCCTACTCCTGCGCCAATACACTGGTCCATCGGAATTCCCTGCTTATCGAGAAGCGCCACTGCACACTCTCCTATCTTTTTAAAAATTATATCAAAAGAACCACAGGATTCAAGATTAACTTTCTCAAATGCAAGAAGCTTTCTGTGGATATCTATAAGTCCGATTTTTGCCTCTTCTTTCTGAATGTCAATTCCAATCCGAACAGGAGCTGCCTTTGCTCTGATGGTGGTAATCAAAGCGTCACAGGAACCTTCCACCATATAGTCTCCGCTTCCTGCCGGAAGAAAAAAACTGTCTCCTTTCTTATATTTCAGGGTTTCTCCCTGACAGGAAATCAGCCCTTCTCCATCCAGAATAAGAATACTGGCGAAAGATTCTTCTGAAACATTTCCCTCCATCATTTTCATAACTCTGCCGTCAAGATTCAGTTTATCTACTGTGAAATAATCGCAGTCTGCCACATGAGGGTAACTGCTCTTATCACGTACAATCGGAACCCTGTTCGTTACTGCAAGAGCCTTCTCAATATGAAGATCCCGCTTTTTTCCGTCTTTTCCCACACGTCCGTAGTCATATACCCGGTAAGTAATATTTGAATTCTGCTGAATCTCCGCAATAAGAATATTTTTCCCAATTGCATGTATTGTTCCGGATTCAATAAAGAGAACGTCTCCTTTTTGGACAGGTACTGCATTTAATACTTCAAGAAGGGTATCCTTCTGAATTCTTTTTTCAAACTCTTCTTTACTGATTTCTTTTTTGAATCCGTAATACAGATATGCGTCCTCTCCTGCATCCATCACATACCACATTTCTGTTTTTCCATATTGCCCCTCATTTTTCAGAGCATATCCATTGTCCGGATGCACCTGAATTGACAGATTATCTCTGGCATCAATAAACTTGGTGAGAATCGGGAAATCCCGAAAACGCCTGCAATTTGCTCCCAGAACCTCCTTCCCCTCCCTGTCGATATACTGTTGCAGGGTCTTTCCTGCATAAGGTCCGTTCTCTATGTAGGAAGGTCCGTCCGGATGACAGGAAAGCTCCCAGGTTTCTGCCAGAATCTCTCCCTCATATTTCTTTCCGTACTCCTCTTTCAGCCTGTGTCCGCCCCACAGATAATCCTTACAGCTTGGACGCAATTTTAAAATACTCATATTTCCTCCCCCACGAAACAATTCTTTACTGCTTCCGTCATCTCCTCTATCTGTTTTTGTGCCTGTAATTCATTTTCTCCCTGAATTCCGATATAAAACTTTATTTTCGGTTCTGTTCCTGATGGGCGGATACAGCACCATGTCCCATCCTCCAGTTCAAAATACAGAACATTTGATTTCGGAAGACCTGTTGTTTTCTGTTCCTCTTTCACATAATCCATAAGAATTTCCTTCTGATAATCCCTGAATTGTGTCACTCTTTTTCCACCGATTGTCTGCGGAACTTCTTTGCGGATACGTTCCATGATAGAAGCAATTTTCTTCGCTCCATCCTGCCCTTTCAGTGTAACTGTACAAAGATTTTCCTTAAAAAATCCATATGTTTCATACAGATTTTCCATCTGTTCACAAAGGGTAATCCCCTTCTCTTTATAGTAGGCTGCCGCTTCACAAAGCGCCATAACTGCAACGATTGCATCCTTATCTCTTGCATGGGTGCCTACCAGACATCCGTAACTCTCCTCATATCCAAACTGAAAATCATATGAGTGATTCTGCTCAAAAAATTTAATCTGTTCTCCGATGTATTTGAATCCTGTCAGGGTTTCAATTCTCTTCATCTTATAACGCTTTGCAATTTCCGCTGACATTTTTCCGGATACAATAGTCGTCACGATCGCCCCGTTATCAGGAAGCAGTCCCAGCTCTTTTTTCTGCGACAAAAGATACTCTAAAATAATCATTCCCGACATATTTCCGGTGAAGCTTTTGTATACTCCGTCACGGGTATCTTTTGCATAAATCCCCAAGCGGTCTGCATCCGGATCTGTTGCAAGAACTACGTCTGCATCCACCTCTTCTGCCAATTTCAAAGCCAGAGCAAACGCCTTCTTATCTTCCGGATTCGGATAACTGACAGTTGGGAAATCCCCATCCGGAAGTTCCTGTTCTTTGACAACATAAACCTGTTCAAATCCCAGTTCTCTGAGAATCCTTCTGACCGGAATATTTCCAGTTCCATGAAGAGGGGTATATACAATTTTCAGATTTTTTGCCTGACGACGGATTACCTCCGGACGAACTACCAGGTTCTTCAATTCCTCCATATAGCAGTCGTCCATTTCCGGACTGATCACTTCATAAAGCCCTGCTCTCACAGCATTCTCACAGCTCATTGTTTTTACCATGTCAAAGTCTGTAACTGCCTGCACTTCCTCAATAATCTGCCTGTCTCTGGGAGCTGTAATCTGAGCGCCATCCTCCCAGTATACTTTATAGCCGTTGTACTCCGGCGGATTATGGCTCGCCGTCACAACTATTCCCGCTGTACAGCCCAGCTTACGGAGGGCAAAAGACAGTTCCGGAGTCGGACGCAGAGATGGAAAAATATACGCCCGAATTCCATTTGCCGCAAGACATAAAGCAGCCTCCTGCGCAAATTCATGAGACATATTTCTGGAATCAAAGGCAATAGCAACTCCCTTTTCCTGTGTCTTCTCCTTTAAAATATAGTTTGCAAGTCCCTGGGTGGCTTTACGTACTGTATAAATGTTCATACGGTTTGTTCCCGCTCCGATAATCCCTCTAAGCCCGCCTGTTCCGAACTCGAGATCACGGTAAAAACGCTCTTCAATTTCATTTTTATCCTCTGCAATTGCTAAAAGTTCTTCTTTTGTTTTCTCATCAAAATACGAATCTTTCAGCCAAAATTTATATTTTTCCAAGGCGTTCATTTTTATTTTCCTCCTTATGCGATAATCAGCGCCATCAGATAAAAAGGCGTTATCTCTTTTCCTGTTTCTTCCTGCGGCAGGATTTCTATTTCAATTGTATGTGAACCTTTTCTCCCATGATGGAGTACAGGTTCCAGATACAGGCAGTCTCCCCAATCTTCCTCAAAATTTCCGTCAAGGAGAATTGGATTTTCCCTGTTTTCGTCAATAACAAGCTGCGCTCTGCAGGAGGGTTTTGAAACCGTTTTTCTATATTGTACGGCAATACAGGATACCCCCTCCTCTGTTCCATCCTTCCCAAGCTCAAAGCTTATTTTTTCACCTGCTTTTTTTCCAATCCATCCATTTTTGAAGCAATCAAGATGTCCTGTTTTTTCTTTTGTATCTGCACGAAAACCCGTTAATTGAGGCGAGCACTCCCGAATAGTAAGAAGCTTCGCATTTTCATATGCATTCTGTGTCATTGGATTTGGAAGCTCATTATTGTCCTCTTCCGGCTCTGCTCCCTCTTCCATTTCTTCCTTTATTTTTTCCAAAAATCTTATCACTTCTTTTGCAACCAGTCCATGTCCAAAATCATTGGGATGAAGATGATCAGGCGTCAATTCTGATTCTGCGTAAATCCCTTCTTTCACCTTCTCATAAAGGGTATCCTTCATACTGATGTGAGGAATCTGATACCAGTCCCCCACTGCATTGTGGTATTCCTGTGCATTTTTACCTGTATCATAAAACACATTATTTAAGAGAACGACAGCCGGCTTTGACTGCCATCCCACAATTTTTCGAATCACTCCTTCATATGTTTCCTGAAAAAAATCATTCGCCTCATCATTGACGCAAAAATCCACCATCACAAAATCCGGCTGATACATCAGCACATCTCTCACAGCTCGTGCAGCGCCATAATGAGAAGTTGTCCCTCCAATTCCTCCATTTACATAGTGAAATTCTGCCTTTGGAAAACTGTCCTTCCACCATGTAAAAACCCGACGGGCATAAGTATTTTCCGGATTTTTTGCCAGACTTCCCTGAGTAATAGAGCCTCCAAGAAACCCTATTGTCAGTTCTTCTCCCCTGTCTGCTCTCTTCATTAATTGCAGCAAACGGCTGCTGTTTTTTACTGTCATGTTCTCACCATCCTTCAATTCCCAGACTGATAATATATTGCGAAAGCTCCTGCGCCATTTCTTCTGCCTCCGATATTCTCAAATGTCCAGGCGTTCCTTTTCCATTTCTGCGAAACAGATATTGTGTGATTTTTTCATCTTTGAGCATTTGGACAACTTCTCCGATTCCACGATCCCAGGCAGTTTCATGATTCAACAATGTAGTACAACAGATAATCCATGCACAGGGATATTTTTCTCTCAGCTTTATGAGAAATTCTCCATATTTTCTTCTCCACTTCCCTGCCAATTCACCTTCATAATCATCCTTCATGAAATCCACCGGATGACTGTCATTTTGTCCGATTGCTACAATCACAACATCGGGAATATAAGATGAAAAATCCCAGCTTTTAGCTTTTCCAAGCTGTGGGTTATACTGAATTTTATCCCAGACTTTCTCCATTCCCACATATTTTGGCTCACAGAACCACCCTGTTTCATCCATCAGGGCAATACCTCCCTGTGCAATATCATGAATCTGGGCATCCAGTTTTCTGGCTGTCATCCATGCATATGAATACCAGCTATTTGAGTATTCTCCGTTGTGAGGCGGATCTTCTCTTTCTGTAAAATTCACCGCCTCTGATACCTCACCTGCGGATACGGAATCTCCATACACTTCTATTCTGCGCTGCGGCATATTCAGTGACGGAAGAAGTTCTTCTCCCTCTGAAATTTCAACGCCCATAAACGTAAGTTCATGGCAGGAATCCTGTCTTTTAAACAGACATACTTCATGAAACTCTCTCTCCTTATGTACTACCGGAATTGAAATCTCACAATATCCTCCTTTAGGAAGTCGAATCGATGTCTGTTCTCCATCCAGAATACATCCAAGATAATTATCCCAGTATGCCTTATGATTTTTCACCCGTATTCTCAGCAAATTTCCGGAAAACCGGAACTTCACTGAGGTACATGGAAAAACCCAGACCGGAGCTTTTTTATCCTCCCAGTCTATTCTTCCCATATATGTAAATCTCTTATCATCAGCATCAATTCTCATCATTTCTCTCTCTGCTTTTTATTCCCTTCCAAACAATTTCAGATTCTTCTGAATTAGTTCACAGCGCTGCTTTACACAGTCCGGAGAGCGATGCGGATCCTGAGGCGTTTCAAAGAGATAGTCTTCCAGTTTATCAATGGTCGTCGTCGCCACATGCATTCTGGTGTCACAGGAAGCATAATAAATATAAACATCTCCATTTTCTCTGGCAATCGCTCCATTTGTAAACACCACATTAGAAACATCCCCTACTCTTTCATCTCCAAAAGGAACCAGAAATACACCGGATGGCTCTGCAATAACCCTTGACGGATCTTTTAAATCCGTGCCGAATACATACAGAACATATCGAAGTCCTGCCGCCGTATTACGCACACCATGAGCAATATTAATCCAGCATTTTTTTCCTTTAATCGGCACTGCACCAGCACCGTTTTTAGATTCCGTCAGCGTATGATAAATTCGTCTGCTGATAATTTTTTCTTCATCAATCACTGCATGTTTAATATCCTCACACAGTCCAAAACCAATTCCTCCGCCGCTTCCGGTTTCAATAAAACCATCCATTGGTCGTGTATAAAAAGCATATTTTCCATCTACAAATTCCGGATGAAGACATACATTTCTCTGTTGAGGCGACTGCAGTGTTTTCAGATTATCCAGTCTCTCCCATGTTTTCAAATCTCTGGTTCTGACAATTCCTGCCTGCGCAACCGCCGCTGACAAATCAGAAGTTGTGGTATCTTTACTCTCTGAACAGAATACACCATAAATCCACCCATCCTCATGTCTGGTCAGACGCATATCATATACATTTGTCTCCTCCGGGCAGGTATCCGGCAGTACCACCGGATAATCCCAGAAGTGAAATCCATCCACTCCATTTTCGCTTTCCGCCACTGCAAAGAAAGACTTCCTGTCATTCCCTTCTACACGAACAACAAGATAAAATTTTCCATCCATTTCTATTGCTCCGGAATTCATAACCGCATTGATCCCCAGACGCTCCATAAAATACGGATTTGTCTCGGCATTTATATCATATCTCCAGTGAACCGGCGCAAAATCACGGGTCAGAACCGGAAATTCATAACGATCATAAATGCCATTATAGAAATCTGTTTTTCTGTTTTTCCGCTCTGTTAATCTGTCAACCTTTGCTTTTTCCACATAATACTGACTATGAATCATCCCTTCATCCTCCTTAATACTTCCATACACATTCTTCCGTTATGATACGGACATTTCCATGGCTCTACCACAGGTTTTTTCACCGGAATATGATTTTCTTCCACACACCAGAACCATTCAGAGCCCTCTCTTTTATCAATCAGATACGCTTTAATATATTCCCAGATATCCTTTGCTGCCTCCAGATATTTTTCCCTTCCGGTAATCTGATATCCATTCAAAAATCCTACCACAGCCTCTGCCTGCACCCACCAGACCCGGGTCGTATCATCCTTCCCCTTTTCACACTCATTCATCAGAGAATGATCCCTATACGCTCTCCTGTAAATATTTTCTGTAATTTCTGCCGTAACAGGAGAAATCTTTTCTGTATAAGCTCTGTCACCAAGTACCTCAAGCCCTCTGTCCATCAGCCACGCAGTTTCAATATCATGGCCGTAGGAATAAAGATCGATCAGAGAATTCCAGGTTCTGTCGAAGAAAACCTCCTGTCTTCCAAGCTCTCTGTTATACACCTTATCCGTGAAAACATCCATCATAAAACGCAGCCTGTCAGCCGTTTTTTTATCTTTCGTTACCCTGTAAAATTCCGTATAAGCCTCAAATACATGAAGCAGAGTATTCATAGTCTTTTCTGCAAGCACTCCGTTTTCCGACAGCTTTTCGTTACTCATTGGGTGAAAGTTCCGATCAAAAGCTTCCAGATATCCAAATTCATCTGTACATTTTTCTTCTATAATTTTCTGAAGAGCACGGGCAATTTGAATCGCCTGCTCATCTTTTACGGCATCATAATAGGATGAAAGCGCATAAATCGCAAATGCCTGATTATATGTATGCTTTGTTGTATCCAGAGGCTTTCCATCGCAGGTTACAGACCAGTAAACGCCTCCGCATTCCCGGTCAAGACATTTATCTCTCAAAAAATTATATGCATGTTCTGCATCTCTTTTTAAGTTTTCATCTCCCAGAAGCATGTAAGCATTGGAAAAAAACCAGAGAATTCTGCTGTTTAAAATACATCCCTTTTCATAGTCTTTTTGTACTCTCAATCCAAAGTCCATATATCCATAATAACCGCCGTGTTCCTCATCACGAAGACCTTCCCAGAATGGAATCAGTTTCTTCCTCAAATGTTCTTCTATTTCTTTTACAAACATCCTAATCTCCTCCTGTCCCTTTTAAAAAATGCCTCCGGCGCGGGTATTTCTCCGGAGGCATCTATTTAGATACAACGATTCTTCACTTCATTACGCCCGACACATAACTGACATTTGGCTCTCTTCCGGAGAGTCTATCTTCTGCCTGTTTCCGTATCGGACTGCCTTACTACACTGTGCTCTTTAATATAATCAATTACTTCATCAAGCTCTGTAAACGCAAGTCCTACATAGGTATCAGCAGCCCCATAATAGATTGCAATTCTTCCTGTTTCTGCATCATGGATTGTAGCGCACGGGAAGCATACATTTGGAACAAATCCCCGTTCTTCGTACCATTCCTCCGGTGTAAGAAGGAAATTTTCACAGCGATATTTCACAATGGATGGATTGTCAATATCGAGAATTGCACCGCCAATACTGTACACAAGACCATTGCAGGTTCCCGTCACACCATGATAGAAAAGAAGCCAGCCTTCATCTGTTTCAATCGGAGCTGCACCTCCTCCTATTTTTACAGATTCCCACCATTCCGGAGATTTTCCCATTACATGTCTGTGTTTTCCCCAATAAACCATATCCGGACTTTCGGACACGTAAATATCTCCGAAAGGTGTGTGACCGCTGTCGCTGGGGCGTGACAGCATCATGAAATTCCCATTTATTTTTCGTGGAAAAAGCACTGCATTTCTGTTAAATGGAAGAAATGGATTTTCAATTCTTGTAAAGGTTTTGAAATCCGTTGTTTTTGCCATTCCGATTCCGGCGCCGTAGCAGTCCTGACACCACATCATATAGTAGGTATCCTCAACCTTTACAAGTCTGGGATCATATGCATAAAGCGGCATAAAGGAATTTCCGTCTTCATCCACAAAGTTTATTTTTTCCTTTTCAAATTCCCAGTGAATCGCATCTTCACTGTGTCCCAGATAGATATGAGGAATGCCGTTAATCTGTTCTCCGCGGAAAACACCGATAAATTTACCCTCATAAGGAATTACTGCACTGTTAAAAATACGCGCTACATTTTCTACCGGATTACGCCCGATAATCGGATTTTCGGAATATCTCCAAAGAGGCATCCATTCCTTACTTTCTGCCGGTCTGTCCTGCCATGGCATATTTGGAACTGCCGGTCCGATAATCTTATATTTACTCATAATTGTTTTCTCCTAACATAGTTTATATCAGCCTTTCACTGCACCCTGTGTCAATCCACTGTAAATCTGTTTTTGACATAAGATAAATACAATCAAAGCTGGAAGCATTGTAATAATCACTCCGGCACAAATCAAGTTATACTGATTCCCGAGAGGTCCTGTAAACTTAAATAAAGACGTAGCAACTGTCACATATTTCGTTTTATCCTGAAGATAAAGATTCGCTGTGTAGTATTCGTTGTAAACTCCAACACCCTTTAATATCATCACAGTTACGATTGCCGGCTTCAATAACGGCAAAAGGATTCGAAAAAACACACCAAAATATGTACAGCCATCCATGATTGCTGATTCATCAAGTGATACTGAAATGTTCTCAAAAAACTGAATGAAAATATAAATCGAAATAACATCCGTTCCCATCATCAAGATCATGTATCCCGAAAGACTGTTAATCAAATGCAGAGAATACATAATCTGATAAACTGAAACCTGCATTGCAATTCCCGGAAGCAATGCCGCAAATAGAAATAAATTACGAATCAATCCATTTCCAGGAAACTTAAATCTATTAAGAACATAAGCCAGCATTGCCCCTGTCATAATTGATCCAAATAAAACCACAACCATAATCAATATAGAATTTCGAAATGCAAGTCCCATATTCGCTTCTTTAAATGCCTGAATAAAATTGTCAAAATTCAGCCAGCTTTCCGGAAGTTGCATTACATTTGTGCTCTTGTACTCCGCTTCCGTTTTAAAAGCAGTTATTACACAGCTTACCAACGGAAGAACTGAAATGAATGCACCAAGAAATAAGGTTCCATACTTAAAAACCGACCATATGCTTCTTTTAACCTTTGCAGCCGTATTCGTACTCATGCGCGTTCCCTCCTTGCTGCTTTTTCGCGTTTTCTTCTTGCACGAATCGACTCTTCCTCTCCATCTCCAAAGAAATACTTGAATCCGAGTTTTTGTGCTCCAGTCGCTATTAGAATCAGAACCAAAAGTATAATTGCCATCGCTGAAGCCAGACCGACTTTCTGATTTTCATGAGCCAGTTTATTCATAATTACAAAGTATGTTGCAGTCTTAAAGTTACCGCCAGTAATAACATATGGAGGTTCAAATACACTAAGAGAACCTGTTATCGAAAGAATCATATTTAAAACAATAATCGTCTTAATACTTGGGAAAATAATATATCTGAATTTCCCCCAACCTGTTGCCCCATCAATTGATGCCGCCTCATACAAAGAGCTGTCCACAGACATAATCGCTCCAATAAAAAGAACCATATTCTGTCCCATATATCTCCAAATTGATGATGCAGCAAGTGATGCATTGTTAATACTCGTATCCCTTAACCAGTAGGGCAGATTGTCAAGTTCAAATCCTATCCATTGCAGTACTGTATCTAATACAAATCCTCTGGTATAAAAAAATTTAAATATAAATCCTACTGCAATACCACATACCAGGTATGGAAAAAACATCAATCCCTTAAAAATCCCTCCGCCTCTTACCTTAAAGCTAAGTATCGTGGCGAAATAAAGCGCAAGTGCAAGCTGTATAAAAGATGCTACGATGTAGTAACCACATAATGCTAATGCCCGAAAGCAATCTTCACGCTGAAAAACACTGAAATAATTCTGAAGTCCCACAAACTCCCTTTCTCCAATATATTTCATGTCGTAAAAACTGAACTCAAACATTTTTGCAAATGGAATGTATGTAAACACCAGTAAAAGCAGTAATGGAAAGAACATAAATGTTATCATGCAAAGTCTCTTATTTACTTTTCCACTGGAAATCCACTGTATAAAACTTCTTTTTTTGGTTTCTCCCATAAAAGTCTCCTTGTTTCTTAGAATGTCCAGAACAGAATCATCTGCTCCGGACAATGCCAACACTTTCCTTTGTCAAAATAACCTTATTTTATACCTGCTGCCTCTTGCGCCGCTGTCCAGCGTTCATTCCAGTCTGTCATGATTTCATCCAATGAAGCCCCTCCACTGATTGCTTCTTCTACAATCAGAGACTTATCATCTGGAGACACATTTAAACCAATTTCCGAATCATTGTTAATATCGTTATAAAGATTTTCTTCTCCTGTTGGAGCCGGATTGTCAACAACAAGTTCAATGCCGTCAAATGCCGAATAAATCTCTGGATATTCTGCACCTACAACAGTTGGGATTCCCCCCTGATCATATGCGAAATTTGATTCTTCCATCAAGAATTTAATATATAATTTTGCTGCAAGTTTATTATCATCAGAACTATTAACATTGATTCCGTAATTGTAATCAGGTCCTGCTGTTGCATACTGTTTTCCATCAACTGTAATCGGGAATGTCATATATCCGATGTCATCCGGATTAGGACCTGCTTCCTGCATCTGCGCTACTGCCCAGGAACCAAGAACCATCGTACCAATTTCACCATTGTTCAGCATTCCTTTACTGCCTTCCCAATCAGTTGTTGTTGGATCATCTTCTGTCAGTCCTCTTGCAACAGATTCATATAATACATAATAAACTGCATATGGTCCCGTCATATCCTCACTCTTTGCAAAAGGATTATCTCCATGAACAAGTCCTGTATTTATAAAATCCGGATCTCCTGTTGCAGAACCTCCAATATATGCGTCCCACGCACTCATTGTCCAGCCTGCTGCAAAGTTTGTATACAGCGGAATTGCATCTGTATTATCTTTAATCGCCTGTAAAGCGTCAAGAAACTCATCGGGAGTTTTGGGCAGCTCCGTAATACCGGCTTCCTCAAAAACTTTCTTATTATATACAATTCCCTGTGCATTGCCTACAGATGGAAGTCCGTAAGTTATTCCATCATAAGTAAAATTATTCAACATCGTGTACTTATTTTCTAATTCCTCTACATTTCCAAATGGTTCAAAAAAAGCTGGAAGCTCATCTTTATCAATAGATGTCGGTATCATCGCGATGTCTCCCCAATCTCCAGTAGACATACGAGTCATAATATCATCTGCATAATTTGTAATACTCTCATATGAAATCGTTATATTTGGATACATCTCCTGAAACTCTTTTACATAATCGGCAAAAACTGTATCCACCAAATCTGTTCTGTGTGTAACAAACTTTAAATCGGCTTTCAGATCTGTGTAGTCCTCCCCTAATTTTACGTCCAGAATATTTGTTTCCTCTGCCCATGCAGTTGCCGTTGTTGCCATTACAGCTATAGAAGCTGCAAGACTGATTGTCATTACTTTCTTTTTCATGCTCATAATTTTTTCCTCCTTTTTCTTAATTTTAATTTATGTGCATTCATTTATTTAAGTTAATTACATTGTAGCATGGTTAACTTAAATTTCAAGTGTAAATCACTTAAATATTTATTTATGTTAGTTTTACGAAATATTTAAGTAAATCATTTGGTAATTATATACAAAAAATCAATTCACTTGTTTTCCACCCTATAAGTCGCAGCAATTAATTATTAGTCTTTATATTAAGTTTTGTAAGTTAATTTTATAAAAAAAGACAGAATAAACCCTTTCGATTTATTCCATCTTTTTTCCGTTTATATGTTCATTTACAAACGCACGCTTTCCTTTTCAACAATATGTCCTGATACTACGTTAAGCCCTCTTCCCGAATTCGGATTACGAAGCTGTTTCAGAACTTTTTCAAGAGCAATTTTTACCATAGCTCTCATATTTACTTCATATGTTGTCACTTTTTTATCCTGAAGCCCCGGATACAGATAATTGTCAAAACCAACCACTGAAATATCTTCCGGTACACGGTATCCTTCTTTCTCAAGCTTCTCAATCAGAAACGCTGCTACAAGGTCGCAATTGCACACAAACGCCTCCGGCATATGTTCCGGGAGAGCAAATCCCACTTCGCCTCTTGCATCCCTGTCCTCAATCAGCCATTCTGCAGGCAATTCCTGCCCATGCTCTAATAAGGATTTGTAAAAACCGCAATACCTGTCCATAATACTGCTTGTCGCATGAATCGAACCAATATATGCCAATTTCCTGAACCCTTTGTCAAAAAGATACTCCGTCAGAAGATACATTCCATAAAAATTATCTGTTACCACGGCATCCTTAGCCAGAGTATAATCATAGAAATCCAGAAATATCACAGGGATATCTGTTTCGTTTTTCAGGAAACGGATGTAATCCCTCTCAATTTCTCCCATAATAATAAGACCTTCCACTGTATTTTCGTCTACAAGACGGGGAAGAATCAGATTTTCTTCTGCCTCATGCTTCAAAGCCTCCACAGCTACCATACAGTTTTTGTCCATAGCAATCAGAGAGAGTTCCCTGTACATTTTCCAGTAAAACGTGTCCGCTCCCCCAAGAAAACGCTCTGAAATAAGTACCCCGATGTTTTTCAGACTTCTGGTGCTTTCTCTCTTTTTCGCCGCCGTTATCTGCTGATATCCCAGTTCCTCTGCAACTGCCAGAATTCTGGTACGCATTTCATCGCTGACACCTTTTTGCCCGGAAAGCGCGTTGTGAACCGTCACCGTACTCACACCCACACGCTGGGCAATGTCAGCCATTCTTACTTTACCCATAGTCCTCTCCATTTCTCTTTAAACTCAATGATACTCTTCCGTTTTTACAAAATGATACAGCCTGCTTCTGAAATCTCCTGTCAGAGCTTCCATCAAAAAGCCCATCTTCATAAGCCTTTCTCCGCTATATGTTTTCTCTGTTCCCTCAAGACGGTAAAGCGCGTTCGGATCAAATCCCTGAAAATATATTTTCCGGCTGTGCCGGTTCGCTCCGGCCAGAACCTGAACATACGTTACCAGCACCTCACTTTTATCTTTCGCAGCTACAGCCCAGCAATCATAACTGTTATTTTCTCTGTAAGAGGCGATCCTGTAATAATCCCCCTCGCGAATCAGTTCATGATACTTATGATACATTTCCGTCTGCCGCGGAATCATGTCTCTGTCTTCCTGCGGGATTTTTGTGATATCAAGCTCATATCCGAATGTTCCGGCAAGAGCTACATGCCCTCTTGTTTCAAAAGGCGTCACACGGCCAACTGCATGGTTCGGACAGTCGCTGACATGCGCTCCCATTGCAGAAAGAGGATAAATAAGCGCCGTTCCTTCCTGGATTGCCAGACGTTCTACTGCATCTGTATCATCAGAGCACCAGATTTGCGGACTGTAATAAAGCATTCCCGGATCAAAACGTGCTCCTCCGCCTGAACAGTTCTCAAGAAGAAGGTTTGGAAATTCTGTTACCAGCCGTTCCTGCATCCTGTAAAGGCCAAGTACATAGCGATGGAAAAGTTCCTGCTGACTTTCCCTGTCAAGCCAGGAGCTTCCAAGGTCGCTGAGCTGACGATTCATATCCCATTTCACATAAGCAATATTTGCGCTCCTGAGAATCTTTGCCACACACTCATAGGCATAATCCTGTACCTCCGGTCTTGACAGGTCAAGGACGTACTGGCACCTGCTCTGTGTTGCCTCTCTGCCCGGAATCTGTATTGCCCATTCCGGATGCTTCCTGTAAAGTTCGGAATCCGGAGAAATCATCTCCGGCTCAAACCAGATTCCAAATTCCAGTCCAATGGCATTCACTTCATCTACAAGATGTTTCAGACCGCCTTTAATTTTTTTCTCATTTACAGTCCAGTCTCCAAGAGATGAATTATCAAGGTTTCTTTCCCCGAACCATCCGTCATCCATCACCAGCATTTCTATTCCGCTTTTTTTCGCTTCTCTTGCAATGGCAAGAAGCTTGTCTGTATCAAAATCAAAATAAGTAGCTTCCCAGTTATTAATGAGAATAGGACGTTTCTTATGAAGATAAGGACTGCGAATCATGTGATTTCTGTAAAAATCATGAAAGCTTCTCGTCATCTCCCCGAGCCCTTCTCCCGAATACACCAGAACTGCCTCCGGCGCCTGAAAGGTTTCTCCTTTTCTCAAATTCCAGCAAAACTCTTCCCTGTTGATTCCCATTACCATACGCACAGAATCAAACTGACTCAGCTCCGCCTGGGCAAGAAAGTTTCCGGAATATACGAAATTCATGGCATACACTTTTCCCTGAAGCTGATTTGTACCGGGCGTTACCAGCGCCAGAAACGGATGTTCCTGATGGCTGCTCTCTCCCTTGGCAGACGATGCCGACTGCTTTCCATAGTGCAGCTCATGTCTTTGAATGCGTCTTTCCCTTGCCCATGAACCGCAAAGGGTAATCATCTCAAACTCTTCATTATCCATATCAAGGCAGGCGCTGTAAACCTTCTCAAGCTTCAGTGTCTGCTTCCCGTGATTACAGATTCTGACATTTCTTGTGATTACATTTTCTTTTTCAAAAGCAGAATAACAAAGCACAAGACTCACTTCAAGAACAGGATCTTCCATAAGGATTTCCAGTGTTTCTACCTCATCCTCATTTCCAAAGGATGCCGGAAGTCCTTCCAGCGCGCGCTTTCCTTTATAGATTTCATGAGATACATAATGAAACTCGCTTCCCATACATCCCTGTTCATTTCGGATATTCAGGCAGCTTTCTCTGTAGTCTCCAATCCCCCCTGTGGGATATTCCATGGGAAACGCATCCAGAAATGCAGATTTTTCCCTCTTATTAACTGATGGCGTAAAAGGCGCTTCTTCCATTCGTAAAAGACAGGAATCCACATCATGGAAAAGTCTGTCCCCATAATAAATATGTCCCACATACCCTTCCGGCGTTAAGCCGATTAAATATGTACTCTTTTTCGTGTCCAATCGGAAGATCTTGTTCTTTTCCTCATAGTAAATCGCCATAATCCTTCTCCCCCTTTTCTTCTTCTCAAATTTTTCACTTTTTGTTTTTATTAAAGTCTTCTTAAATTATATTACTTAATTCATAATTAATTGTCAACTTAAATTATTCTTTTCTCCATTTTGCATAAAAATCACGGATAATTTTCGTGACAGGTTTACCATACACACTGTAGTCTTTATTCACTGCCGGTTCCTTTCGAAAGCTGCTGTGCCAGTCCCAGCCGCAAAAGCCATCCACCCAGTCACAGTTTCCGCATATCTCAAACATTTTTTCATAATAAAGCTTCTGTTCTTCCAGATCCAGTTCTCCTTCAAAAGTCCAGTCATTGGGAACTGCGCTGCTTCCGTGTCTGCTCGGCATCCCGCATTCAGCAAAGAAAAACGGTCTGTTATATTTCCTCACCACTTTTTCAATACGGCAAAGATTTTCTTCCCATCTGTCAACAGGATAATAGCCGCTGGAGGAAATCACATCTACCGCATCCCACCATGAAACATTCTCTTCCTGATATTTATCTGTATTATAGGTCAGAAGTCCTGTGTATTCTTTGCGGATAGCGGAGATAAGTTCTCTCCATTCTCTTTCTTTTTTCTCTGTCATCACAAGCTCGCAGCCGATTACAAGCATCTCGCAGCCTGTCTTTTGGGCAAGAGCGGCATAATGAAGCAGATAGTTCTGATAACTGGCGAACCATCTGCTCCATTTAGGCTCACACGGCGCTTCTATATCAAAAAAACTGATATATGCCCGCCACACGCCATTTCTGCAGTTTACCATGGGCTTTAAAAACACCTGAAGGCCGCAGCGATGTATATATGCAATAATCTCTTCCAGTTCCGCATCCCCGGGAATATTCTCTGTCTCATATACAATCTCCTCTGAATGGGGCGTTTCCTGCCATGCGCCTATGGCAAGCATCACGGTATTGATTCCAAGGGTTTCTTTCATGGTATCAATCGCATCTTTTATTTCCTCTACTCTCTTCTCCGGCTCATGTGAACCACCGGATATTGTTAAGGTAAATCCTTTTACTGCTTTCATAAATTAATTTCTCCTATTATTTTTAAGTTTATAATTAAGTTTATGATAGCAGATATTAAACTAATTTTCAATCCTATGATTTCAGTTTTCTGTTTTATCTTATTTTCTGACGCTTACAGTTCAAACAAACTCAACTGCGGATATTTTTCCGGTAATTCAGTCATATACCTGAAACATTCCTCCGGACTTGACAGGATGCCATGAGCCTTGCAGAATCTCTGAAATATCCCAGTCAACTCTTTTGCCTTAGGGCTTTGCAGTTCATACATATTTCCATATCGTTCGATGTAGCGTTCTTTCATACCCGGAAAATATTTGTCAAGCGCCGCATAATAATATTCCCGACTGCCTTCACGAAGTGTCAGACCACACAATCGTCGAAATTCCCCTTTTCTGCATCTTCTCCAACACTTCAATCCTGCGTCTGGTGTTGCAGACATTCGGTTCCAATATTTTGCATAATTCATCATCGTAAGTGGTAAGCGTCATCTAAGCTACACATTTTGAAGAACGATTTATCTCATCCAGCAAATCGATATCCCGAAGAATTCGATCAGATTTCGTCTGTATTGCCACCCCAAAACTATTCTTCAGAATAACTTCCAGACATTTTCTTGTCAGCTTTAATTTCTCTTCGCAATGTATATACGGGTCAGACATTGCCCCGGTTCCGATCATACATTTTTTTCTTTTAGACTTCAGCGCCTTATCCAAAAGCTCCGGCGCATTCCGCTTTACTTCAATATCTTCAAACATATGCGTAAACTGATAGCATCGGCTTCTGCTGTCACAATAAATACATCCGTGGCTGCATCCACGGTATATGTTCATTCCATACTGACCGCCGCTTCCGGTCAGTATTCCCTTCGCATCAACAAAATGCATATAGCTCACTCCTCCAAGGTCAATCGCGGTGTATGCCATGTCTCCTGACGGTTTTCCTCCGAAGGTATCATTCGGTTAGATACATATTGTACCTCTCCATTTTCCAAAGGACGAACCACAACCTCATGCGCATACACTCTGGAATCTCCTTCATAAGGGAATACCACATTAGCTGTAAGTGAAATCGTACCATCACTGTTTTCTGTAAAGCCAACTACCTCTGAATATGGATATTCCGGATACTCCACTTCTTCGAATCCCCTTGGCTTATATTCATACGTCGAAGTTTCCGAATCATAGACAGTTTTTGATTGCAGGGTTTCACTGTCAATATTAAAATATTTCATAATAACAGATTCAAATTCCTCTTTTGGAATCTGATAAACCGCACTGACTGACAAATTTTTATCTGCTGTATATGGAACAGGCTGCCCCTTCACCTTCGGATAAAAAATATCATACACATCATAGAAATCCAAATCTCCAAAATCGTCTTCATTCCAATCCACAAGAAACATATTATTCTGTTCAAATCCGACTGGAAGAAGATATTTCCGGCTTAACTCCCTGTACGTTTCATCCAGCGGCTGTACCCGTAATGCAGTATGTTCCTTTGCTTCACTTGATGTAAGGACATATAACTCTTGCGAAAACCATGTGCCGGAAAACATCAGATATCCCTCTTCTGTATAATTCCAATCCTCTGCCAGATAGCTATCTGCCACCACTTTTTCCATATTTCCGTTTTCGTACCTGTAACAGCTTCTGCTCACCTCTACCTTTCCGTCTTTTGTGTGCAGATCGTATTTTACAAATCCCCCTGTATAATCGACTACAAGAATTGTTATTTCTGCCTCTTTCTGTTTATCCACCTTTTCGCAAAACTCTACTACCTGCGCTGCTTTTGTCATATTGATTTGATTTTTGCTGTCAACCGCCGGATATCCGTTTTCTCCGAACAGACTGACAATGCTCCGAATCATTTCCAAATCCCCTGTCCTTTTTTCTTCCGCTGCTTCTTTATAAAGATTGATGCAGATTTCTGTGACTTTTTCTTTCTCCTCCTGTCTATCTTCTGTTCTCTCCTGAGCCTTAGATATGGTTTTATTTGCCTGTTTTATCCCGCATCCTGAAGCGCTTACCATCTGTAAAAAGCCAATTGCTATGAGACTGCTCTTCCGGAACCAGCCTGTCTTTTTTGACAACATATCTGCATCCTCCTCAATATCAAATCACATAATGTCTTTGCGCAAATATCTAAAAAAGGCAGCAGTCACACCACATATACACAATATCATACCGATGGCAACCAGTTTGCCATCAAGGCAGCCGCCTGTTACAATATCCGCGCCTTCGCAGTATCCAAATGGAGTAATATATTTTAAAAATTCTGCAGATTCTGTGATGTTTCCAATCAGATTAAAAAAGTACATCATAATCGCAAGCCCCAGTCCACCCCCTGCGCTTCCTCTGCGTAAAAATGCTGAGATTCCAAAGCAAATCCCTGCCAGCTCAAGCTGAAGCAGATAATATGCAAGATGTAACAAATTGATTTCATTCCAGAGAATCGGCTCTCCAATCACAGCCACAGAACCTGCTGCCAGAACATAAATGATTGCATTCATTGCCGTAATCTGAATCAGAACAGCAATCAGTTTTTCCGTAAGGATTCTTTTACGACTTACCGGGTGGGTCAGCAAAAATTCCGCTGTTTTGTCCTTTTCTTCTTTACTGAGCATATGAATCCCACAAAGAGAAGCATAAAACGCACCGCCAAGTCCCAGAATATTCCCACATTCAACCGCATAGAACCCCTCCAGAGAACCAAAGTTTAGACGATCCATACCAAAAGCAGCCGTAAAAGCCCCCATAGATGCAAATACATTCTGAATTCCTTCCATTTCTCCCTTCATTTCCGGAAAAAGAAAAATGCAGATCGCAAGCAGCATTCCAATGGATGCCGTCCATATCCAAAAGGAAATTTTTCCCTGCTTTAATTCATGTTTTACAATTGTCATGCGATATCACCGTCCTTCGTATAGTAGTGCAGAAATATTTCTTCCAAATCCGGTTCCGTAACAGAAAAGTCCGAAACCTGTCCTGTTGCCAGGGTGTGGAGTAACCGGTTCATATCCCCACTATAAAGAAAGCTGACCGAATCTTTCATATCCATTTTATCACGAACCCCTTCCAGCATGTCAAAATTGATTTTCCCCTGTACTGTAACACGTTTCGCGCTTGTTCTGGATAATACCTCTACGCTGTCACATGCAATGATTTTCCCCTCCCGGATAATTGCAGCCCGGGTACAGTTACGCTGAATTTCTGAAAGAATGTGGCTGGACAGAAAAACAGTCGCACCCTCTTTGTTTCTTTCCCCCAAAATATCAAAAAACTCTTTTTGCATCAGAGGATCCAGACCTCCTGTGGGTTCATCAAGTATCAACAACTCAGGTTTGTGCTGTAAGGCGCAGACAATGGCAACCTTCTTTCGATTTCCAAAAGACAGTTCATCTGCCTTTCGTGTCACATCAAGCTGCAAACGCTCACAAAGTATTTCCGCCTCCTCTGTACAATTCTTTTTGCGCAGATTCGCAGAAAGCTTTAGCACATCCCTTACTTTCATTCCTGAATAAAATACTGCTTCGGAGGGCAGATATCCGATTTTCTGCAAAATTTTTTCTTTATCTTTCACAATATCCAATCCGAAAATCTGGGCAGTCCCACTTGTTGGAGCAATTAATCCCAGTAAAGTTCTGATCGTTGTTGATTTTCCAGCACCGTTAGGTCCAATAAATCCGAAAAACTCACCATTTTCCACTGTCAGGTTAAGATTCTCAATCCCTTTTGTCCTGCCGTAATATTTTGTAAGCCCTGCTGCTTTAATTGCCTCCATAGTTCTGCTCCTTTCATAGATAAATGCTTTTGCAAAATTCTATCATAAACACGCTACCGGTTAAATCCCCCCATTCACTTCAAATTTACGCATGATTTCCCGTATCCCAACACCATTGAGCGATTCTTTTTATCAGATCAGTGTCCACACATCCATATGGAATACGTATTGTCCCTTTATTTACACTATATTTTTTTAATTCTTCTTCAAATTCTTCCACTGCTTCCGATCCCGGATAAAATCCTATATGTTTTTTAGCTGCGGCAAAATGAAGAATATTGTGATTTTTCCAATAAGTCGGCATACTCCACGAGATACGCTCTTCCGCCTCTGGCAATGCCTGCCGTAAAACTTTTCTGATAAGAAACAAATCTCCCTGCTTGTCCTCATCCTGAAGCATAATGTATTCTTCAATTGTCTTCGGCTTCTCTCCACAATAATGACTTTGATTTATTTTTTTGAACTCTTTTCCACATTTTGGACATTTCCACATATTACACCTCATGTTTTTTTCTCAATGAATTTCTATAGTCTAACACCATGTATTCTCCTGATCCTTTATTCTGTAATAACCTTCTATATACAGAGGCAAATCCATATTAATATCCGGCTTCGATTTTTGATTGCTCAAGAAACCACCGTCTCCTCATTCTGTAAGCGTACGATAGCATACTGATTAGCGAAACTTTTCCCTTAGAAAATTATCTGATACAATTTATCCAAACTTCTTTGTTTATGGTAAGTCAAGATAAGCCCCAAGAATGTTCTCAATTCTGTCATAACGCTCCGGTATTATAGTATCACAATATATCTGCCTTTGATAAAAATCATCTCTTTTTCCCGCAAAAATTTCTTTGTATTCATTTCTTCCCATTATATCAACACTTGAATATGCAAAATCTATTGTCAATGCCAACAATTCATCTACAATCTTTTTGGAAAAAAACAATCTGGAGCGCTTTATTTCAGCTCTTAACTTTGTCGCCAACTCTTTGTTTGACATATGGCCATCTGTCAACAAACATGTTCGTAAACTCTCCATATTCTCTGTAAACAACACATATATCTTTTTTGCAATTTCCTTTTCGGTTACTTGTTGGCATTCTCCCCAAATAAGTGCTTCTAAAGATACATCGAATATTTTTGCAATCTTCGAAACTTTATAAATGTCTGGCAAACTCTCTCCACTTTCCCACTTTGCAACAGCTTGCCTTGACACATCACATTTTTCAGCTAATCCTTCTTGGGTTAAATTAGCTTCTTTTCTAAATTTACTCAACTGTTCTGAAAAAATCATGCTCTAGTACCTCCTGAATTTATTATTTTTATTGTAATAAATTCGTCACAGAATTCTACCAACTATCTCTTGCTTTTACTGCAACTATTAATTGCTTTTTCTACCAAAGGATAGATTTTGTGTATGTAAGCTACACATACAATTGAAAAACCCTTCGCCTCTTTGGGATTTTTTTGTTAAAGCAACTCCTGAAAGTGTTAAATTGGCATAGATGTTCTTAACTTGGACAGTCTCTATTACAACACCATCCTTTTTGATTTCCAACCCTTCGATATCTTCTGGATAGTACTCATACTCACTTTCATCAGAAAGCACTCTGGATACAATTATAGCATTTAAGATAAGCTATCTTTCCAATCAGCTTATTCACCTATATCATTTTTACCTACTTTATTACAGTTATTTCCACAATCAGCCGGGCAGTAGTTAGCTGCTCGGCTGATTATAAAATCAAATTCTTTATTGTGTTTCTTCTGAATCAACTGCTCCTACACTTACAATATATTCGTAATCGTCAGAACTTGTACAAGTACAAACTGCTTTTTAGCTTCTGCCAAACCACCAACATTCTCACTTTATCTACAAATACCTTTTCCTTATGATTTTCACCAATTTCATTGAAACTGAAAAACTCCACAAAGTGCGTAAATTCAAGGATTTCTACATATCTTTGCGATGTAATCCCACCACCGTCTCGACGTGGCACGATACGTCCTGATTGATGTCAGTTTTCGGGAACCGATCCAGACTAATGTGGACTGTAGCAAAATATCTCCGTTTGTTTGCGGAAACATATCAACAAATTCTGTAGCAAAAAATTATGGACGTAACTCGCTATCCATATCACAGCCTGAACCTCGCCCGTCCACGGAAAAAGTTCAACTTTTTTATTCGTTTCTACTATTATAGTGATTCCAACATAAAAGTCAAATTTTGCGTGAAACCGCCATCGCCTCAACCTTGTCCGTTCTTCCTACAAAGAACAGGTCAACGGCTATTTTTCGCCCCGACTGATGGCTCAACTTCCATGCACTCGACCTTATCATACCTGAAAATCCAGCATTGAAAGAGAGAACCGATCCTATTACTTCTTCGCATTCTCTTCCAATTCCAGCATGTATTTATCAAAGTCAGACATGAACAATCTGTCCTGAATAACACGATACTTTTCAAATTCAGTCTCCGCTTTTGCCTTTGCAATCTCTGCTGTAATCTTACCTGCATCCTGAAGGACCTCTCTGTCATCTGCCATCAGGAATAAATCCAGACGCTTTGCCCAATCCTCCATTGTCATCGGAATGTGACGTTCAGCACGATCCTCTGCCAGATCCAGATACGCCGAAACAATACGCTCTAATGAACGCATTTCCTGCTCTGAAAGATAATTCTTCGCAACACTCACATCACTTTTTACAATCTTTCCTTCCGGTGCTGCCGCCCATGTAGTTAATCCCATATGTGGCTTGCCTGCATCTGCTCGCTCATAAATTAACTCTGCTGCCGTATGTCCGTGAACTGCATAATGCATTTTATTCTGCACCTTGGCAAAAAACTGCTTGGTCGTTTTTGCTGTGCGGTCGTAATCAAGAGCTGTAGCATAGATGTCTGTTATCTTCTGATAAAACCTACGCTCAGATAAACGGATCTCGCGAATCTGCTCAAGCAAACGGTCAAAGTACTCTGTTGTGAGCACGGAACCACCGTTTTTCAGACGCTCATCATCCATAACCCATCCTTTGATGGTATAGTCCTTTACAATACCATTGGCCCACTTACGAAACTGCACTGCTCGCTCATTATTTACCTTAAATCCAACTGCAATAATCATTTGAAGATTATAGTGTTTTGTATCACGAGTAACCTGACGTGAACCTTCGGTTTGAACTATCCGGAATTTCCGGACAGTTGCCTCTTCCTCAAGTTCTGAGTCGGAATAAATCTTCTTAATATGTTCATTGATTGTACGAACATCTACGTCATATAGTGTGGCCATCATCTTCTGCGTCAGCCATATATTCTCATCCTCATAGCGCATCTCAATACTGTCCTGCTGATCGCCTACAGAAGCGACATAGGTCAAATATTCTGCAGCGCTGGAACGGATGGTTATTTCATCTTTTTTCTTTTTCAAATAAGCGGCCTCCTTCTTCGATAAATCACTCTATAATAAACAATGAATGAATTTCTGTATGCTCTCATCGCCCATGACAACGCTTATACTTCTTCCCACTTTCACATGGACACAATTCATTGCGGCCTATCTTCTTCGGCCAATTTGCTCTTTCCTGAACCATAATAGGAATTTTTCCGTCATGCATAAGTTCAAGTTCCCTAAGACGATATAAATATTCAGAGACTCCCAATATAGCTTGAAACATACACATTGCCTCATTTTCAAATTCAAGCAAATATTCTGTTTTCTTTTTTGTTCTATCTTTCGGATTAGGAATATAAGTTATCAGCTGGTCTACTGAATTGTATTCAACATCATTATGACCGATAGCATTTCTCAATTTCGCATTCACGAGGATTTTCAAAAAGCCTGTATAGTCCTCAGAATCCAAGCAAAAATGATATCTTGATGCTTTTGTGAGTTTAATATAATCCTCTAAAGACCTTACATTTTTCTCAATCGGATTCATAGCATTGATATCAGACCTATACTTAATATTGTTAAGAGCAACAGGAATAATCATCAAATTACCTAACGCCTCATAAACATCCAGATAAAACTGTTTTACACTATCAAAACTGCTCGTTGTGGAACCTTCGTATTCAAAATCAAAAGAATTATCTTTACAGTATTGTATAGCCAATGCAGGTATAAGTCTTTGATATACGACCATAAACTCATCGTAGACCTTGTAGATCAGTTCCTGTAATTCTTCAAGGTGGAATCCATCATGAGAATTAAGGAAATCAATCAGGTCCTTCATTTGTGCTGAATCCATTTTCAATATTCCTGCGCTAAACGAAAGGTCATTAAGGATATCTTTTCTTAATGATGAATAAAATCCATGTACCTCAATCATGTGGACAGCTCTCAATGTTTCGGATTCATCCCTACATTGAAAAAAATGACCAGAAAACTCTTTTTGAATCTCTTGAGTTAAGTATTCGCTATTGTTTTTTGCTAAATTGAGAATTCTTTTATAGTTCTTCCACTTTTTGGCAGTTACGTTCAACTTAGACACATCTTGTCCAAATTCCTCATAAGAATCATTCGTTTTCATACAATTCATATATCGAATAAACGGTGTAATCACTAGCCTCTCTAAATCAGCTGCTTCTACTTGTTTTAAGGTAGGAAATTCACCAGAACACTCAATAATGTAATCCGCATTTTCGTCCTGAACTTCATCAGCATTATCAAAAGAAAAACTTAACCCCGGACGATCTTGCCCTATCTTCACGCTACCAGACAAAGAGGTTCCACATTTACCGCATGCTACTTCTATCGGATGTTCTTCTTGCCAGCCAACTTGCAAACGAACTCTAGTAATACATCCGCAAACCTGACATTTTATAAAAGTATTAAAAACCATAAAACCTGCCTCCTTTCGCTGGATTACATAAACATATCATCGTTCCAAACGAGTTTTACCAAGTCAATGAGTACTGCTATTCTTTCAGTAATTTCATTCTTACCAAATGAAGCATACGATTTGAAGCCAAGATTATTATCTAAAACGAACTTCTTAAATTGGGGATTATTCTGATATGCCAGATCACCAAGTGATTCAGTATAGATATTTCCTTCATTGGAACAGTACTTTTTCAGTTTGTAATCATACTTTGCATCATTTAAGCTTGCATTGATGCTCTTATGAAGAAGCAATAACGCACCGATGCTATTTCTCCAACGTCTGAAATCGTCTTGGTCAGAATATTCCGCGGTAAACCATTCATAATGGTCTGTAATAATGTGCTCAATCTCAAATGGATTCTTTGTTTGAGTGTTCATGTAATTGCAGTAGTTTGATGCAACACCAGTCTGTTCTTCAATAAATCCTGTAATACGTGCAAGGATATTCTTAATGTATTTCTTAGTAAAGCTGTTAAGTCTTAAATCACTTAATGCTGCTGCCGGGTCAAATGCGAGATTGATATACTGCTGTTCTAATTTTTGTTTCAATGTAGGTATGTCTGTCATGCGGATATCCTTAGTAACATTGAAAACAAAGTTTTTAATTGTGCTGTAATCTACAGAGCGGTAATTCGTTACTCTGGATACAATCAAAACATCAATAAATCTTGCTACCAGATTAATCTTCTCAATAATAACTGGCCATGAATCTTCATAACATACAGGCGCTAATAATAGCTGTGGCTGTAATGTGAAGTTAACTTGCGCATTGTAATATACATACTTTGTTTCTGCAGCGAACGTTGTTTCTGCCTGACGGATACGCTCATAAACCTCTGCGAATTTTGCAAATTTCTTTATGAACAACTCAAAGTCATCGGAACCATTAAGTCCCAGCTTATCACGTTCATCTCGTACCCATTTGTGGAAGGAACCGCCGATGATATCAAAATCCTTATTTACTGCACCAGCTTTTGTTTCACGAATTGTTTCTGCATAGTGAGCTCTCAACCATGCCTTAATAAAGGTCTCATCGCCTTTGTCATCGTCCTTCTTCAAAGTAAGAACTTTTTCTTTCCAAAGGCCATTCATTTTTTCTCGTATGGAGTCAGATTTTATCTCCGAAAGCAAATAGCCCTTCAACATTTCGGTGGATGTCAAACTCAAACCACGATCATTCATTGTAACGAATATCTTATGAGCGTCCTGTTCTGTTGTTGCTACAATCTCAATAAAGAATACTTTTTCTGCAACCCAATCACAAAAATGCAGCAACATATCATCTGTAATGTCTGCCGGGAAAACATCCTGAATATCTTGATAACGACCATATAGATTTTTTACGGACTCACCAGCACCAGTAGTATCAAAGTCAGTATCGTTGAAAATTGCATTCATACAATCCTGCCGGTCATCGACATTGATATTAAAAGACTTCGATCCAAAGGACTCAGAGAAAATCATGGTCTCAATCATGTTATAACTCTGACCGATGCTCTTTAATCTGTTATTAAGATACATCAGTAGCAATGTCAAAGATGAGAATCTTTGCTGACCATCGATAATAGCATTCTCCCTACCAGCTAATACAATGGATCCCATAAAATACGCTCCATAATCAGCAACTGCTAGTCTAGAGTCCCCCAGATGATAATACTCTAAAAATTCCGAAGTTAAATCGTCTATCAGTTCTTCAATATGCTTTCTCTGCCACATATACTCACGCTGATAGTAATGAATTGAATATTTTGTATTCTGCAAAAGCTGCTTGAGATTCTTTGGTGAACCTTCTATCTTTTTCATTAGGCTTCCTCCTCCAGAAACAGTTCCGGTGTATTATACCAAGCCAACTCAGCATCTGCTTTAACACCCTTGTTAAGACATTCCAATAGCGATTTCTTGAGTTTTAGCTCTGTTTCTGATTTATAAACGTATTCTGCTTCGTGTTGTAATATGTACAGAGCAGATTCTCTTGAAAAGCCATATTTTTGAATTTCAATTGAACGCTTATTTGTTGAACCATACTCAACAAACTCGTACCAATCATTCGGTGCCGGCTTTCCCTTAATATCCTTATAAGCATTTGATATTTTCAAAAAATAGTTTGAAAGCTTAAACAGGATTATTTTATCAATCACAGATAATACTTCGGAAATAATAATATTGTTATGCTCTGAACCTTCTTTATAATCCACTTTTTTGCCATCAATAAACATAGCTTCATGTGGATTATTTTTCTTATATCTTATGGCCTCCGAAATAATCTGTTGTAGTCCATGGCCGGAAACCCACTGTCCAAGAATTACTCTATAATAAGATAATGAACTATATTTGTCTGGGTCATTTCCAGGGGCGCCAAGTGTATATGACTCGTAAGATTTCCATTTAAAAATCTTGGCAATCCTCAATAAGAAAGTCCATAGTTCATCGGCATTATATCGTCCATTACTGTCAATTTCCGGAAACTCTAAACCGTTATTCGCAATCGCCTCATATAACGATTCACTCTGATCAACAGATACTGTAATATCACTATCCCTCATGTGCTGTTGTCGGTTAGAAAATTTAGCCTTGATCAAATCCTCGTCACCAGGGTTCATAACCTTTTGAAATTCTTTACGAACACGACTCTCTCTATTAGCCATAATGTCATTCAAAAGAATAATCGCAAACTTTCTCATTAAGTCATATGAATCTTCTGTCTGTTTCTGCGGATGTTTAGGAAATTCAACATCTCCTTGCAATAAAACGTTGATTACGTTTTGCTTCTGAGGTTTGGTTAATCCCTTCTCAATAGAAAGCGTTTGTTTATCAACCGGCTTCGAAAGTAATGTTTCGAACTTATCTGACGCTTTTTCTGAAGTTGCAACTAAAAACACATTTCCATAAAGGTTAAATTCCAATCTTCCTACTCTACCCACAAGATTTCTGAAATCTATAGGACGCATATCCTTCTGTCCGTTTCTATAATCGGTAATGAAAAGATTATCTGCTGGAAGATTCACACCTTCAACAAGAGTACTTGTACAGAATAAAGCTGTTATCTTTCCAGTTTTAAACAAATCTTCTATTCGTTGACGAATTGAAGCTGGAAGATAACCAATATGGTACGCAACTCCTTTAGAAACCAAGTCTGCCAGGTAGTAATCTCCGTGGACTTCATTCTTTATATCTTTAGCAAGCTCCATCAGCTCTTGACAATTTGTTTTAGGAATACGATTTGCACCAAAATCACGTGCAGCAACTACCGTTTTTTTCGTTGAAGGAAAATATACAATAAATGGCTTTTCCTTATTCATTTCATCCTTTTCAAATCTAAGCAAAACGTCTATTAAATCAGCATCGTCAAGTGCAATCGATGTAATAGGAATATTGCTGTCATTGTGCTCGTTATAAATACTTACTTCTCTGTTAATCAGATTAATAATAAATTTCGGTTGTGAAACCGGAGAAAATGATGTCTGCAATTTATGTTCATTCGCAGACTGCACATCTGGAATAGTGTCTAAAAACACCTCAGGATTAGGCACATTAGGTGATGCAAAGATTATATGCGGCCTATGCGTTCTTTCGGACAGCATATTCACAACTTGATAATAGAAAGGACTTCTTTTATCTGCACCTGTAATTTTATGAGCCTCATCTACAAACAGATAATCAATTTGAATATCCGGCTCATTTATCATTAGATACAGCATGCGCTCCGGTGTCATAACAAAGATATAATTTTGCTCTTTATCTTTCCAATTAGATAGCGCTGCATCACCTGCGGCAGTAACTACATGGTAGTTCTTTTGATGCAAAATTTCACCTAAATCCTCTTTGGTAATTTTAATTCTGATTTCATTTATCAGCGCTTTAGTTGGTACAACAATTGCGAAATTATATTTACAATCACTTAGAATTTCTTCTTTAATGAACATTCTCATTATGAACGACTTTCCCATAGATGTAGGCGCTGAATAGCTATAATATGAGTTTTCAAAATGGTCATAAGCAGACTTTTGAGCAACCATAAATTGCTTATCTGGTGCTGACGGAATTGTGTAGAACTTCTTCTTATATTCAAGAAAAAGTTTTTCCATAGCGTCTGAGCCGTCAAATTCAGACTTTATGATATTACATCCCTGATAATTTCCTACGCTTGTCAGTACTGAACCAGCTACATAAGAAACATCTTCATTATCAGGAGTAGAGTAGGTTAGAGGGCTTCTGCCCTCTTTCCCCTCATCAAACCGTGCATGAGGTTCTCCCTCACACGGCTTTCCGACATTCTTCTTTCTACAGCATTACGTCATGCTCTAGCCATTTTCTTTAATCCTTTTTCGTAAATGCTATTTCTTACAAATCCCACCTTTGACATACGATTACGTCTCTGGTGTTTCTTGTTATACCATCTTGTAAAAGTGCAAATAATGTACCAGTCTAGAGCCTGCATCCACTTTTCGTTTCTCTTGGTGGAATAATAATTCTTCCATCCTGTGATTTTCGGATTCAGATTCTTTATTAAATCCTCTTCCTTTGCAACTAGCAGACTTCGTCTGTTTACATTCCTCTTGACTTCGGCTTTCATTTTCTTCATGGCTTTTCTGCTTGGGTACTGATACGTTTCCTTGTACAGTTGTCCTTTGCGTGTTTCCGTTGTCATTCTTCTGTGGTGCATTCCGAGAAAGTCAAATCCCTCTTTTCCGTCCCACATGCTGACAATCTTTGTCTTCACTGGATGTAGCTTTAAATCCAGTTTTACCATGATATACTGCAATAAATTCAGTGCGTGATTTGCACTTTTCTTATTCTTGCAAATGATTACCGTATCATCTGCGTACCTTACAAGAATACCGTGAGTATGTCCATACTTTTCCCACAGTCTGTCCAGTGTGTTTAGGTAAATGTTTGCCAGTAACGGAGATATGACTGAACCTTGGCTGGTTCCCAGTTCAGAGATTGTCAGTACATTTCCATATAATACTCCTGATACTAACCATTGTTTTATCAGCTTCAATATCCTACGGTCTGATATTCTCTGCTCTACCAGCTTCATCAACTTTCCTTGGTTTACATTGTCAAAAAACTTTTCAATGTCTGCGTCTACTACATAATAGCCCTTGTTGTTACACGCTTTCCTTACTACTTCCAGTGCTTGTTTCGCACTTCTTTTCGGTCGGAATCCATAGGAACATTCTCTAAAGTCAGCTTCGAATACTGGCTCTATTGCTATCTTTGTAGCCATTTGCACAATTCTGTCCTTGACCGTTGGTATTCCAAGAGGTCTTTCACTTCCGTCTGGTTTTGGTATCATAACTCGCTTTACCGGAGATGGTTTATACTTTCCATTCATCAGTTCTGATTTGATTTCTGATAGGTATTTTTCAATTCCCATCGCTTCAACATCCTCGATTTTGACACCATCCACACCACTGGAACCTTTGTTAGCTTTTACCCGTTTCCATGCCTCAAAGAGTACATCATCTCGATATACCTTATCGTAAAGTGCATGAAATCTTCGGCTGTCACACTTCTTGGCTGTCAGATATAGTTTGTTTTGAAGTTGTCGAACTTTTTCTTTGGAGTTGTTAGTCTTCATGACATTCTCTCACTCTTACCCTCTCTACAAACATGAATGAAGTAAGGAACCTTCCCATAAACTGCGTTTTCTTGCACAATCATTATCGGTACTATGTTCCCCTCCGACTCCCTTCCATCAGAAATACGATTTCG